>JAZDOS010000032.1:0-9799 GCA_043798375.1 Candidatus Omnitrophota bacterium | reverse complement strand
AGCATAGGTTACAAGAAAAACAAGAGGGCGATTTTGACGCAACGCATTGAAATGACGTAAGTTACGGAGCCGCAAATTTTACGTAAAGACAATTTTTGAAAATAATCGGAAGAAAAAATATTTTTTAACAAAGTAATGTTATTGAATTTCTTATATTTTTAACCTTTTCCAACCTCTTATTCGCGAGGATACAATACTCTTTTTTAATATCAAAACCAATAAATCGTCGATTAAGTTGTTTGCAAGCCACGGCCGTGCTACCGCTACCAACAAGCAGGTCTAAAACTAAATCGTTTACATTAGTTGTCATTTGTAAAATTTCTTTTATGAAATGTTTTGGCTTGGGCGTTGGATGATTTATAAATCCCTCATCGGGCTCAACCATTTTCCCGGGCGTATCTCGAAATATATCGGTATTCCATTTGATAAGTTTTGGGCTGCCTTTTTTGAATACAAAACAGGACATGTATTTTGTGAACCCTATTGGGGATATAACACTCCCTTCGGGACAATACAAAATAAATTGCCAAAAATAAGTAAATGGGTTATTTTCAAATAACTTCGGAAGGAATTTTGTGCTGAAAAATGTAATAAAAAAACTGTTTTCTTTTAAAACTCTATGGCATTCTGGCAATATATTAAAAAAAAGCGACAAATCTGCATCGTTCTTTATACCTTTGGTATTTAAGCCGTATGGAGGATCGGTTATGATGCAATCTATCTCTTTATCTGGAATATACTTAGTAAGCTCGAAGCAATTACCGCAAACAATTTTATTTATGAAATCTTCGGGATATTGATATGTTGTAACAATATTTTCTAACGGCATTTTTTAAACCAAACTGTTCAGCCTGCCCTTAATCGTTTCTTCAATCTTATTGACGTCTTCTTCCATCTTAATCTTGTAGTGAGTCATTATCGTTTTGGGTAGAGACTTTTCAGTTTGCTCAAAAACTCGATTTGTTTTCACGGCGTATGATACATAGAGATTCTTGTTTCTTTCCACATCTTCTACGTTAGCAAGGGGGGATAAATTTCCATATAACCATGAATTATCGGGATTAAACAAACTTTTCAAAGAGTAGAGATATGAATACTTATAAAAATTTTCCAGCGTCACAACAATACCATTTGGGTGCTCTCTTGTCATAAAAGAAGTATTTTTCTTCAACGAATTAAAATCGCGAAAGGTATAGTAGTAAAGCCCGATTGGCGATTTCTTGGCATCATTCTTGCGAGGCGGATATTTATTAATATACCCATCGGTAGTTTGGAACTTAGACAAGACAAATGTGTCATTGCTATCCAAAATATTAAACCTGAAATTGCGAATGTAATCAAAATCCATTCCGGATATATTTCTTTCGTAAAGGGCAACTATTATTGGGAACTTACCGAAGCCAGTTCCAGCAAATAATGCACTTGAAAATATTTCGGCTTTTGCCAATTTGTAGTTTTCTCGAAATTCTCGCAATCTTTTAAAATTGGCTTCTTTTATCAAATAAGACAAGGGATGCAATATGCAAACAATGTCTGCCTTGAGTTTGTTATACGACCGCAAGAACGAAACGCCTAAATCCCTATCACGTAAATCCTCATCGCAGATATTTTCACCTTTTTCTCCGCTTCGAAACTCTGAAGTAATGTCATTATACGGGGGATTGCCTACCATAATTAAAGGAGTGGACGGCGGAATTAAATACTTATTTCGATCCACACCGACTAATGAATTGGTATGGAAAACCTTTGCGGCATCAAAACGTTGTTTTAAGAAATCACACGCTTCGCCATCACAGTCTGCTATTCGATAATCATTCCCATTGATATTTGATAAAAATGCTCCGCATCCGCCGGCGCTGTCAAATATAATAGACTTTTTTCTTTCGCATGAGAAATATGGCCTAACAAAACCGTAAACCCTATATACCAATTTTTCCGGAGTATAGTAACCGCCCATTCGAATTCTTTTATTTTCTGGTAAATGTTCTGCCTTATGTGTTTGCATAGTCATTAACTCATCACTTCAAGAATTGTTTGAATGATCTGAACGACATCATGATTGTGGCGATTAGACGCCATGCCAAAAATTTTCATCAAATAGGCGAGGTTAAAAACATTATTCTTGTTAATAACATAAACAAGCTTATCTTTTGCAACAGACGATCTTCCCATAATTCCAGAGCAATTTGAAAAAGAATTAATCGGTATGCAGAAGTAAATCATTGGCTGGACGCCAGAAGCATATTGTTGTTTTTGTATTGATACCTCTATCTGAGTATGATCGAGTGTCTCCACCATAAAAAGCGTGGGCAGTTTTATGCTTGTTTCCTCAAAGTTCACACCGTTAATAGTGAGTTTTGCGTGATGCTCTACGCTGATAGATTTGTCATCGATAAAATTTTTATATCTCTTAACCTCATCGCATAAATCTTTCACATCTTTCTTTGTAATGAGGCTCATATCGACGGCGGCATAAAGAAGCTCTGATAATTCATACGGATACTTACGCTTCCCGTTGCTCCCAATAAAATGCCTCTTAGTTAATTTTGTTTCTCCTTTTCCGTCTTCTACATCTTTCACAGGTATGTCATACCCTATCTGCCACTCTAAATAGGTCTCATCATCAAAACAACATTCTCGCGTTGAAAATGTTTCACCGAAATCAAGTCTATTTTTTCGCTTTTTAAATCTAAACTTCCCGGCATTGGCAGCAGGGATAGCCAGCAAAATACTTTCATCCTTAATTCGATATTCCACTTTTCTCCTTAGATTGTTTGTAAGGGGGCGGTTCCCGCTACAATCCCAGACCTGTCCCCTATTCAAAAAGGCGAATAAGGCAGGCAAAAAGTCAGCCGCACTTGGAATAGCCGCAGGACTTGCATACCATGCAGCCTTCCACATGCCACAGGGAGCATCCGCAGTCCGGGCATACGCCGACGACATTTTCCGTCTTCACCCTGGCGGCTTTGGCAACACCGCCGCCTTCTTTCTGCGCGGGGTTGCTCTCCCGGTTTGAATTATGCCCGCCCATATCGACAGACGGCCTGTTCTTCTCTGTCTGCATCCTTCGTTCGATTACGCGCGCTATGGCGTCCGAGCACGAGAAGATCCTGCCGCCCTTTTCCCAGCTGGGTGACGGGCACCGTATGCCGCGCAGCTGCTCTATTATGGAATTGGTGTCGATACCGCTCCGAAGGGCGAGCGATAAAAGCCTGCCGAGGGCCTCAAGCTGGCTCATCGCGCATCCGCCGGCCTTGCCCATAGACATGAAGACTTCGAACGGCGTACCCTTCTCATCCTCGTTTATGGTTACATAGAGGTTGCCGCAGCCTGTAGCTATCTTCGTGGTGGTGCCGAATGTTACATTCGGGCGGGGCCTTGGTATGATCTTTAAGCCGTTTATGCCGGGGCCGGCCTGAGCCTTGCCTTCCTGCGCCGCGCCCGTCGAAGCTATATTCAATACCTGTTCCTCGCGCGACTGGTCGCGGTATATAGTAACGCCTTTACAGCCGGATTCATAGGCGAGCATATAAATATTGCGCACGTCGTCCTCGGTCGCATAATGAGGAAGATTTACCGTCTTCGAAACGGCGTTATTGGTATACTCCTGGAAAGCCGCCTGCATCTTTATGTGCCAGACGGGTTCTATATCATGGGCGGTAACGAACAGTTTCTGGACATCTTCCGGTATTTCCTCCAGCCCCCTGAGGGAGCCCTTCTGCGCTATGAGGGACATCAGCTCATTGGAATAGAACCCTTTCCCTTCCGCGACTTCCTTAAAATACGGATGGACCTCGACAAGCTTAGCGTTATCCAATATATTCCTTATATAGGATATCGCGAATATCGGCTCTATGCCGCTCGAGCAGTTCGCGACTATCGAAAGCGTGCC
The DNA here is from genome assembly GCA_043798375.1 of Candidatus Omnitrophota bacterium. Classification (GTDB taxonomy): domain Bacteria; phylum Omnitrophota; class Gorgyraeia; order 2-01-FULL-45-10; family 2-01-FULL-45-10; genus JAPLMI01. The sequence goes on along the minus strand of JAZDOS010000032.1, from coordinate 5,907 downwards.
TGTCGGCGCTATTGTGGTAAGCGTCGCGTTCCTTAATGGCTTCGCGCCGGGCGCGTTGAGCGCGCTCTTTTCAAAATTCGGGAAGGCCCCGCGCTCGCGGGCAAGTTCCCTTGACGCCTCCCGAGAAGTCTCCAGGATAAACTTCATCACCTTCTCGGCAATTTGCGTCGAGGTCTCGGAATCGTATTGAACTCCGAGCATCAAAAGCATATCGGCAAATCCCATGACACCCAGGCCGATCTTGCGGTTCGACTTGGTCGTCTCCTCGATCCTTTTGAGCGGATACGAGTTCATGTCGATGACGTTGTCGAGAAAGTGAACGGCTTTCCTTACGGTTTCACCGAGCTTATTCCAGTTTAACGTTCCGCCCTCGACCATCTTTGCCAGGTTTATCGAACCGAGATTGCAGCTCTCGTATGGCAGGAGCGGCTGTTCGCCGCATGGGTTGGTCGATTCAATATCCCCGAGCGCGGGCGTCGGGTTGCCGCGGTTGATCCTGTCGATAAATATTATGCCGGGTTCGCCGTTCTTCCATGCCATCTTTATTATGAGATCGAGGACCTTTTTAGCGTTAAGTTTCTGAACGCACTTTTTATAATGCGGATCTACGAGCTCGTAATCCTCGCCTTTCAACGCCTTCCCTATGAAATCTTCGGTAATAGCGACGGATATATTAAAATTCGTTATCTCTTTATCGCTCTCTTTGCATGTGATGAATTCGAGGATATCGGGATGGTCAACGCGCAGTATTCCCATGTTAGCGCCTCTTCTTGTTCCGCCCTGTTTTACGGCCTGGGTCGCGGCGTTGAAAACTTTCATGAAAGATACCGGGCCGCTCGATATGCCGCCGGTAGAACGGACCGGCGAATTTTTCGCGCGAAGCCTTGAGAAACTGAACCCCGTCCCGCCTCCGCTTTTGTGTATCATGGCGGTATCTTTGATCGTCTCGAATATCGACTCCATCGAGTCATCTATGGACAGGACAAAGCACGCGGACAATTGCTGGAGGTCGCGGCCGGCGTTCATCAGGGTAGGAGAGTTCGGCAGAAAATCGAGATTTGCCATCATCTCGTAGAACTCTTCTTCGGTCTTTACGACTTCGGCCCCAGCCTTTCCGTAATACGAATCGGCTGTCGCGATATTTCTGGCGACACGGCGGAACATATCGGCGGGCGTCTCCACAACTTTGCCGGAGTCGTCTTTTTTAAGGTACCTTTTCTCGAGAACTTTCCTGGCGTTCTCGGACAAGGATGAATTCACATCGTTCGAATCTTTCATCTGCCCGCTCCTGTCTTATTGCCTGCTTCTTATAAAGAAAAAAAGGCCGTGGAGCGAAACTCCTCGCCCCGCGGTCATAAACTATATCACATCTTCATAAATAAGTCAAGAAAAAATACTATATATTGTGGCGTACGCTGGTTAAAAACACTATTAGTTGCGGTTTTTCGTCTACTTATCCTCTGCCTTCTTCGCAATCCCCTCGTCCTTCAGCTCGCTTAAGCCCGCTATGACGGCTATCGCGCCGCCGAATATGAGCATAGCCGGGACCGAACCTTTCAGGACCGTGAGAAAATCGCACCACCAGCCCGTAAGAGCCCATAATCCGAGAAGGGCAACCGCCGCGCCGATAATTATGCTAAGGTATTTTCCCATATTCCAGCTCCTTTGTTATTTTCACGGCGAGTATAACACAAAACTATTTTATGCGCAAGAAAAAAATCATTTCGGCTTCTTTCTCGTCTTCTCGGTGACGTAGAAATGCATGTATTTCCCGAGCATGAGGCGGGTCTGGGCATCAACGGCGGGCGTCGAGCCGAGGAGCGCCGCGACGAGCGGCGAGATGAACCATTGGCCGATCATGATAAGCCTCTTCTCGGGCTTTACATCCTTAGGCCTCGGCGGCAGAAGCTTCATGCTGATAAAGATACATGTAAATATCGTGAAGAGCGAGACGTTGAAGAGCGCCGCGGAGATGCTCGGAAGATTATAGCCGATGGCCGTTTGCCGGAAGAGGCCTCCACCGAATATCAAAGGAAGGGGGGCGATGAAGGTGATTATGATAGCCCATACCGCCCACGTATAGTGGCTCTCCAGGATATGGAACGCGCGCCTGATCTTTTTCCTTAAAGGTATTTTATTTTCTTTCATATATCCCAGCATGAGAAACGCGAAATTTTCCACGCCCCATGCCCATCGGCGCTTCTGTTTATATTGCTTGGCCACCGTCTCAAGTATCGTCCTCCCTGTCGCAACATCCATCGAGACCGTTATGTACATCGGAATTACCGTATAGTCGCCGTCGAAATGGAGGAAGCATTTCCAGTATATGACCGAATCGTCCGATATCATGTCGACCGGCCAGTAATCGACGCCGACGAGCGTCCTGAAGCTCATGCTGTGGCTCGAGAACGTGACGAATTTTTCAAGCCGCATCGTCTCTATCATCTGCATGAAACTTGAACTGAGCTCCAAAATCCTGGCTACGGAACGGGCATACCATACGTTGTTGTTGTAGACGGGTATGGGCTGATAGCTCGAGTGAGTCCTGCTGGGATTGGTTATATAATGGTAGGCAAGGCATCCGAAATAATCTTTTTCAACACATGTATCCGCGTCAAAACAGGAAATAATAACATGCTCGTAATCGATACGTCTTGAGTCGATAAAACTTTTAAGCGCCTTCGCGCCCCATGTGGCGTTGGCGCCCTTTACCCTGGCCTCGCCCGGAATATTGTCGGGATGCCTTGTTACGATAAAATCGAAAAACATCCCGGCGTATTTCTCTTTCAATGTTAACGCGTTTTCCCACACCTTAACGCCGGCCCTCTCCTCCACGCTCAGCACCACAATGATTTTATCCTTCGGGTAATTGGCGTTTTCGAGCGCCGCTATCGAGGCGGTAAGGATATCGAGCCCTTCCCTATATGTCGGAAAGAGGACAGCGTGGTATATATTTCTGTATTCCAACCCGTCTTTCTGTCCGAGCGAGCCGCATCGTTTAAGCCAGTCTATCCCCTTTTCCTTCTCGAGCCGCCTGTGGGCAACTACAAGAAGCGTCGTAAGATAACTTATCCTTATCACCCAGTAAAGATCGAATGTGATAACAAATACGGCTGTCCACACCGGCTTTATGAACGCGAACACAAAAAGAGTGATGAGCGTCGACCATGTAAGCAGGCCCGGGATTATTTCGTAGAGCCGCTTGAAGAACCTACTTCTTTCCATTTTCCGGCTCCTTCTGATTTTTCAGCAGAAAATCTTTCACGGAATTGAAGAATGTCTGGCGGAGATCGAGCCTGTAGAGGAACTTCCTCGATTTAAGGCCCGGCTCTTCTCCTGTATCGGTAAAATAGAGGGAGCCGCCTTTCTCATCGTAATAGAGCCCGCCGGGCCTTGTGGTAAACCTGTAGAGGGAAGCGACATTGCGCGCCTCGCCGCCCCGCAGTTCGACGACCTTCAAATCTTTATCCGTAACCGCTATCAGGTATCCCGATCCGAAATACCAGAAGACATCGATTATCTTATCCGGGCTCTTCAGGACCTTCTCGACCTTTGCCTCATATCTTTTTACTACATCGTACCTGCCGGGATTCAGGAAGACGACGAATATATCATTTTCGTCGTAATACAATATCTTATCCCCGTCGGGAGAAAACTTTTTATCCCTGATCTTCCGCGGCCAATCGGAGTATGACGTCAACTTCTTCAAATTGCCGCCGTCAATAGAGGACCTGTACAGGCCGTTTCCGGCAAAGTAATACATATAGTTATTGTCGGATACGGTAAAAGCGGCGACGTCGAGATCGGAGATCATCTTGACATTTCCGCCGATCGGGAAAAGCACGATACTATCCGCCCTGGTCACCATGTTAGGCCTTACGGTGAGCTTCCCTTCCCACGGATAAAAGCCTTCGCGCCTTACCTCTATGTTGTAGATGCCGGGTTTTAGCTCCTCTATCTGGGCCGGGGTAAGGTCTTTATAAATTTTACCGTTAACGTATACGGAGGCGCCTGACGGCCGGCTGTTTAAGTATATTATACCGGTCTTGTATGTTTTCAGGTTGCGGTAATCTATTTTGTATCCGAGAGAATAAGATAGGATGATCGGAAGCATTATAAAAAATATAAGGAGCGCGGCATGAAATGCGATAAACCTCAGGATCCTGTCGCTTCTTGGCATCTATAACCTCGCGATCCTGAGCTGGCCGCACCCCGCGTCGATATCCTCGCCTTTCGACCTGCGGTGCATGGCATTTATACCGCCATCCTTCAAAACCCGCATAAATGTTCTGACTTCGGCGGCCGACGGTTTTGTATAAAGTTTGGTTATCCGGTTATACGATATGGTATTGACCTTGCACTTCATCCCTTTAAGGAGATCGGCGAGGCGGCCCGCGTCTTCCCCTGAAGAGTTTACCTGCCCTATCAGGACGTATTCGAAGGTTATTATCCTGTTTGTCGCCCGGGTATAATCTTTGCAGGCGGCAATCAGCTCCCTGATCGGATAAATTTTGTTGATAGGAACGAGCCGCGATCTCACATCGTCTTTTGCCGAATGAAGCGAAACCGAAAGCTCTACCTGCAGGCTCTCGCCTTTTAATTTTTCGATGCCCGGGATTATCCCGCAGGTCGAGATCGTAATTTTTCGCGCGCCTATACTAAATGCGCCCTTTCCGTTCAAGGTCCTGACCGCCCTTAAAACATTGTCGTAATTATCGAGCGGCTCCCCTATCCCCATGAAGACGAGGTTCGTTATCGGTACGAGGGCATTCTTCTGCCTTACCGCGATCACCTCATCCAGGATCTCCGAAGATTTCAGGTTCCTGACAAAGCCGAAGGGGGCGCTTGCGCAGAAACCGCAGGCGAACTTACAGCCGACCTGCGAGGAAAGACAGACGGTGGCGCGCGCCTTCTCGGGCAAAAAGACCGTCTCGATAGTATTCGAGTCTTCGAGTTTAAAGAGATATTTGGCCGTCCCGTCTATCGGCGAGCGTTTCGAATCGAAAACCGTAAGGTGAGTGATATGAAATTTGGCTTTAAGCCTATCCTTAAGCCCTTCGGAAAGATCCGTCATTTCGTCGAACGATCTTACGCCGTATTTAAAAAGCCACTTCCATATCTGGCCGGCCCTGTATGGTTTCTCCCCCAATCCTTGCAGCAGAGTTTCCAATTCATCTTTCGAAATGTTTTTTATATCAATTTTATCCATAAACTTGTTGACCTTACCATACCAGCCAACCTCGGAGGTTGCCGTAGGCAACCTCCGAGGTTATTTCGGTTCAATCAACCTTTTTCTTCGTAAATATCTTGTAGAAACAGAAAAACATCAGAATGATTATCGCGGCCCAGGACAGAATAAGGAAGGCCCATCCGGAAAATCTCATGAGTTTACCCTCACCTTCCTGCGCCAGGCTATCTTAACCATGACTGCCAGCGCCAAAAATAATAATATAAGAAACGCCCTCGCGGCAAAAACATAAGGCCTGTCGGATGCGGATACGCCCCTCATCAGTATGGTAGGTATGCCGTCCTGGCAAATCCAGAATCCCAGTATGAAAAGAAGGAATAGCGGCGTTATATATTTGATTATGAATTTATATATTCCGGGAATATTCATGTCGGCGCCGTGATGGATCTCTTTCCACGCCTTTTCCATTCCGAATATCCACGCGAACAATATTATTTCCACCGTTGCGAAGAGGACAAGGGAAAACGTCCCGCCCCAGAAATCGAGCTCGTTCACGACGCCTTTACCGATTAAGAATATCGCCGGTTGGCACAGGACGAAGGTCACCGCCCCGAATATCGTGACCGCTCTTTTCCTCGAAATATTGAACTCGTCTTCGAGAAAAGCGATTGCCGGCTGGGCGAGCGACACCGAAGAAGTCACCCCGGCCAAAAATAACA
>JAZDOS010000027.1:0-55580 GCA_043798375.1 Candidatus Omnitrophota bacterium | reverse complement strand
TAGCATAGGTTACAAGAAAAACAAGAGGGCGATTTTGACGCAACGCATTGAAATGACGTAAGTTACGGAGCCGCAAATTTTACGTAAAGACAATTTTTGAAAATAATCGGAAGAAAAAATATTTTTTAACAAAGTAATGCTGGTTAGAAAGAGGAGAGTGACATGTTTAAACCTTTTAGCAAACCGAAACTGGACAGATTCGGGAAGAAGATAAAAAAAGACCCGTTAAAGAAGAAGAAGGTATTTAAAAAAAGGCCGTGCAGGTTCTGCGCGGATAAAGTGAAGATGCTAGATTTTATCGAATACCAGAGGTTCCAGAAATTTCTTACGGAAAGAGGCAAGATTGTTCCGTCCAGGATATCCGGCAACTGCGCCAAGCATCAGAGGCAGCTCGCGAAGGCCATAAAGAAGGCGCGGATCATAGCTTTATTGCCGTTCGTAGCGGAGTAGATCTGATAATGTCAAATGACAAAATCCGAATGACAAATAAAATCCAAAATCCAAATGTTAAATCACAAAATAAATGTTTTGATATTTGAATTTTATAATTCATTTGTCATTTGAGCTTTGATATTTGTCATTGAAGAGTATGGAGATAGTAGAAAATGAAGGTTATTCTAATTGAAAATATCGACAGGCTCGGTAATATGGGCGATATCGTAACCGTTAAGGACGGATACGCGAGAAATTACCTTATTCCCAATAACAAGGCCAAAGAGGCCTCACCCGGCAATATGAAGATACTGGAATCTTTGAAGAAGAAGAAAGCCGCCGAAGACGCTAAAATTCTGGCCGGGGCCAGGGCAATAGCGGATAAAATTTCAAGCCTCTCCCTCACGATACCGGCCGAGGCCGGCGAGGAGGAGAAGCTGTTCGGTTCGGTCTCAAACGAAATGATCGCGGAAGCCCTGGCCGAAGAAGGCATCTCGATAGATAAAAGGGATATACTGATAGACGAGCCGATAAAAAAACTCGGCGTTTATCAGGCGGCCGTAAAGATCATACCGGAAGTTAAGGCGAATTTAAGGGTTTGGATCGTTAAAAAGTAGGATATGAGCGCACAGGACTCGATCGATAGGATTCCGCCTCAGAGCATCGACGCCGAAATGGCGGTCCTCGGCTCCATGTTATTGGACCGGGAGGCCATCTCTCAGGCTGTCGAGATGCTCGACCCATCTCATTTTTATAAAGAAGCCCACCGCAGGATATTTTCGGCGATCCTTAAACTTTTTGACGAAAATAAAGGCGTGGATATCGTTACGCTCATCGAGGAGCTTAAGAAATCGGGCGCCCTCGATGAAGCCGGCGGGCCCGCCTATATAACTATGCTCTCCTCGAATATGCCCACAGCCGCCAATTTTATCCATTACGCCAGGATAGTAAAAGAGAAGACGATCCGCAGATCCCTCATCGACGCCGCCACGCGCATTATTTCTGACAGTTACGACCTTGTCCAGGAGACGGATAGAATCGTCGATAAGTCGGAGCAGCTGATCTTCGATGTAAGTTCAAAGAAAATTGTGTCGCGGTTTTCTCATCTTCGCGATATAATAAAAAGCTCCATCGAGACGATAGACAACCTGTATCAAAGAAAAGAGAACATTACCGGGCTAGCCACGGGTTTCAGGGACCTTGATATCAAGACGGCGGGCTTACAAAAGTCCGATCTCATCGTTATAGCCGGCAGGCCCTCGATGGGTAAATCCGCGCTTGCCTCCTGCATCGTGGAACATGCGGGAGTGGTGGAAAAGCAGCCTGTCGCTTTCTTCTCGCTCGAGATGGCCAAGGAACAGCTCGTCCAGAGGATGCTCTGCTCTCACGCCAAGGTCGACGCGCATAAGGTCAGGACGGGCTTTTTATCGCAGGCGGATTGGCCGAGGCTTGTCAGCGCGGCCGGCAAGCTTTCGGAAGCCCCGATATATATAGATGATTCGCCCGGCATAACCGTTCTGGAATTACGCGCCAAGGCGCGCCGCCTGAAAGCGCAGTTCGATATAAAACTGATAGTGCTCGATTATCTGCAGCTGATGCAGGGCCCGGCAAAGGCCGATTCGAGACAGCAGGAGATATCCGAGATCTCGAGGTCGTTAAAGGCGCTTGCCAGGGAATTGAATGTGCCGCTCATAGCCATATCACAGTTGTCGCGCGCCGTTGAGCAGAGATCCGACCACAGGCCGCAGCTGTCGGACCTGAGGGAATCCGGCGCCATAGAGCAGGACGCGGATCTTGTCATGCTTCTCCTGAGGGAAGAATATTATAATCCTACGGATGAGAATAAAGGTATCGCGGAGCTCATAATCGCTAAGCAGAGAAACGGCCCCGTGGGCAGTATGAACCTGGCCTTCCTGGGCGAATACATGAGATTCGAAAACATAGCGCCGCGGACAGAAGAGTTCGTAGGCGTCGACATGGAGAGCGCATGAGTCTACTTCGCCATCCAAACCGAAAAACTCGGGTATGGCTACGTAGCACCTGCTTGTTCATCGCCGCGCTATTCTTATTTCAGATATTCACGGATAACTCGTATTCGCAAAGCCCTTTCCCCTCCGGCGCCGAAGAGAAGACGGTCACCGCGCTTCGGGTGGAGAATAACAAAGCGATATCGGCCGAGACGGTGCTTTCGAAAGTGCGGACAAAGGTCGGCGACAAATTCAGCCAGGAACTCTTAAACGACGACCTGAAGCGGCTTTACGCCACCCAGTATTTCACCGACGTCTCTCTGGACGTCGAGGATTACGAAGGCGGGTACGCGGTGACGTTTATAGTGGAAGAGAAACCGACGATAGAAGATATCGTATTTAAGGGCAATAAGGCCTTCAGGCCGCAAAAATTGAAGGCCACCATGAAGTCGAAAGCGAACGAGATGCTCAACCTCGCCCTACTCGCCCAGGACATATCGGACATAAGGGCTCTATACGTCAAAAAAGGGTATCCCATGGCCGATATAAAATATACCATCGACCTTGATAAGGAGACGAACAAGGCTATTCTGACGGTAACGGTCGATGAGAAGATACGCGTGAAGGTGGCGAGCGTCAAGGTCACCGGCAGTAAGGCGATAAAGGCCTCCGAGATTAGAAAGATTCTGGGGACAAAACCGGCATGGTTATTTTTCTCAGGCGTATATAACGAGGAAGTCCTCCAGGAAGACGTGGAAAAAATAAAGTCCCTTTACGACGACATAGGATACATGGACGCGGAAGTCAGTCCGAAATCGGATTACTCCAAAGAAGGGACCGTCCTTGATATAACTTTTGAGATAACGGAGGGAAAACAGTATCTTGTAGGGGATATAACCTTAAGGGGCAACCTCGTTTTCCCGGAGAAAAACTTAAGGTTGAACCTGAAGATGAAAACCGGAAAGCCCTTCTCGGGCCGGGAATTGAGGGATGACTCGTTTAGCCTGCGCCAGTATTATTACAAGTACGGCTACATGAACGTCGTCATCGATTTGGAGAGGAACCTTAACCAGTCGACCGGCAACATCGACATCGTATATAATGTTGACGCGAAGGAAATTGTTTACGTAGGCAAGATCGAGATACGCGGCAACCTGAAGACCAAAGATGTCGTGGTAAGAAGGGAGATAAGGATATACCCCGGCGAAAAATTCAACGGCGATAAAATAAGGCGGTCGAAAGAAAGGATATACAACCTCGGATTTTTCGAGAATGTCGCTTTCGATACGGAGCCTGCGGATACGCCGAACGTCCAGGACCTGATCGTGACCGTAAAGGAATCGAAGACGGGCGAATTCTCGTTCGGCGGCGGCTACAGCTCGGTGGATATGCTCCTGGGATTTGTCGAGGTCACGCAGAGGAATTTTGACATTTTGAATTTTCCGACATTTACCGGCGCCGGCCAAAACCTCTCCATAAGGGCGGAGATAGGCATGGTGAGGAACAATTTCAATATCGGATGGTCAGATCCGTGGATATTCGGATGGCCCTTCCTGCTCGGCTTCGATGTTTACAGGATGGCCCATACCAAGGAGTCCGATCTCGGCTGGGCTTATGACGAGACCAGGACCGGCGGCGACCTGAAACTGGGAAAGGAATTTACCGATTACTTCAGAGGAAATCTTTTCTACAGGCTTGAGGATATCAAAATATCGAATGTGGACGATAATTCTTCAAAAGATTTCAAGAATGAAGAAGGCACTAATATTATCTCCAGCCTGACGGCGGAGCTGACCATGGATACGAGAGATAACGTTTTTAATCCCACGCGTGGTTATATTCTAGACGGTTCGATCGAAGACGCCGGCGGCGTATTTTTAGGCGATAAAAATTTCGTAAAAGGGACGGCGCTGGCGGCCGCTTACTTCACCTTCTTCGAAAGATTTGTTCTGGAGTTGAAGGGGAGGATGGGGCTTGCCGGCTCCTACGGCAGCACCGAAGAAGTGCCTGTCTACGAGAGGTTTTACGCCGGCGGCGCGAATACCATAAGAGGCTATAAGGAAAGGCATGTCAGCCCGAGAGACCCCGGCTCGGACGAGCCGATAGGCGGCGAGGCGCTTTTGATAGGCAACGCGGAAGTGACCTTTCCCCTGTATGAAAAGATACTGAAAGGCTCGGTCTTTTATGATGTAGGAAACGTGTGGAGGAGGTCGTCGGAATTTTTTTCCGGTGATTACAAGTCCGGCGTAGGAGTCGGGATCAGGGTCAAGACGCCCGTAGGGCCCGTCAGGGTGGATTACGGTTATCCTCTTGTCAAGAATCATAATGACGAGAGGACCGGAGAATTTTATTTCAGTATGTCGAGAGGGTTTTAATAAGCGTATAGCGTTTAGCGGATAGTGTATAGTAAAAAATAAAAAGGAGGAGTGGTATGAGGAAATTGGCGTTGGCAGTGGCGGTGATATTCGCAGTCGGCATTATCGGCGGCGCGGTCGGTTTCTGCGAAAAGGCTTACGCGAAGGAATATAAGCTCGGATATGTCGACCTTGCGAAAGTATTCGACGAATACAAAAAGACCAAAGAGTCGGAGAAATCTTTGGAGGAAAAAGGAAAGGCGAAAGAGGCCGACAGGAAGAAGATGGTAGACGAGCTGAAAAAACTTAAAGACGAGCAGGCGCTTCTTTCCGAGAAGGGAAAGGCCGAGAAACAGAAAACGATAGACGATAAGATAAAGGTTCTGCAGGATTTTGACAGAAGCGTAAGGGATGAGCTTATGAAAGAGAGGAACGACCGCCTCGCGGTGATCATGAAAGACATCGAAGGCGTCGTCACGGCGTATGCCAAGGAGACCGGTTACGATCTGATAGTCAATTCACGCGCGCTCCTCTACGGCTCGGAGCAGTATGACCTGACAAAAGAGGTGCTCTCCAGGCTTAACAAATAAGGATGTATGCCAAAGAAAGTAAAAGAGATAGCCCAACTCCTGGGCGGAGAGTTGATAGGCAGCCCGGAAGTTATGATAAAAGGCGTAAATGGCATAAATGAGGCTAATGAGGGCGAGCTCGCGTTTATACTTAACCCCAAACATGAGGCGTTAATAGACTCTACCAAGGCAAGCTGTGTCATCGTTCCCAGGAGTATCTTAAGAGCGTTTTCCAAGCCGACGATTAAGGTCGATAATCCGTCCATAGCCTTCTCCAAAATAATAGAAATACTCCTGCCGGGCAGGATACCCCGCCCGAAAGGTGTTCATGCCAGCGCTATAATCCAAAAAGGCGCCGCGATCGCCAAAACCGCCTCGCTTGGCGCGTATGTCGTTGTGGAAAAAGGCGCTTTTGTAGGCGACGAGACAGTCATCCATCCCTTTTGCTACATCGGTAAGAATACCCGCATAGGGAAAGACTGTATATTATATCCTAACGTAACGATACGGGAAGAAGTTCTTGTGGGCGACAGGGTGATCATGCATCCGGGCACGGTCGTCGGGAGCGACGGTTTCGGTTACGATATTCAGCCGAACGGCACGCATTATAAGATCCCGCAGATAGGCACGGTCGTGATAGAAGACGACGTCGAACTGGGCTCATGCGTCACGATAGACAGGGCGAGATTTGGCAGGACTGTTATAGGCAAAGGCTCAAAGATAGATAACCTCTGCCAGATAGCGCATAATGTTGTGATCGGCCCTAACTGCGCGATAGCGGCCCAATCCGGCATCTCCGGAAGCACAGAGCTGGGCCGTAACGTCATTTTCGGAGGGCAGGTAGGTGTAGCCGACCACTTGAAGATCGGAGATTTTGTGATAGCGGGCGCAAAAACCGGAATATCAAAATCTTTTCCCGCGAATAGCACGTTATTCTGGTACCCCGCAAAAAAGGCCGACAAGGCGAGAGACATACTGGCTTCCATAGGCCTCCTTCCGAAATTATTCGAGCGCGTCAGGGCGCTGGAAGCAAAAATTAAAGAGCTCGAGAAGCGGTGAGCCCGGTGAGACAGAGAACCGTCAAGGATACGGTTACTGTAGAAGGGGCCGGGCTTCAGACCGGCAGTATTGCGGTATTAACTATAAAGAGTTCTCCCCCCGGCTCGGGAATAAATTTCATAAGGACCGACCTTCCGAATAAACCCCTTTTGAATTTGCAATCGCTCGACCTGGCCTCTTCCGGCGGACCTTCGAGGGAACGGAGGACCACCATAGGGACGGGGCCGTTTCAAATACAGACTACAGAGCATCTTATGGCGGCATTGTCGGGCCTTGGAATAGACAATGCGCTTATCGAGCTCGACGGCATGGAGATCCCGGGGCTTGACGGCAGCGCCAGGGGCTTCGTGGAGGCGATCAAAAAGGCCGAAATCAAAGAACAGGATGCGCCGAAAAGGGTCCTGAAGATCGAAGAGCCGGTATGGTGTAAGCTTGACGACCGGTTCGTCGCCGTACTTCCGGACGATAATTTCAGAATATCATATACGATGTCATACAAAAGCGATGCCATAGGCACGCAGTATTATGATATAGTATTGAACGAAGAAAACTTTGAAAGAGAGATCGCGCCTGCCAGGACATTTTGCCTCAAATCGGAGGCTTTAATGCTTATGGCCTCAGGCCTCGGCAAAGGCGCCGGCTGTAATAATACCCTCGTTATGGGAAAGGCCGGGCCGTTCAAGAATAAATTGAGATTTAAAGACGAACCGGTCAGGCATAAGGTGCTCGATCTGATAGGAGACTTATATCTTCTTGGCATGCCGATAAAAGGGCATGTCATCGCCGGAAAGTCCGGGCATAGCCTGAATATGGAGCTGGTTAAAAAACTGAAAAGCCTCTAACGCGAGTTTCTAACCAGGTTAAACCTTGTAGTAAACTGGCAGATTTAACCCGGTTAGAAATAGGAGAATGACATGGGACAGATCGAACAAAATATTCTTGGTAAGGTTCTCGACATAAATATGATCCAGAAAATCTTACCTCACAGATACCCATTTTTATTTGTTGATAGGATAATCGAGATCAAAGAGAATAAGGTTATAGGCATAAAGAACGTCACGATAGACGAACCGTTCTTTCAGGGACATTTTCCGGGACATCCGATAATGCCGGGGGTTCTTATCATAGAGGCGATGGCGCAGGTGGGCGGGGTCGGCGCTCTTAATATGAAGGGCAATCTCGGGAAACTCGCCTATTTCCTGAGCATAGACAACGCGAGGTTCCGTAAGCCGGTTGTGCCCGGCGATACTTTGAGGATAGAGGTAGATTTATTAAAGTCGAAACTGAACGTGATGAAGGTCCGCGGCATAGCGAAAGTCGGAGATGATATTGCGGCGGAAGCGGACCTGATGTTCGCCTTCGTCAATCCGGAAGGAGAATGGTAATTTCATGTCGAGAATAGGCCTTGTAGCCGGCGAAGGGAAGCTGCCGATAGTATTTTCCGCGGCAGCCAAGGATAAAGGCGACACCGTGATCGCGTTCGGCCTGAAAGGCGTAACGGATCCGGCGCTCGAACGGCATGTCCATAAAATTCACTGGCTCGATTGGGGGAAATGGCAGAAGGGCCTTTTATTATTGGCCTCCGAAAGGATCAGTAAAATAATCATGCTCGGAAAGCTGAAAAAAGAGACGTTTTTCAAGCAGGAAGAAGGCCTGGACAACGAATCCAAAAAAATACTGGAGAAACTGGGCGATAAAAAAGATTACGCGATACTTAACGAAGCGGCTAAGTATTTAAAGAAGCTCGGCGTGGATATTATCGATTCGACATTATATCTGGCGGATTTCATTCCGCGTAAAGGCACCCTCACCGGGACTGAGCCCGGCGAGAATGAATTGAAAGACGTATTGTACGGCCTGGAGGTAGCTAAATCGCTATCCGGATTCGATGTGGGGCAGACGATTGCGGTAAAAGACAAGACCGTTATAGCCCTTGAGGCGATGGAAGGGACCGACGAGACGATTTTGAGGGCCGGCACACTTGTAAAAGGAGGCTTTGTCGTGGTCAAGGCCGCCCGCCCCGATCAGGACATGAGATTCGACGTCCCGCTCGTAGGACTGGAGACGCTGAAGGCATTGGTCAAGGCCGGAGGACATGTCCTCGCCCTGGAAGCGGATAAGACACTCCTTATGGATAAAGAAGAAGTTGTTAAGCTAGCCGATGACAGCGGCATTTCGATCGTTATAGTATAGGAAGATATTTCTTAATTTCGTAACCGGTGATCTGGATCCGGTAATCCTCCCACTCTTTCTTCTTATTGATCAGGAATCTCGTGAATATGTGCTCTCCAAGGGCAACTTTGGCAAGAGCGCTCTTTTCAGTCTCAGCGATCGCCTGATATAAATTCCCCGGAAGGGCGACGAGCCCCCGATGCTCCCTCTCGGACATCTCCATCTTATAAATATTCGGTTCAACAGGATCCGGCGCCTTGTATTTCTTTTCGATTCCTTCAAGGCCTGCCGCAAGCATTACGGCAAACGCCAGATACGGATTACATGACGGATCGGGGCATCTGAGCTCCGCCCTTGTGGCCTTTTCATTCCCGGGCCGGTAGAGCGGGACCCGTATGAGGGCCGTCCGGTTTCTTTGCGCCCATGAAGCGTATACAGGGGCTTCGTAACCGGCGACGAGCCTTTTGTAGGAATTTACCCATTGAGCCGTGAGGGCGCATATCTCGCGCGAGTGCTTGAGCTGGCCCGCTATGAACTGTTTTGCTATCGCCGAGAGGTGATGCTTATCATCCTTATCGTAAAAGGCGTTTGTATTTCCCCGGAACAGTGATTGGTGGACGTGCATTCCGCTTCCGTTTACCCCGAACATTGGTTTAGGCATAAATGTCGCGTAGACATTGCTTGAGCGGGCCACCTCTTTTATGCAATACCGGGCCGTTATGATATTGTCCGCCATCATAAGAGCCTCATTATATTTCAGGTCTATCTCGTGTTGTGACGGCGCTACCTCATGATGGCTCGCCTCCATGGGGATTCCCATATTCTCAAGCGTATTCACCGTCTTATTTCTCAACACGTCGGCGATATCGCTAGGGATGAGCTCAAAATATGTCCCCTCGTCGAGTATATCGGTCGACCTGTCGGATTTGAAATAGAAATATTCGAGCTCAGGCCCTATATAGAAGATAAAACCAAGTTTTTTGGCCCTCTCAAGAGCCCTCTTCAGGGCGTATCGTGAATCGCCTGCATATGGTGTCCTGTCCGGGTTAAGTATGTCGCAGAACAGCCTCGCGACGGGGGCGGCCGTTCCTTCCCAGGGCAGGATCTGGAAGGTTGCGGGATCCGGCATAGCGATTATATCCGACTCCTGCGCTTCGGCAAACCCGGTCACGGAAGAACCGTCGAAACCTTTGCCGTGATAGAGCGCTTCCTCAAGATCCCTCCGCGTTATGGATACGCATTTGAGGATTCCCAGGATATCGACGAACCATAACTGGATCGTGTTTATGCCTTTCTCTTTAACAATCTTCAGGATCTTCTCTTTATTGGGCCTGTTCGTCTTTGGCATCTTTTTGGCGTCTCCTTCTGTTACATGTGAGGTTTTGGCCGCGCGCGCTACTTCTTTATTGTCTATGATGTACTGCTGACCGGCCTTGATAGCCTTTATCGTGCCTTTATGAATCTTATCTATTACCGCCTGGCGAGATATGCCGAGCTTCTTTGCCATCTCCGTCGGGCTTATATAATCTTCTTTCATTGGCTTCTCCTTTGCTTTACACTTGTCAAGTCTATCATATAGCTTTACAGTTGTCAAGTGTAAAGTGAAGAAATTTTACTGGAGGAAAGGAAGGATGGATTTGGCGGCGCGAAGGGACGCGCCGGGGGAGCCGAGCGAGAGCTTGACGCGGCCCAGCTCATTACGCATTGCCGAGAGCCCTGCTTCGTCGCGCATCAGCCCGACGACAGCGGCGGCGATATTTTCCGGAGTCATCTCGTACTGCAGTATTTCCGGAACCGCCTCTTTTCCGGCTATAATATTCACGATACCAAGGAATTTGATATCGGAGACTATTTTATACAGAAGATATGTTATAAGGTTTGCCTTGTATGCTATGACAAGCGGAGTTCCGACTATGGCCGTTTCCAGGGTAGCCGTCCCCGAAGCGACTATCGCAAAATCGGAAGCGGCCAAAACATTGTAGATATCGCCTTCGACTATCCTTATGTCCAATTTATAATCCTTGGCGAAGTTTTCGTAAAGATCTCCCGGCAATCCCCGGTATTTGGCGATTACGAATTGAGCGCCCCCAAGCAAGCGATCGATAATCTCAGCGCCGGCCAGCATCGCGGGCAACAGCGTCTTTAATTCACTCGTCCTTGAACCGGGCAGAAGGGCTATTACAGGTTTTTCTTTTGACAGGCCGTATGTTTTTAAAATCTCATCTTTCGCGAGAGTTGTTTTTACCGTATCGAGTAGCGGATGGCCGACAAATTCCGCGTCGATCCCGTATGTCTTATAAAGCTCTTCCTCGAATTTGAAGAATACCATAATCTTTTTTACGCATTTTTTTATTATATTGACCCTGTCCCTGCCCCAGGCCCAGACCTGAGGGCTTATATAGTAGACGACGGGGATCGACCTTCTTTTAAGGGCTTTCGCGAGCCTGAGGTTAAAACCGGGATAGTCGACAAGTATTGCCAGGCCCGGATTTTCAGAGTCGACCTTTCGTAAAATATCCTTATAGGCCTTTCCGACGGTAAAAATGTTTTTCAATACCTCGACAGCGCCTACG
This sequence comes from Candidatus Omnitrophota bacterium, assembly GCA_043798375.1. Classification (GTDB taxonomy): domain Bacteria; phylum Omnitrophota; class Gorgyraeia; order 2-01-FULL-45-10; family 2-01-FULL-45-10; genus JAPLMI01. The sequence continues at coordinate 44,454 of JAZDOS010000027.1, read as the reverse complement.
AGCGCAAGAGGTGTTATATCGAATACGATATCGACCCCGGACTTTTTCGACAGGGCTCCGCCGATGCCGAAGAATGTTAAATTCGGATGGAGGGCCTTAAGGTTATTGACGAGATTTGAGGCATGAAGGTCGCCGGAAGGCTCTCCGGCCACTATGAGGATCTTTTTCGGCGTCATTTCTGCCTGGACGGTTTGATCTTTTCGACTATTTCGAGCGCGACCTGAAGGGCGCGCCTTCCCTCAACGCCTGAGACGATGGGCCGCCTGCCGGCCCTTACGCATTCTATAAAAGATTTCAGTTCCTTCTTAAGCGGATTCTTCTTCTTGATCTTTATCTTCTCTTTAACGATCTTATCGTCCGTCTTCCTGAAAATCGCCGTGTCCTGGCTCAGGTAATCGAGCGATACGTAGGAATCCTCCTGGAATATGCGCATCTTCCTGACGACGTCTTTTGTGACGCGGCTCGCGGTGATGTCGGCAATAGTGCCGTCTTCGAAGGTGAGCCGGACGTTCGCGACATCCTCATAATCGGAAATCGTGCTCAAACCGACGGCTTCGATATTGACCACATCCTGCTTCATCAGCCCAAGCACTATGTCTATATCGTGGATCATCAGGTCCAGGACGACGCCGACGTCTTCGACCCTTTTATGGAAAGGCCCCAGCCTCTGACATTCGATAAATTTCGGTTTTTGAAGATACGGCTCTATGGCCAGGACCGCGGAATTGAACCTTTCGATATGGCCCACCTGGATTATGAGGTTATTTTCCCCGGCGATATCGATAAGCTCATCCGCCTCGGAAAGCGTCTTTGTGATAGGTTTTTCGATCAGAACGTGGATGCCGTGTTTCAGGAAGTCCTTGGCGATATTATAGTGGAGACTCGTCGGGACGGCGATGCTCACGGCCTCGACCTTGTCGAAAAGGTCTTCGTAATCCGAAAAGCTCGCCGTATGGTATTTTTTACCTATCTCTATGGCCCGTTCGAGGTTACAATCGCAAACACCCGCGAGCTTTACGTTCTTTAGCCTCGAATATACCCTGGAATGAAACGTCCCGAGACGGCCGGCGCCCACCACCGCGACTTTGAGCTTTTCCATAATACGGGGATTATAACATCTATTCGAGCCCTCAGCAATAAAAATTTTACCCTCGACAAAGGCCATACCGTATGATAATATAACACCCTATATGATGAACCAGTACAGAAGGTTAATCGGGTTTGTATTACCCCATATCCGGGTGCTCATAATGGCGGCTGTGTGCATGCTCGCCTCGTCCATCTTCACCATTTCACCGTTCACGATGATCATACCGCTGGTGGATAAGATAATAGCCGGCAAGGCGATAATCATACCGCATAGCGAGATGCTCCCGCAGTTTGTAAAAGGCCTGATCGATAAGGTCAATTCCATGCCGCGCATGGATCTTTTGAACAACATGGCGTTGATATTCATAATCTTGTGGCTTCTGAAGAGCCTGTTTACATTTTTTCAGTCATATCTTATGAACGACGTATCCCAGCGCGTAATAAGGGATATAAAGGGCATAATCTACAAAAAGCTTCTCACGTTATCCATGGACTTCTATTCGAAAAACTCCACCGGCAAACTTATGTCCAGGGTCACGAACGACTCCGCCATAATACGCGATTCAATATCTACGGGGCTCACCGACCTGATATACCAGCCGATCCAGCTCATCATATGCCTTGCCGCGGTTTTGCTGGTCAAAGTATATTTTTCGATCTCGTGGCTGCTGATAGGGATAATCGCCGTCGTATTTCTCCTGGTCATCTATCCTGTCGTAAAAATAGGCAAGCGGCTTAAAAGGATATCCACGCAGTCGCAGGAGAATATGGCTGATATAACCACGACGCTTCACGAAACGATATCCGGGGTGCGGGTTGTAAAGGCGTTTTCCATGGAACCTTACGAAGCGGACAAATTTGCCGGCCAGAACCAGCGTTTTTACAAGCTTGTGATGAAATCGGTAAAGAGGATGACGCTGATAAGCCCGCTGACGGAATTCGTCGAGGTATTGAGCCTCGCGCTGATACTGTGGTTTGCGGGAAAGGATATCGTTTCAGGCGCCCTTTCGGCCGGGGCGTTCATAGCGTTCACGGCAAGCTTTTTTTCCATGATGAAGCCGGCGAAACGCCTGGCGAACGTCTACGCGATCAACCAGCAGGCGCTTGCCGCCGCGGACAGAATATTCGAGGTTCTCGACATTAAGCCTTCCGTCTCTGAGAAGCCGGACGCGATTGTCCTGCCGAAGATCGCAAAAAGCGTTAAGTTTAAGGACGTATATTTCAGGTATGAGGATAAGGATATCCTGAAGGGCATAACCTTCGACGCGGCCGTGGGCGATATAATCGCGTTCGTCGGCCCCAGCGGCGTCGGAAAGACGACGCTCGTCAACCTCATCCCCAGGTTTTATGACGTGACAGGCGGCCAGATCCTGATAGACGGCGCCGATATCCGCAGCTGCACACTTAAATCGCTGATGGGCCAGATAGGTATCGTCACGCAGGAGACGATCCTCTTTAACGATACCGTCGCGGCCAATATATCTTACGGGTCGAAGGCCTCAAGCGCCGATGATGTCAAGAGAGCCGCGGAAATAGCGAATGCCCACGATTTCATTACGAAGATGCCCAAAGGTTACGAGACTATTATAGGCGAGCGCGGGTTCAGGCTCTCCGGCGGCGAGAAACAACGGCTTGCCATAGCAAGGGCCGTATTCAAAGACCCGCCGATACTTATATTAGACGAGGCCACATCCCAGCTCGATACCGAATCCGAGGTCCTGGTCCAGGAGGCGATCGACAGGATGATGAAGGGCAGGACGGTTTTCGTCATCGCGCACCGCCTGAGCACCATCAAACACGCCACCACTATTTATGTCATCGATGGGGGCAGGATCGCGTCAAGCGGCCACCACGACGAATTGATCCGGAAGGACGGCATGTATAAACGCCTTTACGATATGCAGTTCAGGGATAATGTCCTTAAATAAGTCTTGAAAAAAGGTATTTAAGCGGATATAATAGCAGGACTTAAAACGCCGTACGCAATACGCCGTACGCAATACGAAAAGGGGGGTTAAAGGGTAATATATGGTTGAATCTACGCTTGTAAAAAACTTACTGGAGGCGGGGGTCCATTTTGGGCACGAAACAAAGCGATGGAACCCCAAGATGAAGAAATTCATATTCGGCGAAAAGAACGGAATCTACATCATAGACCTTGCGCAGACCGAAGAGGCTATAATCAAGGCATGTAATTTCCTTAAATCCGTCGCGCAGGCCGGCGGGTACATTCTCTTTGTCGGAACGAAAAAACAGGCCCAGGATATCATAGCTTCCGAGGCCGCAAGATGCGAGATGCCTTACGTGAACCATAGGTGGCTCGGCGGGATGCTGACGAATTTTCAGACGATCAAGAAAAGCATCAGGCGCCTCGAGGAGCTCGAAAGGATCAAGGAAGACGGGACGCTCGCGAAGCTTTCGAAGAAAGAGGCCTCCCAGCTCAATAAAGAGATGTTCAAACTCAACAAGAACCTCGAGGGCGTCCGGTCGATGGATAAATTGCCGAAAGCGATGTTCATCATCGACTCCAAAAAAGAGGATATAGCCGTCAAAGAGGCGAAGATCCTCGGTATACCGGTGGTGGCGCTTGTCGATACAAATTCCGACCCGGACCCTATCACATACGTAATACCCGGCAACGACGACGCGATACGTTCCATAAAGCTGGTTACCGCCGTTATAGCGGATACCGTGGTTGAGGGAAGGCAGGCGTTCGCGGCGGGCGAGGCCAAAACCAGGAAAGAGCTGGAAGAGGCGGCGGAAGCGGAAGAAGAGGGTGAAGAGATAAAGGTCGTGGACGAAAAAATAGAAGAGCTTGTCGAGGGCGACCTCAAACTCAAAGAGGACGAAGAGAAGCCCAAGGATGTGCCGATCAAACGTAAGAAAAAGACGAAATAGTTTTAGCGTATAGCGTTTAGCGTATAGTAAAAATTCTCTTTTCCCTATACGCTATCCGCTAAACGCTATATGCTGAACTAGGAGATTACACGAAAATGATAGACGCGATTAAAAAACTGAGGGACAAGACGAACGCCGGCGTCGTAGATTGCAAGAAGGCGCTTAAGGAATCAGGCGGCGATGTGGAAAAGGCGATCGAAATTTTAAGGAAACAGGGCGCGGCCCTTGCGACAAAGAAGGTCGGCAGGGCCACGAAGGAAGGCCGCATCGAAAGCTATGTACATCTGGGCGGAAAGATAGGCGTCCTGGTGGAGGTGGACTGCGAATCGGATTTCGTCGCCAGAAACGACGATTTCAAAATTTTCGTGAAGGACCTCGCGATGCAGGTCGCGGCTTCCAATCCGTTATATGTCAGGAAGGAAGACGTGCCGGATAGCGCTATTAAGAAAGAGACGGAGATCATAAAAGCCCAGCTTACGGGTAAACCGGCTGCCGCGGCGGACAAGATCGTGGAAGGGAAACTGAAGAAGTTTTACGAAGATGCCTGCCTTCTGGAGCAGCCTTTTATAAAAGATACGAATTTCAAGATAAAAGACGTCCTGACCTCGATGATCGCGAAGATCGGCGAGAATATCGTCATCCGCAGATTCGTGCGGTTTCAGGTGGGCGAGGAATAAAAGCCGGAACGATGAAACCAGTATTCAAACGAGTGGTGCTGAAGCTGAGCGGTGAGGCGCTGCAGGGCCGGTTCAGCTACGGCATCGATTACGACGTTACCGCGTCGATCGCAAGGCAGGTCAAGGAAGTAAGGAATCTGGGCGTTGACGTCGCGATAGTCATCGGCGGCGGCAATATCTTTAGAGGCGTCTCGGGGAGCATCAAGGGCCTGGACAGGGCGGCCGCGGATTACATGGGCATGCTCGCGACCGTCATAAACGGGTTAGCGCTTCAGGATGCCCTCGAGAAAAACGGCGTTTTCACACGCGTCCAGACGGCGATAGCGATGCAGCAGCTGGCCGAGCCCTATATCAGGCGGCGCGCCATAAGGCATCTGGAAAAAGGGCGCGTCGTGATATTCGTCGGCGGCACAGGCAATCCTTATTTCACGACCGATACGACCGCCGCTTTGCGCGCGATAGAGATAGGCGCCGACGTGATCCTTAAAGCCACGAAAGTCGACGGCGTATATTCGTCCGATCCCGTCAAGAATAAAAAAGCGCGAAAATACGACACCTTAAGATACATCGATGTCCTGAAGAAGGGCCTGAAGGTAATGGATGCGACCGCGATCTCGCTCTGCATGGATAATAACCTTCCGATAATCGTATTCGGCCTGACAAAGGCCGGAAATATCAAGAAAGTCATAACAGGCGAAAAAATCGGAACGACAGTAAAGGGGTGAGGGATGACCGTTAAAGAGATAATGCACGACACAGAGACGAAGATGAAGAAGACCGTTGAGGCGACAGGGCGGGAATTTTCCACGATACGCACCGGACGGGCGTCGACCGGGATCGTCGAAGGGATAAAGGTCGATTATTACGGCGCGCTGACGCCGTTAAAACAGCTTGCGGCAGTATCGACGCCGGACGCGAGACTCGTCGTAATACAACCATGGGACAAGGGCTCGATGGCAGAAATAGAGAAGGCTATCCTGAAATCCGAGATCGGGATTACCCCCACGAATGACGGCAAGGTCATAAGGCTTTCGATCCCTCCGCTGACACAGGAACGCAGGGCCGAGCTCGACAAGATTTTAAAGAAGATCGCCGAGGACGGCAGGGTATCCCTGAGGACTGCAAGGCACGCGGCCATAGAAAGCGTAAGGAAGTCGGAAAAGGATAAAGTTATCACCGAGGACGAGAAATTCAAGGGCCAGGACGACATCCAGAAACTCACCGATAAATATATAAAAGAAATAGATAACGCGTTAGCGGCGAAAGAGAAAGAGATCGCGGGCTAAGCAGCAATGCTTGTAGGGGCTTGCCCTACGAAGCATCACGCTATTTAAGGATTGATTGCGAAGTAGGGCCTCTAGCTCATCTGGCAGAGCACCACACTTTTAATGTGGTTGCGGTTGGTTCGAGTCCAACGAGGCCCACCAAAAATAAAAAACCTTCGAGATTTTTCTCGGAGGTTTTTTATTTTAAAAAATCTTGCGTATTTAGCGGGAAATGGTATACTTTAGTTATGAACATATGTTCATAATGGACGGTTAAATGAGGCCCAGGAAAACAAGATGGATCAAGCGCCTTCCGGGCGAAAGGTGTTTTAAGCCTGTTTGCAAACCTTTGAATAAGGTTAAGTTCGTATGCTTAACCCTGGATGAATTCGAGGCTGTCAGATTAGCCGATCTGGACGGTTTAAAGCAGGCTGACGCGGCTAAACGTCTTAAAATATCAAGGCCTACATTTTCAAGAATAGTGTCTTCGGCTCGAAACAAGATAGCCGACGGATTGGTCAATATCAAAGCCATCAGGATCGAAGGCGGTTGCTGCAAGATAGTGAAAAAAGGAAGGTAGTATGGATAAGAGGACAATATTTGCTATAGGGGTTCCGGCGCTTATCTTTGCCGCGATACTCATTTATGAGTGGAGCGGGGCATTGACAGGCGTTAAGGTTACAATGGCCGAGAATAAAGTTATTACCGCAAAGCTTTTAGAGGAAAATAAGATACCGGTGCATATGTACATAGTTGTTACTATCGTTGACTATGTAAGACATTCGTGGTTGTGCCTTCTTTTAGCATTTATAGCCGCCGGCGCGCTCCAGGAATTCGCGCCGAGAGATAAAGTCATTAAGCTTATGGGGTCGGGCAGGGGTTTTGCGCCATATGCCGTAGCCGGAGCGGGAGGGCCGCTTCTTTCCATGTGTTCATGCAGTATAATACCTATTTTTGGAGGGCTATACAAAAGAGGCGCCGGTCTCGGTCCCGCGATTACCTTTCTTCTGACTGCGCCTGCGTTTAATCCGGCGGCGATCCTGCTTACGTTAGGGCTCCTGGGTTGGAAATTTGCCATAACAAGGATTATAGTCGCCATAACGGCGGGGATTCTGGCCGGATATGCTACAGATAAAATTTTCAAAAATAAACTCCCGGAGCCCGGGCCTGTGCGTATAGACACGGAAACCAGTGGAATGCCTCAGGAGCGCCAGGATTTCGGCAAGAGGTTGATTAATATGGCCCTTTATTCCTGGGAATTTGTAAAAATGGTGCTCCCCTTGATATTTCTGGGCGTTATCTGCGCAGGCCTCGTGAAAGCCTTTTTACCGCCTTCCGTTATAATCAAATACCTGGGCAATGGCGTCCTGCCGATCATGCTATCTTCAGCTGTTGGGGTATTTATGTATACGCCCACACTGGTTGAGGTGCCGCTTGTCAGGGGATTATTGGAATCAGGCATGGGCACAGGGGCCGCGATGGCCTTCCTCTTAACAGGTCCGGCGCTGAGCTTGCCTTCGATACTGGGAGTATGCAGGATAGTTAAGCCAAAGGTACCGGCGGTATATGCGGTATTGATGTGGATATGCGGAACTGCCGCAGGACTTATATTCTGGTTTTTTGTGCCGAAATTTTAATCAGCGGGAGGAGATCGTGAAAATAGAGATATTCGGGCCGGGCTGCCCAAGATGCCGTCAACTTGAAAAGCGCGTAAAAGATTCGATTTCGGAGCTCAATATTACCGCGGATGTGGAGAAGGTAAGCGATATAACAAAGATAGTGGATGCGGGTATTATGCACACTCCAGGTTTACGCATTAACGGCAAGATAAAAAGCACAGGCCGCATTCCCAAACCGGAAGAAATAAAGAAATGGATTACCGAGGAGAAATAATGCATATAAGACGCTTATTATGCGCGATAGCAATAGCCGTTCTATGCGCAGGCAATTTTTGCGTCCGCGCCGGATATGCCGAAAATATCAAAAGTGCACCCATAAATCGCGTAACGGTCTATTACCTTCACGGCGATTTCCGCTGCGTTAATTGTAAAACGATCGAGCGGTATACGAAAGAAGCGGTTGAGAAATATTTCCAAAAAGAATTAGACGCAGGAAAAGTTGTCTTCAGCATAATTAATGTGGAGACAAAAGGCAACGAGCATTTTACGAATGATTATCAGTTATACACAAAATCCGTTGCGCTTTCTCTCGTAAAAAATGGAAAAGAGATCAAGTTTGATAATCTTACGAAAGTGTGGGAATATCTAAGAAACAAAGAGGCTTTTCAGCAATACATTAAAAGCGAAATAGAAAAATATATTAAGGAACTTTAATAGATGATTATTCTAACGGCTCTATGGCTTGGCATACTTACTTCAATAAGCCCATGCCCACTCGCAACAAATATTGCGGCGGTTTCATTTTTATCCAAAAAGATAGCTCACCCCAAAACAGTGTTCTTATTGGGAATTTCATATACCATAGGCAGGATGCTGGCATATGCTATACTTGGTTTTCTTATTGTAAAATCCGTATTGAGCGTGCCGTTGGCGGCAAATTTTCTGCAGAAATATATGAACAAGGCGTTAGGCCCGGTCATGATTATTACAGGCCTTTTTTTGCTGGATATATTGAAGTTTAATATTCCGGGTCTGGTCATCTCGGAAAAGCATCAAAATAAGCTTGCAGGGTCAGGTATGCCTGGCGCGTGTATTTTAGGTTTTATATTTGCGTTATCTTTTTGCCCCATATCAGCCGCATTATTTTTTGGAAGCCTCATACCCCTTGCAGTAGGCAGCAAAATAGGGGTAAGCCTGCCTTTTATATATGGGATCGGGACAGGCCTTCCCGTATTTATTTTTGCTTTCGGCATTGCGCTGGGAATCGTTTCTTTAAGCCGCTGGTTTCACAAAGCGGTCAAGCTTGAAGTATATGCGAGAAAAATCACAGGAGCTATTTTTATAGCGGTGGGAGTATATTATATTTTTGTTTATATTATAAGCATTCACTTTTTGGATTAAAAGGGTCACGCCCATTTATCTGTCGTCTAACAATAGATAAATGGGTGTGACCCTTTTAATTGTTTTTAATTATTTACTTATTCTAACGGCCGCTATCCTTACGCTTTGAGAAACAATCCTTGCAATATACCGGACGGTCTTCTCTTGGCTTGAAAGGGACTTCGCATTCTTTCTTGCATTCCGCGCAGATCGCTTTATGCATTTCCCTCGGCCCTCCGCCGAATCCGCTGCCACCTTGATACGCCATGTTACCTCCCTTTTTATGCAGCCTCGCCGGGAACCTGTTCCGGGCCCTCCCCGGACTGCAGTTTCTTTTTTTCCAGCTTGCGCTGCATTTTTTCTTCTTTCTTTTTTTTCTTTGCCTGCTCTCTTCTGTATTTTTGATATGAGTAGTTATCTCGTGCCAATATACCCCCCTTTTTCGTTATCCGTTTCTACCGAATAGTATACCAGATAATCGGAAATTAAGCCATAGGTTTTTAAATAATGATGGACAAACAGGCCCGCCGCGGGGTATAATAAGGCACAGGTGCCGAATGGCTAAAAAAATAAGAATGAATAAAAAACACAGGATCTGCAGGACTACAGGCTGCAAACATATTTTAAGCGTCTATAATACCGAGAACCATTGCCACGTTCATCAGCAGCTTACCATGATGCAGCAAACGCCTTCTATGGCGCTCATAAAGCGGTAGGCCATAAATATAATCTAATCATGCCCCAGCGATATCAACAATCAAGCGGTTCTTTTTACGGATTAGGCATTGCGCCTAAGATTCTCGAAGCGCTGGACCGCATGCAATTTACGGTTCCCACGCCGATTCAGCATAAAGCCATACCTATAGCGATAGAAGGTAAGGATGTCATCGGAGTGGCGCAAACCGGGACCGGAAAAACGCTCGCCTTCGCCATCCCCATAATCCAGCGCCTGGCTCAAGCCAAGGGACGGTGCCTGATCCTCGTCCCTACCAGAGAACTGGCTTTGCAGGTCGACGAAACGTTTCAAAAACTTGCCCCATTATTCGGCATGCGCACAGCCGTCCTGATAGGCGGCGCTTCCATGGGCCTCCAGCTCTCAAATTTGCGGAAAAACCCCCGCATTATTATCGCGACACCCGGCCGGCTCGTAGATCATATAGATCAACGCACGGTGCTTTTGGCCGACGTGACCATACTGGTCCTGGACGAGGCAGACCGCATGCTCGACATGGGATTTTTGCCGCAGATCGAACGGATCCTTAAGCGGATCCCGAGCCAGAGGCAGAGTATGTTATTCTCGGCAACCATACCAAAAGAAATTATCTCTATAGCGGCCGCGTATATGAAGCTGCCCATCCACATTGAGATCGCGCCATCCGGCACGACCGCGGAGCGTATCATTCAGGAATTGTTCATTGTAAAAAAGGACGCCAAGAGACAGCTTCTCGGCAAACTGCTTCGCCAGTATCAGGGGTCGGTCCTCCTTTTTTCCCGCACCAAGATCGGCGCGGTGAAGATCACGCGTTTTCTTAGAATGGGCGGGCACAGCGCCGCGGAAATCCATTCAAACCGGTCTCTGCCCCAGCGCAGGGAAGCGCTCGAAGGTTTTAAATCCGGCAAATACAGGGTGCTTGTCGCGACCGATATCGCCGCAAGAGGCATTGACGTCACAGGCATAGAGCTTGTTATTAACTATGACCTGCCCGAAGACAGCGAGAATTATGTGCATCGTATCGGCCGCACGGGGCGCGCCGGGCAGGAGGGCCGCGCCATATCCTTCGCGACGCCCGACCAGGAATTCGATGTCCGCAGTATCGAAAAACTGATCAAGACGACGCTGCCCATTTCGGAACACCCGGAACTGCCCCGGGAGAGATTTTCCAAAAACCCGGCACAGCCTGCGGACCATCACAGGCAAAGCACAACACATCACAGGCGCCACTTTGGTTCTTCCGCCTATCACCGCAATTACCGCAGGGCATACAGGCCAAGCTGACACGGCCTGACACGCCTGTTTTTCTCCCATTCGATTTATTTGCAAATCACCGAAGCATAGTGTATACTTTCTGATATAAAAAGCACGGCAGTTTAGCTATAGCTAAACTGCACAGCTTATTACATTTATGGAAAGATACAATTCTTTACAAATGCGGGAAGTTTTTCATATAGAGTTCCTGAGGCGGCTCGGGCGGGTTGTAAAAGCGGAAGATTACGCCGTCAAGGGCGGCGCGGCCTTACGGTTTTTCTTCAAGAGTTTCCGATACTCCGAAGACATGGATCTTGACGCGCGCCTCATCAGCTGTTTCAAGCTTAAAGAGGCCGTTATAAAGATACTTGACAATAACGCGTTCAGGGATACCTTAAAACCGTTCGGTATCGCGGATATAATCCCGCCTGATATCGCCAGGGCAAAACAGACCGAAACGACCCAGCGTTTTAAAATCCATCTTATATCGTCTTCAGGCGAGGATCTCTTCACCAAGATCGAATTTTCCCGCAGGGGCTTTACGGGAAATGTCGTTGCGGGGACGATAGACGACGTAATACTCAGGCCGTACAAGATTGCGCCGCTGTTGGTGCCGCATTATGACAGTTATTCCGCCATAGCGCAGAAGCTTCGGGCGCTTGCCGGGCGTAAGGCTGTCCAGGCAAGGGATATCTTCGACCTTTATATACTGAGTTCCCAATATTCCGCAGGTGATAAAAGCCGCAACAGCATCGAGCCGGCTACGCTTGCTCGGGCACATGACCGTGTTTTCGAAGTCGAGTTCGAGCAGTTCAGGGATACCGTCGTCTCGTATCTGTCCGCAGAGGACCAGGCGGTATATAACAAGCCGGAGTCGTGGGAAGAGGTGCGGCTTAAGGCGGCCAATTTCATGGAAGAGATGCGAAAAAAATATGCGTAAGATATCGGCCATTTCCGCCATAAGAAAGCTCGCCAAGCAGATATTTACCACGCGCGAGCTGGCTCTGGCGTCGGGGAAATCGCTTTCGGCCGCGGCCCAGTCTCTCGACAACCTGTCAAAAGAAGGAGTGGTTTTTAAGATCTGCAGGGGCGTGTGGACACAGGAAGACGCCGGAGCGCTGAGCCCCTACGCCGCGATACCGTACCTTTTTCCGAACCACCGCGCCTACGTGTCGTTCATAAGCGCGCTCCACCTTCACGGTATCATAGAACAGATCCCGCAGGTGACGACGCTCGCCTCAACAGCCCACGCCAGGGTTATACGCACGAATATCGGCGTTTATCACGTGCACCGCATAACCCCTTTATTTTTCACCGGTTTCGTGTGGTATAAAGGAAGCGGAAGTTTTTTGATCGCCGAGCCGGAGAAGGCCCTTGTAGACAGCCTCTATCTTTCGGCCTATAAAAAGAAGCGTTTCGGCCGTTTTCCCGAGCTGCATTTCCCCGCCTCGTTCAGTTTTAAAAAGGTAAGGGAGTGGGCCGGTAAGATTCCCAGCCCGAAGGCGCGCGTTTATGTAAATAAAAAACTGAAAGACATTTTACTGATTCTGGTTCTGGCGCTGGCGATCCCCGCGACATGCCTTTTTTGCGAAGAAGTCCAGCTCCAGAATGTCAGATCCCTTTCCCTGAAAGACGCCATCAATATCGCCTTCCTGAACAACAAGACGATCCAGATTCAGGAAGAACAGGTCGAGTACGCCAAGGCCGACATTCTCGACGCCCGGAGCAAATTTTTGCCCGTAATCGGCGTCGGATTCGACTATACCCTTAACGACAGCGTCTTTTATTCGGAATCGCTGCCCGGCCGCAGAAAAGACACCCGCATATATTCCGGATACAAAAATGATAACCTCTTTAATGTGACATTGGTGGAGAACATATTTAACGGCGGGGCGGATATCGCCGGCTACAGGCAGGCGAGGCTCGGCCTCAAAGTCCAGCAGGAGACCCTGCGCGCCAGGAAACTCGACGTGGAGTTCGAGGCGAAGAGGCTCTATTACGGGCTCCTCCTGGCTTACGAGACCGAGCGTATCGCAAAGGAGCTCCTTTTCCAGTCAAAGGCGCATTACGATAACGTGAAGAATAAATACGACCAGGGGACGTCTTCGAAGTTCGACGTCCTCCAATCGAGCGTCCAGGTCTCGAAAATCGAACCGGAAGTCGTCAGGTCCGGCAATGCCGTCGAGATCATAACCGCGGACCTCAAGAAATTACTTTTCCTGAAGCTGAGCGAAGAGATAAAAGTCACCGAGCATCTCGGATATTCGCCGATACCCATAAAGGAGGACGAATACCTGAAAGAAGCGTACGCGGGAAGCCCGCAGATGGTCCTGAAACTGCTCGGCATAGACATAAATAAATGGGCGATAGAATACGCCAAGAGCGGCTGGTATCCGCAGGTGACCGCGGCCGCCGGTTACAGCTACAGGTCGAATGACGTATCCGACATGTTCAACCCCAGGCACGACAACTGGAATATAGGGATACAGACAAGCGTCGCGATCTTCGACGGTTTTTCCACGAAGGCGAAGGTCGACGAGGCAAAGGCCAAATATGCCCAGACGATATACGAAAAAGAAGATTACGTGGAACAGCTGGCGGTCGATGTGAAGAAGGCCTGCCTCGACCTGAAAGAGGCGGCCGCTATCATAAAATCGCAGGAAGACTCTATCGTCGAGGCCGGGGAGGCGCTGCGCATTTCGGAAGTCGGATATGATAACGGCGTCGTGGACAACTTAAACGTCCTCGACTCTCAAGTATCTTTGTCTACGGTCGAGAAGAATCTCGCGCAGGCGATCTATGACTACCTGATGGCCAAGGCCCAGATCGACAGGCTAAGAGGCATATTCTACACGGAGGGGAGAACATGAAGATCGATATTAAAAAGATCAAAGTCAATAAGTTCGCGGTGATCGCCGTCGTTTTGGCGATAGTATTCTTATCGGCCGGAATTTACCTCATAAACAAGGAGCGCCGGAAGAACATTATCAAGGTTTCGGGCAACATAGAAGGGTACGATGTGCGGATATCCTTCAGGGTCGAGGGCAAGATCGAGGAGCTCCTCGTCGACGAGGGCTATGAGCTGGGGGTGGGCCAGCTCGTGGCGCGGCTCGACACCGACGAACTCTCAAAAGTAAAAGCCGAGGCCGCGGCGGCGCTCAGGCTTTCCGAATTTCAGCTGCAGTTGAACGAGATCGACTATATCAGGGCCGAGAACCTTTTCAAGGCGGGCGCCATCTCGGCCCAGCAGAGGGACGTCTACAGGACGAAGCGCGATACCGAAAAATCCAATATGGAAAAGCTGAGGGCGCAGCTGGAACTTGCGGATACGCGGCTCGGATTCGCGGAGCTCGTCTCGCCGCTCAACGGCTATGTCCTTGTCAGGAGCGCCGAGGAAGGCGAGGTCGTCCAGGCAGGCGCGCCCGTATTTACGGCGGTGGACCTGGGCAATATCTGGGTGACGGCGTACATCGACGAAAAAGACCTGGGCCGCGTCCACCTCAATCAGGAAGCCTATGTAAAGACGGACAGTTACCCAAACAAGAAATATAAAGGATGGGTCTCGTTCATATCCTCGCAGACCGAATTCACCCCCAAATATATCCAGACCGACGAAGAGAGGGTTAAGTATGTATATAGGATCAAGGTCAGGGCCGACAATTCGAGCCTCGACCTGAAGCCGGGCATGCCGGCCGATGCCTATATCACGGTGCAATAGCCGATGGTCACTATCAAGGCCGAAAACCTCACCCGCAAATTCGCGGACCTCACCGCCCTCGACCGCCTGAATCTCGAAGTTGAAGAGGGCGAGATATTCGGACTCGTCGGCCCCGACGGCGCCGGGAAGACTACCACGATGCGCCTCCTTACAAGTATCCTCGATCCCACGGAAGGCCAGGCGTGGGTTTACAACAAACATACCGTGAAAGAAGCCGAGGCCCTGAAGGAAGAGATCGCCTACATGTCCCAGCGTTTCGGCCTGTACGAAGAATTGACCGTCGAGGAGAATATCAATTTCTACGCCGATGTCTACGGCGTCGCCAAGGAAAAGCGCGCGGAATCGATCGAACGCCTCCTCGGCTTTTCGGGGCTCCTGCCGTTTAAAGGGCGTTTTGCCGGCAAGCTGTCCGGCGGGATGAAGCAGAAGCTGGGGCTCGCCTGCGCGCTCATCCATACGCCGCGCGTCCTTTTCCTCGACGAGCCCACCAACGGCGTCGATCCCGTATCGAGAAGAGATTTCTGGAATATACTTTACGATCTTCTTAAAGAGAAGGTCACGATATTCTGCTCCACCTGCTATCTCGACGAGGCCGAGCGCTGCCACAGGGTCGGCCTGATGAATAAAGGAAAGCTTCTGCGCTGCGACACGCCGGAAGCGATCAAGAAAGAGCGCGGCGCGAAGACGCTCGAGGAGGCGTTCATCGCGATAATAAAGGAATGCGAAGCGAAATGACCGATGATATTGCGGTAAGCGTCCGGAACCTCGAAAAAAAATTCGGAGATTTCACGGCCGTAAACCGGATCAATTTCGAGGTCAAGCGCGGCGAGATCTTCGGGTTCCTCGGGCCCAACGGCGCCGGCAAATCGACCACCATAAGGATGCTCTGCGGGATTATCTCTCCGACGTCGGGCAGCGGCCGGGTCGGAGGGTTCGATATCGTCAAAGAGCAGTCAAAAATAAAAGAGCATATCGGCTACATGTCCCAGAAGTTCTCCCTCTACAACGACCTGACCGTCGAGGAGAATATCAATTTCTACAGCGGCATATACAGGATCCCCAAAGACCGGAAGAAGGAACGTTTCGAGGCGACCGTCCGCACCGCCAACCTGGAAGGCATGGAATCCAGGCTTACCGCCACGCTTGCCGGCGGGTGGAAACAGCGCCTCGCCCTGGGATGCGCCCTCATACATAAACCGAGGATAATATTTCTTGATGAGCCGACTTCGGGCGTCGACCCGATAACGCGCGCCAACTTCTGGGGCGTCATAAAAGAACTGGCGGCTCAAGGGGTGACGGTCTTCGTCACCACCCACTATATGGACGAGGCGGAGAACTGCAGCCGCATGGTCCTCATCTACCGCGGGACGATCATCGCCGCGGGCACACCCGGCGAGATGAAGACCAACGAGATGAAGAACGATGTGCTCGAGATAACGCTGGCCGATTCCCAGGCCTGGCTCGAGAGGATTACCAAGCTTGACGGCGTCAAAGAGGCGGCGCTCTTCGGAAGCAATATCCACGCCGTCGTTTACTCCAGCTCCAGGGCCATACCGGCGATAAAAAAATTCCTGAAAGAACAAAAGGCGGGGGATTTCACCGTCAATAAGATCCTTCCGTCGCTTGAGGACGTTTTTGTTTCGTCCATAGAGAATTATGACAAAGAAGAGCCTAAAAAGAATTAAGGCCGTAGCCTGGAAGGAATTCGTCCAGATCAAGCGCGATCCCCGCTCGCTCGCGCTGGCCCTCGGGATCCCGATATTTCTTCTTTTGATTTTCGGCTACGGGCTTTCGCTCGATATCGACCACGTCCGCACCGTCGTCTGGAACCAGGACGCCTCTTCGATGCTTTCGCGCAAGTTCCTGTACAATTTCAGGGATTCCAGGTATTTCAGGATAATCAAATACACCGATAACTACCGGGATATCGAGCGGATGATAAATTCCGGCGAAGTGATAATGGCGCTCGTTATCCCGAAAAACTTCTCGGAACGTATTGAATCGGGCCAGCCCGCCGAGCTGCAGCTTCTGATGGACGGAAGCGACGCCAATACCGCGACTATAGCAAGAGGTTATGTGCGTTCGGTCGTAGAGAAATATAACACGGAATTGCTGAGAAGCGCGCTCGCCGGTTACGGCATAAAACCCGTTAAGTCGCTCGATGCCAGGACGCGTATCTGGTTCAACATGGGGCTTACGAGCACGTGGTTCATCGTCCCGGGCGTCATCGCGATGATCATCATGATAATAGCGGCGCTCCTGACATCCATATGCATCGCGCGGGAATGGGAGAGGGGCACGATGGAGCAGCTCATATCCACTCCGGTGAAAGGGCCGGAGCTCATCATCGGCAAGTTCCTCCCGTATTTCGCCATAGGGCTATTCGATCTTGCGGTAGGCGTGTTGATGGCGAGGTTTTTATTCGGCGTCCCGTTCAGGGGGAGCTACTTACTGCTTTTAATATTGAGCTTTTTTTTCCTGACGGGCGCGCTGGCGCAGGGCATACTGATCTCCATCGTCGCGAAAACGCAATTGATGGCAAGCCAGCTCGCGGTGCTGACGACTATGATACCGACGATAATACTTTCCGGGTTCATCTATCCCATCTTCAACATGCCGAAGGCGCTTCAACTAATCACGTACCTGATCCCGGCGCGTTATTACATAATCATCTTAAGAGAGCTGTTCTTAAAAGGCAATACTATCAGCTCTATGTGGGATGAGGCGGCGTTTCTGGTGTTATTCGCCGCCGTCATGCTTACTCTGGCCGTGAGAAAATTCAGGAAGAAGGTCGCATGATAAGTTTCGAGCGCGTAGGCGCCATACTCATCAAGGAATTCAAGCAGGTCTTCCGCGACCCGCGGATGAAGACGATCATCTTCATCACCCCGCTTGTCCAGATAATCCTCTTCGGCTACGCCGCGAATAAGGACATCAACTATGTCCCGACCGCCATTCTCGACAGGGATAACTCCGTGGAAAGCCGCGAGCTCCTGCGCAGGTTCACATTCTCAAAATATTTTGTGCCCAAATATTACATAACCACCCAGAAGGAACAGGATGACGTTCTCAATGCGGGGGACGCGAGCGTCGTGATTCATATCGACCGCGGTTTCGGCCGTGACCTCGAGGGCAACAAAGACGCCCAACTGCAGCTCGCCTTTGACGGCACCGACTCGAATACAGCCATGATCATTATGGGCTACGCCAATACGGTCGTGTCGGATTACGGGGACGATATAATAAAGGCGAGGGGCCTGGCGACAGGCAAGGTATGGAGCTCTCCCAGCGTAGACCTGAGGGACCGCCCGTGGTTCAACGGCAACCTCGTCTCAAGGAACTACTATCTGCCGGGCGTAATATGCACCATAGTGACGATGATGTCGTTACTGTTGAGCGCCATGGCAATAGTGAAGGAGAAAGAGATCGGCACGATGGAGCAGTTGACCGTGAGCCCCATGGAGCCGCTCGAGCTTATTTTGGGCAAGCTTCTTCCGTTCGCGATACTCGCGCTTATCCAGATCACCCTCATAACCATACTCGGAGTGCTATGGTTCCATGTGCCGTTGAGGGGGAACCTCGTTCTACTGCTGTTTTCCACCTGCATATACCTGTTTACCACCCTTGGAATAGGGCTGTTCATGTCGACGATATCCTCGACCCAGCAGGAGGCGATGATGTCGGTCTTCCTTTTCTTCATGCCGACGGTGCTTCTTTCCGGGTTCGCTTATCCGATAGCGAACATGCCCCACGTTATCCAGTGGTTCACATTCTTAAATCCTCTGCGGTATTTCATGGTCGTCATAAGGAGCATCTTTTTAAAGGGTGTAGGTATCGAGATTCTTTGGGCGCAGTTATTGCCGCTTTTTATCATGGGTGTGGCGGTAATTGCCTTCAGCGTTTTTCGATTCCGCAAGAGCCTCGGTTAGACCCCGTTAGAAACTAAGTTTCTAACGGGGTTAGACATGAAAAAGTTACCGCTCCGGCTATTGCCCGGAGCCGTTATAGGTGATATATTAGTATAAAGGGGTAATTTTATCCCTATTATGGAGCGTCGAGGGAGCGCTAAAATGTCGAAGAAGAGATTTCGTCTCATAACCTCTGTCATCGTAATAGCGGCCTTCTTGTCCACGAGCGAGGCTGCGGGCGGCCTTGAGTCTGCGCGGCCGACGGCGGCGCGGGATGCGTTCGACATAGAAACGCTTACTTTGCCCGCCGGCCTCGGAGAAGTAAGCTCCGTCTTCAAAGGCACGAACGGCAAAACCATTCTGCACATCCAGGACGCCCACTGCAATTACAACGCCCAGCATTCCATAGCGGATATTGTCTCGAATTTCTCAGGCCTCTATAATGCCCGCCTCGTCTTCCTCGAGGGCGGTAGAGGCACTTACGACTTTTCCGCGTTCGACAACATCAAAGACCCCCTGATAAGAGAAAAAGTGAGCGACTACTTTGTCAAAGAAGGGATAGTGACGGGCGCGGAGTTCCTGGCGATAAATAATCCCGGATCACTCGAACTTTACGGTATCGAGGACGAGGGCCTCTATTTTAAAAATCTTAAAGTTTACAGGGATTCGCTCGCGTTCAAGAAAGAGGCGGATTCATATCTCAAGACGTTGTCCCGGGCGATGGATAACCTTAAGCTGAAAACCTATTCCCCGCGCTTAAAAGAGCTCGACGAAAAAACCATAGCGCATAGGGAATATAAGATAAGTTTCAAGGCCTACGCCGCCTATCTCAAAGAAAAGGCCGAAGCGAATAATATCCCGATCGCGCCTTACAAAAACCTGTCGAGCCTGTTCGCTACCATCAGGATAGAGGCCGCCATTAACTTCAAAGAAGCGGAAAGGGAGCGGGGCACCCTTATAAATAAACTCGAATCTGTCCTGCCGAAAGGCGATCTTAAAGAGCTCGCTCGATGCGGCGCGGAATATAAAGCGGGGGAAATACCGTCGGAAGCCTTCTACGGCTATCTTTTTAAAAAGGCGAAGATCGCAAACGCCGATTTTAGGGGGATGCCCAACCTTGTTAAATATTCGCAATATCTCAAGACTTACGAATCGATCGATAAATCAGCGCTTTTAAAGGAGATGGAAGATGTCGAAGCGCTGGTCGCGGACAGGCTCGCCGGGACTATAGACCAGAGAAAGATCCGGCGCCTCGACAAGGACCTGACGATCTTAAAGGCCATCTTCAATACGTCCCTTATAAAGGAAGATTTCGATTATTACAGCGCCCATAAAGACGATTTTGATGTGAAAAATTTTACGGGCTTCTTCATCAGAAAAGGCCCCGTTTACGGATTGAAATTTACACCGGATGAGAAACTGAATTCACTTGATACTTACAGAAACGAAATGGAAAAGTTCTACGAATATTCTTTCAAAAGGGACGACGCGTTTTTGAAGAACATAGAAGCAAAACTCGCTTCCGATAAGAAGAATGTTGCGATACTCGTTACGGGCGGTTTTCACTCAGCAAATCTATTCAAATTGTTTAAGGATAAGGGATATTCATACGCCAAAATAATGCCGAAGTTCAAGGCCGACCAGGACGATAATCCGTATTTTAATTTGCTCGCCGGCGGAATGACGCCGACAGACGAATTTTTAAAAACGGCCGTTTCCTATACGCCCCCCGCGCCCGCCGCAGCCGCACCCGCGAAATCGATGCTCGCCATCGAAACGCCTTTTTCGCAGATGCTCGTCCCCACCCTTGTAAAGAATATTATAGGCCTCGAGATAGATATGCTGCCGCGGCTTATGGCAAATAAAGATTTTACTATTCAGACGGCCGCGGGCTTTATCGTAATCTCGCGAAATCCCATAGAGAATGAAAAAGCGTTGGAAAGTTTTTCGGTAACATCGCATGGAATAACTTTCAACGCGGCATTTGTATCCGGACCACTTGAAAATCATGCCGTCGACGCCGTGTTATTGGATAATGAATCAATGAATTGGTCGCGAGCCGCCGGAATTACCGAAGGCGCGCCGGGACAGGGCCCTCAAGTTGCAGGAGATAAAAAAGTAGCCGCCGTTTTCAAATATTATCAGGTTGTTAGGGGCATAACAGGTGTGATCGCGATGGCCGGCGGAAAGGACTACGCCGGTGAAGTGTTGATCAAAGCCGGTCAAGGAGAAGTGATAGAAGGTGTCCCCGGCGCGCCTTACCGTATTGTGCTGAAAACATATACAGAAAATGACAGAACATATATTGAAGTACCGCAGCCTGAAGGAGATATAACGAAGTGGCGCTCCGACATGATTGAGTTCAATAAGACGGTATTAAAGGCATTGCCAGGGCGATTGGATCTGACTAAACAGTATAAAATCTATGTAGAACATCCGGAAAATACTAAAGCTAGCGCAGAATCCGCAAAAATCGGACTTCAGCGTATATTGAAAGACAAATATCAAATCACCAATGTTGAGGTTATTCCATTCACACCCAACCAGCGTGATACGATAGCTGCGAAGGTCGAAAAAGCAGCTAGCGATATCGGCAAGGAGCGCGTAATAATTTTTGCGATGAAAGAAAAAGGCACTCTCGATACCCCTTGGGATACTAGAGTAAAAGCAAATTCTTTATATACTCTTTACACGGAAATCAAAGCCGGAGTGGGGTATGTTCCTGTAATGACATGCGGGGCGATAGCGTTAAAAATATTCGATTATGAGAATATTCGAAAGCAGATAACACAGAAAAAAGAAGTAACACCTTCAGATATTAGAGATCAGAATACGGCCGTGGAATTGATAGCGCGCGGAATTGGCCTATTATGCGGTGCGAGCGAGGCAGACGTTATAGAAACGATATCAACGTTTGACAAGAACGGGCTACGAAGATTGCTCCAATCAGGTTCTCTGCACGTTGTGATTAGGCCTGTAAATATAAATGAAATCGGAAAATTGAATGAAATGGCAAAACTTGTTCACGAGGCAGTGTAAGAGGGTGAGCGATATGAAAGCGATAAGGCTGACATTGATGATCATTCTTGGGCTTGCGATAATCCCGACGGTATCCGCGCAGGATACGGCGAGGACCGCCACTGTCGTGAGGGTCATCGGCACGGCCGAAGTGCTGCCGCCGCAGGGCTCCTGGACAGAGGCCCGCCCCGGCATAAACCTGCCCGAAGGGACGATCATCCGCACCGCGGAAGGCTCGAAGGTCGTCGTCAGCATCGACGGCCATAACCAGAGCGCGCTCATCGAGATGAAAGACTATACACAGCTTATTCTTTCCGAAATGCCTCCTCTTGAAAACCAGACAAGGAAAACACTTCTCGACCTTGCTATAGGCAACGTCCTTATCAAAGTGAAGAAGATGCCCTCCGATCAGTCGAAGTTCGAAGTGAGAACGCCGATCTCCTATGTCGGTGTCCGCGGCACCATCTTTTCCATTTCCCTTAAACGCGCCGAGTAACCTAACCATCTCGACCTCCGAGGTCGAGAAACCGGGCAATCCCAATATATTGCCTATATCAATATTTTATGGTAAACTTCATTCGATATGACGAAGCGTTATGAACAATTCCCCCATACGGCGGATATAGGCGTTCGCGTCTTCGGCGGGGGACTGAAAGAGCTGTTCGAGAACGCCGCCTTCGCGATGTTCGACCTCCTGGCCGACCTCGAAGGGCTTAAGGGCGATATCATCAAGGATTTCGAGATAAAAGCGCCCAATAAAGAGGAGCTATTGGTCGATTGGCTCGATGAGCTCCTTTTTAATTTTTATACGAATGAGATCATCTTCTATAAATTTGAAGTTGAAGAAATTTCCGAGACCCGGCTGAAGGCCAAAGCCTTCGGCCGGCCGATAGCGGCAAACAGGAACCGCCTCAAGACCGAGATAAAGGCGGCGACATATTCGGACCTGAATATAATGAAGACCGATTCCGGCTTCCAGGTCGAGATAATATTCGACGTGTAGACGAACTGCCCTCGAGATAACCTCGGAGGTTGCCGTAGGCAACCTCCGAGGTTGGCTTGGTAAGGTTGGCTGCAGTGAGGTTAGTCGGGCGAGGGAGGCCGGGCGAAGATGATGTGGCAGGGGCAGTTAGAGAAGATCGACGATTACAGGTGGCGCATACCGAAGAGCTATAAGGCCGGGATGCGTGTCGACGGCGTGATCTACGCCGACGAGCGGATGATCGAGGATATCCGTCGGGACAAGGCGGCCGAGCAGGTCGCGAATGTCGCGTTCTTGCCGGGGATCGTCAAGCAATCGCTGGCCATGCCGGATATCCACTGGGGCTACGGTTTTTGTCTAACAGAAGATGCCAATATATTAACCAACCTCGGCTTTTATAAAAAAATAGTAGATTTTGAGAAGGATTGGCGTCATCAAAGACTAATCAGCTTTGACTCGCATGCGCAAAAAATGACAGCAACGCCGATTGTCAAATTTTTCAAATTAAAATCGAAGCCCATTTATCGCGTAACAACTAAAACAGGCTACGAGATAAAGGCCACCGGCGATCATCCGTTGCTGACTACTTCAGGAATGCGAAGCATTAAAGATTTATCTCGCAAAATAAAAATAGCCGTCTATCCTTTTCAGGGAGTACCATATCAGGAGCCTCTTCACGAAACGATCATTTCCGAAGATGACATAAAGAAGACGTTGGTGAAATTAGGCAGGATGCCGAATACGCCAAAATTCGACATAATACTGCAAAAACTGAAAAAACGTAATCTTCTATCTATAACTTATACACATAGCGCCCTCCCTATTATACTGAAAATAATGGCGTTTATTTTCGGCGATGGTTCAATGAATTTTATAGGTAAAAGGGGAGATGGAGTTTTACATTTTGCGGGGAAATTTCAGGATTTGGTGGAAGTAAGAAAGGATCTTGAAAATATCGGTTACACTGCAGGCCCTATCCATATCCTAAGAAAAAAAAGCCCAAAGGAAAAAGACAAATACTATACAGCGTGCGCATTTACTGTGAACGCCGCCAGCTTGGTAGTTCTTCTGGAAAGCTTGGGAGTCCCCCGAGGCACCAAAGTGGCACAGCCCTACAGAATTCCTCTCTGGATAATGAGAGCGCCTCTCTGGCAAAAACGCCTGTTCCTGGCATCGCTGTTTGGATGCGAGCTAAGAATTCCTCATAGGAGATTGGGGCGAAGGGGCTATTTTAACGCCCCCGCTTTCCCAATGGCTAAAAGCGAAGAATTGATAGAAAACGGGAAAGATTTTTTGAAGGACATGGAAAGTCTTTTAGGGGAATTCGGAGTCAAGGTTCTTTATATTGATAAAAGGAAAAAACATATAAGCACGAAAGGAAGGGTTACATGGGCGCTGGAGCTTATTATATCGCCAAAACCTCAAAACCTTTTCAATTTATGGAGCAAAATCGGTTTTGAGTATAATTTCGAAAGGTCTTTCATCGCTAATGCAGCCGTCAGTTACATTAAATTTAAATTAAAAATACTGCAGGAGAAAAAAGATGTTATAAAAACGGTTATCCCGCGGCTTTTAAAAGAACGGCTAAGTTACGAAAAAATCGCCTCTCAATTGGCGGGCAATCCCATAACAAGAAGATTCATCATTGATGTCTGTTGGAAGTTAAATAAAGGGAAAAGCATTATTCCCAGGATTCCGTCAAATTTTCCGCTCTTTGAAGATTACTTGAAAGAGGCCGCAAAAGATCTTGGACATAGCGGAACAGTATGGGACGATATTGAAAAAATCGAGAAGATGTCACGTAAAGAATTTGTATACGATTTTACAGTGTCACATCCGGAACATAATTTTGTCGCGAATAATTTTATCGTGTCGAATTGCATAGGAGGAGTCGCCGCTACGGATATTAATGAAGGCGGTGTGATCTCACCTGGGGGCGTGGGTTTCGATATAGCATGCGGCGTCAGACTCCTAAAGACAAATTTAACCGAAGAAGCGGTAAAGCCTAAATTAAAAGACCTGGTATACGGCCTCTATAACGACATCCCCGCGGGTGTCGGCTCGAAAGGCGATATTAAGGTAAGCGCCTCCGACGAGAGGAAGCTTCTAGTCGAAGGCTCGAAGTGGGCCGTCGGCCACGGTTACGGCCGGGCCGAAGATATCGAATATACCGAAGAGCGCGGCGCGGTAAAAGGCGCGGATCCCGACAAGGTTTCTTCAAGAGCCTACGAGCGCGGAAAGAACCAATCCGGCACACTCGGCTCGGGCAACCATTTCCTCGAGATCCAGGCGATAGACGAAATTTACGATGAGGATACAGCCGAAACATTCGGCCTCGAAAAAGGCCGGGTAACGTTGATGATCCACTCCGGTTCGCGCGGCCTCGGTTATCAGGTCTGTGACGAGTATTCCAAAGATTTTATCCGGTGCCTTTCGAAATATAATATAAACGTTCCGGACAGGCAGCTCGCGTGCGCCCCCGTAAATTCAGACGAGGGAAAAAGCTATCTCGGCGCGATGAGATGCGCCGCGAACTACGCCTGGGCGAACCGCCAATGCCTCATGCATCTGGCAAGGCTCGTATTCGAGAAGACGCTTCACATGGGCCCCAGAGACCTGGGGATGGATCTCGTCTACGACGTCGCGCACAATATCGCGAAGATCGAAAAATATAATATCGACGGAAAAGAAAAGACGCTATGCGTCCATAGGAAGGGCGCTACGAGAGCATTTCCGCCGGGACATCCGGAATTGCCCGATAAATATAAGAAGACAGGACAGCCTGTAATCATTCCCGGAGATATGGGAAGGAACTCATATCTTTTAGTCGGCACAAAAAAGGCCGAGGAGACATTTTACTCGACATGTCACGGCGCCGGGAGGTGCATGTCGCGATCGGCCGCCATACAGGCCGGACGCGGAAGATCTATATCGCGCGAATTGGAAAATAGAGGTATAATAGTAATGTCGAGCGGCAGGGAGACCCTCGCCGAAGAGATGCCCGAGGCGTATAAAGATGTGAACGAAGTCGTGAGCGTAGTCCACGGCGCGGGGATTTCAAAGAAGGTGTGCAGGATGCGTCCGCTCGGAGTGATCAAAGGATGAGTTCTAACCAGGTTAGAACTCATTGTAACCTGACAGATCTAACCTGGTTAGACATACGGGGTGACAGATGCTAGACCTGAAATTCATTCGTGAGAATAAAGATAAAGTAAAGGAAGCCCTAAAGAGCCGGAACCTGAAGATAGACATAGACGAGCTTATCAGGCTTGACGAAGAGCGCAGGAAACTCTTGGTAGAGGTCGAAGCGCTTAAGGCCGAGAGGAACAAGGCAAATGACGAGATAACCGGTCTTATGAAGGAGAAGAAGAACCCGAAAGAAATTATTGCCAAAATGAAGGTCGTTTCCCAAAAAATAGGTGATTTTGATAAAAAAGTGGGTGAAATTGACCAAAAAATAACCAATTTTGTATATACAATCCCAAATATACCCGATAAATCGATACCTGTAGGTGGGCCGGAATGTAATAAAATCGTCAAATCTTGGGGTAAAACACCCACTTTTGACTTTAATCCGAAGAACCATATAGAGCTTGCCGAAAGCCTTGGGATAATAAGCTTCGGCGCGGCGTCCAAGATAACAGGCTCGAACTTCGTTCTTTTTATGGGGCTTGGCGCGCGCCTCGAAAGGGCGCTCATCAATTTTATGCTCGACCTTCATACAAAAAAGCACGGTTACAAGGAGGTCTTTCCTCCGTTCCTGGTAAACAGGCGGAGCATGACAGGGACCGGACAGCTTCCGAAACTGGAGGAAGACATGTACCGGTTGAAGGATGACGACCTCTTTCTTATCCCGACAGCCGAGGTCCCCGTTACGAATATTCATGCCAATGAAACCATTGAGGAAGGCCGCCTCCCCATATATTACACGGCATATACGGCATGTTTCAGGAGAGAGGCCGGCTCTTACGGCAAGGATACGAAGGGCCTCATCAGGGTCCACCAGTTCGACAAAGTCGAGCTCGTCAAGTTCGTAAGGCCCGAGGCCTCGTCCGAAGAACACGAGAAGCTCCTGAAGGACGCGGAGGACGCGCTCCAGCTTCTCGAGCTTCCGTATCGCGTCAATCTTCTCGCGACAGGCGACATATCGTTCGCCGCGGCGAAGTGCTACGACATCGAGCTATACGCGGCAGGCACGGACGCGTATCTCGAAGTATCGAGCTGTTCGAACTTCACCGACTTCCAGGCCCGCCGCGCGAGCATCAGATTCAAACGGAAGGCGGACGACGGAAAACGGACGACAGAATACGTCCACACGCTGAACGGCTCGGGCGTGGCGCTGGCGCGGCTCGTCGTCGCCATACTCGAGAATTACCAGAATAAGGACGGGACCGTGAGGATCCCGAAAGCGCTCATTCCCTACATGGACGGCCTGGATGTTATAAAATGATAAAGCTTCTCATAAAACTTATCGTCGCGATTCTATCGATTCCCGTCGCGGCCGGGGTGTCGTTCGCCTTTTACAATAACATCGTCCTCGTAAAGGAGCTTGCCGGCTCCCTGAAATATTTCCTCTGGGGCGCGGCGAGCTACGTCATCCTCCACCTCCTGTTTTACAGGCCGACGTATCTGTATGTGCTCGGCCACGAGGCCGTGCACGCGGGGATCTCGTGGATATTCGGCGGCAGGATAAAGTCGTTCAAGATCTCCGATGAGGGCGGCAGCGTCTCGACGGACAAGTCCAACGTGATCGTGGAGCTCTCCCCGTATTTTGTGCCGATATACGCTATAATAATTTCCGTTATCTACTTTGTCATCGCCTCGTCTTATAATATAAACGGCGCCGTATTCATATTCCTGATAGGATTCGCGCTCGCGTTCCATATGGTCTCGACGATAGAGGTGATGAAGATACGCCAGCCCGATATAGTGAAGTCGGGATATTTCTTTTCGATAGTGATGGTCTACGTCCTCAACATGGTTGTCATAGCGCTGATATTCGGGATGCTGTTTTCTTCCTTCTCGGTGAAGAAATTTTTTATTGACAGCTGGGCGCTGTCGAAGAATGTGTATATAGCGGCGGTGAGGCAGTTGTTCTTTTAACAAGGGTGAAAAAGAAAGGAGTTGTGTATGAGGATAGTCGCAGTATTGGCGGTTATAGCAATCGTTGCGGTAAGCGCGATGCCCCTTGCTTTCGCGGAATGCGGATCGTGCAAGGATAAGCCGGACACGATCTTCCAGAGGGTGGGAGACAAGATAAGCGAGCCCATCTCAATGGAGGTCAAGCCCCTGAAGAAGGTGGAAGATTTCCAGAAGATGTCCGACGGGATCGAGGCAGGATCGCGGGAAGCGAAGCCGCAGAGCCTGAGGACCAACCCGCGTCCGCTCGTCGAGGATCTGAGCTGGTTGTAAACCGACTGAATTTGACGGATGGTAAAAACGGGGACAACTGTCCCCGTTTTTCCTTTTATGTATTTTAGCTTTTTTTTGTTGCATTTACATAATTTATAGTGTATACTTATTCTATCATGAAACACTATATACGCAGGGTAATAGAGAAAGAATTGTTGGCGGCCGCGAAGGAATTTCCGGTTGTTGTCCTTACGGGACCGCGGCAGTCCGGTAAATCGACGGTTCTCCAGCAGATATTTCCCAAACATTACTATGCTACATTTGACGATCCTCTCATGAGTAAACTTGCTCACGATGATCCTAATCTCTTTCTCGCCCGTGCCGAAAAAATGATAATCGACGAGATGCAATATGTGCCGGGGTTATTACCGTTTATAAAAATGGCGGTTGACAGCGACCGAAGAAACACGGGCCGGTTTATATTGACCGGTTCCCAGTATTTTCCTGTGATGCACGGCATGGGCGAGTCCCTGGCGGGCAGAGCGGCTATATATGAGTTGCTGCCTTTTTCTTCGGAGGAGGTACCGCCGAAGGACGCAGGCGCCAGCATGAGGTCGTCGTTTTCAGCGATGTTTCACGGGTTTTTCCCAGAAATCGTCGCTCATAACGTAAACCGGAACAGGTTTTACACGTCATATCTTCAGACATACCTCGAGCGTGATATCCGCCAGATAACCTCCGTTCATGACCTGAAAGTGTTTCAGAATTTTTTGGAGCTCCTGGCGGCCAGGGCGGGGAACATTCTTAATATTCACGAGTTGTCAAAAGAAGCGGGAGTAAGTTTTACATCCGCCAGGCGATGGATATCCATCCTTGAATCAACGCGGCTTATATATCTGCTTCGGCCGTATACAAAAAATATCACCAAGAGGGTCATTAAGAGCCCCAAGCTTTACTTTACTGACACAGGTCTTCTGGCATATCTTTTGAGGTATCCGGACGCCGCCACGATGAATACCGGCCCCCAGGCGGGCGCTTTTTTTGAGAATCTCGTGCTTGCGGAACTCTTAAAATTGAAATGCAATCATAATCTGAATTTTGAGATTTACTTTTACAGGGATTCGAACCATAATGAGATAGATTTTGTACTGGATTATGGCCGCGTTTTTAAGATGTTCGAGGTTAAATGTACGGCTACGCCGAATGAAAAACATTTTACGTCGTTAAAAAAGACGAGCAGAGAATTTCACGGCAGTATCGGATACCTGGTCAGTTTTGCCAGGGAGAAGGTGGTAATAGCGAAAAACATTGAATTGATTCCGTGGGGCTTTATTAAAAATGTAGTCCCTCACGGGAAAAGTTGACAATAATTTGATGGAAAGGTCCTTCGGGCGCTCCTTTTCGTCGCGCCCTCACGATCAAATTTTACTTCGTAAAATTTGGAGGAGTGGCAGAGTGGTCGATTGCGCACGCCTCGCGACCGAGCGAAGCGAGGAAGTCCCGCCAAACACATATTAAAAGGTTCGGTTTGCTATAAAGCCGTTTGGCGGGAAAAGCTGTTTACAATTTTAGCGGAGGAGTGGCAGAGTGGTCGATCGCGGCAGCCTTGAAAGCTGTTGTGGGCGCAAGTCCACCGTGGGTTCGAATCCTACCTCCTCCGCCATGTTTGATAGGGGGCGCTCGACAAGAGATGTCGGAAGGTACCTTCCGACGAAAAATTTAGCCGGCGCTCTTTTAATATAATGATAGGCAGACGTCCTAATTTGGGGACACCCCGGATAAATAGGCTGTATCAAAATAGGACGTCTGAAAACTTGCCTATGACACAATCCTAACTAAAAGTGAGGTTTGTGTCAAGGCCGTTTTATCGTCGGTATTAAGCATATTTTTACCCGTTATTCAGGAATTAAATCCGATCTTTTTAATCAATTTCCAAGCAGTCTTGGGCCAAGGTTATTTGGTGTTGTCGAGATTCCGGAAATAGTTAACACAAAGTAAAATGAAAATATTACTTATCGCCATAAATTCTAATAATAGGTTTACCCCACTGGCACTTTTATATCTAAAGGTTTCTCTATTAAATGATATATATTTAAAGGAAAGAATCTATGTGGAAATCAAAGAATTTGATCCCCTTGACACGGATGAATCCATTTTGTATGAAGTACAAAAATATAATCCACAGATTATAGGATTTTCCTGCTACGTATGGAACATCGAAAAAATTTTATCTCTTTCAAATAAAATAAAAAAAATAAAAAGAAAGGCAGCAATCATACTAGGTGGCCCTCAGGTATCCCCCATCGCAAAAGCTTTATTAGAAGAAAATAGTCAAATCGATGCTATTGTAAGAGGCGAAGGCGAGGTTTCTTTTCTAGAATTGACCAGATCATCTTTGGATTATTATAAGGGTATTAAAAAAATATTAGGTATCACATATAGGTATAAGGGTAAGGTTGTAAATAATCTTGACAGAGAAATTATTTCAAATTTAGATTCAATTCCTCCCGTGTATAGTTCAAACCTTATTTCATTAGAAAATAGGGAGGTATGCCTTGAAACCCAGAGAGGGTGCATATTTAAATGCCATTTTTGTTATTATAATAAAGATTTCAACAAGATTAGATTTTTTAGTATGGTAAGGGTAAAAAAGGATTTATCTTTTTTACTCAAGCAAAAATTAAAAAGCATTTATTTAATGGACCCCGTTTTTAATGTAGATGTTAATAGAGCAAAAGAGATTTGTAAATTTATTGCTCAAAATAATAAAAATAATATCTTAGTTCATTCAGAAATAAAAGCAGAGCTTGTTGATAAAGAACTGGCAGAACTTTTTCATAAAGCACATGTAAAATATTTAGAAATTGGTTTACAATCTTCAAAAAATAAAGTCTTGAAGTTAGTTAACAGAAGATTAAATACTCAAAAATTCGTAAATGGCATAAACTTGTTAAAAAAATATGATCTTACGGCAGAAATTCAATTGATTCTCGGATTGCCAGGAGATACGTTTCATTCCTTCAAAAAATCATTGGAATTTGCCTTGAGCTTGGAACCAAAGGCGCTTTTAATTTCTAGGCTTCAGGTTTTGCCAGGTACAGAAATTTGGAGAAAAGCAAACGAGCTGGGCATCATTTATGAAAAAGACCCGCCTCATTATTTTTTACAGAGCAAAAGTCTGCCTTTTAGTAAAATGATTGGACTGACGAAAATCATAAATAGCATAAATTTATTTAGAACGAAACTGACATTTAAATATTTATGTAAAGAAACTAAAATTAAATTTTTGGATATAATTGAGTTATGGATTGACTGGCTTAACGATGATGCATTTTTATTAAAACCACAAAACAGCGATATATTAAAAGATAAACTTAAAGGGTTTATAAGTTATCTGTGTGAGAAAAATAATATTGATTTCAAGTTTTATGAGAATTTTTTGCAGAGAGAAATAATGTTTTCAATGCAAAACGAAAAAGAGCAAACAGTAGAAAAAACGGGAAATACACGAGCGATTCAAAACGGAAATTGAAAAAAAGCATGAAATCGCCGGTTTTACCGCCCATGAAGTAAGATAGGACGTCTGAAAACTTCTTTTCAAAAAAGACTATTCTGAATAATATGGCGTAGGCTGTTCTCGAACAGGATGCCCCGGGACCTATCGAGGAAATAAAAATAATATGAGACAATCCTGTAAAATATCCATGATAATATTTTTACTGCCCCTGCTGGTATTTCTTCCTATCGATTCCCGCGCGGAATTTCTCAAATTGAAAGACAGGCGTATTGAGCTTGTCGAAGGCGCCGTCGGTACCGCCTGGGACAAGGAACACAAGGAAAAGGCCCTCGAGGCGAACGCCATGTCCGAGGCCGGTGTAGGGGACAGCCTGCAGAAGGTTTGGTCATACGCCTCATCATATATGGGCCAGGCGATTGCGGCGTTGAGGGGCATAGATTACAGAGAATTCCGCATCAAGGCGGAGGCGCCGCCGGGCTCAAAGGTCGAGTGTAATTTCAGGATTGATTACGAATGCCACGGCTACATAAATAAGGTGACATTCGCCCTGGCCGATAGCCGGTATTACCTGAAGATCAATACCGGTATTCTGGCTGAAAATATGGTCGACTGGGACCGTCCGGCGCTCGGCAAAACGCTCTACTCCGCTACGAACGACCTTGCGCCGGGAGAATGGGCGGTGGACCTTGCGCAAGAGATCGCCATTGACCAGGCGCAGGACCTGCTGACGGACAAAGCGGTTACCGCCGCGGCGGCTTACGCCGGCGCCTCGAGCGCGGTTGCGGAAGCCGTAAGCACGGGCGCCGGCATCGCAATAGGCACCGCCATAAACGTCATCATGTTTGTCGCAGATGCCTTTACTACAGAATTCGCGGTCTCGGACAATAAATCGGTCGACTATAAAAAGATATGGCTTAAGACCGGTAAGACATACAGGACTTTCATAAGCGTCGATACGAGGGCGGTCGCGGTCGGCCTCAAGGTAGGCATGACGCTTGCCTACGTCGATTTCTTCAATCACGGGCCGCATTTCGGGGACGATGACGGAAAACGAATACCGCGGCGCGGGTTCTGTTTGAAAAAGGTCGTCTTGACCGGACACGGAGACGAGATAGTCCTGCCCAACGACTATTTCTATCCCATCGTGGAATCGACGCACCTATCTCCGGACAAGTCTTTTGTCAATCAGAAACAGGAGATGGAGCTGGCATTCTATAATAAAGGCAAGAAGGAATCCGTCCCGTGCAACGTCCGCGTAGACGCGCCGGAGGGAGGAGAGCCTTTCGATTTTACGCTCGAGCCGATACCGGCAGGGCAAACGTACCGGCACAAGTTCGAACATACCTTCGCGAAACCCGGCCAACAGGTCTTTACCGTCACCGTTGACACCGCCGGCGCGCTCGACAAATATATCGACCTCACCCACAAAAAAGAGTACAAGGTATTTGTGGGTCATGCCATAGACCTGGCCTTTCTCAATCCCAAGATTGTGCGCCAGGCTGGAGGGGAGACGTTCTGGGAAAATGACAAGATATTTATAAAAGGGGCTGTCAAGAACAATGGCGACATGCCGTGCGATAACGCCTATGTCTCGGTCAAGCGGGGCGTCGAGGTGACAAGCGGCGTCAAGGAAGAGATCGGCAGGATAGGGGTGGGCGAGGAGAAACAGTTCACAATAAGCGGCTTTCTCATCGGCCGGGAGGTGGCCCTGGAGGTAGAGCCGAGGAGCGATATCGAAGAGCTTGACAAAGAGAATAATAGATGCAAGATCAGCGTTACCCTGACCAGAGCGCATCCGGAAATACGCGTGAAACACGAAGATTTTAAAATGTCGCCGGCCGATCCCAAACTGGGCGACCAGTTCATCACCTTCAAGGTGCCGATAGAGAATGCCGGAAATACCATGATTCAATCCATAAAAGGAAGGGTGGTAATTGACGGGAAAGAAGTAATAAAAGAATTTACCATAAGAGACTTCGCGCCCGGAGCCGTGGTGCAATTAAATGATGTTGTCTGGAAGATAACGAAACCGGACATGCATAATTTCTTCGTAGATTTCCTCGAAGGCACTCTTTCGAGCACCTATAAGAGAACATATCCCCTCAGCAACAAATATTGGGACGATTTCAGGCTCAGCTTTAAGGTGCGGCCCGGCCTTGTCGAGGGGATATGGCTCGACCTTATGCCGTCCGAACTCCGGTATGATGAGGATAAAAGGTATCTGTGGTACGCCATATACAGTAAGGGCGACGTCAAGTGTTATGTGGACGCAAAACTTTACATCGTCTACGGAGACGGCACGAGCCGTAAATTAAAGGCTGGAGAGTACAGGCATGAGATCTGGCCCGGCGAGAAAACCGTGAAGCGTTATTTCTCCGGTATCTTAAGCGGTAATTACAAGTATAAGATAGATACGGAGATAGCGCTGCCCGAGGACCTCAGCAAGATCCCGACACATCAGGAGCATAAGGAATTGGTCTACACATGCAAGGAATTCAGGGCTGATGAGGATATCGGCCCCAATCCCGCGATAGTTGCCGTGACGGTTGCGTTCACAAGGAATGATTACCCTCCGTGGCCGCGGGATAAGAGACCGCCTGCATGGCGCGACTGGGAGCCCTATCTATACAAGGACGGAAAAGCGTACTATATACATATAGGGATCATTGCCGCTAATATGGGCAGCGTCCCATGCCCGAAGCCTTCCCTGGAATGCATGCTCCTCGATGCGGACCGCCCTGACAGGATTCCGAGGTTCGAAGATATGCCCGGCTATAAGCCAGACGCGCACCGGACCTGGTTCTACGCCGATGGGATGTACAGGAATGGTATGATAGCGCCGCCGGAGGGGCCATTTCCGGTCAGGGTAAAAAATATGCCCGATTCACCTGCTGTCAGAGACGCATCGAGAGGACAATTGCTGACGGAACCTTTCGAGGGCGAGATGGCGCCGCGGCCTACAGAATGGATATTGGATCTACGAGGCGCGCGCGCCGGCATGGGAAGCTTGTTATATTGCGCCGGTAACTATCTTTTTAAGGGCATGATAGACCCTGAGGGAATCGTGAAGAACGATGTCCACCCGGAAGACAATACGGTGACCATGCGCTTTTCCATACCGGACCTGATTAGTAAGCTCGGCACAGATAAAAAGTACATATTCCTGGTGAAGAAGGACCTGCCGGCCAAAGCGATAGAAGCGCTTGAGGGATGGAATAAACGGGAGAAAGAGCACGGCCGGCCTCAAGAGGCCTATGTAATCATGCAGGCCTCACCGGAATACGGTTTTAAATAAGGTACGGGGGCGGTTCTGACGGCAATCCCGGACATGTCCCCCAATAGCCCGAGATTGACCTAACTACGTGTAGAACGATCCAAAAAGTACCAACCCATGGCGAACGGGGTAGTGTCATAATATACCGTAAAATTACCTTGACATATTTCCATCTACAGACATACAATGTAATCAAAGCACAAAGGAGTGGTATGAGATATCGTAAAAAGGAAGATAACCGTTGAATGCGTAACAACTCTTTTTGACGAGTTGTTTTTTTATTTCGAGGAGGTGCTGAATGAGAAAAGTATTAGTACTTGCATTAACAGCAATCTTTTTATCAGGATGCTCGTCCGCTTATTACCACGCTAAACAAGTTCATAAAGCAGACGAAGTGGGTCGAATTACAGTAGGAACAGTTCAACGTGAAATCCGCATTGGGATGTCCTCAGCGCAGGTTGTAGAAATACTCGGAGCACCTAACATTGTAACAACTGATGAAAACAGGCTAGAAGTTTGGGTATATGATAAGATTGCCACTGATGTAGTCTATTCGGGCGAACGCGGCGGCGCGTGGTTGATAATAGGGGTTGTTGCGCCGGCCAATGGAGCAGCCTCTATGTCACAGAGAACGCTTACAATAGTTATTAAATTCGATGCAGATAAAAAAGTCCGAGATTTTGCCTATCATTCTTCCAGCTTTTAGGAGAACAATATGAAAAAATCCAGTAATGCGCTAAAGATATTTTTAGCCGTGTTTTTATGTTTGGGCATAATTGGTTGTGCCACCATGCCAACAGGATTTCTAAAGGTATCAGAACAATCTCTCAAGAATCGCCAACTAGAGATGAGGCAGTACGAGACAAAAGATCAGGAAAAAATAGTTACCTCTGTTGCCGGAGTTTTGCAAGATCTCGGATTTATTCTGGATAATAGCGAGACAGAGTTAGGATTTGTAGCCGCTTCTAAGAGGGCAGACGCAACAAGCGGCGGTCAAATTGCTGCTGCAGTGGTAGCTGACACGTTAGGTATTGCCGCTAGTTTATTTGGCGCTCCCTGCTATACTAATGCCGTTGCACGATGCGATAAGGAACAGATGGTGAAAGCATCAGTTATTACTCAGCCATCTTTAGATGGAAGCAAGACAGTCGTCCGAGTCACATTTCAAAGAATAGTGTGGAACATGAGTAACCTGATCAGCAGGATAGAAACAGTTAATGAACCAGCTATATATCAGAAATTTTACGATAGTTTATCAAAAGCAATCTTTTTGGAGGCTGAGCAAATATGAAGAAACTAATAAAGTACTGTAGTTTTTTCTTTATTCTGGCTATAACTGTTACGGTATCAGGCTGCGCAACCACAGCAACTAAAGCTCTTGAAAGCGACGCAAGCGCGGTTAAATTAAGAAGCATGCAAACCAGAGCTTTTGATACAACCGACAAGAAAAAAATGATGCAAACGGTAATAAGCACAATGCAGGATCTGGAATTTGTAATTGATAAAGCCGATCTTACACTTGGCTCGGTTACCGGCACGAAATTTGTTAAGCAGGCAGCTGTTACAATGACCGTCACTGTAAGGCCCAGAGGTGAAAAGCAATTACTTGTGAGAGCGAATGCTCAATACGGAATCAAGTCTGTTGATGATCCGGCGACATACCAAGATTTTTTCACTGCGTTGGAAAAAGCCATATTCTTAACAGCTCAGCAAGTTGACTAGGCTCGCGAACCTAATAACAATCGCCGTTTTTGTGTTATACTTATATCCACAGTAAAGGAAAGTCCCGAGTTGGAAGGAATAAATCCCGGACGTTAAAACCAGCCTCTGGCTGGTCTCTCCCGGCGCGATACCGCCCTTAGAACAGCATATGAGACCTTAAAAACTGACCTTGAAAAAGTCAAACAATACCTTGCCTCAAAAGGTGTTGATCAGAAAGAAATCACAATCTCCCCGGTTACGACCACAACCCTATACAAGAAGAACGAAAAAGGATATGATACGAACGATATTCAAGGTTACGGGGTCGATCAGGAAGTTGAAATCCTGGTGTATTTCAGATAACACCCGTTACTTCTACGGACGTATCTGACTGGGGAATGAACGATACCACGACGTAAATTAGTAAGAAAAAAGATTTTGCCACTTGACAAAATGTATCAAGTGTGATACATTTATAATGACCCCCCAGAAGAGGTCTAATAATAGAATTTATTTATAATGGGCATAAAACAAATAGACGGTTTTGAATTTAGAGCGTGGGTTGCAGATCATCCGCCTTCCCATGTACACGTTTCTTATAACGGAAGAGAGTTAGGATGATTCGACATAGAGCATCAAAGGCCTATGGATAAAAAATTGATTATAACCAGAAAGCTGAAAACCGCGCTTAAAAAAGGCGGATACTTAAAATGAGAGGGATAGGCGCCATGAAATACGATATTCTGTTGGCCTCAAGGAACAAGAATCTTACGAATAATTTTCGTA
Source organism: Candidatus Omnitrophota bacterium (assembly GCA_043798375.1). Classification (GTDB taxonomy): domain Bacteria; phylum Omnitrophota; class Gorgyraeia; order 2-01-FULL-45-10; family 2-01-FULL-45-10; genus JAPLMI01. The sequence continues at coordinate 7,304 of JAZDOS010000027.1, read as the reverse complement.
AATACGTGGTCGACAAGAACATCAGGTTCGGCATCCTGGGTAAACCCATCACTTTAAACAAAATCTTAAAAAGAAAGGGGCCGCAGCTTGAAGTTCTTATTCTTGATATGCAGGTTCCTGAGACGGAGCTTGAAAGAATAATTTTTTATGTAAAAAGATATAAGATTAATATCCCCGTGCTTTTACTTGTACTCGATCATTTACACCCGACAAAAGAGGCAAAAGAGATATTGAGAAACCTTTCAGTGTACGGTTTTATTCAAGCCCCAAAAAATAAAGAAGAAGCAATTGAAACGATATCAGAATTGAATGAATTATTGGAATTAGATATGGACAAGAGATTTGAAAAAATAGATTATATACAGGAAGAGAAAGTGTTCTCCTGCACTTTTAGGAACGGCAAGGTATATTTTCTTAAGAGAGGAGATATTCTTGAAGACGATGGATCCAAGATAAAAAATACGGTAATAGACAAAGATTTTTATTTTTTTACCGTTTATTTAAATTCCGGGAAGGAATATTCTATTCCCTGGGATTTTGTATTAAGTAAATGCGAGAAAAATTATGAATTTTATAAGGACAAAACAATAGATCGTATTACTCCGGAAGAAATAGGAAATAGGATTAAAAAGATCAGAAAAGCAAATAAGCTTACTCAAAATGAATTGTCAGCTAAGACAAATATTGATAGGCCTAATATCGCGCGTATTGAAGCCGGAAGGCATTATCCGGCGCTTGAAACGCTAGAAAAAATTTCTGAAGCACTTGAGATTTCAGTAGCTGAATTAGTATCAAGATAAAAGAACCTAATTCGGCGTTTGAAGCGCCACTCCACCCGAGTTCCCATTCCCTCCCCCTGACACTTAACCCAAATCAAAGATTCTTATTTTTTCGCAACTTTTTTGCTATCGGCCCTTTTAATAATCCCTTATTTTCCGATTCGAGCCGGCGCTTCAATTTATTTATGTCTTCTTTTTTACGTGTTTGTAAGCGATTTTTGCTTTTTAAGATATATTTGCATTTTTGGCGGCTTTATGTTAACCTTTTATATGCAGGTTAACAATTGTTAACCTAGTTCGAATTGGTTAACAGGAGGTATTTTATGGGAAATTCTAACTATATGAGCATTCAAGAGTTAGCCAGGATTCTCGGGATAAGCAGGATCGCGGTGTACAAAAAGGTTAAGAAAGGCGATATAAAAGCCGTGAGGATTGGCAGAAGCTTTGCCGTACCCAAAAAATATATAGACAGTATCTTAGGCAAATCCCTGGGGAAGAAGGAAAAGGACCGGATAGATGCCGCCGTCAAAAGGACGGTAAAGGAATACGGCGAGGTGCTAAAGCTTTTGGGCAGAGAATAATGAAGATTATAACTATAAAAGAGGTCGAGTATATAGCGATCCGGTTGGCGCAGGAGCTGATGTCGTTTAATGAACCGATTCCGGAATTTTCCACACGCTTTCCAGATATATTGGAGAGCTGTCTTGCGGCGCCATTTCAGAGCTTTTCGGGAAAATCACCCTATCCCGATCTCGCATCAAAGACCAGCGCCCTATTCTATCTTATGGTAAAGAACCATCCGTTCCAGAATGGCAACAAGCGAATAGCCATGACGACGCTATTCGTTTTTCTGTATAAGAACAAGAAATGGCTATCGGTAGATACGCAGGAATTATATAACTTCACGATGTGGATAGCCCAAAGCCCTCCGAAGGCCAAAGAGGAAGCCGTCAAGGCGACAGAAAAGTTTTTGAGGGCGCATGTGATTAATCTGGCGAAACTCCGGTAGCAGATGGCGTTGCCTATTAATATAATCAAATGCTATAATAAAGACGGAGACGCCCGCCAAAGCCATGAAGATAATTAACAAGAAGATCGAGTTAAAGACCAAAGGCGCCGGAGACCTGATCAATATTACGGATAAGGTATTTGATCTCGTCGCCTCTTCAGGTATTAAGAAGGGCCATGTCACTGTATTCGTAATAGGCTCAACGGCCGCTGTTACTACATTTGAATATGAACCGGGGCTGATAAAAGATGTCCGCGATCTGTGCGAAAAGATCGTTCCGTCAAAAGCCCATTATAATCACGATGAAACATGGGGAGACGCCAATGGTTTTAGCCACTTAAGGGCGGCTCTATTGGGGCCTTCTTTAGTTGTGCCGATAGATGGCGAAAGGGTTGTATTGGGAACATGGCAGCAGATCGTATTGGCAGAATTCGATAATCGCGCCCGCGGCCGCGAAATAGTAGTTCAGATAATCGGGGAATAGTAATCGGGGACGTGTAAAAGTAAAATTGAGAGGAACTGTCGGATAATGGCCGCTAATTCCGAATCGAACTTTGTCGCTATACAAGACCCGGATGATCCGCGCCTGGCCCCTTATAACTCTCTTAAGGGTAAACCGCTGGAAAGAGCCGGTATCTTTATAGCTGAGGGAGAGAAGGTCATTAAGAGCATGGTAGGGAGCGGATGTCGAATAGCGTCGTGTCTTACGGCCAGCGGCGCTATCGCTAGATATAAACCTCTCCTTGCAATAATGGCGAAAAAAGGAGTGTCTACTTACGTCGCGCCTAATCAATTGATAGAGGAGATCATAGGTTTTCGTTTTCATAAGGGGATCATGGCTGTTGGCTGTTGCCCCAAAAAGATTACAGTCTCCGACGCGCTGAAAACGCCCAAACGACCGCTATTCCTCGTTGCGCTCAACGCCATCAACGACCCGCAAAACGTCGGCCTTATAGCGCGTAACGCAGCCGCTTTTGGGATCCAGGCGCTTATAGTTGATCATGCCACGTATGATCCATATTATCGAAAAGCGGTTCGCGTCTCCATGGGCGCTATTTTCAGACTGCCGGTCTGCTACGAAGATGATCTTGGATCGAGCCTTACCTGTCTTAAGAAAAAACACGATACGCGTATAATCGTCGCTACTCTTGGCAGGGGTACGGGCGATATCGCTAAAGTTGAACTCTCAGGCAATATTTGTTTTGTTTTCGGTAATGAGGATAAAGGCATATCTCGTAGAATATTAAGTATCGCCGATGCAAAGGTGCGCATACCAATATCAAAAAGCGTCGATTCCTTAAATGTCGCCAGCGCCAGCGCTGTATGTCTCTACGAAGCATCACACTATCGTTGATTTTAATAAAAATAGTAAGATAGTATAAATACATGATATCGATAAAAAATATATCTAAACGGTACGCTGCCCGAGTCCTCTTCGAAGACGTGAGCTTTGATGTCCTCGCCGGTGAAAAGATCGGGCTCGTGGGCCGCAACGGCCACGGCAAGACGACGTTATTCAGGATCATAACCGGAGAGGAAGAACCCGACAAAGGCAAGGTCTTCATGCCCAACAATTACTCCGTAGGGTATCTCGGCCAGCACCTGATATTTACCAAACCTACCGTGCTGGAAGAAGGTTGCCGGGGGTTGAGCCCGGAAGATCTTGGCGCCGAATGGAAGGTAGAGAAGATCCTCTCCGGGCTTGGTTTCGGCAAAAAGGATTTCATCATCAGCCCTTCTGAATTTTCCGGCGGCTTCCAGATGCGTATCGCCCTGGCCAAGGTCCTCGTTTCCGAACCCAACATGCTTCTTCTCGACGAGCCTACAAACTTCCTCGATATAGTCTCGATACGATGGCTTGAGAAGTTCCTGCATTCATGGAAGGGCGAGCTGATCGTGATAAGCCACGATAGGGATCTCGTCGACAACGTGACGACGCATATCGTAGGCATACACCGCGGGATGGTACGGAAGATGAAAGGGCCGACCGGGAAATATTACACCCAGCTTTATAAGGACGAAGAGGCGCACGAGAAGAGGCGCCTGGAGGATGAGAAGAAGCGCAAGCAGATGATGGAGTATGTGAACACGTTCCGCGCGAAGGCAAGCCACGCCAAGGCCGTCCAGTCGAGCATCAAAAAGCTCGAGAAGATGGAGAAGCTGGACAAGCTCGAGGAGATCCGCACGCTGTCGTTCTCGTTCAATTATGAAGAGTTTCGCGCCGGTCAGGTCATGGATGTGAACGGTCTCACGTTTTCATATGACGGCAAGGAGCCGTACCTGATAAAAGAGCTGAACTTTACCGTAAATAGTCATGATAAGATCTGCATCATAGGCAAGAACGGTAAAGGCAAGACCACTCTGTTAAAATTACTCTCAGGCCTGCTTAAACCTGTTAGCGGCAGCGTTAAGACGCACACGGCGGCGCTACCGGCTTATTACGAGCAGGCAAATACAGCGGATCTTAACGACGAGCTTACCGTGGAAGAGGAGATATCCCAGGGTAGGGCCTTTATCGATAAATCGCGCGTGCGCGGGATATGCGGCGCGATGATGTTTTCGGGAGATGACGCCGAGAAGAAGGTCAAAGTCCTTTCCGGCGGCGAGCGCAGCCGTGTTCTCCTGGGAAAGCTTCTCGCGGCGCCTTCCAATGTACTTTTTCTGGATGAGCCTACGCATCATCTTGATATTGAATCCTGCCAGGCGATGATGGATGCCGTAAGAGATTTCGAGGGCGCGGCGCTCGTGGTAGCGCACGACGAACATTTCCTGAACGAAGTAGCGACGAAGCTCATAGTCTTTAAGAACGACAGGGCCTTTTTATACCCGGGTAATTACCGGGAGTTCCTGGATAGCGTCGGGTGGAAAGAAGATGACGGGGATAATCCTCTCCCGAAGCCGCAAAGCCCTGAGGGCGCCAGGCCTTCTCAATCGCCGTCCTCATCCGAAGGATCCGCCGCGCCGGAGGCAATACCGCAACCGATTCTGCCCGTCCCTCCGAAAAAGCGCAAAATGTCGAGAAAAGAGCGCGCGGAGTTTGTCGCGATGAGATCGAGTATATTAAATCCTCTCAAAGAGAAGATCAAAAGCCTGGAGAATGAGATAATCTCTTCCGAGGACAGGATGGCGGCAATGAACAAGGAGCTGGCGAAGCCTTCGGCAAGAGGGGGCATCGGGGCCATCCGAAGGAGCGAGATTTCGAGAGAGCTTGAAGCGCTCACGGGAAGAATAGATTCCTGTTATGTCCAGCTCGATACGACCATGAAAACGTACGATGCCGAGAAGCGAAAATATAGTGAAGAATAAATGGGGCGAATCGGGGGTGCGTGAGAAACAAATATGACTCGCAAAGAATTCGAAAGATTGGCAAGGAACGCCTCGGAGGAACTTCCGGACGAATTCAAGAATCGATAAGCGGTTAAGGGATATGGGTATATATTGAGAAAACAGGGTGGCCCCCAGGCACGGCAAATAATAGATGAACCTCATACTCTTATCGAAAGAAGATCTTACCGGTTCCGGGAAGCGCGCCGTTATTACAGGAAGGCGGTATAAGCATATCTCGGAGGTCCTGAAACCATCCGCCGGAGACGAGCTGTCTGTAGGAATTATCGGCGGCAAGATCGGAATTGGCCGGGTGATCGGGATCGACGATAAATCGGTAGAGATGGAAGCCTCGCTCTATAAAGACCCGCCTCGTCCCGCGCAGGGCACATTGATACTCGCCATGCCGAGGCCGCCGGTATTTAACCGTCTTCTCGGGCATATCACGGCGCTCGGAATAAAGAAGATAATACTCGTACACTCGAAAAGAGTGGAGAAGAGTTATTGGAAGAGCCCGGTTTTAAAAGAAGAGAATATAAAAGCCCGGCTTGTCCTGGGGCTTGAGCAGGCAAAGGATACTATTATGCCTGAGGTTTTATGCCGAATGAGATTTAAGCCGTTCGTAGAGGACGAGCTTCCCGAGATCATAAAAAGCACAAGCGCCTTCGTGGCGCACCCGGAAGGCGTCACAGGCGTACTGCCGCCTTGCGTTAAGGGCGCGTTCACGCTCGTGATCGGGCCGGAGGGCGGATTCCTGCCCGATGAGGTATCGGCGTTTAAGCGAGCCGGATGTAAATGCGTTAACTTAGGAGACCGTATACTGCGCGTAGAGACGGCCGTTGTAGCGGCTCTTGGGCGGCTGATAGGATCGGGGAAACAGGAGGGCAGAGATGTGAAAGTGAAAAAGGAGGATAACGAAAGACTATGACGCCCAGAAAAAAATTTACGCAAGAAGAGGCAAAAGAGATAGGTGAAAGATTGGGTATCGGGTGGGACAAATTCGACGTGGATCAATTCAAGCGAGGCCTGGATGTTGAGCTGGAGCACGGCCTTCGCGATCCGGCGACCAACGTCAGTAACGACGACCCGCTGGTTACCGGCAAGATTGCCCTGGCCCATTTAAATGAATTTCCGGATTATTACGACAGGCTGGAGAGGATGGAAGAAGAAGCCGAAAAGAGGCATGTATCGCGTCAAAAATGGACAGGCAATAAATGACAAAAGAACTCGCGGAAAATCCCGGAGGTGCAGGATGGTGATAGCGTTATGGACGATAGGGGCCCTGATTCTTGTTTGCGTCGTGATTCTGCAAAAATTCATGCGCGATATGGCCGTTGTCGAAAAAGATCTTCTTAAGGAGATCAAAGAAGTGAAAGCCTGGTTAATAAAGATAAACGAAAAACAGCTGTAGGAAAAGCGCAAGCCCGTAAAATTATCGACCGAAAGGGTGAATGCCATGAACGTCATGGAAGCGATTAAGAATAGATGCAGTGTGCGCAGTTACCAAAACCGGCCGGTAGAAAAAGAGAAACTGGATAAGATATTAGAAGCGGCGCGGCTTGCGCCCTCGGCCAGCAACCGGCAGGAGTGGAGATTTGTTGTAGTTCAGGACAGGGGTACCCGCAAGCGTCTTATGAAGGCGGCCAAAAACCAGGCCTTTATCGGTGAAGCGCCGGTTGTAATTGCGGCTTGCGCCAAAACAGACGGTCATATCATGACCTGCGGCCAGATGTGCTACCCTATCGACGCGGCCATCGCCATTGAGCATATGGCGCTTGAAGCGACTGAAGAAGGAATGGGAACTTGCTGGGTCGGAGCGTTTTATGAAGATCAAGTTAAGGAAATTTTAGGCATTCCTCAAGATATCCGGGTAGTAGAGCTGTTGGCCCTGGGATATCCGGCCGGCCCCTCCCGAAGCCGTAAAGACAGGTTAAGCATCGAAGAGATTGTAATGCGGGAGAGATGGGGTAAGGCCGTCCCCTGATATATGGCAAAAAAAGAAATGGCAAAAAAAGAAGGCCTTGTGCATGGGGCCGGCGGCGTGTATAATATTATCCTCCTTCGCAGAAAACCCCGAGCTTTTGGTTCGACTGCGCTCACCATCCCCGGGAGCCATCCCGAGCGAAGCGAGGGACAAGCTCGGGGATGAATGCGCAGGCTGCAGCGGTGATGGACGCTGCGCCAAAAGGTTT
>JAZDOS010000055.1:0-36786 GCA_043798375.1 Candidatus Omnitrophota bacterium | reverse complement strand
GGCGGTGAGGTAAAGATGTCCACATATTCACATTATTCACAAAGAAAGAAAAAGGAGGCGAAAAAGAAAGAAAGGACTACGGCTACTGGTACATCTTATTTTCGTCTAAGAATGGTCTTGACAAACCCGACCACCTAAAAGAGGCGTTAGAGACCTTCGCTATTGATAGAATTAAGCGGACGGCTAACGACCCCGTAAGAGTGAACCGAATCAAGGACGAGGTTAATAAATTACTCCAGTCAGTATCGAAGGAATCCGATAATGGGGTGGAAGGCATAGACAAAGAGCTGTCCGAATTAAGGACGCAGAAAAACAAGTGGCTGAACGCCATAGAGAAGGGGCTTGATGAGAGCATAGCCATAGAACGGCTGAACGAGATTAAGGTCAAGGAAGACCGTCTTATGAAGGAGAAGGTAGAACGCTTGAGCCGAACTAACGCCAGCTATGATATTGACCGATATATGGGTCAGGTAACGAACCGCATTAAGAACTTCGATAAGGTGATGCTACGGGGCGATATATCCGAGAAGAAGGCTATGATGCGGGGATTCCTGCATAAGATAGAGGTTGACCCGACGACAGGGAAGTGTTATTATTATTTCCTAAAGTGTCCCATTACAGACGAAAATACGGTGGGAAATAGTCGTATTATAAGGTCAAGGCGAACCCTCACCACCAACTAAAAAGATGTCTTAGTAAGTAGCCGACGTTTAAACGTCGGCTACTTTGTGGATAACTTTTATGAAGAAGAGAAAGAAACACAAAATCGATTACGATATGCAGATCGGTTCATTGAACAGAAAATTTCATTCCCGCCGCGCCTAATCTTTCTTCTTCCGTTTCGACCATTTTTTCTGTATAATATACTTCATGGATTATTCAAAAGTATTTCATCTTGTTGCTGAAGCGTCGAAGAGATCGGCCGTACCATGCATACTTATAGGCGGTTTCGCTATAAATTTCTATAAGGTTACACGCGATACCCTAGATGTCGATTTCTTAACCACTAAGGAAGATTTTGCAAAGATAAAAGACGTGCTGATCAATGCGGGCTATGCGAAAGACTTTGCAACAGAGGTAACGGTTCGGTTCTCAAACAAAAAGGAAAGTTTAGATGTCGATTTTATGATCGTTGATCAAGCAACGCGGGAGAAGATAATAAAAGAAGGGAAAGAGATCGATGTTGTTGGCGAGAAGTTGGTTATTCCCTCCGTTAATCATTTGATAGCTTTAAAGCTTCACGCTATAAAGAACAATCAAAAGAATAGGATATGGAAAGACTTGCCGGATATTGTAAATTTGATTAAAATGAACAAAATCAATTATAACGATGAACGGTTTAAGGAAATGTGTTTAAAATATAGCAGTGAAGAGATATATCAAGCTGTATTAAAGGCTGTGGGTGGTAAGATATGAAAACTCGATTAGATATGGAGAAACTAAATTTACCGATCGGAAAATGGATTCCGGAACAGCATAAATGGTTATCGATGAATGAGTACATCGAATTTGTAAATTTCACCCATAAATATTTTCATAAAAACAAGCTATCGAAAAAGGATGAACTTATCATGCGCGTCGATGTTCCTTTTTCGATTAAATAAATTCGTATGTTCGGTTCATGGCGAACCCTCACCACCAACTGAAAAGATTTTTCGCATAACAGATAGTAATATCAAAGAGTTATGCGACGTGGAAGTGTTGGACTTGAGTGGCAAGACCTTTAGAAAGGTCAAAATTTTATTTCAACAAACCCATTGGCTATGCTTTACTATAACCCATGCAAAAAATACACTTAATAAAGACAAAAGTGACGGGTACCGAGGTAAGGGAGATGCTGGAGCCCTTAAACTCATATATTAAACTTGCCGTAGATATTAAGCGAGGGGTTGTTGCCGGCGGCGGTATGCTGCACGCGGACTGCGAGGCCATTCTTTTGGATGATGGTTCAAAACAGATCGATATCTGGGGAGCGGACTGGCTGCCGGACTCGAAAGAAGTCCGATTCGAGGCGCTTATTAATATCAGGCCGCGTCAAAATAATCGTTCCATGACTATACAAGACAAAAAGATATGCGATAAGATAGAAAAGATCGTGAAAAAGAGATTTTGTGATAAATAATCTTGATGAGATAAAAGACCGCTACTTAAGAGAGTCGTTTAACAGACGGCTTGGCCATTTGGCGAGCGATTTAATGCGTGTATCCGGCTTTCTCGATAACATCAAGAACAGAAAGGTTGTTACGGATATGCTGGAGGAGAGTAAATTTTTTATAGAATGGGCAGCGCCGGATGCCCCCTCGCATATTCAGGAACTATTTTCTGAAATGCAATCAAGATTAGCATTATGGCATCGCCATTTGTTAATAATGAAAGAAGATCGTGAGGAAATTGAGGAATTGGCGAAAAGCGCTAAGTGTTGGAGCGCGCAGCTAGTTCAACTTTCCGGACTTCTTGCCGCGTAATCGCTCTTAATTGAGCGCCGAATAAAGGGAAGAATAGCATGTAAACGACGGCAGGCCTAGCGGCCGAACGTTTTTAAGTTATGTGACGTATGAGAATACCAGAATTAAGACTGATAATATGAAATATCCAACAATATTTCGCTTGATGTGCCGGTAAGTCGAAAGGAGAACCGGATGGTCACACTATATTGTTATGCTTCCCTTTATGGACGATAACGGGGTTATCCACTTTTACCTTCCATTTTTCCTATTCCTGTGATATATTCTGCCATAATACAGTATAAGCTATATAGCGTTAATTTGACCAATAGTACAAAATATGTAAAAAATCCCACTTTCCCACTTGACAATATTCCCACTATATGATATACTTTTAGTAGAGAGGGATTATAATGAAGACATTAAAAGCCGTGCAAAAGAAAAAGCAAGCCTTTGAGATCCGGGAGGTGTTTATACCAGTAGATATCCGACCGCTCGATTCCAAACACCGCATAACGCTGGGAGGAAGGTTGCAAAAACTTTTGATGAGTAAAATGAAGATCGATTCTTACCAGGTATTTGTAGGCAAGGAAGGGGATATATTGCTGCGGCCTACCGTATCGGTTCCCAGTAACGAGGCTTGGATATACCGCAACACGGAAGTTATAGGTAAGATACGACGGGGGTTAAAAGAAGCCGCTGAGGGCAGGATAGAAAAGGCCGATGATTTGGAAGATTTCTTAAACGACTTATGACTTTCTTCCTTAGTTTTACTCCCGAAGCAAAAGAAAACTTAAAAAAGCTGAAACGCTCCGCCCATTTAGAGAAACGTTTCAAGGCGGTTTCCAAAGCCTTAAAACTCCTCGCGGACAATCCGCGACATCCAGGCCTGCAAACCCATCCGTATACTTCTCTATGTGGTCTAGGCGGAGAAAAGGTCTTTGAAGCGTATGCCGAGCAGAACACTCCGGCAGCATATCGTATCTTCTTTTATTACGGAAAAGTTAGGGGAGAGATTGTTGTCTTTGCAATTACTCCGCATCCTTGAAAAGCGGGGAACTAGTGAAAAAGGCGAGAGTTTAGTTCGGAACGAACCCTCATCACCAACTGAATGACAAAAGGAAAACTGAAGCTGCCGTGGGCAAATTTCCTGAAGGGGAAACACCTGAAGGGGAAGCACTTGAACAATATAGTTTTTATGCTATAATTAAAGCAAGGCTTAAAATGAAGCGAAAATCTGCGATGAAAAAAAATACAGAATTCATGGATGAAGATATGGAATGGCTAAGCATCACACCCGGCCGGCGTATTTTGGAGACGACCAAATTATGGCGGCTCTATTTGTCATTAGGAGGAAGCCTTGACCCCGAACCCGATTCTCAAAGTCCTTTCTACTTTCAGAAAACACAGGGTTAAAAGTTTGTTGATAGGCGGGCAGGCGTGCATTATCTATGGCGCGGCCGAATTCAGCCGTGATTCCGATTTTGCCATCCTTTGCGAGAATGATAATCTCGAACGGTTAAAAGAGGCGTTAAATTCTCTGAAAGCGGAGCTTATTTACGTCCCCGCGTTAGAGGTATCTTATTTAGAAAGAGGCCATGCCTGCCACTTTAGATGCAAAGCCAGAGATGTGCGGGACTTGCGCGTCGATGTGATTTCAAAATTGAGAGGATGCGGCCCGTTTGATAAATTATGGGAACGCAAAAAAACAGTTTCAATAAAAAAAGTCGGCGTTATAAATGTTGTCGGGCTTAAAGACCTTGTTCAGAGCAAAAAAACTCAGCGGGATAAGGACTGGCTAATGCTTAAACGCCTGGTGGAAAACGATATCCTTCTGAACGAAAATAATCCTTCCGCGGAAAAGATAAAATGGTGGCTTCTTGAGAGTAGAAGTTCCGAATCTCTCGTTAGGTTAGGTAAAGAACGCCCTGAAATTCTAAGAGAAAACGTCTCTTTCAGGCCTCTCTTATCATCGGTTGTTGACCGGAATTTACAAAAACTTGATTCTGATCTTCGCGGAGAAGAGTTAATAGAGCGGCAAAAGGATATTGAATATTGGACGCCGTTAAAAAAAGAATTGGAAATGCTGCGTCATAATATGAGACTATAGTTCGCAACGAACCCTCATCGCCCCACCTCTATCGTGTAACCCCTTAGCGCACTATTAGATGACACACCAGGTAACAATTTAGCATAAAGAAGCAGCCCGTCGTAGGGGACATTTAAATGTCCCCTACGACATCGTCGAGATACTTCTTTACGCTAAATTACCACACCAGATTTCTGTTAAGCCGAAAAAAGGTAGCTATCTCTCTCTTGACTTAACAGAATCTTGTGTTATTATCTTATATACTATGTTTGTATATAAGTGCCGATATAGCATATTATTTAAGGCTATAGCCATAGCGCTGCTATGGGCATTTCCGGTCAATGATATTACTTGGGCAGATTCTTTCAGGTTATTAAATCCTTCACAGAACGCCACGCTTGCTCCGGAGTTAAGGCTTAAACCTTTCCTCGATAAACACCTCTCGAATTTTCAAGATCGTACAACGCTAATGTATGCAATAGGCGAGTTGAGAAACCTTGTCAGGGCCGGAGAAGTACGGGAGGGCCATGTCGCAAGGTTGAATAATGAATTGCGCAAAAGATTGCAGGGCGAGGCGGTGGAGATAGACAGGACTGTCGAAAATGGCAGCTTAACCAGCGGGAAACGATACACTCTCGCCGTTTTTGACTTTAAAAAAGAAGACATAAAGATCGGAGTGCTATTTCTCATGGACTACACCGATAGCGCCGGCTTTACCGTGGAAGACCGCGAGGAATTGAAAAGGTTCGGTATCAAGAACGGTGCCGACATCGGTCATCTCGACTGCCCTGGGCTTGAGGGGGTATGGTTTATCAATCCCGCTACGCCGGCGGAAGATGAAATAGAGAAAGAATTGACGGAGTTCGAGAAGGAAATCGAAGGACGTGTCCCGAAAGCGGATCATATCTTCGGCATTTTGACGCGCTTTTACAAGTATCAGTTGAATAACCTGGGCGAGGCGGACGAAGAGACTTACGTAAGGAACAATACGAAAGAAGAGGAACGGGAGGTCCTTGAGTTCTGGGCAGAGCATTTTAAGATCCCCGGGCGATATTGCGGGTACGTGACAATCACGAGCCAGCAGGCCGAACTTTACGCGATGCTTATCGCCCGCAGCCGGTTTCCCAGAAACGCGATATACTACCTCTCCAATCAGGTGGACGACATTCTCTACCATTCACTGCGCGTATTAGGGGTGAATGAAAACAGGATCAGGCTTATCAAGTCATCGCCCGGCGGCGAGATAGATTACGATGATTTGGAAGAAAAGGCTAAAGAAAGCGCGGGAAACCCGGCGATAGTTTGTCTCAATGCCGGCAGGCTTCTGGGCGCCGTTGATAATCTGGGGAAGGTCAAGGGGATTTTAGGCCGCGCCGGCATAAAACAAAAACATATCCATTACAGCATGTCCCCTTTGTGTATAGGGCAGTCATTCCTGGAAGGCGCCCCAAAAATAGATTTCGAGCATGGCGCGGACAGCATGACCCTGCCGGTTGACCGCTTTGCGGGCTCGCCGATCCCGGGAGCGATTATCCTGACAAGAAGGGAATACAGGCGGAATATTTTACGCGGGCAGGAGAGGGCCGAATACGTGAATACTTTAGACACGACCATTCCCGGCTCGCGCAGCGGCCATGCCCCTCTTTATCTGTGGTTCGCGACGAAAGTCCTGGGCCGCGAGGGATTCAGGGCCAGGGCAAACCGGGCGGCCGAGGTTTGCCGATATTTGGACGGGGAGCTTAAAAGCCGCGGCTACCCATGCCGGCTTAATGAGCGCGGTGACGCGATAATATTCAAACAACCCTCCTATGAAGTCCGCAGGAAATGGGGGTTATTATCCCACGGGAATGAATCGTGTTTTGAGGCGATACCTTATTTGAGCAGAATAGAGATAGCGGAGTTCATGAACGACCTTTTGAAAGATTTTTCCCGCAGCGCGCCAGAGCCGGAGACGATATCTCCGGAAGAGATTAACGTGGGCGAATCCGTCATGTATAAACCTTCCGAAGAAGTCCTTGCCCGCCTGGATGAGCTTGAAGCGCGGATGAAAAATCTTACGGAAAGGTTTTTGGGATTTCCGGCTAACATTGCGGATAACGAAGACTCGTACGCCGCCCTGCGGAACCTGTTTAAGTATATATTAAGAAAAGAGGACGCAGGGCGCTTCGGTAAGAAGGCGCTCGACTTTTTTGCGGGACTGTACGGCGTCGAAGATAAGGATGTTTTCAGCGGAATAACCGCCGGCGGGACCTGGGGCAACATGATAGGATTACTGGCGGCGAGGGAGCGATTTCCCCGCGGAATACTGTATTACAGCGAGGATTCGCATTATTCGATAGTCAAGGTAGGCCGTGTCCTCGGCATGGAGGCAAGAAAGATCCCGTCTTTACCGAACGGCGAGATCGATTACGCCAAGCTGGAAGAAGCGATATTGGCCGGCCGTGATTGTCCGGTCATCTTAAACCTCAATATCGGCACGACCATGAAAGGCGCAGTGGATAACCCGCAGAAAGTCATTGAGATTCTGAAGCGGAACAAAATTACCGATTATTACATCCACTGCGACGCCGCCCTTTTCGGGATGACGCTGCCGTTCCTTCGGGGCGCGCCGAAAATAGACCTTAAGAATGACGTCCACAGCGTCGCCATATCGGCCCATAAATTCCCGGGGCTTCCGATGCCGTCAGGCATATTCATGGTGCGCAAAGAATACGCCGGAAAAAATTTAACGGTGCCGGCGGAAAAGCTCCTGACGGCCAAAACGGGATACGTCTTATTCTATCTCTGGTACGCCGCCATGAAAAAAGGACGCGAAGGCTTCAAAAACGAGGCCAATTTATGCGTGGAAAACGCGAAATATCTTCACCGCAAATTGCGCGATATGGGGTATCAGCCGGAGCTGAATGAATTTTCCAACATTGTGGTATTCGCCAGGCCGTCCGAAGAGCTGATAGATAAATGGCAGCTTGCCCCGAGCGGCGATCGCGTTCATATCGTGATCATGCAGCACGTTACGAGGGAGAAGATCGATGAATTCATCGATGATTTGAAGAAAGACACACAGAACTGGCAGGTTTCTTATCAGTCAGGCGGTGAGGATCTCTTCGCGAAAACCCCGAAGAAGCCCGGCAGCGAGCCCCCGGGCGGGCAGCACAATTATATGCCGGATGAAGGGCCGGATGAGCATATCTCGAAGGACCAGCCTTTGCCTCCGATAACCGGCCCTCAAAAGCGGGCACCGCAAAAAGCGGATGTGTCCCCGCTAAAAGTTGTATCAGCCCAAACCGAGGCCGAGAGAATTCACACCGAAAACCTCAAATACACCCCAAGAGCTTCAAATAAAGTTCTCTGTCATATTGCCGCGCCTTCAACTCTGCCGGATAGTCAGCAAGGCATGCTGAACAGGCTAGATAGCGGTATGAGAGGGATGAAATATAGCGAAAAGATGCTTAAGCTTAAAACCGACGCCTCAAGCGATTTTATAGAGCAGGTAAAAAATACGATACAAAAAGCGCGCGAAACATATAGGGACATATACGGAAAAGACTATAATCCCGATAACTTTAAATTCGACGTTGCCTGTCCAAACCTTGAGCTTGTAAAAAGAGTCCAGGATGAATTACATCTGCCGGCTCTTGCATTTACCCCCCAGGAAGGGGAAGGCAATGCGGTCCAGCCGGAGAATATCATGCTTGCCTTGAGGGCCCTTGAGCAGGCTATCGAGGAAAATAATATAAGACCTCTTATCGATGCCTACATTTTTGTTACCGGAAAAGAAATAACATCAAGCGTTAAAGATATAGCCGAATTTGCCAAAACCATGCTATTTGCCATGCCTAAGATAAATGTCAATGAACTTGGCAGAATCAACGCCCTCATAGAAAAAAATATCAAAACCGCCGCGTAATTTTCAGCACGCCCTTCAGCTTCCCGCACTTGGCCCGGATAATATTGCAAAATTTTACATATTGAGGTATACTTATCTCCGATACCAATCAAAAATCTTGCGGAAATATCGGCCTAACAGTATGCGGAAAAAAATATTTTTATCAAATAAAAAAGGTTTTACCGTTATTGAGGCTTTTGCGGCCTGCAGTATTTTAGCCATATGCCTCCTTTCCACGGGGTTGGCCATTTACACGCAGTTCCCCTTCATTAATCAAAACAGGGAAAAGGCGATCGCGACATTAGCCGCCCAGGAAGAAATTGAGAAGATAAGGGGGCTGCCTTTCGACGCCATCCTGGCCATTAACCCGTCCTGGGTCGCGGCCAACCTTCCCGCCGGCTTCGCTTATTTGACGAATCCGGCCTGTGCGGTGACGCTCGACGCTGTTTATGGCGATAGTAATATACAGAGGGTTTCGGTTACCGTAAGCTGGAGTTCTACAAGCGGGCCTACGTTACAAAAAACGATTCTGACATTAATAAGCCGCAACGGCATTAATAAACAGTAACGGATGAGATGAAGATACCGGAAAATTTAAATAAACGGAACAGGGCCTTCTCGTTAGTCGAGGTCCAGATAGCGCTGTTTATTACAGTTGTTGTGTTCGTTGCCGCATTCTCACTCTACATATTCTATAATAAAACATTCGTTATCGGTAATGCCTTTTTAGACGTTTATGCGAATTCAAGGATAGCGGTAGCGCTGATGTCGAGGGATATCAGGTGCGCGGCGCAGGTGGATGCAAGCTGTACGGATCCCAACACTTACGTTACTTACACAACCGGCGACCAGGTAATTGTCCTCAAGGTCCCGTCCATAGACAGCTCGGGGAATGTCATAGGCTCCGAATATGACGAAATCATTTATCTGGTACAGGATAGAGATCTCTACCGGATCGTGCTGCCGAATACAACAGGGCCTGCGCCGACCAGCAGAATATATGAGAACCGCGTCATAGCCCGTTATTGCGACCAGCTAACGCTCAGCTCCGGCGGCCACCCGCTGTCGTATTATAACAGCTCAGAACTGCCCACCCTTAACACCATCGCTCTACGCTTACCCATTAATCAAACGATAATTGATTTGAGCGGAGCGGGAACGATGACTCCGCAGATTACCCCGACCATGTTAGTCAAATTGCGCAATAAATGATTATATGTTAAAATTAAAAGAACAGGCGGCGGCGATTATAAATAAAGAGAGAGGTTTTGTGCTGATCACCTCGCTTTTATTCAGCTCTATTTTACTTATTATTACGGTGGCTTACGTAGCCAGGGTCGCGGCGGAATACAGGTTTATGGCAAAAATTTATAACTCAACCGCCGCCCTTGATCTGGCGGAGGCAGGGGTCGACAGGGCGCTCTGGGAAATAAGCTATAATGCCGGCGCGTTCGACGGATGGAATAAAAGCGTGGATGCGGACGGCAACCAGATCATCACAACCTCTGTCGATGCTTTTAAAACCGAGGCCGGCGTTGCCATCGGCGACTACGATATAAACGTTTCGATCTCTCCGGACGGAATGAGCGCCGCCGTCACGGCTACGGGTTATGTGCCGGATCGAGTTTCGGCTGATGAAAAGAAGGTGGTCAAGGTCACATATGCAAAGCATAACTTTTCAAAAGTTTTCAGCGCCGTCGGCAACGGTGCCGGAGCCATTACGCTGGGCACGCAGGATAAAATAGATTCTTACAATTCCGCCAACGGGACCTATGACCAAACGCACACCAACTCAAACGGCAACATATCGACGAACGGTTCGATAGTGCTTGGTACGCAAGCAAAGGTTTATGGCGACGCGCATCCGGGCGCGGATTTCCCTTTTTCATCAAAACCGTCGGGCGTTACCGGCGCCTGGGGGACGCTGGCGGCTCCTATCGTTCTTGACCCTATCCCGCAGAGTTATCTTGACGGCTTAAAAAACGGAAGTAACGATAACGGCAATATCCAGAAAGGCGATATTAACGACCCCGATCCTTTGAACGGGTATGATTTCACTCTGGGTGCACAGAAGACGGCGACGCTTCCCGGGGGGACATATCATTTCACATCGCTCACATTGGATACGCAGGCAGTTCTGACCGTCACGGGGCCGTCCACGATTTACGTCGATAGCGGCGCCATAAATGTCGGAACGCAGGCGGATTTAAATATCACGGCTACAAGCCCAACAAGGATCGTTTTAGACGGCGGCAACATGTATGTTAATACGCAGGGAGACGTGAATAACTATGGCGTGCCGAAGAACCTGATGATATATTCCACGGGCTCCGCCATCAATCTGACAACCCAGGCCGATTTTTACGGAGCCATATACGCGCCTAACGCCGATGTCACATTGACAACGCAAGGCGAGATATTCGGTTCCGTTTCCAGCAAAACGATCCACTGCGGGACCCAGGCAGCTTTGCATTTTGATCTTGACCTGTTAAATGTATCGCCGGTTTTTGAATCCAGCAGCGTTTCATCCTGGCAGGAGATAACGCAATAAATCGTTCGGGACAAGCTTTAGGCAGAGAATACTCGCGGGAGTAGTTCAATGGTAGAACACGAGCCTTCCAAGCTCGTTGTGTGGGTTCGATTCCCATCTCCCGCTCCAATTTTTATGAAGAACAATAACGGCCAAAAGCCGATATGCAAGATACTCACGGTCGATGACCAGATGGGCATCGACTCGTTCTTCTACGAATTCTTCTCCGCGCGCAATTACGAGGTCCTTAACGCGACCAGCGGCAGGGAGGCAATCGAGATAGTGAAGAAAGAGAGGCCGCGTATCGTGCTCCTCGACATAAACATGCGCGGCATGAGCGGCATGGAAGCGCTCAAAGTTATAAAAGAGATCGATAAGGATATCGTCGTTATCATGGTAACCGGCGTAAAGGATGACGATGTTATCAACGAGGCGTTATCGGCAGGCGCCGACGATTATATAACAAAGCCTTTAAGCCTCGAATATCTGGACAAGATCGTCACGTTGAAATTTATAAATCTTCAAATAAAGGATCTCGGAAAGGGGTAAGCCATGCTTAACAGTGCGGTAGAGGCGATTAACGAAAAAGTGAAGAAGGAAAGCGGTTTTGTCCAGACGATAATCCATGAGATGGAAAAAGTTATCGTCGGACAGAAATATCTTTTGGAGAGGCTTCTGGTGGGGCTTTTGGCGAACGGCCACATACTTGTAGAAGGCGTGCCCGGCCTCGCGAAAACGCTTTCCGTAAGAGTGCTCGCCCAGAGCATAAAGACCAAGTTCCAGAGGATACAGTTTACGCCGGATCTCCTGCCGGCGGATCTCATCGGAACACCGATCTATAATCCCAAGGAGAGCACCTTTACTACCAAGAAGGGGCCGATATTCGCCAACATAATTCTCGCCGACGAAATAAACCGCTCGCCCGCCAAGGTCCAGAGCGCGTTATTGGAGGCGATGCAGGAACGCCAGGTTACTATCGGCGAAAACACCTATAAGCTTGATGAGCCGTTTCTTGTCATGGCTACACAGAACCCGATAGAGCACGAAGGGACATACCCCCTCCCGGAAGCGCAGGTCGACAGATTCATGCTGAAGCTCGTGATCGGATATCCCACGAAAGAAGAAGAGCTTAAGATAATGAAGAGGATGGCCGTGACCGATAAGAAGATTACGGTAAACCACGTTGTCGGGCCCGACGATATCGTGCGGGCCAGGAAAGTCGTTGACGAAGTCTATCTTGACGAAAGGATCGAGAAGTACATCGTCGACATCGTTTTTGCGACGAGGGAGCCCAAAAGCTACAGGCTGGATGAGCTTACGCCGCTTATTCAATACGGAGCGTCTCCGAGGGCGAGCATATACCTGTCGGTCGCCGCGAAGGCCTACGCGTTCCTGCAGGGGCGCGGTTATGTGGTTCCGCAGGATATTAAGAGTATCGGCATGGATGTCTTAAGGCACCGCGTGATCGTCACATATGAAGCCGAGGCCGAGGACAAGACTTCCGAAGATGTCATAAAGAGGATATTCGAGGAAGTAAGGGTTCCTTAGGCATGCTGCCGAAAGAGATATTAAAGAAGATACGCCGGATCGAGATTACGACGTCGAAACTCGTAATGGATTTTCTCTCGGGCCAGTACGAGAGCGTGTTCAAGGGCCGCGGCATTGAATTCGACGAGGTGAGGGAATACCAGCCGGGAGACGAAATCCGCTCTATAGACTGGAACGTCACGGCGCGGACGGGCCACCCCTACATAAAGAAGTATGTCGAAGAACGGCAATTGACCGTCATGATACTCCTCGACGCGTCAGGCTCCTCGTTCTTCGGGACCGCCGGGAGGCTCAAGAGCGAGCTTGCGGCCGAGATTTCCGCGGTCCTCGCTTTCGCGGCGACACAGAATAAAGACCGCGTGGGGCTGATCATATTCACCGACAGGATCGAAAAATTTATCCCGCCGAGGAAAGGCCGGGCGCACGTCCTGAGGGTCATAAGAGAAGCGCTCTGTTTTAAACCAAAAGGGAAAGGCACCGACATAGAGCTTGCCCTTAAATATCTGGACGGCGTGACCGCGAGGCGCGTCGTCGCGTTCATCGTATCCGACTTTTTTGTGAAAGACTTCAGGAAAAGCCTGTCGATTTCGAGTAAGCGCCACGATGTTATAGCGGTTACGATAACCGACCCGAGAGAAGAGGCGCTTCCGAATGTAGGCATGGTCGAGCTTGCCGACGCCGAAACAGGGGCGCTATATCTTATCGATACATCGAGCGCCTCGGTGCGGAATAAGTATTCATCCAAAGCGCATACCTTAATAGAGGAAAGGCGAAGGCTCTTCAATTCCGCCAGCGTAGACCACATAGACATACTGACCGGCAAGCCATATATCGAGGAATTCATCAAGTTCTTCTCGAGGCGAAAGAAGAGGCTGTGATCACCGTAAAGAATGTAATAAGAACAGCGCTGCTCTTGGCATTATTTTCCGCGCCTTTATGCGCCCCGGCTTACGCGAAAGACGACGCGCCCCGCTTGCGGGTGCGCGCGGATAAGAAGACGATATTCATCGGCGACAGGATAAGGTATGAGATTGAAGCAAGCTCCCCCGAAGGCCTCGAGATACTAATGCCGTCCTTCAAAAATGATAAGATAGGCGATTTTGAAATAAAGGATTCCGGCCAGGAAAAGAAAACCGGATTTTTCGGAAAAAGGTCAATATCGAACTGGTACTCGATCACCATTTACTCGCCCGGCAAACAGGTTATTCCTCAAGCAGAAGTCAGGTATAGGAAGAAAGGCGCGAAGGACTGGTCGATCCTTAAGACGCTCGCCGTAAATATCAACGTCGAAAGCGTTCTTGCCAAAACGAGCCCCGCGCCATCCGACATAAGAGACATAAAAGGCCCGTTCGGTTTCTTCGAGATAAACTGGTGGTTTGTCGGCGCGTTCATTATTTTTATATCCGCGCCGGCCCTTTTTATTATTAGAAGGATGAGGCGCGTTGTGCCCGAGCGCCTGCCCCATGAAACGGCCCTCGAAGAGCTCGAAAGGGCGAGGGGCGATCTCCTGAAAGGCGGAGGCGTTAAAGAATTCTATGTGGGCGTTTCGGACTGCATAAGGAGATACATAGAAAGGGCCTTCGCCCTTAAGGCGCCCGAGATGACGACGGAGGAATTCCTGAATTCGCTTAAGGATGCCGGGCAGCTTGCCGCCGGACAGAAGGGGCTCCTGAGGGAATTCCTGAGCGCGTGCGACCTCGTCAAGTTTGCCAAATACGCGCCGTCAAAAACAGAGGTGGAATCGCTGTATGACACGGCGAAGAAATTCGTCGAAGAGACAAAGGGCTGATCCATGTTCGTATTTAAAGATCCGGCGATAATACTCGGCATATTGATTATACCCGTATTCGTCCTGGTGTTATTGAGAAAAAGAGTCAATCCTTCCATCATCTTTTCGTCCGGAGAGCTGATAGACGGCCTCAAACCGACCTTGAAGGTGAGGACGAGGAATACGGTGATATTTCTTCGCGCCGCGGCGCTCGCGCTCCTCATCCTTGCGCTCGCGAGGCCCCAGTCCGTGCTGGAAGGGGAGAAGACCGTATCCGAAGGCGTTGATATCGTGCTCGCGCTTGACACTTCGACGAGCATGTTGGCCGAAGATTTCAAGGTCGGAAGCCGCAGGGTCAATAGGTTCGATGTCGTAAAAGAAGTTGTGAAGGATTTTATCAGGAAGAGAAAGGACGACAGGATCGGTATGGTCGCGTTCGCCGCGAGGGCTTACACGGTTTGCCCGCTCACCACCGACTATGAATGGCTTAACGGGAACCTCGACCGCATCAAGGTCGGCATGATAGAGGATGCGACCGCCATAGGCTCGGCAATCGCCAGTTCCTGCAACAGGCTGAGAACCTCAAAAACTAAATCCAGGATAATAATAGTCATTACGGACGGCGTCAATAATGCCGGGACGATATCGCCGCTCGTAGCGGCGGAAGCGGCCAGGGCGCTCGGGATAAAGATATACACTGTCGGAGTGGGGACGAAAGGGCTCGTACCGTATCCTTTCAAAGACGTATATGGCCGCACTGTTTACCAGAATATACCGATCGAGATCGACGAAGAGGTGCTTAAGAAGATTGCCGACATGACAGGCGGAAAATATTATCTTGCCGGCGATACGGAGGGCTTGCGCAAGATATACGATGACATAAACAGGCTCGAGAGATCGAATATCGAACATCTCGGATACAGGGAATGCAATGAGCTGTTTGGTTATTTTCTTATTCCGGGACTTATAATACTGGCTTTTGAGATACTGCTGGCAAATACGGTTTTTCTGAAGGTCCCCTGAAATCATGTACTACGCGAACTATAACTATATTTCAATAGCGGCCCTGGCCGCGGCGGCACTGGCCGTCTTCTATCTTATGGTGCTCAGGAAACGGCGCCGGCTTATAAACAGGTTCGCGGATAAAAAACTCCTGGATAGAATAGCGCCTTCGGCGAGCCCGGGCAAAAAGATATTAAAGATGACCCTGATATCGACGGCCGTATTTTTTGCCGTCTTTTCGCTTGCCCGTCCTCAATGGGGCTTCGAATGGCAGGAGGTAAAGCGTTCGGGCCTTGATATATTGATAGCCATGGATGTCTCGAAAAGCATGCTCGCCACAGACGTGAAGCCGACGAGGCTCGAGCGTTCCAAGCTTGCCGTCAAGGACCTGGTCAAGAAACTTAACGGCGACAGGATCGGTTTAATCGCTTTCGCGGGGACCGCTTTTCTTCAATGCCCGCTGACGATAGACTATAACGGTTTTTTACTTACGCTGGACGACCTGAACATCGCCACCATACCGCGGGGCGGGACATCCATATCTTCGGCAATAAAAGAAGCGATGGATGTATTCAAGACGGGCGATAAGAAGTATAAGGTCCTGGTTATAATCACGGATGGTGAGGACTTCGAGGGAGACAGCCTGGGAGCCGCCAAAGAGGCCGCCAACCTCGGCATAAAGATATACTGTGTCGGCGTCGGCACTTCGGAAGGCGAACTGATATCGGGCACTACCGAATACGGCGAAAGAGGTTACCTTACCGATAAAGGCGGGAACGTCATCAAGACGAAGCTGAACGAGGATATCCTGAAAACCATAGCGATAGCGACAGGCGGAAGTTATATCCGCGCGACTCAACAGGAGTTCGGGCTTACCCTTTTGTATGATAAGATAATATCCAAACTTGAAAAAAGAGATATCGAATCGAAAATGAAGAAACGGTTCAAGGAGCGCTTCCAGTATTTTCTGGGATTCGCGGTACTTCTCCTGATGTGCGAGCCTTTTATCTCCGAACGGAAAAGGGCCGCAAGATGAACCCCGTTAGAAAATTTACAGATTTCTAAATCAAAATTTAGGTAATGAATTTATGAATACGGTTGCATTAAATAGTGCAGAATTAAGAAAATTTTCTAACGGGGTGAAGAAGCTCTTTTTGACGCTGTCGATAATAATTTTATTTACGGGACAGGCGGCCGCCTCCCTGAAAGATGATGTAAAAAAAGGGAATTTATTATATAATAAAAAGAAATACGCCGAGGCCGCGAAGGCTTACGAAGGAGCTCTTTCGAAGGACGCAAAAGACGGGATTGCCTCATTCGACCTTGGCGCCGCGAAATACAAAGAAGAGTCGTATTTAGGCGCGATCGAGAAGTTCAACACGGCGATCGCGTCCGGCCGGCCGAAACTTGTCCATGCCTCGGATTATAATATAGGTAATGTAGAGTACAGGATCGGAAACCTGAAAGAGAGAAGTTCTTTCGAGGAGGCGAAGGAGCGATACGAGACGGCCCTGAAATTTTATAAACGGGCCATGGACCTGGACCCCTCTGATGAGGACGCAAAGTTCAATTACGAATTTACGGCAAAGAGGCTTTTTGAACTTAAAGAGAATAAGCCTGAAGAGGAAAAGCAACAGCAGGATAAAGAGCAAAAAAAGGATAAGGACGAGGAGAAGAATAAGGATCAGTCCCGGGAGGATAAGAACCAGGGCGGCGGCGGACAACAGGGCGGAGGGTCCGATAAGGATAAACAGGAGTCGGCGGGACAGGGTAAGGGGAAAGAGGGAGAAAATAAGGGCAAAGAAGAAAAAGATAAGGATAAAGAAGCCGGCGGCAGCGGTCAGGGAGAAGAGAAGTCGAAGCCGGAAGATCAGGATAGGGGTGGCGAAGGTAAGCAACCGGAAGAGCAGGATAAGGGGCGGGGGGATAAGCAGCAGGAAGAAGAACAAGAAAAGAGCGCCGAACAGACAGGGGAAAATAAGGGGAAAGAAGGGGAAAAAGAAGAAGAAAAGTCCGGAGGGCTGGAAGCCTATCAATCTCCCGAGCCTTGGGGAGGTCGCGAGATGTCGCAAGAGGAAGCCAAGATGATGCTCGAGGGCTACAGGGGGGAAGAGGCCACCGGAAGGGCGGTCCGCATGAGAAAAAGGGTAATCGATCTTCCCGATCCGGCCAAGGATTGGTAAAATTTTTCGATTTTAGCGAGAGGAATCCCCTTTCGGGATTGTGCTTCGCGGGATCGCAAAATTTTCCCCAGCGAGGAAAACTTTGCTCGGTAAAATCGCTCGCTCTTTTTGGCATATAAGAATACTCGGGCCAAAAAACCGTGCCCGCTCGCGATTTTAACGTCCCGCTCAGCACGAATCCCTGCGGGGATTCCTTCAGCGGGAAATCGAAAAATTTTACGATGGATATTTAAGGAGCAACTAGACGGCGCTAGTCACAAAACAGAAACTATCTTGGGCTAGGCGGATAGGTATCCTGTTAATTTTGGTAAGCGTTATTATAGCAATAGTTGGAATACTCCTAACTGTCAAAGTTGTCAAAGATGAAATAAGAAACCCTAAAGCAGGACAGACAGGATTAGAGGTAGCGCTCTTTTTAGGCGCGGTGATATTAACAGCAAGCTTGCCACTTGTAGCCGGCTTATTCCTTACTTGCAACAAAGAGGAAAACATTGAAATGCATCCAGGTAACCCGTTGATTTGCAATTATTGCAAACGAGATTATGACAGGACTTGGAGGATATGTTTAAAATGCGGAAAACCGTTGGTCGAGAAGTAACCTGAATTTCTTAACCTGGTTAGATTTGTCAGGTTAGAAATTTTTCGGGTGACGCGACCGAGGCTTTTCGCATATGGGCGAGCATGGGATGGGGGTGCCCGCCGATTAGGATTGCATAGCTGTAAGCCCGCGCCCCCGATTTTACAAGTCCTTTTGCAGGCAATCCTGGCGGGCATACAGACACAACACGAGCTTTATATATGCCGATTGTGAACCCCGTGCTCGCCCTGGAAAGAAAAGCCGAGGGAGCGGCAGGACCCGAAAAATTTAAATTGTGCGAACATAGCGAATTTTAGGTTTAGAGAATAACCATGACGAAGAATTTTAAAATTATTGCATTCATTTGCCTGATTTTATGTTCGGCGGTGAATATTGCCTTCGCCGCCGATATAAAGTTCGAGGTAAGCCTCGACAAAGACAAGATAGCGATCGGCGAAGCGGCGCAGTTAGGGCTTTCATTCCAGGGCACTCAGAGCATGCCGGCGCCCGATATCGGGAATATCGACGGGCTTGAAATCCGGTATGTCGGCCCATCGACGATGATGACGGTCATAAACGGCCAGGTGTCGAGCTCCGTAACGCACATGTACACCGTACTTCCGCTCAAGATAGGAAAATTCCAGCTCGGCCCTTTCTCATTTAAATATAAGGGAAACAATTATACGTCCGGCATGGTTTTTCTGGACGTGAGCGCCGAAAGGGTCGCCAGACAGGAGGCCGCGCCGGAGGCGATTCTGGAGAAGATGAACCTCGAGGACAGGCTCTTCGTTACACTGGAAGTCGGCAGGCAAACCGCGTTCGTCAACGAACTTATACCTGTAAAGGTAAAGTTCTATGTATACAGGCTGAATGTGAGCGATATCCAGCTGCCGGTATTCAGCCAGGAAGGGTTTTCAAGGGTAGAGTTTAAAGAACCGAAGCAGTACCGGGAGAATTTAAACGGCACCATTTACGAGGTTTTGGAATTTGCGACGAACATATTCGGGACCCGCCCCGGAGATTATAAAATCGGCCCCGCCAAGATTAAATGCAACCTCGCTGTGAAAAGAAGGGCAGCGCGTTCGGCGATGGATGACATGTTCGGCGAAGACCGGTCGGCGAGAGATTCGTTTTTCGACGATTTTCTCGCGCGATATGAAAAACACCCGCTTGAGCTAAAGAGCCAGGAAGCCGCCCTTATAATATCGCCGCTTCCTAAAGAAGGAATGCCGGCCGACTTTAAGGGCGCCGTGGGCGATTACCAGTTCATATATAAGGCAAGCCCCGTCAAGGTAAAGACAGGCGATCCTATAACGGTGCGTATGTTGATCAACGGAACCGGTAATTTCAATACGGTATTACAGCCCAAGATTGACAGCCTGGAGGGTTTTAAGGTGTATGAGCCTGAAGTGAAGACCGAAGGTAATTCCAAAGAATTCACTCAAGTGTTAATACCCGAATCGACCGCCTGCACCCAGATACCCGGGGCGACCTTCGTATATTTCGATCCCAACAAGAAACAATATATCACGATAGCTCAGGGCCCTGTCCCGATACAGGTTGAGAAAGGCAAGGAGGAATCCTCGCGTGTTATAGGCCCGGCCGCGGCTCCGGAGAAGGTAGAGGAGAGGCAAAGGGAAGAGCTGGGGCGCGATATAGTCTACATAAAAGAATCGCCCGGCAGGTGGATGGCGAAAGGCCATGATATCTACAAGGGGAAGACATTCCTTCCGGTCGTCGCGATACCGCTGGTACTCTTGTTTTCAGCATACCTTATCCAGAATAGGATCCGGAAGATTAAGACGGATACCGTATACGCCTCGCGCCTGAATGCCCTGAAGGCGGCAAAGAGCGGGATGAAGAAGTTGAAGAAAGAACAAAATTGCGAGGATCCAAAAATATTTTACGAAGCGTTGTTCAAAACCCTGCAGGAGTATCTGGGAAACAGGCTTTATATGCCTACGGCGGGAATAACGTTCGACGAGGTGAAGCGCGCGCTTATGGCCAAAGAGGCGGATATGGACATAATAAGGAAGGTCAAGAATCTCTTCGACGCATGCGATGAGGCAAGGTTCGCGTTCCTGAAGGCCGAGCGCTTAAAGATGCGCGATGACATGAAGGAGCTGGAAGATATAATCAGGTACCTGGAGCGTAAACGCATATGATGAAAAAGATCTTTTTAATAACATGCGCCATGATAAATCTTACGGCGGTCTCCTTATTCTGCGACGACCAAAAGAAAGGCGATCCCAATCAGCTTTTTTATAATGCCAACAGCCTGTATGAGAAAAGGGATTACGAGAAAGCGGCCGCCGAATATCTGAAAATATTGGATTTTGGAATAGAAAATCCCGGCCTCTACTATAATATAGGTAACACCTATTTTAAATTAGGCCGCGTGGGGCGGGCGATTTTATTTTACGAACGCGCAAAAAGGTTGTCCCCTCAGGACGCGGATCTCAAATCCAACCTTGCCTATGCCAGATCGTTCGTCGGCAGCTCTTCTTCCGGAGCGGAAGGGCGAAGCATGGCCGCGAAATTTATCGCAAAGGCATTTGAGGATTTTAACCTGAACGCCATAGCAATAGCGGCGCTCGTTATCTATCTCATAGTCATAGGGCTGCAGGTTTTATTCCTTTTCAATAACCTGCTCGCGAAAAGGGTCATGGCCTTATATATCGCTGTCCTGGCCATATTCATAGTGAGCGTTTCCGCGTTTGGCTTAA
Source organism: Candidatus Omnitrophota bacterium (assembly GCA_043798375.1). Lineage (GTDB taxonomy): Bacteria > Omnitrophota > Gorgyraeia > 2-01-FULL-45-10 > 2-01-FULL-45-10 > JAPLMI01. Next base: position 16,033 of record JAZDOS010000055.1, on the reverse strand, counting down.
GATTCTACAGCGAGGAGGTCCTGAGGCACGGGGTGGTGGTAGCCAAAGAAGCCGACTGCAAATATGAGCCGATCGACAAAGCCATGACCTATTACAAGCTCCAGGAGGGCGACGAAGTGACTATTTTAAATACCAGAAGCGGCTGGAGCCAGATAGAGAGGCCCGATGGTAAGATAGGGTGGGTCGTCGCGGATTCGGTGGAGGAGATCTGATACCGAATATTTTTAAAAAAAACTTGACAGAATAAGATTTCTTGCTATAATATATCAACTTTAGAATTTTAATATAAATATAATACAACACCACCATTGACGAGTTTAGTAAGCATAACAACTCTGATGCGGAGTTTTTTTTGTCTTTTTATTGAGCCGCTACGCGCAAATAGCGGCTGCAGTAGCTCAGTCGGTAGAGCACATCCTTGGTAAGGATGAGGTCATCGGTTCAATTCCGATCTGCAGCTCCATAAAAAAAGGAGGGAAGCATGGCAAAGGAAACCTTTGTAAGAAGTAAACCGCACGTGAACATCGGCACCATCGGCCACATCGACCACGGAAAGACGACTTTAACCGCGGCGATACTGGCGGCCCTTGCCAAAAAAGGCAAGGCTACCGTTAAATCCTACGCCGATATCGCCAAAGGCGGCACCGTGCGCGACGAGACCAAGACCGTAACGATAGCCGTCGCCCACGTCGAATACGAGACCGACAAGCGCCACTACGCCCACATCGACTGCCCGGGGCACGCCGACTACATCAAGAATATGATAACCGGAGCCGCCCAGATGGACGGGGCCATCCTTGTGGTATCGGCCGTTGACGGCCCGATGCCCCAGACAAGAGAACATATACTTCTAGCCCGTCAGGTCAACGTCCCCTCGATAGTCGTATTCCTGAATAAGGTAGATTTAGTCGAGGATAAGGAGCTTGTGGACCTGGTAGAGCTTGAGGTAAGAGAGCTCCTTACAAAGTACGGCTTCCCCGGAGACAAGACCCCCATAGTAAAGGGCAGCTCCCTTAAGGCCATGACCAACCCCGAAAACGCCGAAGCTACAAAGTGCATCCAGGAACTGATGGATGCGGTAGATGCCTTCATCCCCACCCCGAAAAGAGATATCGATAAACCGTTCCTCATGCCCATCGAAGACGTATTCTCCATCACAGGCCGCGGCACCGTAGGAACAGGCAGGGTGGAAAGAGGCCAGATAAAGGTAGGCGAGGAAATCGAGATAGTCGGAATAAAGCCGACCAAGAAGAGCGTTGTGACAGGCGTCGAGATGTTCCGAAAACTCCTCGAATCGGGCCAGGCAGGAGACAATGTCGGAGTTCTCTTGAGAGGCGTCGAAAAGACGGACCTGGAACGAGGACAGGTCCTCGCAAAACCGGGATCGATCACCCCTCACACCAAGTTCAAGGCCGAGGTATATATATTAAGTAAAGAGGAAGGCGGCCGCCATACACCGTTCTTTAACGGCTACCGGCCCCAGTTCTACTTCAGGACCACAGACGTCACCGGAGTCGTGACCCTCGCGAAGGAAGTCGAGATGGTAATGCCGGGTGATAACGTAACGTTCGAAGTCGCGCTGATCACCCCGATCGCCATGGAGAAGGAACTCAGGTTCGCAATACGTGAAGGCGGACACACCGTAGGCGCCGGGGTCGTAACGGAAGTAATAGAGTAGAAGATGGCACAAGAGGTTATCACATTCGAATGCACAGCGTGCAAGAACAGGAATTACTCTTCTACCAAGAATAAGAAGAAGAATCCTGAAAAACTCGGATTAAGTAAATTCTGTAAATTTTGCAAGAAGCACACATTACATAAGGAGATTAAGTAAGAGGGTAGCAGGTGGTTAGGAGCGTGGGTTAATGGTAAACCAACGGTCTCCAAAACCGTTACTGCGGGTTCGATTCCTGCCGCTCCTGCCATATTGATGCGCCGCAAAATTCAGTCCAGAAACACAATTCCTGATTAACGAAACGGGTTTGTGAAGGACAAAAAACTATGGCAAATAAAGTCGCCACATTTTTTAAAGAGATAAAGCTTGAGATGACGAAGGTCGCATGGCCGACCAAGAATGAGCTCATCGGCTCTACCATAGTCGTCCTTGTATCGCTGGCCATCCTTTCGGCTTTTATCGGCGTATGCGATATAGTCTTGTCAAAACTGGTCAATATTATAATGTCGAGGCTCTAAAGGTTAAATATCCGCGATGGCTAAACATTGGTACGTGATACATACGCAGACGGGTTACGAAGACAGGGTGAAGACGGTTCTTGAAGCGAAGGTCAAAGCCGGGCTTGCAAAGGACGCTGTAAGCCAGGTCCTGGTGCCGATAGAGCAGGTTTCCGAGATAAAGGCCGGTAAAAAGAGGATATCGCAGCGTAAATTCTTTCCGGGATACTTGCTCGTTGAGATGGATCTGAGCGACGAAACCTGGTACCTGATAAAGAGCATCCCGGGCGTTACCGGATTTGTCGGCGCGGGATCAAGGCCGCTTCCGTTAAAGGAAGACGAGATCGAAACGATATTAAAACAGGCCAAGGACGCAAAAGACAAGCCTACGCCGAAGGTCGTTTTTGAGAAGGGTGAACCCGTCAGGGTTACGGATGGCCCGTTCACGAATTTTAACGGCACGATAGAAGAAGCGAATATCGCTAAGGGCAAGATTAAGGTCATGATCTCGATATTCGGCAGGGCAACGCCGGTTGAGCTTGAGACATGGCAGGTGGAGAAGGTATAGAATGGCCAAGAAAGTAAAGGCAACGATAAAGCTGTATTGTCCCGCGGGCGCGGCAACGCCGGCGCCGCCGGTAGGGCCTGCCCTCGGACAGCACGGTTTAAATATAATGGAATTCTGCAGGTCTTTTAATGACAAGTCCAAGGGGCAGGAGGGGTTGACGCTGCCGGTAGTAATAACCGCTTACGAGGACAGGACATTCACATTTGTGATAAAGACTCCGCCGTGCTCGATCCTTTTAAAGCGGGCCTGCGGTGTCGCCAAGGCGAGCGGCACTCCCAATAAAGAGAAGATCGGCAAGGTCACGCTGGAGCAGGTTAAGGAGATAGCCAGGATGAAACTGAAAGACCTGAATACCCCCGATATGGATAAAGCGATAAACATAGTCAAGGGCACCGCCAGAAGCATGGGCATTGATGTTGAGGGATAGATGACGACGACCAAAAGGGCAAAAGTTATAGCGCCGTTGTTCGACAAGGCTAAATCTTACGGCCTTAAAGACGCCATCGCTATATTAAGGAAAGCGCCGCCGCTCAAATTTGACGAGACGATTGAGATCGCCGTTAAGCTCGGAGTCGACCCAAAGCAGAGCCAGAGCGCCTCGATCCGCGGCACGGTGAGCCTGCCGCACGGAACCGGCAAGAAAGTCCGTGTCGCAGTCTTCTGCAAGGGCGAAGAGGAGGCCCGCGCCAAAAACGCGGGCGCCGACTTTGCAGGCTCCGATGACCTTGTGGCAAAAGTGCAGGGCGGCTGGGCGGATTTTGACGTGGCTATCGCCACGCCGGATATGATGAAGGATCTTGCGCGGCTCGGGAAGATTTTGGGCCCGCGGGGGCTTATGCCTAATCCGAAATCGGGCACCGTCACTATGGATACGGCCAAGACGATCAAAGAGGTGAAGGCGGGCAAGATCGAGTTCAAGATGGATAAGCAGGCGGGAATTCACGCGCCGCTCGGCAAGCTCTCTTTTACCGACGAGGCGTTATACGCGAACGCGAAGTCCCTTATAGAAGCGATAATGTCGACGACGCCGCAAGGCGCGGCCCCGGTATGGCAGAGCGTTAAATCGTTATATATCTCTACCACGATGGGGCCCGGCATAAAACTGGATCTATCGGAATTCAAGAAGGTTTAATATGGCAATGGCTGCGGAAAAGATCGGAAAACTTTGCAAGGATAAGATGATAACGGAGCTTCTCCTGCGCTTCGAGAAGCATCCGAATTTCATCATTACAAATTATATGGGGTCGAACACATCGGATCTGGAGGCGCTTAGGCGGGATTTGAAAAAGGCCTCGGCGAATTATTTTGTAGTTAAAAATTCTGTGCTGAAGCTTGTCTTCGGCAAGATGAAGCTCGAAAAAGAATCGTCCGAGATAGAGGGCGGCGTCGGGATCTCATTCGCGGGCGGCGATATAGTGTCTGCATGCAATGTTCTGGTCGGATTCGCGAAGGGGCACGATAAGTTCAAGATAAAAGGCGGCGTTATCGAGGGGAAGCGTACTCCGGCCGACAGGATCAGGCATCTTGCAAGCCTTCCCCCGAGGAATGTGCTCATAGCCCAGGTCGTCGGAGGGATCAAGTCGCCGATAACCGGATTTGTAAATGTGCTGGGAGGCGTCTTGAGGAAGTTCGTATGTGTGGTCAATGCAATAAAAGATAAGAAACCAGTAACCAGTAACCAGTAACCAGACCGAAACCTTTTCTGGTTTCTGTAACCTGGTTTCTGATTACTATGTATACGAGGAGGAAGAACATGGAAACGAAAGAAGCGAAGGTAGAGTTGACAGACAAGATGAAGAGCGTGATGGAGACGGTCGAAAAGATGACCGTCATGGAACTCGCGGATCTCGTCAAGGCTCTCGAGGAAAAGTTCGGTGTCAGCGCACAGGCGGCCGTAGCGGTGCAGTCTGTGGGCGGGCTCGGCGCTGGAGCCGGTCAGGCCGCCGCGGTCGAAGAGAAGTCGACCTTCACGGTTGTTTTGGTCAATGCGGGATCAAGCAAGATCCAGGTAATCAAAGAGCTTAGGACTCTCACCAGCCTCGGCTTGAAAGAGGCCAAAGACCTCGTTGACGGCGCACCCAAGACTATCAAAGAAGGCGCGACAAAAGACGAGGCCGACAAGATCAAAAAGCAGCTTGAGGCTGCCGGCGCGAAAATAGAGTTAAAGTAATACTTGCGGTTTGCGGTTCTAGGTTTTCGGTTTTCGTAAACCGATAACCGAACACCGATAACCTAATGCTAATAAACGAGAGACGTTAAATGGCAAAGCGAAAATCATACGCGAAGCTTGAGGAATGTTACAGGTTGCCGAATATGCTCGAGATCCAGCTTAATTCCTATGAGCAATTTTTGCAGAAGGATCTTCCCAGGTCAAGGCGTAAAAATGAAGGGCTCGAGTCGGCGTTCAGGGAAGTATTCCCGCTAGAGACGCCGGATGGCGAATACAGGCTTGACTACATTAGCTATACTATAGGCAAGCCAAAATATATCATTCCGGAATGCAGGAAGAGGGGGATGAGCTATGCGGGCGCGCTTCGGGTCATGCTGCGCCTGAAGTCAAAGAAGGAGACCAAGGAACAGGAGGTCTATCTCGGCGACATACCCCTGATGACCGAGACGGGAACCTTCATAGTAAACGGAGATGAAAGGGTTGTCGTCAGCCAGCTTCACCGCTCTCCCGGAATATCCTTTGAATCCGAGCCGCATCCGTCAGGTAAATCCATATACTCCGCCAGGATAATTCCTTACAGGGGCGCATGGGTTGAGTTTGAATTCGACTCAAACGACGTCCTGTATGTGTACGTTGATAGAAGAAGGAAGTTTCTTGCGACGGCGCTTCTTCGCATATTCGGCCATTCGACGGATGAATCGATAGTTAAGGCGTTATGCGGCATAGATGCGCACGAGATCACAAGAAGCGCTCAGCTTGAGAAGATGGCAGGCCTGGTCCTCGCTAAAGATGTTGTGGAGCATGAGACCAATACCATAATAGCGCAGAAATACGAACCGATTACCAAAGATATGGCTCAGGCCATCTGGAGCTCATCGGTCCGCAAGGTGGAGACGGTAGCTAATAACGTAATCGAAATCATAAATACGCTGAAGAAGGACCATACGAAGAATAAGGAAGAAGCGGCGCTCGATATATATAGGAAGCTGAGGCCGGGCGACCCACCGACCCCGGAATCCGCCGCAAGCCTGGTTGAAAGGCTCTTCTTCGACACGAAGAGATACGACCTGGGACAGGTCGGGCGGTACATGCTGAATAGAAAACTTGACATGAACGTATCCCTTGAAGAACGCCTTATTACGCCCCAGACGCTCGTCAGGGTTATCCAGAAACTGATTGCGGTAAAAGCAGGGGTTGGCTCGACCGATGACATAGACCATCTGGGTAACCGCCGCGTCCGCTGCGTCGGAGAGCTTCTCTTGAACCAGATAAGGATAGGGCTTGCAAGAGTCGAAAGATCGTGCAGGGAGCGTATGAATATCTACGACCTTTCAAACGTGATGCCGCATAACCTGATAAATGCCAAGCTCATATCTGGGGTTGTAAGAGATTTCTTCGGAAGGAGCCAGCTGTCGCAATTTATGGACCAGACAAATCCCCTTGCCGAACTGACACACAAGAGGCGCATGTCGGCTCTCGGTCCCGGAGGCCTGAATAGAGACAGGGCAGGTTTTGAGGTCCGTGACGTCCATTATTCGCATTACGGCCGTATGTGCCCGATAGAGACCCCTGAAGGCCCGAATATCGGATTGATAGCGTCGCTCAGCACATATGCCAAGATAAACAGATTCGGATTCATAGAGACACCCTACCGCAAGGTGGAGGACGGCCGGGTCACAGATAAGATCGAGTATCTCTCGGCCGATGTCGAGGACTTATATGTTATAGCGCAGGCGAACGCGAAGATCGATTCCCGCGGAAGGTATGTCGAGGATAAGGTCTTCTGCCGGTTCAAGGACGATTTTATCCAGGCCGAACCGAAAAATGTTCAGTATATGGATGTTTCCCCGAGACAGCTCGTCAGCGTCGCGGCGTGCCTTATACCGTTCCTGGAGCACGACGATGCGAACCGCGCCCTCATGGGATCGAATATGCAGCGCCAGGCGGTGCCGTTATTATATACGGAGGCTCCGCTGATCGGCACAGGCATAGAATACAGGGCCGCGAAGGATTCCGGAGCGGTGCTCGTCGCGAAGAACGAAGGAACTGTTTCAAGCGTCGATTCAGGCGAGATCGTTATAAGCGGTAAGCAATACAAACTTACCAAATTTGAAAGGTCGAACGCTAATACATGCCTTAACCATAGGCCTATAGTGAAAGTCGGCGATAAGGTAAGGGATGGTGAGGTAATAGCCGACGGCGCAGCCACTAAAGACGGTGAGCTGGCGCTCGGGAAGAATGTGCTTGTAGCCTTCATGCCATGGAGAGGGTATAATTTTGAGGACGCTATACTGCTAAATGAGAAACTCGTCGCGGAAGACAGGTATACATCGGTCCACATAGAAGAGTTTGAGCTCGAGGCCCGTGACACAAGGCTCGGAAACGAAGAGATTACACGGGACATCCCCAATATAAGCGAGGAATCTTTGCGCAGCCTCGACGAGGACGGAATCATAAGGCTGGGCGCTGAGGTTGAGCCGGGGGACATTTTAGTGGGAAAGGTGACGCCCAAGTCGGAGACGGAGCTGTCGCCGGAAGAAAAGTTGTTGAGGGCGATATTCGGCGAGAAGGCAGGCGACGTAAGGGATTCTTCTCTTATCGCGCCTCCGGGAGTCGAAGGAATAGTCGTCGATGTCCGCATATTCTCAAGGCGCGACGCGCGCTCAAAGACAAAAGAGGAACGCGCCCTTGAATTAAAAGAGATAAAGGCGCTTGAAGAAACGTTCGAGGCGCAGATAGAGAAGATCAAGGAAGAGAAGTACAGGAAACTGCACAATCTGCTGGCGGGGCAGAAGCTTACAGCCGGTATTCTTGACCAGGAATCCGGAAGGGCCCTGATGTCGCAGGGAAGAACGGTCAGAGTAAAAGACCTGAAGAGGATTGCCGAAAAGGGCGACCTTGAGAATATCAAGGTAAACAATCCCGCGCTTGAGCAGGAGATAGCCCGTGTTACCAGGTTATTGGACAGCCAGATAGAGGAGCTGACCTTTGAGCTCGAACGTGAGACCGAAAGGGTTAAGAGAGGCGATGAGCTTCCGCCGGGAGTCCTGAAAAAGGTTAAGGTCTACGTCGCGAGCAAAAAAAAGATATCGGTCGGTGATAAGATGGCCGGAAGGCACGGCAACAAAGGAGTCGTCGCCAAGATCCTGCCGGAAGAGGATATGCCGTTCCTGGCCGACGGCACACCGGTAGAAATAGTTTTAAATCCGCTCGGTGTCCCGAGCCGTATGAACGTCGGGCAGATCCTTGAAACACACCTCGGGTGGGCAGCAAAAATATTGGGATTCTCGGTATCGAGCCCTGTTTTTGACGGCGCGACCGAAGCGGAAATAAAGGAAGAGATGAAGAAGGCGGGGATTCCGGCGGAGGGTAAGGTTGTTGTTTACGACGGTTACACCGGCAGGCCCTTCGACCAGAAGGTCACGGTCGGCTACATATATATGATGAAGCTGGCGCACCTGGTCGACGACAAGATTCACGCGCGTTCGATCGGCCCGTATTCGCTCGTCACCCAGCAGCCGCTCGGCGGCAAGGCCCAGTTTGGCGGCCAGAGGTTCGGCGAGATGGAAGTCTGGGCGCTGGAAGCATACGGCGCCGCGTATACCCTGCAGGAGTTATTGACGGTCAAGTCTGATGATGTCATCGGGAGAACGAAGATATACGAAGCGATAGTCAAGGGCGATAATAAACTGCAGTCCGGCACGCCGGAGTCGTTCAACGTTTTGGTTAAAGAACTCCAAAGCCTGGGGCTCGAAATAAAGATGGAGAAGAAGGCCGTGGTCGAGGATAAGGATAAATAGAATGACAGAAGATCTTAGCTTATTCAATGCCATAACGATAAAGGTCGCGTCCCCGCAGGTGATTAAATCCTGGTCGAAGGGCGAAGTAAAAAAACCCGAGACGATAAACTACAGGACGTTGAAACCCGAAAAGGACGGACTCTTCTGCGAGCGCATATTCGGCCCGACGAAAGATTATGAATGCAACTGCGGGAAATACAAAAGAATCAAGCATAAAGGCATAACCTGCGACCGGTGCGGCGTAGAGGTCACGCGATCGAGCGTCCGGCGCGAGAGGATGGGGCATATAGAGCTGGCCTGTCCCGTTTCGCACGTATGGTTCTTCAAGGTAATGCCGTCAAGAATAGGCATGCTGCTGGGCATAACTTCGAGAGAACTGGAGAAGGTGGTGTATTACGAGGAATATATAGTCATCGATCCCGGCGAGACATCCCTTAAAAAGATGGACCTTCTGTCCGAGGAGAGATATAAAGAGTTCAGGGATAAGTTCGGACAGAAATTTGTTGCCAAGATGGGCGCCGAAGCGATCAGGGAACTTTTGAAAGAGATCGATCTTGATAAATTTACGGCAAAACTGAAACGCGAAATAAGCCAGACGAAATCCGATAATACCCAGAAGAAGTCGACGAAGATCCTGCGGCTTGTCGAACTATTCAAGGCTTCCGGAAATAAGCCGGAATGGATGACGCTGGATATCCTGCCGGTCATACCGCCGGACCTGAGGCCGCTGGTACCGCTCGACGGCGGAAGATTCGCGACAAGCGATCTGAACGACCTGTATCGCCGGGTGATAAACAGGAATAACCGCCTCAAGAAATTGATAGAGCTGAAAGCGCCGGAGATAATAATCAGGAATGAGAAGAGGATGCTTCAGGAGGCAGTTGACGCCCTCTTCGATAACGGAAGGCACGGAAAGGCGGTCCTGGGCCCCGGCAACAGGCCGCTAAAATCCCTTTCCGATATGCTGAAAGGCAAGCAGGGCCGTTTCAGACAGAACCTTCTCGGCAAGCGCGTCGATTATTCGGGAAGGAGCGTTATCGTCGTAGGGCCGGAGCTTAAGCTCAATGAGTGCGGCCTGCCGAAAAAGATGGCGCTTGAACTATTCGAGCCTTTCATAATAAAGAAGCTCAAAGAAAAAGGATTTGTCCATACCATTAAAAGCGCCAAGAAGATGGTCGAGAAGGCAAAACTTGAAGTCTGGGATATACTCGATGAGGTTATAAAAGAACATCCCGTAATGCTGAACAGGGCGCCGACACTTCACAGGTTGGGCATACAGGCATTCCAGCCGATACTGATAGAAGGCAACGCCATCAGGATCCATCCTCTGGTATGCTCGGCGTTCAACGCGGACTTTGACGGTGACCAGATGGCGGTGCATGTGCCGCTATCCATTGAGGCGCAGACCGAATGCAAGCTTCTTATACTATCGACGAACAATATATTTTCTCCCGCTGACGGACGTCCGATCACGAGCCCCACGCAGGATATAGTGCTGGGATGTTATTATATGACGAAGGAAAAGCCGGGCGCCAGGGGCGAAGGGAAAATCTTTAGCTCGATCGAAGAGGCGGAAATAGCGTATGAGGATAACGAGGCAGACCTTCACGCCAAGGTTAAGATAAGTATAAACGGTAATATCATCGAAACTACCGTCGGAAGAGCGAGGTTCAATAAACTCCTTCCTGAGGGCATAGAATTCGTCAATGAAACGATGTCGAAATCGAGGCTCGGTAAAGTGATATATAATTGCTATAAGACGAAAGGCCACGCCAGCGTGGTAAAGATCCTTGATGATCTGAAGAGGGCGGGTTTTGAGGAGGCGACAAAAGCAGGCCTTTCGATATCGATCGATGACCTGAAGATACCGAAAGAGAAGAACGAGTATCTGAAGAGAACGGCGCAGGATGTCGCGCACGTCGACGACCAGTACAAAAAAGGCCTCATAACGGATAGGGAGCGTTACAATAAAATCATCGACCTATGGACACATGCCACCGACGATGTTTCTGATCTTATATTCCAGGAGCTCGATCCGTTTAATCCTATATTCATGATGGCCGATTCGGGCGCGAGAGGCTCGAAGCTTCAGATAAGGCAGCTTGCCGGAATGCGGGGACTGATGGCGAAACCCTCCGGTGAAATTATCGAGACGCCGATCACGGCGAACTTCAGGGAGGGCCTTACGGTCCTGGAGTATTTTATCTCAACGCATGGCGCCAGAAAAGGATTGGCGGACACCGCGCTGAAGACAGCCGATTCAGGATACCTTACAAGAAGGCTTGTCGACGTCGCGCAGGACGTTATTATAAGCACGGAAGATTGCGGCACGCTGAACGGCATATTGATCAGCGCCATAATAGAAGGCGACGAAGTCGTCGTGAAGCTTTCGGAGAGGATCATCGGCCGCGTCGCGCTCGACAATATCGTCGATATCATAACAGATACGGTTTTGGTTGAAGCAGGCAGCGAGATTACCGAAGAGAAGGCGAAGCAGATCGAAGAAGCCGGGATAGAAAAGATCCGCATCAGAAGCGTCCTCACATGCGAGGCCAAGCACGGCGCTTGCGGCAAATGCTACGGCAGAAATCTGGCTACGAACAGGATGGTCGAGCTCGGCGAGGCGGTAGGTATAATAGCCGCGCAATCCATAGGTGAGCCCGGAACGCAGCTTACGATGAGAACGTTCCATATCGGCGGCACGGCGTCAAGAATAGTGGAGCAATCCTACATAGAGTCGAAGAATAAAGGCGCCGTAAAATACCACAATTTGAAAGTGGTGGCGACGAAGAAAGAAGGAGAGTTCATAGTCCTGAACAGGAACGGACAGCTGAGTATAAATGATGCTCAAGGCCGCGAGCTCGAACGCCATACCATACCGCAGGGCGCCATAATCAGGTCGGAAGAAGGCAAAACTGTGGATGACGGCACCATATTCGTGAAATGGGATCCCTACACCGTTCCCATATTGACCGACGTCTCCGGTAATGTGAAGTTCGAGGACATCAAGGAAGGCGTGACGATGAAGGAGGAACTTGACCCGGCGACCAAGTTGAAGAATAGGGTCATCGTCGAGCACAAAGGCGATTATCATCCTCAGATATTGGTTTTGAATAAAGACGACGAAGTGCTGGCCATATATCCGATCCCTGCCGGCGCTCACATAGTAGTTGCCGATGGGAAACCGGTCACTGCCGGCGATGTGCTGGCGAAGACGCCGAGAGTCTTTACAAAGACAAAGGATATAACCGGCGGTTTGCCGAGAGTCGCCGAACTCTTTGAGGCCCGACGCCCCAAAGACCCCGCGATCATAAGCGAAATCGACGGTATAGTCGAATTCGGAGAATCGAAGAAGGGGCAAAAAAGGGTCGTAGTAAAATCCGCGACCGGGATGAAGAAGGAATATGTCATTCCTCACGGAAAACACCTTAACGCGTACAAGGGCGATAACGTTTTTGCGGGCCAGCAGCTGATAGACGGGCCGATTGTACTTCAGGACATATTGAGGGTCTCCGGAGACAAGAAGCTCCAGGAATATCTTGTGAACGAAGTCCAGGAAGTCTACAGGCTCCAGGGCGTGAATATTAATGATAAGCACATCGAAGTAATAGTAAGGCAGATGCTAAGGAAGGTAAGGATCGAAGAAGCGGGCGACACGAGTTTTCTTATGGGCCAGCAGGTTGATAAACCCGTTTTTATCGAGGAGAACAGAAGGGTTACCAGGAAGAAGGGCAAGCCCGCCAGCGCGACGCCGATCCTTTTAGGAATTACCAAGGCCTCTTTAAATACGGAGAGCTTCATCTCCGCCGCAAGCTTCCAGGAGACTACGCGCGTCCTTACGGAAGCCGCCGCGAGCGGAAAGACCGATTGTTTAAGGGGCCTCAAAGAGAATATAATAATGGGCCATCTCATTCCTGCCGGCACCGGTTTCGGCGACCACAGGAATATCACGATACAGAAGAACGTTTTTGAAGATACGAAGGAAGAGAAACCCGCGGCAAAAGAAGAGGGCCCGGAAGTTAAATCAAAAGCTAATGCTAAATAAGAATAGTGAGGTATGGTTATTAAATGCCTACGATAAACCAATTGATAAGACTCGGAAGAGAGAAGTTTAAGAACAGGAGCAAGTCTCCGGCCTTAAGGAACTGTCCGCAGAGGCGGGGCGTATGCCTTCAGGTAAAGACGCAGACGCCGAAGAAGCCTAACTCGGCGCTGCGAAAAGTAGCCAGGGTGAGGCTTACAAATTCGATAGAAGTTACGTCTTATATCCCCGGTGTCGGCCATAATCTGCAGGAGCACTCCATAGTGCTGGTTCGGGGCGGAAGGGTCAAGGACCTCCCCGGCGTGAGATACCATATCGTCCGAGGCGTTTTAGATACGGCCGGCGTTGTTGACAGGAAGAAATCAAGGTCAAAATACGGCGCGAAAAAACCTAAAGAGAAAGCGGCCGCGGCAAAGGCGGCGTAACCGTATATATAACCTCGCAGGTTGAACCTGCGAGGTTAGCAAAGGGTTAAATACATGAGAAGAAGAAGGGCGGAGAAAAGAACGGTTATATCGGACCCGAAATACAAGAGCCCTGTAGTCTCGAGGTTCATAAATGTCGTAATGAAAGAAGGGAAGAAGTCGACAGCCGAAAGGATCGTTTATAAAAGTTTCGACATTCTTTCCCAGAAAACCGGAAAGCCCCCCCTGGAGTCATTTCAGAAGGCGCTCGATAACGTGAGGCCGCTTCTGGAGATCAAGCCGAGGCGTATAGGCGGCGCGACATACCAGGTTCCGATAGAGGTTAAGAGCGAGCGCGGTATATCTATCGCGATGAGGTGGCTAAGGAATTTCGCAAGGACGAAGAAGGGTAAGCCCATGGAAATTAAGCTTGCCGATGAACTCTTCGACGCGTTCAAGGGCGAAGGAGCCGCGGTAAAGAAGAGGGAAGATACGCACAAGATGGCGGAGGCGAACAAGGCGTTCGCTCATTACAGATGGTAGGATATGGAAAAAACGGCTACATTAGATAATATGACAGAAAATAAAAATTCCAGGTTGGAAAATATACGCAATATCGGCATAATAGCCCACATCGACGCGGGGAAGACGACCACGACCGAGCGGATGTTATATTTTACCGGCAAGGTCTATAAGATCGGCACGGTCGACGAGGGCACAGCCGTCATGGACTGGATGGTCCAGGAACAGGAGCGCGGCATTACGATCACAAGCGCCGCCACAACGTGTTTCTGGAACGATAAAGTTATCAATATTATCGATACCCCGGGACACGTGGATTTTACGGTCGAGGTAGAGCGGTCGCTCAAGGTCCTCGACGGCGCCGTTATAGTCCTGTGCGCCGTGGGCGGGGTGCAGCCGCAGTCGGAAACAGTATGGAGGCAGGCAGATAAGTACAAAGTGCCGAGGATCGCGTTTATAAACAAGATGGATAGGACCGGCGCTAATTTTCATAAGGTTATGGAAGAGATACACTCCAGGCTTGGCGCAAATCCCATAGCTTTACAGTTACCTGTAGGTTCAGAGGATAATTTTCTAGGCGTGATAGACCTTATAACGATGAAGGCAATCATATATAAAGGCGAAGAGGGGACGTCCGGATTTGATATCGCGGAAATTCCGGCCGACCTTAAGAAAGAAGCGTCTAAGTACCGCCATGATTTAATAGAAAAACTTGGCGAAATTGACGAACACGTTATGGACAGATACGTGCATGAAAAAGGCGTATATCCGAATGAAATACGCGCTGTTGTGAGGAAGGCTACTATATCGGGCAGGATGATCCCTGTTTTTTGCGGGGCGTCGGCGAAAAATAAAGGGGTGCAGCCGCTTCTCGACGCGATCAACGAATATCTTCCGTCGCCCCTGGATATCCCGCCCGTTAAGGGCATCGATCCCGAAAAGGAGACAGAGGTCTTGCGAAAGGTTTCCGAAGATGAGAATTTCTCGGCGCTCGTCTTTAAGATAAAGTCGGATCCCTTTGTCGGAAAACTGGCTTATGCCAGGGTTTATTCCGGACGCTTGAATCCGGGCGAGTATGTATATAATGCCGCCAAAGATACGAAAGAGCGCATAGGAAAGATTTTAAAGATGCACGCAAATAAACAGGAGATCGTGGACAAGGCCCTCGCGGGCGACATAGTCGCGCTGGTCGGCCTCAAAAATACCACGACGGGCGACACCATATGCGACGAAGAGCATCCGGTCGTGCTGGAGACGATACATTTTCCGGAACCGGTCATATCGATGGCCATAGAGCCGAAGACCAAGGCCGACCAGGAGAGGCTTGGCATCGCCATGAATAAGCTCGCGGAAGAGGATCCGACATTCAGGGTTTCGTATAATAAGGAGACGGGCCAGACGATCATAAGCGGCATGGGCGAGCTTCATCTCGAGGTCATAGTAGACAGAATGTTCAGAGAATTTAACGTCGGCGCTAATGTCGATAAGCCTCAGGTTGCCTATAAAGAGACGATCACACGCAAGACGAGAGCTGTTGGAAAGTTTATCCAGCAATCCGGCGGCCGGGGGCAATACGGCCACGTGGTAATGGATGTCGCGCCTGCGCCAAAGGGTTCCGGAGTATTGTTCGAATCGAAGATAATCGGCGGCGCGATCCCCAGAGAATACATACCCTCTGTTAAGGAGGGCGTCATCGAGGCCGCGCAAAACGGATATCTGGCCGGTTATCCTGTTACAGATATTGACGCCAAACTGGTCGACGGATCGTTCCACGAGGTCGATTCTTCCGATATCGCATTCCATATGGCGGCGTCTATCGCACTGAACGAAGGCCTCAAAAACGGCGGCTCGATTCTTCTTGAGCCCATAATGAATCTCGAAGTGATAACGCCCGATAATTATATGGGTGATGTGATAGGCGATTTAAGTTCGCGAAGGGTCAAGATCGAGGCTATAACGGACAGAGGGAATACAAAAGTGATCCGCGGACTCGCGCCGCTTAGCGAAATGTTCGGATACGCGACGAGCGTCAGGAGCCTTACTCAAGGGCGGGCATCCTACACAATGGAGCCTTCCTTTTATCAGGAAGTGCCAAAAAATATATCGGAAAAGATCATCGAATTGAGCGGAAGAGTAGCCTCTAAAAAGGAGAAGAGATAATGGCAAAGGAAACCTTTGTAAGAAGTAAACCGCACGTGAACATCGGCACCATCGGCCACATCGACCACGGAAAGACTACCCTTACCGCAGCTATACTCGTGGCATTGGCAAAGAAGGGCAAGGCTCAGGTGAAGAGCTATGCCGATATCGCTAAAGGCGGCACCGTCCGAGACGAGACCAAGACCGTCACGATAG
>JAZDOS010000054.1:0-28688 GCA_043798375.1 Candidatus Omnitrophota bacterium | reverse complement strand
ACGGCTATTTTGCCGAAAGTGTAGGCAAAGTATCCGAGTTAACAATAAGGAAATACATCGAGGAGCAGCAAGCGTAACGTCAGGCCAGATTATGCCGAGGCCTGAAACCCCGCCATTCATGGCGGGGAGTGGGTTCAATTTTACAGTACAAACGATGAGTCATGGGAGGAGTTATGGTATCAAAACGAATCGTATTGACATTTCCGCATAATCTCCTTGACCAGCCGATAGTTTACAAGCTCGTCAAAGAGTATGACCTTGTCTTCAACATCCTGCAGGCGAAGATCACTCCGAAAGAAGAAGGGCTGATGGTCCTGGAGCTTAAGGGCAAAAAGGAGAATTACGCCCAGGGGATAAAATACCTTACCTCTCTCGGCGTAAAAATCCAGCCGCTCAGCCAGGATGTTACGCGTGACGACGCAAGGTGCACTCATTGCGGCGCATGTATCTCCATATGTCCCACAGAGGCGCTATACATAGATAAGAAGACGATGAAGGTGATATTCGACTCCGAAAAATGCATAGCCTGCGAACTCTGCGTTAAAGCCTGCCCGCCCCGCGCCATGGTCGTAAAATTCTGAAATTTTTCGCACCCGGTAGGGAGTCCCCTCTCGGGTGGGTGTCTCGCGTGAACACTCGGCCGGCCCCAGCGTGGCCGGCCTTCGCTCGGTAAAATCGTCTCGCTCTTTTTGGCATTACCCATATGACCTCCGAGATAGACATACGTCGACCTCGGAGGTTAAGATCGGTAAGAGCCAAAAAACCGTGCCCGCTCGCCGATTTTAACGTCCCGCTCAACACCCACCCTCGGGGACACAACACGGATGGAGCGAAAATTTTTCGGTGGGGTTGGTTAAAAGGCCGACAGGCCATGGGGGTTGAGCCGTGAAATTTTGCTAAGGTTTCACTATCCCTAAACCATAGACGCAATAGTTACCATAAGAACAAAGATAAATTAAATAGTTAAGTTAAAGCATAATCTTCCTTGATAGCAAAATTAGGCGAGGCCCCCTGGCCTGTCGGCCATCCGAGAAGAAACCGAAAATTTAGCGGATTTAGCGGAAGTTATAGCGGAAGTTATGACTTGACGCGGGGGCGATATAAGTTTAAAATAGTAACTTCCTAAAATCAGACTATTTATGAGCCAAAACCTGTATAAAATAACCAAAAAAGACATGTTCGATCTCTTTAGCAGATTATCGGATAATAATAGGATAATAGTATCCTATAGTAAAGGCGAGAGGCTCTATTTTGATGATTTCGACCCCAAGAAAGAGGACCTGATAGAGCTCGGAGGCATAAGGCAGGATCAGCCGCTCAAATCTTTCATCAATCCCCCCAGAGAAAATATAATCGATGAATCCGGCGCGGATTCAAAGCCGCTCATCATAGCGGGCGTTAAAGGCTGCGATCTGTCCAGCCTTCGCCTCCAGGACTTTGTCTTTCTGGAAGGTGACGTTCATGACCCTTTCTATGCCGAAGGCAGAAATAGGGCGTTATTGATAGGATGCGACTGCACTTATGCCCGAGAGACTTGCTTCTGCGCAGCCATGGAAGGCGCGCCGTACCCAAAAGATTATTTTGATATAAATTTGAGCCCGATAGCCGACTATTTTCTTGTGGAAGCCAAAAGCGCTAAAGGTTCGGAGCTGATAAATAAATTCAGGATGTTTTTTAAGGGGATCGACGCCAAGGATATAGACATAAAACAGCGGAACCGCGACAGGGTATCCGGCCAGATAAAAGATTTTATCGCCGCCCGCGGCACGAAAGACATCAAGGATATAAAAGGAGCGGTGAAGAAGAATTATAACCTGGTTGAACTCTGGCAGGATTTCGCGTCAACTTGCGTTGAGTGCGGGGCATGCAACCTGGCCTGTCCGACATGCCACTGCTTCCTTCTGTTTGACGAGAAGTCGAAAGACTTTGCGAAGCGTTACAAGGTATGGGATGCCTGCCTCTACAAGACTTTCGCCAGAGTCGCAGGCGGCGCAAATCCGAGAAAGCATTTACACGAGAGGCTTCGAAACAGGTTCGATAAGAAATTCGATTTCTTCCCGAAAGTGTTGAATTACTTCGCATGCACCGGGTGCGGCCGATGTATTGAAGCATGTCCCGGAGATATAGATTTAAGGGAAGTTTTAAAGGGTTTGGTTGACGGTAAATGGAACAAACCGCCGAATAAATGAAAAATCCGTATGCATACATGGAAGCTGAGATACTCGATGTTATCGAGGAGACCGCCAATATCAAGACCTTCAGGCTCAGGCCGAGAGGCGATATAAGCTTCAGGGCGGGACAATTCATGGAAGTTACCGTACCGGGCATCGGTGAGGCGCCGTTTACGCCGTCATCGAATCACAGCGTCAAAGATACGCTCGAGTTCACAGTAATGAGCGCAGGCCGCGTTACAAAGATTTTGCACGAGATGAAAAAGGGCGGCGTAGTCGGCGTCAGGGGGCCGTACGGGACGAGTTATCCGCTGGCCGATTTTAAGTCGAAGAATATTTTCATCGTGGGCGGCGGCGTGGGCTTGGCGCCGCTCAGGGCGTTATTGTACGCTTTATTTAATGACGTAAACGATTATAAAAAGATAATCCTCAAATACGGCGCGAGGACACCGAAAGATATAGTATATAAGAAAGAGATATTTTCATGGAAAGATAAGGCGCCCCACGTTGATGTGGAGACGAGCGTGGACGTCGGCGATGACACTTGGATTGGCAATGTGGGCCTCGTCACCACGATACTGAAGAATGACGCACTTGATATAAATAACGCTGTTGCCATCGTTTGCGGCCCCCCGATAATGATGAAGTTCGCGACATTTAAGCTGCTGGACATCGGATTTAAAGACAGCCGGCTGTATCTGTCGATGGAAAAGAATATGTCCTGCGGCATAGGCAAATGCGGGCATTGCAGGATCGGCCCTTATTATGCGTGCAAAGACGGCCCGGTATTCACATACGATAAGATAAAAGATTTACCGAACATCTGGGACTAACATGAAAAGACTGTTGATCGATCTCGATACGTGCTCGAAATGCGAAGAATGCGGCATGCTCTGCAGCTACATCCAGCATCCGGCGAATAACGGCATAACGAGTTTAAGGGAGCTCGCGCATTTCGCGATAATCTGCAGAAAATGCGATGACGCGCCCTGCGTGGCGTCGTGCCCGTGGGAGGCGCTCGAGATGCAGGACTATCACGCACTCAAGCGCTATATGATGAGGTGCACATCCTGTAAGTCCTGTTCCGATGCCTGCCCGTTCGGCACGATAATACCCGAGACGATACCTTTTGTAATTGCAAAGTGCGACTATTGCCTCGGAAGGCTCCGGGAAAACGAGCATCCGATATGCCTCGAATCCTGCGCTTACGGCGGAATACGATACGGCGAGTTCGAGGAGAATATCGATGAGAACCTGTATAAGGTTTCCGAATATCTGCTGGTGAAGACAGCCATGAAATGGGAGCGGCTCGAACCTGCCCCGATCAAGAAAAAATTATGAAAACAGCCGAATACATATTCCAATTCCTGATCTTCCCGGGGTTCGTGTTCTCCAGCGCGATGGGGCTATTCGTCGGCTGGGTGGACAGGAAGGTCACGGCAAGGCTCCAGTGGAGGGTGGGCCCGCCGTGGTATCAGAACTTTTTCGATATTATTAAGCTTTTATTTTACAAGGAGACCCTCATACCGCAGGGAGTTTCAAAAGTCATATTTCTCGGGATGCCTCTTATCGCGGCAAGCGCCGCGGCGCTCGTTTCGACCATCATACTCGTTACGAACGGCGCGCCGCAAACCGGATTCGTAGGCGACCTTATCGTAATCGTGTATCTATTGATAATACCGCCCGCAGCGCTTATGCTCGGCGCTTTTGCGTCGGAAAATCCGCTCGCGTCGCTGGGCGCCTCCCGCGAAATGAAACTGATGCTCTCCTATGAGCTTCCGTTTATCCTGTCCCTGGCCGTCCCTGTCATAAAGACGGGATACGCGATAAACCTTGGAGAGATAATTTTACGTCAGTCGGCGGGCCCGCATGTAATAGCGAGCGCCTCAGGGGTCATATCGTTTATTGTAATGCTCCTGTGCATACAGGCGAAGCTGGGCTTCGTTCCGTTCGATATGCCGGAGGCCGAGACCGAGATCATGGCCGGCACCTATATTGAGTATTCCGGCAAGGCGCTCGCCATATTCAAACTTGCGAAGGCGATGACGCTATTTGTAATTCCGATACTCTTGATCGCGCTTTATTTTGGCGGCATAAAATTCGAGCCCGAAGGTTTTGTAAGAAATATTATCCAGTATACATTAATCCTTGTCGCGATGATCGTGATAAAAAATACGAACCCGAGGGTCAGAATAGACCAGGCCATGCGGTTTTTCTGGGGGCCGATAACGATTCTTGCAGGACTAGCGGCCGCGCTCGCGTTTTTGGGGCACTGATATGGGATTGAAAGAGAAGATACTCACAAGATCGATATATGTTTTTCATGTATCGAGCGGAAGCTGCAATAACTGCGATATAGAATTGCTGGATTGCCTTACGCCCAGATACGATATCGAGCGGTTCGGCATAACCCTCGTGGGCAGCATCAAGCACGCCGACGCTATGCTCTGCACCGGTTCTACCAACAGGCTTTGTATTCCGAGGATAAAGGTTTTATATGAGATGATGCCGAAACCGGGATTCGTAGTTGCCTGGGGCGCGTGCGGATCTTCGCGGGGGATCTTCAAGGACAGTTACAATACGGGCGCGCCGCTGGATGAAGTAATTCCGGTTGACATGTATATCCCCGGTTGCCCGCCGAAACCGGAAGCGATCATAGGCGGGTTTGTGAAACTGATAGAGAAGATTAATAAAAAAATAAAAACTTAAAAGTAAAAATTAGAAAGTATTTAATGATGAAGATAGACGATGCAATAAAGAAGATACAGGATAGATTCGGCGGCGCGGTAATCAATGTCCACAAGAAAAATGAAAAGCGCGCGTACATCGACATCTATCCGAAAGATGTAGTAGGGTTTACCAGGTATATCTTTAAAGACCTGGGCTTAAGATTCAATATAGCAAGCGCGGTAGATGATTTTGACGCGATGGAGGTCCTGTATCATTTTGCGGATGATAAGGACGGGTTCGTCATCTCGATAAGGGCCGTCATAAAAGAAAAGAACGATCCGCGCATCGATACCATCACGGCCGTTACAAAGTCCGCATGGTGGATCGAAAGAGAGATGCACGAATTATTCGGTATAGAATTTAACGGTAACAATGACCTTAGGCCGCTTCTTCTCCCGGATGACTGGCCGAGGGGCGTCTATCCGATGAGGAAGAATTTCGTCGTCCCGAAGAGAGATTCGAGGAAACAATTAGATAAGAAAGGAAGGGCGGGGTGAGCCACAAAGCGCACATACCGATAGGGCCGTACCACCCATTACAGGAAGAGCCCGAATTTTACAAGCTCGTCGTGGAAGGGGAAAAGGTTGTCGACGTCGATGTCAGGATCGGCTGGAACCACCGCGGCATCGAGAAGTTATCGGAGTCGAAGAGTTTCGACCAGTCGATATTCCTTGTCGAGCGCATCTGCGGCATATGCTCATCGTCGCATCCGATAGCCTGTGTTCAGGCGCTGGAGGATATAGGCGATATAGAAGTGCCGGAGAGGGCGCTCTACATTCGCTCGATAGTCCAGGAGCTCGAACGCCTCCACTCTCATATGCTCTGGGTAGGGCTTGCCGGCCACTTTTTAGGTTACAATACGGTGTTCATGTGGGGATGGAAGTACCGCGAACCGATATGCGACATCATGGAAACGGTGACAGGAAACCGCCAGAATTACGCGATGCTGAAGGCGGGCGGCGTGCGGCGCGACATCGAGAAGGAGCACATCCCGTATATATTGAAACGATTAGGCGATTTTACGAAACAGCTTGATCTCTTAAAAGGCGCTGTGCTCGACGACCCGGTCCTGCACGCGCGCTTGAAAGGCGTCGGCATCTTGTCGAAGGAAGACGCGATAGATTACGCGGCGCTCGGCCCGACGGCGAGGGCATCGGGCGTCGATATAGATGTCCGGCGCGACCATCCATACGCGGCGTATGATAAAGTGAAATGGAGCGTCATAACCCAGGACGCGGGCGACGTATTCGCGAAAACCGTTGTAAGGATACTGGAGATGTACGAGTCTGTCGGCATAATAAGGCAATGCCTCGATAAATTGCCCGCCGGCCCCATCGACTCAAAACCGAAAGACATACCGCCCGGAGAGGGGATAGGGCAGGTAGAGGCGCCGAGAGGCGAATGCTTCCATTATATAAAATCGGACGGGACGAATTCGCCGGCGCGCCATAAGGTGAGGGCGCCCACATACATGAATTTCCCGACGTTCAGAGAGACCGTTATCGGAGAAACGGTCTCGGACGCGACGATCATACTTGCCGCGATAGACCCGTGCTACTGCTGTACCGAGAGGATGCTGATAGTGGATAGAAGCGATGAGGAGCAATTCACGGTCCAGGAACTTATAAGATTATCTCAGGAAAAGACAATGAAATTAAAAGAGCGGATGGGGATACAATAGGTCATGCCGTATAATCAACTTATATTTTTGATCGCATCGCCCATATTGCCGGGTATATTATGCCTGGCGCTTCCGGACAGGCTGAAAGGCATCATAAAATCGACAGCCTTTCTTGCCACCCTTGCGGCCCTGGCCGTATCCATATCCGTATTTATAAAAAAACCGGTAATTATGCAAACAGGGAATTCCGCGATCTTTATCGCGGACAATCTCTCCGCGTTTATAGGCATAGGAATCTCGCTCTTCGCGTTCCTTACGGCCGTATATTCTTTCAGTTTCATCGAAAAATCATTCGGCAGGTATTTCGGCTGCCTGTTGATGACGCTGGGCAGTTCCTTCGGCGTCGCATTTGCCAACGACCTTATAATACTCATGGTCTTCTGGGGATTTTTGGCGGTGACTTTATATTTGTTGATTAATATCAAAGGTACCAATGACGCCTCGCGCGCAGCCAAAAAGGCTATGATTTTAGTCGGCGGCACAGATGCCCTCATGATATTCGGCGTAGGTTTGATATGGATCCTGACCGGAACTTTTGCCATGGACAGGATACATCTGGATATGAAGGCGCCGCTTGCGCTTCTTGCGTATCTTTCTATCGCGATAGCGAGTTTCGCAAAGGCCGGGGTGATGCCTTTCCATTCATGGCTTCCCGACGCCGCGGAATTTGGGCCCGCGCCGGTAACGGCATATTTGCCGGCATCCCTGGATAAACTTCTCGGTATATATCTGCTTACGAGGATATCGTTAAATATGTTCGTAATGAACGATCTCGTAAACACTATGCTGGCCCTGGCGGGCGCGGCGACCATAATTTTCGCCGTGATCTTCGCGCTGATCCAGCATGACCTGAAGAGGCTTCTGGGGTATCATGCTGTTTCGCAGGTTGGATATATGGTCCTTGGGATCGGGACCGGCACCCCGATAGGGATAGCGGGCGGCATCTTTCACATGATTAATAACGCGATTTACAAATCATGCCTCTTTTTAGCCGGCGGCAATGTAGAGAAGAAGGCCGGCACGGCGGATCTGGACAAGCTTGGCGGGCTCGCTAAATATATGCCGGTTACGTTCGCGGCGTTCCTGGTAGCGTCATTGTCGATTTCGGGAATCCCGCCTTTCAACGGTTTCGTTTCAAAATGGATGATATATCAGGGGATAATAGAATCAGCCCGCCCCGGGAATCCGCTCTGGATCCTGTGGCTCGTCTCGGCCATGTTCGGAAGCGCGCTCACGATAGCGAGCTTCATGAAGCTTCTTCACGCCGTCTTTCTCGGTAGAAGCGCCCGGGACTTTCGCAATATAAAAGAGGCCGGATTTTTGATGCTGTTCCCGGTGGTGATACTTGCGATCATATGTATCGCATTCGGCGTATTCGCTTTTCTCCTGCCCCTTCCGATGCTTATAATGCCCGCAGTCGGGCTTTCGCTCACCTTTTTAGGGACGTGGGCACCTATCGCGGCCACAATACTTATAGTGATAGGAATAATCGCCGGCCTTCTGGTATACACTGTCCTAAAACCAAAAAAATGTTTTCGCGCGGTCCCGACGTTTATCGGAGGCGAAGAGGCGGATTCGATCGGAAGGATATCAGGGGCGGATTTTTATAATACGATCAGGGATATGAGGATAATAGGCGCGATCTGTAAAAAAGAAGAAGAGGGATCGCTTGATATTTATGAAGAGGGGGCAAAGGGGACGTTCTTACTTTCGGGGTTTCTGCAATGGCTGCATAACGGCGTGCTCCCCACCTACATGGTGTGGTGCCTTATGGGCATGCTGGCGCTTTTTATTGTCTTTATGAGGTGACCGGATAGATGATTGAGCTTTATTTTCTTTTCATTTTCATGATAATCGGGGCGATCATAGCGATCAGGGCGAAGGATCTCCTGTCGTCCGTCGTAGCGGTCGGCGCAACCGGGCTGGGAGTCTGTCTTACATTCCTGGTCTTAAAGGCCCCGGACCTTGCCATAACACAGCTGGTAGTTGAGGTCCTCTGTCTTATCATATTGATAAGGGCGACGATAAGAAAAGATCTGCCGTTTTCCACAAGCGGAAGATGGTTTTTCAATACCCTGGCCACGATAGCATTTATAGGGACATTTCTATGGACGGCCTATATCGCGCTTAAGGACTTACCGGCGTTCGGATATCCGACAATGAAAGTGGCAAATACGTATTTGGTCGAGGGCCTTGTCAAAACGGGCGCGACGAATCTCGTGTCCGCCGTCATACTGGATTTCAGGGCATACGATACGCTGGGAGAGGCAACGATCCTTTTTACCGCCGTCATCGGCGTTCTTGCTGTCATGAGAAGGGTGGGGCGTAAGAAGGCCGGAGAAGTCGAGAGGGGGGAGGATGATTAAAGAAGAGCGCGGCATGAGCCTTATAGTAAAAACAGTCGCCAGGATAACGGTAGGCCCTATCCTTCTGTATGGCATATATATAATAACGCACGGGCATTTATCGCCGGGCGGCGGGTTCGCGGGCGGCGTTATAATGGCATTGTCTTTTGTCCTTATCATGCTTGCGTTCGGCAAGGAGATAGCCCTGAAGAAGATACCGACTTCAATGGCGTCGTTATTTGAATCGCTCGGCGCCCTTATCTTCCTGGCGATAGCGCTTGGGGGGTTTTTGGGCGGATACTTCTTCCTTAATTTCTTTACCGGCAAGGGCAAGCCTTTTATGCTCTTCAGCGCCGGCATAATACCGCTTTGCAACATAGCTATAAGCTTAAAGGTGGGGGCCGGGCTTTTTGCCATATTTGCGATTCTTGTCATATTAAAATCGACAACGGACGAAACGAAAAGGTAGCCGTATGGGTATATATCTGATGTGTCTTCTGCTGTTATCGCTCGGCATATATTGCATGTTGAGGAAAAGGAATATTGTGAAGATAATAGTGGGCTTGATAATAACGGAATATGCGGTCAATATGTTCTTCGTCCTTTTGGGATACCGTATAGGGGGGCGCGTGCCGATATATGCGCCGGATCAGGAGATAGTAAATATGGTCGATCCGCTGCCTCAGGCGCTGGTCCTGACGGCAATAGTGATAGGGCTTGCGGTAACCGCTCTCACGGTAGGCATAGCGATAAGGATATATGAAAAATACGGCACCTTCGACATAACAGAGATCAAAAAGCTGAAAGGGTAGGCATGTTTAATATAGGAGCGCATTTAATTCCGACGTTTGTAATCTTACCGCTGGGAGGAGCGTTTCTCGTCTCTCTTCTGGGCAAGAGGATAAAGGCCTTTCCCGACATATTCGCGAATATAATAACGTCTCTTCTCCTCGTCCTTTCCATATATTCCGTATCATTGGTAAGACAATCTGGCGTTTTGGTCTACAAGGTCGGCATGTGGGTTCCGCCCGCAGGTATCTCCATGGTGCTTGACGGCCTGTCGTCGTTCATGCTCTTGACGGTAAATCTGATAGCGTTCTTTATCATGCTCTATTCGGTAAATTACATGGAAAGATACACGGAAAAATGGAAATTCTACACCCTTTTCCTGCTGATGCTTACCGGCATGGAAGGCGTCGTGATAACGGGAGACCTGTTCAATCTTTTCGTTTTCCTCGAGATAGGCTCCGTCGCGAGCTACGCCCTGGTTGCTTACGGCACTGAAGCTGAGGAGCTCGAAGCGTCTTTTAAGTATCTCGTCATGTCCAGCCTCGGGTCAATATTTGTCCTTTTGGGCATAGCGCTCGTCTACGGATATACGTCGACGCTGAATATGGCGGATATTGCCTCAACCTTGATACAAAAAGGGCCGGGCAAGATTACGCTGTTCGTGAGCGTGCTCTTCCTGATGGGATTCGGTTTAAAGTCGGCGCTCGTCCCTTTCCATGCCTGGCTTCCGGACGCTCATCCCGCCGCTCCCGCCCCCATCTCCGCCATGCTCTCCGGCGTGTTGATAAAGGCCCTCGGCGTATACGCCCTCGTGAGGATATTCTTTAACATAATAGGAGTGACGCCGACGCTTCTTTCCGTACTGATGTTTCTCGGCGCCGTCTCCATGGTCATAGGGGTATTTCTCGCCATAGGGCAATGGGACCTGAAGAGGCTCCTGGCGTACCACTCCATAAGCCAGATAGGCTATGTAATACTGGGGCTCGGCCTCGGCACGCCGCTGGGCATATTCGGAGGGCTATTTCATCTCTTCAACCATTCCGTATTCAAATCGCTTCTATTTTTAAATTCCGGCGCGATAGAATATTCCATAGGGACAAGAGACCTGAAGCGGATGGGCGGCTTGAGGGAGAGGATGCCGGTGACCGCGGACACGTCGCTTGTCGCGTCGATGTCCATTGCGGGGATTCCGCCTTTCAACGGCTTCTGGAGCAAGCTTGTAATAATACTGGCGGCGGTCCAGGCCGGGCAGCTTGTCTACGCTTTATTTGCGGTCATAGCAAGTATTATGACGCTTGCTTCTTTCATGAAGGTCCAGAAGTTTGCTTTTTTCGGGAAGCTAAACGATGCGTATAAGAATGTTTTAGAGGTCCCTGTCTTTATGCGTGTTTCGATGATCATGCTGGCCGTCGCATGTATCCTGGGAGGGCTTCTTATCATACCCGCCTTTTCGAAAGTATTTATCGGCGGAGCGGAAAGCGTGCTTGTGAACGGGACGAATTACGCCAGGGGAGTTTTTGGAGCCATAAAATGAGATCAAGAATAGCCCTTTTTGTTCTCGCATACGCTATCTGGGCGTTATTATGCTGGGCGCCCACCTGGCAGGATCTTTTGGCGGGCCTCGTCATCGCGTTATTTGTGGCTTACCTGACAGGCGATCTCTTCCCGAGCAGGTTCGGGCTCTTACTGGATTTTAAAAGGTACATGTGGGCGCTGTATTTTATACCGGTGTTCCTGTGGGAATGCATCAAGGCGAATGTCGACGTGGCCTATCGCGTAGCGCATCCGGACCTGCCCATAAATCCGGGCATAGTGAAGATTAGAACGGGCCTGAAAAGCGAAGCGGCCCTGACGTTTTTAGCCAACTCCATAACGCTGACGCCGGGCACCATGTGCGTGGATATCGATAAAGAAAAAGGTGTATTGTACATCCACTGGATAAACGTAAAAAGCAAGGATGTCGAGGAAGCTACTCGGCTCATAGCAGGGAGGTTTGAAAGAATATTGAAGGAAATTTTCGAATGACAAAGAAGACAAAGAGGGCGCGCTGGGTTTTGGGGCTGGTTGCGATAACGATGGTGATATCGGCGATATTCGTTCTTAACCTGCCGATATTATTCCATCAAAAATTACCGCATATCTATTTCTTCAAGCAATGTTTCTTCATACTTCTCCTCTCCGCGGCGTTTTGTCTTTTCAGGGTGGTGCGCGGCCCGACGGCAGCCGACAGGATCGTGGCAATAGACATGCTGGGCATACTCATCGTCGGCTTCTGCGCGATCATAGGGATCCCGACCGGGAGGCTCTGGTACATAGATATAGGCATCGCATGGGTGCTTCAAAGCTACATAGCGGCCCTCGCGCTCTCTAAATATCTGGGAGGGAAGGACCTCGATGAATAACACGATCGGTTTGAGCCTGATAGTCGTAGGATTGGTATTTGATTTCTTCGGGTGCCTCGGCTTGGTGCGGATGCCGGATGTCTACAACCGCCTTCAGGCCGCCACAAAGTGCGTAACGCTCGGAACCTGCACTATAATGCTCGGGGTATTTGTCATCTCCGGATTTAACGCGGTCGGGATCAAGGCGCTCCTCTGCGGGCTATTTCTGCTTCTGACCTCGCCGACGGCCGCGCACGCCCTTTCGAGAGGGGCCTACCGCGCCGGCGTGAAATTATGGGATAAGAGCGTGGTGGATAAATACGGAAACGATAAGCCGAAAGGATAAAGATTATGCCGATGGATATCGATGATATCGAAAGACAGGCGTTATCGATGGCAGACATGGTCGGTGAGATTATCGAGTTGACGGAGAAGGGCTTCATGGAGAATAAGGCCGAGTTTCTTACGGATGCCATGGCAAAAGAGAGCCAGATCAATGAGGCGGAAAAATCGTTGACCAAAAATATGCTGGAATTATCCGCGAGATCAAAGGATAAAAAAGGGCTCGCCGCTTTACAGCAGAACGTAGAGATGCTCGAGAGGATGGGCGACGAAGTCGCGAGCCTTGTAGAGCGGATAGAGGTGAAGGTCGCGGAAAAGCTCCTATTCAGCGAGAAGACCGTGGAAGAGTTCAATGAAACCTATAAAGCGATGAAGCAGTCTGTCGCGATGATGCGGGAATTTCTGCGGACGAAAGATCCCGCCCAAAAGGCGAGAATCATAGATAATGGTTTTCATGTTAAAGACCTGGTCGAGCGCTATCGTAAAGAGCATGCGGACAGGCTTATACAGGGCCTTTGCACGCCGATGGGCGCGAATATGTATTTCGATATGCTCGACTTCACCGGCAATCTTGCGCGGCACGCCTCGAATATAGTCAAGCTGTTCTAGCAGTTGGTTGCGTTAAACGGTTAAAGGTTGCGCAGCTCGTACCGTTTAACGTTAAACGTATAACGTAACGAGCAGCGCAACCGATTGACGAAAAACGAGAATTTTAATGAGATACCCGAAACTGAGAGAACTGAAGGAAGCGGTTACGGCCCTGATAAAGGGCGCGTATACGTCGAAGTATCCATTTGAACCCCACAAGCCCGCCAAACGGTTTCGCGGGAAACCCGAATATTCGAACGAAGGCTGTATAGCCTGCGCCGCCTGCGCGTTAATCTGCCCGGCAAGGGCTATAGAATTCAAAGACGTCGTTACCGGCAAGAGGGCGACAAGAAAAATGATACTGCACCTTGACGAATGCCATTACTGCGGCCAGTGCAGCGCCCTCTGCACGACGAAAGAAGAGGCGCCACCAGGGATAAAACATACTCTGGAATTCGACCTGGCCGGATCCAACAGGGCCGAAATGGTCTCCGAAACAGACGAGAAAGAACTCTCGCTCTGCGAGATGTGCGGTGATGTCATAACCGCCAGGGCTCATCTTGAGTGGGTGGCAAGGAAACTCGGGCCGCTTGCGTTTTCAAATCCCACGCTGTTTCTATCATCGATTAGAGGCATGAGCGGTATACCGGAGGCCGTGCTTCAGGCCGCGAAGGATTTTGTATTAAGAGGCGACCGGATCAAGATCCTATGCGCCAAATGCAGAAGAAGAGCCGCCCTTGAAAAGTTTTAATCCCTCCGAAATACCGGTTTTATCGCGAGATATTAAAAATAGGACAAAAGGCCATGTTGCCATAGTGGGGATCGGCAATATCCTGCGCGGCGACGACGGCCTCGGCCCGAAACTGATAGAGCTTCTTAAACCCAGGGCCATCAATGCCGCTCTTTTCGACTGCGGGACCGCGCCGGAAAATTATATCTTCCCGATACTTTCGGCCTCTCCGGATACCGTGATCCTCGTGGACGCGGCCGATATAGGCAAACCGCCCGGCAGCGCTAAAGCCTTTGGCATTGACGAGATCTCGAATGTAAGTTTCTCGACCCACAATCCGTCGCCGCGGTTATTTACCGACCTTTTGAAGACCGGTAAAGACGACTTGAATATATTCGTAATTTCTATACAGCCGAAAACGACCACGCTTGGCGCGAGCCTGACTAAGGAAGTGCTTGAAGGGCTGGAAGGCCTCGCCGCTATATTTACGGAAATCTTTCGCAAATGATAGAACCGATAATAGAGGAATTGGATCGCCCGCCGCCGCCGGAAGCGGTATTTAACAGCCTGAGAATTTATCGGAACTCTTTTTTCCTGGACTCATCCGGAGGAAGTGAGAAATTTGGCAGGTTTTCGTTCCTGGGCTGCGAGCCGTTTCTGATTTTCAAAAGTAAAAGAGATTCGGTCACCCTGGAAACGCCGGACGGAACAACCGAAATATTAAAGGCAAATCCATTCCTGGTCCTGAAGGATATCCTTGAAAAACATAAGATCATCGCGCCTATCGGCGAAAAGACGCCTTTTCCATGCGGAGCGGCAGGGTATTTTGCCTATGACCTGAAGGATTTTGTCGAGAAACTGCCGGATACCGCCGTCGATGACTTAAACCTTCCCGATTGTGTTTTAGGTTTTTACGATACCGTCGTCACATATGATAATTTAAAGAAGAAGGCGTATATTTCCGGGTTATCCGCGAAACGGCTTGGGGAATTCAAAAAGAGAATTTTTAAAAAAGAGGCTGTTCGAACGGCCTCTTTTTTACCGCCCCGGCCCCGGCCTTTGAGATCGAATTTTTCGAAGGCTTCCTATATGGAGGCTATAAAAAAGGCCAAGCTTTATATCAAGAAAGGCGACATATACCAGGTCAATCTTTCCCAGAGGTTCGAGGCAGATATTGGCGCGGTGAAACCGCACCTTGTCTATTCAAGGCTTAGGAACGTAAGCCCGGCCCCTTTCTCTTCCTATCTTGGTTTCGAAGATGTCACGATATTAAGCTCATCGCCGGAGCGTTTTTTGTCAAAATTTGGAAGTCATATCGAAACAAGGCCCATAAAGGGGACGAGGCCCCGCGGCAGGAACGAGGCGGAGGATAAATTACTGGAAAGAGAGCTTGTGGAAAGCCCGAAAGACAATGCCGAGCATATCATGATCGTCGATCTCGAGAGGAACGACCTGGGAAGGATTTGCGAATACGGCTCGGTGAGGCCGGCGGAATCCGCTGTCCTGGAAAAGTACGCGAACGTCTTCCATCTTGTTTCAACAGTCAAAGGGGTCCTGAAGAAAGGAGTCGGCCCGGTAGACTGCCTCATGGCGGCATTTCCGGGAGGTTCCATTACGGGCGCGCCGAAAATCCGGTCGATGGAGATAATAGAAGAGCTGGAGCCCGTGAAGAGGTCGGCCTATACCGGCGCCATAGGCTACATATCTTTCAACGGCAATATGGATACATCGATCGTCATAAGGACGCTGCTCGTAAAAGGCCGGAAGGCGTATTTTTCCGTAGGCGGCGGCATTGTGGCGGATTCGGTACCGGAAGAGGAGTATGAAGAGACTCTCGATAAGGCGAAAGGGCTCATGATCGCGCTCGGGATCGAGGCCGGGAAAGAAGAACTTGTTATAGCATGAAAAACGCTCAGATCTGGATTAACGGAAGATTTTATGACGCGCAGGAAGCCAGGGTATCCGTAAACGACCGGGGCTTTCTATACGGCGACGGCGTCTTTGAGACGATGAGGAGCTACGCCGGGGCGGTCTTTATGTTGAACGAGCATATCAGGCGTTTATTCAAGTCCCTGAAGTTTCTTGAAATAAAGCTGCCGTATTCAAAAGTCGAACTCGAGAAAGCTATTTACAGGACCTTGATGGTAAATGGGTTAAAAAATGCCTGCGTGCGTATAACAGTGACAAGAGGAGAGGGTGGATCAGGTATAAATTACGAAAGAAAATCTATTCCGAATGTCGTCATAATCACAAAGCGATTTGATGGATATCCGGACCGGAGCTATGACCGGGGGATAAAAGCGAAGATTGTGCCAATAAGACAGAACGAATTTTCACCTGTTTCGAATTTTAAAACCATCAGTTTTTTAAACTATATTTTAGCCAGGTCCTTCGCAAGGAAAGATGATTTTGACGAAGCTATTCTTATCAATACGGAAGGTTATGTCGCAGAGGCCGCAACAGGCAATGTATTTTTAGTAAAGGGAAAGCGCCTTGTTACCCCATCGGTATCCAGCGGCATATTACCCGGTATAGCGAGAAGCGCTATCCTGAAGATAGCCGGGAGGATAGGGATAAGTGTTAGGGAGAGCAGGATTTTGCGCAAGGAGTTGTTAAGCGGCGATGAAATTTTTCTTACAAATAGTTTGGCGGAAGTGCTTCCGGTAACGAAGATCGACTCAAAAAAAATAGGAGCCGGCCGGGCCGGAGAGATTACCAGGCTTTTTCATATATTATATCAACGTCAGGTCATAGAAGAGGTTATCCACCTTAAGCCTTAAAGGAAACAAAAGGAAACTATCCGGGGTTAGAAATGCCTCTTCGCTATTTTCTCTAGCGTATTTCTATATTTTAAAAAGGCTTTGACCGCGGCAGGGTCGAACTGGGTTCCCGCGTTCTTTTCCAATACATCCATTGCCGCGCCGAATCCGATCCCGGCCTTGTAGGGCCTGTCGGTCGTCATGGCATCGAACGCGTCCGCTACGGCCACTATCCTGGCCAGAAGAGGAATATCCTTACCTTTAAGGCCGCCGGGATATCCTTTTCCGTCATAACGCTCCTGGTGATACAGGACTATATCCTTGACATTCTCAAAGAACGGGATTCCGCTTAAGATCATGGCCCCTTTTTCCGCGTGCTGCCTGACATCCTTTAATTCGCTCTGGGATAGCGCGCCTTTCTGGAAATCGCTGTCCTTCAGATAGATTTTTCCTATATCATGCAGGTAGCAGCCGTATCTCAGCCTCTCCATTTCAGCGCGCGGCAATCCAAGAGACCTCCCTATCAAGAGGGCGTATTTCTCTACCCTGTAAAGATGCTTCTTCGTGTATGGGTCCCTCAGTTCCATAGCGTTCGTGAGGGCTATTATCGATTCCAGATGGGCCTTCTTCTCCCTAATAAGAGAAGACCGCAGATCGTTTATCTTTTTTTTGATTGAAATCCTGAGTTTCTCGAACGTATCGGCCAAACGGCCTATCTCGTCTTCCGATCTTATATTTATCGGTATGTTATAATTTTCCCTGTCGAGGCCGAGCGCAAAATCGTCCAGCTTCCCGATGTTCGCTATCAATCTGTTGACAAGCCTGCGGCTTAGGGCCGCGGTGCCGAAAAACGCTATGAAACAGGCCAGGATGATCGCCATAACCTCTTTCCGCAGCTTATCCATGTATACGCCGATATTATCATTGATTTCTATCAATGCCGCGGCGTTCGCCGCTCCGGCCGGTATAGGCGCGTATGCCGATATCCAGATCCCGTCCTTATCTTTATAGATACCGGTTGCGGTCGGCACGCCGGACTCCAGGGCCGTCTTCGCCGCGGGCGCCATTTTATATTGGGCGCCCATCAGAAACGGCGGCTCGCTGGATACCATATTCGTAAGGCGGTTGCCTTCCTTTATGTATATATTCAGGGTGCTTTTGATATTATTGGCGTCTTTGACGCCGGACAATAATTTCGCATACTGGTTATATTTATCCGCGGCAAAGCCGAGGTTTTCGGCGCCGCCGGTATCCTGAGATTTGCCCACATCGGCGAGCCTGTCAAGAAAATCGGCATTCATGACTGCGGTCGTCCTTGATTTTAATATCCCGTCCATATTATCCTTTATCAGGAAGAGATCGTCCCGGTTTATGAAATTGGCCGTGGTGGAGGCGAGCCCCCTGCTTGATTCGCCGATCATCTGGACAAGGCGGCCTTTCGAAAGACGAAAAGAGAGGTATCCGAGAATTGCCGTGATGAGGAATATGGACAAAAAGATAGTCCCGAATATTTTTGCCTGGATACTTTTTCTTTCAACGGTCTTTTTCATCAGTTTAATAATATCATAAGGAAGAGAAAGTATCGAGAAAAAATTTGTCGAGAAAAAATTTACGCGATAACCCGCGGAAATGGTATAATAATAGCCGTTTATGGACGGTAAACGCTATAAAATCGTATATGAGGATGACAGGTTTATAGTGGTTGATAAGCCCTCCGGAATGCTGGTCATCCCGACCCCGAAGAAAGAGGCGAATACATTAACCGGCCTGTTAAACAGAGAGCTGGACGGACGCGGGATCGAGGCGAACGCTTATCCCTGCCACAGGCTCGATCGCGAAACATCGGGCCTTATAATATACGCCAAGGGTAAGCTTGCCCAAAAACTCTTAATGGACGAATTTAAAGCGCGGCGCGTCAAAAAAAATTATGTTGCTGTTGTTCAGGGCAGCGTAAAGAAGGAATCCGGCACAATAAGATCGGATATATATAATCGAAATAAATCAAGGAGCGAATTCGCCGTAACGAAATTCAGGGTCCTGGAGCGGAAGAGAGATTTCAGCGTTTTGGATGTGGAGCCCCTGACCGGCCGGACGAACCAGATCCGTATCCATCTGGCGCGCATCGGTCATCCGATCCTCGGCGAGAGCGTCTACGCCTTCAGGAAGGATTTCAAGGTGAGGTTCAGGAGAGTGGCGCTTCACGCAAGACGCCTGGAATTTATTCATCCGGTTACGAAGAAAAAGATGGTTTTCGATTCGGAATTACCGGAAGATATGAGGAGGATTATATGAGCGGTGTATTTGGAGTAGTATCGAATGGCGATTGCAGAAGGGACCTTTTTTACGGCACGGATTATCATTCCCATCTCGGCACGGAATACGGCGGGATGGCCGTTCTCGGAGAGGCTTTTACAAGGCAAATCCACAATATAAGCCAGAGCCAGTTTAAATCGAAGTTCTACGAAGACTCGAAGCACATGCCGGGCAATAAAGGCATAGGCGTGATAAGCGCTCATGACGAACAGCCGATATATTTGAATTCGAAGTTCGGCCCTTTCTCACTCGTCATGGAAGGGTGGATAGATAACGCCGAGGAGCTTGCCTCGGATATGCTCAAACGGGGCGGGTCTTTCAGCGAGGTCAGCAAGGGCGGGATAAATTCCGCGGAATTGATAGCCAAGCTCATAGTTGAGGCGGGCGGCTTCGTAGATGGTATCGAAAAGATGTTTAAAATGATCGAAGGGTCATGCTCTCTTTTGTTATTGAACAAGGACGGTATATATGCCGCGAGAGACCGTTACGGCTACACGCCCCTTGTGATAGGAAAGCGCGACGGGGCCTGGGCGGTCACGTCCGAGACGAGCGCATTCCCAAATAACGATTTTGAGACGGTTAAATATCTGGCGCCGGGGGAGATAACCCTTTTGACGGAGAACGGAATGACGCAGAAAAAATCCGGGGGCGGCACGAATCAGATATGCACATTCCTGTGGATATATACGGGGTTTCCCGCCTCAAGTTACGAGGGCATAAACGTTGAAACGGTGAGGGAACGAAGCGGAAGATTTCTGGC
Source organism: Candidatus Omnitrophota bacterium (assembly GCA_043798375.1). Classification (GTDB taxonomy): domain Bacteria; phylum Omnitrophota; class Gorgyraeia; order 2-01-FULL-45-10; family 2-01-FULL-45-10; genus JAPLMI01. The sequence continues at coordinate 9,099 of JAZDOS010000054.1, read as the reverse complement.
AAAGCGCGATAAGGATATAGAGGTCGATGTCGTATCGGGAGTTCCTGATTCCGGCGTGGGGCATGCGATAGGTTACGCGATGGAATCGGGCAAGCCGTACAGGCGGCCGCTCGTGAAATATACGCCCGGTTACGGCAGGAGCTACACGCCGCCGTCACAGGAAAAGCGCGACCTGATAGCGAAGATGAAGCTTATCCCGATCAGGGATATTATCGACGGGAAAAGGATAGTCCTGTGCGAGGACTCGATAGTGCGAGGCACACAGCTCAAGAATTTTGCCATCAAGAAATTGTGGAACTCGGGCGCGAAAGAGGTCCATGTCAGGCCCGCCTGCCCGCCCCTCATGTTCCCGTGCATATTCAATCTTTCCACACGCACGATCAATGAACTGGCCGCGCGCAGGGCGATCCGAAGCCTCGAGGGCCATGACGTAGAGGATGTTTCGCAATATACGGACTATGATTCGCCGAAATATAAAAAGATGGTGGATTGGATCGCGAAGGACCTCGAGGTGACGACCCTCAAGTACCAGACGGTGGACGATATGGTTTCGGCAGTCGGGCTTCCGAAGGAAAAGTTGTGCCTCTATTGCTGGACCGGCAGGTGCCCGCAAAAGAAATTGTGCGGCGCGGCCGGAAAAAAAGAAACGACGGGGGAAAAGAAATGGGAAAAGGCGGCTCGCACCTAACACGCGAAGGTTACGAGAAGCTCAGAAAAGAGCTTGAGTATCTGAAGACGGTAAAACGCAAAACTCTCTCGAAAGCGATCGGCGAGGCCAGGGCCCACGGCGATATAAGCGAAAATGCCGAGTATGAAGCGGCTAAAGAGGCGCAGGGCCTGAACGAGAAGAAGATATCGGAGCTCCAGCACATACTGGCGACGTCACAGATACTGGACGAAGAAAACATTTCCAGTGACGAGGTCCTGATCGGCGCGACAGTGAAACTTAAGGATGTGAAGTCGGGCGAAGAGCTGGAATATACGCTCGTTTCGGAGGAAGAGGCTGATTATTCGCAGGGCAGGATCTCCGTATCGTCGCCGGTGGGAAGCGGCCTGGTGAACCATAAAGTAAACGATGTCGTCGAAATAAAAGTTCCGGCAGGTATATTGAAATACAAGGTACTTAAAATATCGCGATGATAGATCTTAAAGCCTTTGAGATTTCTTTAAGCCGGATCCGCAGGATCATCGGGGATTTTCAGCTGGAGATGGAGAGGGGGCTTTTCGGACGGAAGAGCTCTCTCAAGATGATACCCACCTATGCTTACAGGCCGACAGGCGGGGAAACCGGAAAATTCATAGCGCTCGACCTGGGCGGCACAAATTTCCGTATACTGGAATTGCGGCTTTTAGGCGCGGGAAAGATAGGCGCGCGAAAGATCATGAAATTTACGCTTGCCAAAAAACATATTACCGGCAGCCGCGAAATATTTTTCGGTTTTATCGCCGGGTGCGTAAAGGTATTTTTGAAAAAGTATAAGCTCGAGTCCGAGCGTGAGCTTGATCTGGGATTCACGTTCTCGTTTCCGGTTAAACAGACAGGCATTGCCGGCGGCACCCTCGTATGCTGGACGAAGGATTTTAACGTGAACGGAGTCATAGGCAATGACGTTGTCGTATTACTGAAAAAAGCGCTTGTAAAAAAGGGCATCCGGAATGTGAAGATCGCGGCGCTCGCCAACGATACGGTCGGGACGCTCGTCGCGAAAAGTTACCAGGACCGTAATTGCGATGTCGGCGTGATAATAGGCACAGGGACGAACGCCTGCTATCCGGAAGCGCGCCTCGGCGGGATGATAATAAACGCTGAATGGGGTAATTTCGATAAATTAAAGCTTACCGCTTACGATAGGGAGCTCGATAAAAAATCCGATAATCCGGGCCGGCAGATTATGGAGAAGGCGGTTTCGGGCATGTATCTCGGCCGTATCGCAAGCCTGGTTGTAAAGGATCTTCTCGGGTCCGGAGCGGAGCTTAAAACAGAGGATATGTCCCTCATAGAAAGCGATCATTCCGCAGGCCTTGCGAAAGCGGCTTCGGTATTAAGAAGGGCGGGGCTCGTAAAATGCACACCGGAAGAAAGACGACAGGTAAAAAATATATGCGAAACCGTTTCCAGGAGAGGAGCGCGCATAAGCGCGGCCTGCATAGGGGCCATGATAAAAAGAATGGACACGAGCCTATCGAGGCGGCACACCGTCGCCATCGACGGAAGCGTGTATGAAAAACATCCCACTTTCGCGAAAAATATGAAGTCCTGCCTGAGAGAAATGTTCGGCTCGAAGTCTAACCTTATAAAAATAACGCTGACCAAAGACGGTTCCGGCAGAGGCGCGGCCATAATAGCGGCCGTGGCCGCGTCGAGATGAAAAAAATATTTGACATAGCGGTGATCGGCGGCGGGGCGGCCGGGATCATGGCATCGGTCAGGGCCGGCGAGCTTGGGAAAAAAGTCGTCCTGATAGAGCGCAATCCATCCATAGGCGTAAAGATCCTGATGACCGGTAAGGGCAGATGCAATATCACCAATACCGCGCCGATAGATGTGTTTATAGAAAAATTCGCGCCGGGCGGAGAATTTTTCAGGACCGCCTTCTTTACATTCTCCGGCGGAGATCTTGCGGAATTCTTCCGGTCCAGAGGGCTGGAGCTGAAGGCCGAGAGGCAGGGCAGGGTATTCCCCGTTACCGATAAGGCAAAGTCGGTCGTATCAGTCCTGGAGGGAAGCCTTAAGGATAGCGGCGTAGATATCATATATAACGCGCGCATTACGGCCGTTGAGCATAAAGACACCTCTTTTATCCTGACCACGGAAGGCGCGGGCCCTATCGAAGCGAAGAAAGTGGTGATTGCCGCGGGCGGCGCGTCGTATAAAGCGACCGGTTCTTCCGGAGACGGGTTTAAAATCGCCGAACGCCTGGGCCATTCGGTATTACCGCTTAAGCCGGCGCTTGTCCCGCTCAAAACAAAGGAGACATGGGTTAAGGATTTACAGGGGTTAGGCCTCGAGAATATCCGCGTCACATTCCGCCTCGGCGGTAAAAAGCTCGAGTCCGAAGTAGGCGAACTGATGTTTACCCACTTTGGCGTATCAGGGCCCCTTGTCCTGGACATGTCGGGCGATATAGTGTCCGCACTTGAAAGGCACAAAGAGATTCCGATGACGATAGACCTTAAGCCGGGCCTGAGGGTAGAACAGCTTGAAAGTAAGCTCGTCCATAAATTCTCCGTCAAAGGAAGCGTCCAGATCAGGACCCTGATGCAGGACATGCTGCCAAAGAGGATGGTAGGCCTATTCCTGTCGCTATTGGATATGCCGGCCGCCAAACGCGCGAACCAGATTACCAAAACCGACCGTCAGGCAATTATAGATATGCTGAAAAAGCTTCCTTTAACGATAACGGGAAGCCTGCCGATAGAAGAGGCGATGGTGACGGGCGGCGGGGTATCGAAAAAAGACATTAATCCCCGCACGATGGAATCGAAGATAGTGCCCGGGCTCTATTTTGCCGGCGAGGTTATAGAGGGCGCCGCCCCGAGCGGCGGGTATAATCTCCAACAGGCATTTTCTACCGGTTATCTTGCGGGGGAGAACGCGGCGAAGGTATAAATAACATAGACGCCGAAATACGCAAAGATGGAAGCGGATACCCCTCACAGATACTTTCTATGAAAAAATCTTCATCCGTTAATGAAGAAAGTATTTCTCCGCACCTTCGGATGGCCGTCGGACGCAGTATTATACGAGAGCATATTAAGATGAAGACACTTACGATTAAATGGCAGAGATTATTATCTGAAGGAGAAACCTGCCCGCGATGCGGTTTAACAGAAAAAGAGGTTGATAAAGCGGTATCAATGCTTATCAAGTCGCTCGCACCCTTAAGGATCGAAGTCAAGCTGGAAAAAGCCGAGCTTTCTGTTGCCGAGTTCAAGGAGAATCCTTTGCAGTCGAATCGAATCTGGATCGGTAAACGCCCGCTGGAAGATTGGATTGAGGGAAAGGTTGACAAAAGCCCTTGCTGTGATGTTTGCGGCCCTTCGGAATGCAGGACTCTCGAGGTAAAGGGAAAAGTGTATGAATCAATCCCGGCAGATGTTATTGTCCAGGCAGGGTTTCTTGCCGCTGCGGAAATTATGAAAGAGCCAGCAGGCACTTCCTGTCGCGAACCTAAAAAGTCGCCTCAGGGAAAATCTTGCTGTCCTAAATAGCAAATCTAACAGTGCTGAAAACTATGTTGTCAAAAAAAGTATTCATTCACAATTTCGGCTGAACGCTGGCACGTAATTTGAAATATATCAGGCAATGGTATGTGTTTTTCAATAAAGGGAAAGCAATTGGGCAACAGGTTGTTGCCCAAATTACGCAGATTCCATGGGGGCGCAATATTGCGGTTATTTCAAAATGTGCGACTATGATTAGGAGAAAAGATTGAAGATGTTATCGAAATCCGCCATAAATAAATCTGTGCGTGTGAAGCATCGCGGTAGGCTACGTATAGGTGATGACTGGAACGCGATAACGATTATCGCGCTTTCACAGACTAATCCCCTAAAGGCGATTGCCGAATTTATAGAGAACAGTATTGACGCACAGGCAAAACATATTACGATTATTCGTGGTAAAGAGCGTGGGGAACAATATTTTAAGATTATCGATGATGGACAGGGCATACCCTGTACCGAAGAAGGGGTGCCTGATTTTAAATATGTAGCAACCCACATATGTGATTCTCTGAAACGATGCCTAAAAGAAAGTGGCGCTCAAAATATTCAAGGGGAATTTGGCATTGGTCTTCTTAGCTTTTGGACCGTCGGCCATAAATTATTGATAGTCTCTTCCGGGAAAGACAGCAAAACCTATCAGATGAGCATGGAGAAGGGTAAGCCGGGTTATGCTATCGCCCCCAGGCCTCATCTTTTACCTATAAAAGGAACGCAATTAACAATAGCTCCCCTGCTTGCGGGAATACGTACATTAAGCGGCGAAAAGATTCAACGGTACCTGGCTTCCGAGATAAGGGATCGTATTCGGCATACGGGAGTGAAGATTAAAATTATCGATCGAACCAGCCGTTCTGAATATGAGGTAGAACCTCGTAGATTTGAAGGGCGGCTTATTCACGACATTTCTTCTATAACAACGCCTTTCGGCGATATATACACGGAAATTTATCTTGCGGAAAAAAACGCTGAAAATCATATCAGTCTTTTTCGAAGTGGAACACGATTATTACCGAATATTTCCTCGCTCGATTTCTTTCAATGCGAACCCTGGATTTCAGGATATTTTCAGGGAATTATTGATGTTCCGTTTTTACATCTTACCCCCGGCACAAGGGACGGCGTTATTCGCGATGAATATTTCGCTGGATTTTGTGATTATACAGGAACGTTTAAAGATCATCTCACAAAAATTGCCTTGGAGCAAAAGGGGGCCGAAGACGAACGTATGAGTAAAAACATACTCCGTTCTGTCCAAAAGGCGCTACGCGAGGCGATGTTTATCCTGCCGCAAGAAGAATACGATTGGTTTGATATTGAACGGAAAAATATGCTTTCCACCGCTGCCACTAATGAAATTTCAGATAAAGCCTGTATAAATGCGGCTTCGGGCGCATCTCGACAGGAGAAGGATATGCAGAAAGAATTTTTCGAAATTGCGGGACCGCTGTTTTCTGCCAGGATTCAGCCGGGATCGGCGATAGTGCAGGTCGGCAAAACAAAATCTTTTCGCGCCATTGGACTAGATCGCAGTAAGCGTCAGACGGAGCAGTATCTATCGTATATGTGGGCCATTGCGGAAGGCAAGGGCATTCTTGATAAATACGACGGTGAAGTCGTGATTTTTAGCGCTCCTGATGAGCCCGGATTGTGCAAGTTGAGGCTTACTGTTAGGCAGTCAGAGATTGTATGTGATGCAGATGCTGTTATTACCGTTGTCGATTCTTTACTGAAAGCGCCTGTTGAAAATAGCGAATTTTCAAACAAAGGATTGCCGGGATATACATTAGAGGGCGCCGCGGGACAGATATGGCGCTCGCGTTATGACGAGAAGCACAACATCATCATAATAAACAGCGGACATCGAGACTTTATTTATGCCGGCCGCGAAAGGGCGCGAAAGTTGCGGTATATTTGTCGTCTCTTCGCAAAAGAGCTCATCCTTCATAATTTTGCGGGTATGCCCTCCGGTGAACTTCTGGAACGTCTTATCGAGTTATCATTATATACAGAAGAGAATCTGCGATGACTAAAAAAATGTCTGAAATAATGCTCGAAATGGCAGCCACGCTGCTTAAAGATTCTGTCAATCCTTCAAGCGAAGCGGCGCACGCGGCTTTATTATTTGCGCATGTAGCATGGAATAGAGCGAACGGAAATAAAGTCATTTCTTATAAAAAGGTTCTCAATGAGTTTGAATATTCTAACCCAGATCTATGGGACGAGCTTAAATTAACCGCCCATGGAAAGATAATCAAGTCGCTAGTCGTTTACAAAAATGAATATTATCCAGGAGATTCCAGAGTTATCTATATATGTGGGATGAGGAAAAATAATGTTCATGTTGAATGGGCCTGTGCGAAGTAAAATTGTGAATAAAATAATGAATAAAAAAGTATTTATCAAAAATTTCGGATGGCCGTTGTCCGCCTTATAGACGCGCGATGGCAAGCCTCGCGGAGGCGTTGGTGGAGTAGCCTTCGATTGTCATTCCCATTCCCTGTCATTCCCGCGTAAGCGGGAATCTATGTAGGGGATAAACTCCAGCGGGGATCCACTGTTCTATAACACCGAACGCTTGTTCTATCCCCTAGAACGGTTATATGTCTCAAAAACTATATACTTTTTGCGATAAATAAATGTCCACTGGATCGAAATGTCCACTAAATAGTGGACATTTAGTCGCTTGTCACGTCGTTTTATGCACGAATATTACATATAATGTAATAAAAATGCTTGACAATAGCACTGAAAAGCGTATATTTGTTACATATGAAATGAGGGTAAATTATCATGGAAAATACAAAAAAACAAAAGCTATTTGAAACTGCTTCTCTTCAGCAAGGCTATTTTACCGCTCAACAGGCGGTGCGTGCCGGTTTTTCTTATCGGATGCACTCACATTATAAACAGAGTGGTCAATGGCTCGAGATTGATCGCGGCGTTTTTCGGCTTGCACAATTTCCAAATTCGCCGGATGAAGATTATGCCAGGTGGTCTCTGTGGAGTAGGGATCGCAAGGGGGGGCCGCAGGCTGTTTTTTCTCACGATTCAGCGCTTGCCATACACGGACTTAGCGATATTATGCCGTCTAAAATTCATTTTACCGTTCCCTCCGGATTTAGAAAAAAAACGCCAAAAGGATGCGTTGTTCATAAAGGCAAAGTGTCTCCGGATGAAAAGGAACAGCGAGAAGGATTTTTTGTTACAACGCCCCTTCGGACGATTATTGATTCGGCGGAGTCAAATCTAATCATGGATTATCTTCAACAGGCGATAAAAGAAGCTTGCGACAAGGGGATGCTCCAAATTATTGATATTGTAAGCGCCGAGATGACCGAAAAAGCCAAGGAAAAAGTAACAGCGCTTCTAAAAAATATGAAGACCGCAAAAGGGTAATAACCTATGACGATTGAGCCCAAGAAATATGATAATGCTAATGCTTTTCGAAGAGCTCTTGAGGATAGGCTTAAAAATTTAGCCCGGGAGCAAGCAACTCCGTTAGACCGATTGCGTAGGAGAATTACATTTGATCGTTTTCTCGCCCGCCTGTTTGATGAACATAACAAAAAGCCGAAGTGGTTGTTAAAAGGCGGCTATGCTTTGGAATTTCGTTTTCACAATATCGCTAGAACAACCAAGGATGTTGATTTTTCAATACCGCATATTAAAAACGCGGATGAAAATACGATCCGTGCCTTGCTTCAAGAAGAGGTTAAAAAGGATTTATCGGATTGGTTTGTTTTTTACATCGGCACGCCAATGAAGGAGTTTGATCAGACTGTGTATGGCGGATGGCGCTATCCTGTAGAAGCGAGGGTCGCGAACAGAGTATTCACGAAATTCCATATTGATGTTGGGATTGGTGATGCGATTATTTCCGAAGCTGAATGGAAAGAAGGTGAAGATATTTTGCGGTTTGCGGGGATAAAACCCGCATATGTAGCCATGTTGCCGATTGAACAGCATTTTGCCGAAAAAATACACGCGTATTCATATCCGCGGGATAAACGGCCGTTTTTTCGCATGAGGGATCTTGTGGATTTGGTTCTTCTAATTGAACAAGGTCTTCCCGGGGATGAACTGTTATTATCCGCTGTAAAAGCAACATTTGAACGTCGGGGTACCCATGATATCCCTCAAGTCTTAGAGGCGCCTCCCGAGACATTGGCAGATAGCTATGTACAGTTAGCGGAAGATTGTGGTGTTGCGAAAAAGACAATGGCAGAGGGCTTTTCATTTTTACAGAAACATTGGAAAAGGATAAGAAAGTGAAGACCTTCGCCATCGGAGATATTCATGGCGCTTATAAGGCGCTCATACAGTGTTTTAAGCGCTCAAAGTTTGATTGTAAGAAAGATCGCCTGATCGTGATGGGGGATGTTTGCGATGGTTATCCGGACGTCAAACAGTGCATCGATGAACTTTTAAAAATTAAGCATTGTGATCTGGTCATTGGCAATCATGATATGTGGGCGCTGGATTGGGCTCTGCGCGGCGATAAGCCCGAAATATGGACGAGCCAGGGTGGTGACCGGACTATGGCTTCGTATAACGGCGGCCCTATGCCGCAGGCGCATATTGATTTCTTGAAGAGTGGACAACTCTGGATTGAACGTGATGAACAGATATTTGTGCATGGAGGATTCAATGCTGATGTATTACTTAAAAGCCATAGCGCACAAGCTTTGGTTTGGGATAGGACCCTCCTTGATATGGCATGGAAGAAGCACATAGCTGGTCGTAAATGCCAATTAGGCAAGTATAAGGATATATTTGTCGGCCACACGACAACGGAGCTTTATAATACGTTAGAGCCGATTCATGTATGTAATGTTTGGAATATTGATACCGGGGCCGGTTGGTCAGGCAAAC
>JAZDOS010000013.1:0-7023 GCA_043798375.1 Candidatus Omnitrophota bacterium | reverse complement strand
GCCAACAGCTCAGGGTCTACCATGTCGACGCGCGCACTGCATGACCATTGGATATTCCACCGCCGGTCAATTATAGCCTCACAAATTTTTCTCACACGAGGTCTGACTGTGACAAAATTGTCGTCGTAAATGAGAAAATCCCGTATACCGCAATGAGTGATAAGGTATTCAACCATCTCCAAGACATAATCGGCGCTAAAAACTCTCACGATCTTACCCATAGCGCCTACATCGCAAAAACGGCACTGCCCCGGGCATCCGCGGGAAGTTATCAGGCTGGCCGACTTAGCACTTCTGGTCCCTATAGGCGAGAGGCTGTAGGGCCCCGGAAACGACGGTAAAAGATCCCATGCCGGCTTAGGCAAGGAATCAAGGTCTCGCAGAAACTCCCTTTCCGGAGTCTTGACTATATCCCCACCTTTGCGAAAGATGATACCGGGGATCTTGGAGAAATCGCCTCCGCGGACTATGGCGGCTAAGAGCTCCACAAGCGTGACCTCCCCCTCTCTCAAAACTCCGAAATCAAGCCCAGGGAGATCGTCTATAACAGCCTGAGGGAGTGCTGTTACGTGGACACCTCCTAATACAACAGGTATCCGCGGCATCCGCTCCTTTAACCGCTCGATCAGCCGCTTGGCCGCGGGATAAGAGCAGCTCGTGGCGCTCACACCGATAACATCCGGAGAAATACCGCTTAATTCGTCGATAATCGCCTCGATGTCTATCCGGCGCGCGTACGCGTCATGGATCGTAGCTATACCACCGTTTTTGCGAACCATGCCCGCCAGCCAAAGCAGGCCCATCGGCGGGCTGACGCTATCAACCTCAGATAGATCCCAATCATCATAAAGAGCGCCGCCTGAAACAGGCGCAACGACCAGAGCGATCTTTATACCTTTAAGAATATTTTCAGCGGCAGCGTCTCGTTGTTGCATATAACTCCTTACAGAGAAAGGCGCCTGTGGTTTAGCCCAAGCGCCGCCCATAAGATAACAGCGATTATAAAAACAGTAATAGATACGTCTCGCGCCCATCGATTCGCCTGCGGCGAATACGACATGACAAGTGTGTAGCGGCCGGGTGACAATTTTAATCCCCGGTAAATATAATCGGCGCGCACAATAGGTATAGCGCGCGGACCCACATATGCCTTCCATCCCGGGGAAAAAGTATCCGTGATCATGAAAAAAGATTCTTCGTTAATATCGCAATCGATAGCCACGTATTCATCTTCATAATGAGCGACTTTGACATGTCCCAAGTTTGACACAAACTCATCTTCGCGGGCCTTTACAACCCTATTTTCCCCGCTATTACTTAAAGTCATCGCCGGCGAGGCGGTATCTACGTAAGCGTGCCTCAAAAAATTATCTTCCTTCTCTGATTTCATCGCCGGCAAAATCTTGCTCTCCTCCATCCTGGTTATACGTGGAATCAGCATTACCCGCGGCAATGAACGCATATTTTCGTAAATATAATATTCTGCGCCTCTGGTCAAGAGTTTCAGGCCAGGATCCGGAGCCAGACGATCAAAAGAAAATATATACTTCACGCCCGCCAGACTCAGAAGGGGCGACAATGGTTTTGTCCCGTCGACACCATAGAGTTCCGGCAACGCTAGAGCATTATACTCAAAATTATGTTGCGGTATCACGTTGATCCCTACCCATGAAAACGTATGTGCGCCGAAATAAGCGGGTATAAGCCAGCTCGGGAATATCGACGGGTAAAAAGAGGTCTTCCAGCGCGTTGCTACATTATTATTGACCGATTCCACCCTCGCTAATGGTGGCAACTGCCGCAAAAAATCGTATTCCGGCGAAGGCCGTTCCCTGTATTGTAGTCCGTCCGTAAACAGCGTCCTGTTCTGCCACACTATGTAATTTTCGAACGACAGAAAAAAAACGACGAGAAGCCCGGCAATCTGATATTTGCGCTTACGTAATTTCGATAAAATATATTCGATCCCCCCCGCCATCGCAACATTCATTCCGATAATAGGTATGAACGAATAGCGCCAATAAAAGTCCGGATATAGGTGGAAAAGATAGCGAGAAAAACCGACATTATTTTGCGGATGTACTAGATCGAAGGCGAAATGCGCCAGATTGAGCAGAAAATAGCCGATCGCCAGGAAAACAAAAATCATCCGTGGCTTGAACGATCTACGCATTTGCCATAAGCCGATGACGAAAACGGTCAGCTGCAACAAAGTAAAAAACCGTATATTGTCCGGGAACGGAAAACCTGGCGCCACATATTTCTCTACGTAATCAGCAAAGAATAGGTGATGGAGCGACGACCTGCCTCCCGCAAATGCAAGCGAGGTCAATATCAGTACGGCTGCGCCAAAAAGGACGGCCTTTGATTTCGCGCGGATAATAAGGCCGGCAAGAAAGGCCAATGAGATCAAAACCGATATAAAAAGTATGTTGCGCACCCAGAAAAGCTTGCCGAGACCCATAAGACGGTTACCGGTCTGCATTACCAAAAATGTCGGCACAACTTCGAATAAAACAATCAAAAAAGCGATGATGAACGATGCGGTTATAAAAAAGACCGGCGTACGCGCGGTGATTCCTGGGCCAGGATTTTCCTTATGGCCTTCTCCCGGCGTCATAATTATGAATAACCGTAAAACTAAATAAGGCAAAACCACAAAAAGGAGCAGAAATGCATAGCTTTGAATATTGGACGCGGTATACACGACAGCCAGCACGAACGCTAGCGCAAGGCTCTGCCGCAATGCCGCCTTAAATAGCCATCGCTCTTTCGCCGATTTTGCGAAAATATCCGCACGGCCGTTTGAAATCACGATAAGCCGTTCTAAGCAAAGCAGTACCCAGGGCATCCCGGCTAAAACACTAACAAATTGCGGATCAGAGCTGAAGAACGATCCAAAATAATTCAGGGGATATATGAGGGCGCATACAAGGCTGGAACTCCGGCAAAAACTATAGCCGCGCAGGAGCAAATATATGCCGAGACCTGCAAGGAATTTAAGGATAATGTCGTAAGATATGAGCGCCCAGCTAAAGTTACTAAAAATCGCGCTCACCAATAGCAGGGGATTGTACATCCCTATCCCCGTATGGATCGGGCCACCGGTATAAAAATGGCTGGACCAGTAATGCGGGATAAAATCAAACCGTTGAAAGTTTCTTACCTGTTCGAAAATGAAATAGAGTAATGACGTGCCGAGCGAGCTAAAGTGGTAGACGGATTTTCCTTCGACAAAAAAGCTGAGATTGGCAAGCACGCCAACCAGGAAAATCAATGAAACGGCTATACTGTCTTTTACATTTATCTTATTTATCATCACACTCATAAGTCGGGTTATGCAAGCCTAAGGAAAGCCGCGACAATCCTGGAAGCCGTTTTTCCGTCCCATAACGGCACCGGCGCAACCTTGGTAAACTTGCCAGCGCATTTAGTCAGCCGGGCCATATCATAATCCAAAGTTTTCAAAGAGGTGAGCTTATTGGTGCCGAGGCGTATCGTAACAGCCCTCTCAGTGTTTGGCCGCAATGTCAAACACGGCGTTCCCAGATAAGCGGTCTCCTCCTGAATCCCTCCGGAATCTGTCAGGACGAAAAGGGCGTCTTTAATACATTTGATAGAATCGTGATAACTCAGAGGACCGATAAAAATTAGCGATCTTCCGCGGAGAATCTTCTTCCCAGGACTGACCTTTTTAAGACATTTCTGCGTTCTCGGATGTAAGGCAAAGATAATGGGCATTTTTTCCGCCAGTTTTACCAGCCGTGACAGAATCTCAGAAAATACCCGCGGATCATCCACATTTGAAGGCCGATGGAGCGTTATATAGACGTATTTTTTCGGGCGGCATCCAAGCCTGGCATACGGACGGCGCCGATCGATCTTACGGCGTTCGGCGACCAGAGTGTCTATCATGATATTACCAACCCTTACTATCTTTGAAGGCGGCACTCCTTCTCTGCGCAGGTTAGAATCGGCTTCAGGGCTGTGGGTAAATAACAAATCCGACAGGGCGTCTGTAACCTTACGATTGATCTCCTCCGGCATGTCCATATCAAAGGAACGCAACCCGGCCTCAACATGGGCCAGCCTTATCTTAAGTTTCTTTGTAACAATGGCCGCTGCCAAAGTTGAATTGACATCGCCATAGACTATTACCCAATCGGGTTTTTCAGATAGACAGACATCCTCAAATTTACAAATTATCTCTGCCGTCTGCTGACCATGACTGCCGGAACCGACGTTCAGGTTTATCTTGGCGGGAGGTATCTTCAAAGAAGCGAAAAAATCCGCGCTCATTTTGGCATCATAATGCTGACCGGTATGGATTAGCACGTGCTCGATCTTATTTCTGACTTTATGAAACTCGCGCACAAGGGGCGCCGCCTTGACAAAATTCGGGCGCGCGCCTACCACGCTTAACAATTTTAATCGCGCCAACTTTAACCCCCCTTTTCCGGTGAGCATCCCGTCCAGATCGGCCACAGGGTCCCTCATTTCATTCCTGATAAGCTTGTCGGCGATGACAACCATCGTCTCTTTCGCGCTCGAGTGATTCGACCATCTCTTTAACGGTAACAAACGTTACGTTTTTCGTCGCTTTCATCAGCTTCATCAGGTTGATATTATCCCGCGATATCTTCTTGCCATCCTTATTATGGAGCAGGATATACCGCAGTATAAATCCGTCTCTCTTGGAAGGCAACAAATGTTTCCATTGGAATTGATACTTATATTTTATATCGCGCGGATAGACCTCCTCCGGGTGGGCCATATATACGATGGGGTTTCTTCTAAGGCGCGACTCTGCGGATAGGAGTTTGAAAAACATCTTGATCAGTGTCCCGCCGGACGCAATTATCAGGTTTGAGGAAAACGGCAGGATGAAAGCGGACGGCGGTATCTCCCAAAGGGATGAATCTCCCCTCCTGAAGGGATTACGGTAATCGGGGTGATAGGGGCTCCTCGGCGAATAGAGCCACCCTATATTCGCTACGTCCGAACCTAAAATACCGAGCCGTTGGGAGGTGACAGAAAGGTCGGCCCTGAACCCCGCCTCTTCGAGCGCCTTTACAGTTGCGCCGCTTATTTTGAACGCTGGGGCGCGGAAGGAGATAACCTCCCGGCCTGCGACCGCCTCTATCCTCTTTTTGGCCTCAGCAAGCATGGCCTTTTGCCGCTCATACGGCAATACGTTATACTCTTCTCCTGCTCCGTGGGTCATGCCGTGGCAACCGATTTCATGCCCGTCCTTTACGATCATGCGTACGCGCGCTGGGATCTCTTCGGCAAAGGCAGCTGGGATAAAGAACGATGCCTTTATGGAGAGGGAAGCCAAAACCTCTAATGTCTTATCAATCCAGAGCGGTACTTCATTTTCGGCGCCAGGATAGGCATGGATGTCGAACGTCACTAAGATCCGGCTTAGCCGGGTCACTCCTTGACCCCCTTGCAGAATACGATGGCGGCGAGTTCTTTTATTAAAAAGGTGTGCTCGGCGATGGAATCCACCGCCTTATAGAGCTTTAAATATTTCGGGTTAAAAGTGTAATGGGTAAACAATATCTTTTTTGTCTCGATGCCGGTAAAGCCGGCGTCTTTAAATAACCCCTCTAATTCTCTCGCCGAATAAAAATGGTCATAGATGTGGTTTTCAACTCCGAATTTATTCTTCAAGATACGGAACCACGGACAATGCCTATTGGGGAAATCCAGCGCGACGACGCCGTTCTTCTTAGTGACCCTGTAGATCTCCTTTAGCGCCTTCGCCAGATCGGGCACGTAACGCAAGGTCGAAAACGAAACTACGCCATCGAAAGTCCCATCCTTGAAGGGATGCAGGTCTTCCGCATCCATGGTATGGTATTCGATATTCTTGAGATGATGTTCTTGGGCGGCCATCTTGGCTACTTCTATAGCCTTGTCGGAAAGATCAATACCTACCATGGAAAAACCTCTTTCTGCTAGGAGCGTCGTATACTGGCCCATGTTTGAGCCGACTTCCAATATCGTCATCCCCTTTTTAAATCCGCCCAGGGACACCGCGGCTTCGATCTTTCTTTCTTGAAAATACCTCCTGGTTGGGGAAATACCCGAGTAGAGCCGGGAGATCTTTCCGGCTTCCTGGTCGATGACCTCCGCAAAATGATCGTACCTTTGCTTTATTTCAGTTTTTTCATTCATGCTCCCCCCTGCAACTTGCCTTTCGGCATGGTCCTTAAACGTAAGATTTGAAATACACCGAATGAAAAACATATCAACAGAAACGGCTCGATGCTGCAACGATGCCTTCCCTCGAGGTAATATAGGCTATGCAGCAGCGAGTTTGAGCTGAAAAGAAGCAGTATAAGGATCATCAGGGGGCGTGTTTTTTTGATAGCCAGCGCCCAAATAAGCCCGATAAGCGAACCCGATAATATGACGGCGTAATACATTTTGTATAATATCAGATAAGAAGCGGGATAGAGCAACCCCGCCTGGGGTGAAAACCACCAGAAATAATAAAGCTTTTTAAGGGTGCGTTCGATAAATTGGCCGGGATGCTGCCGGATAAAAGTAAGCGCCTCTGTTTTAAATAACTCCATCTGCCCTATCTCATCGAGGCTGAAAAGTTTTTTACGGAATTCCTCTGAACTTGTCTCTGTCCAGGTCTTTCCCGAAGGCACCATTGCTGTTCCCGAACTTTGCGGGTTATTCCCAAGCCAGAATGCGATCCACTGATTTGTTTGAATGAAAACGAATTGTTTTAAGATGACCGTATTGCGGATAACCCAGGGCGTGACTATAAGGAACAGCGAGACTATACTGACGAGGATGACCCTCTTCGCCTCTTTTTTGTCCGCGGAGTAATACAAAAACCATAACCACCCCAGGACGAAAAACGGCAGGAATGTCGGCCGCTCCAGGACGCAGAGACCGGTACAAAGGCCTAATAAGACCTTATAGCGAAGGCTGCGGCTTTCAAGCAAGGCTACCAGCAGATAGAACGAGCCACTGAGAAGGAATGAATAAAAGGCAAGCGAA
>JAZDOS010000011.1:0-2082 GCA_043798375.1 Candidatus Omnitrophota bacterium | reverse complement strand
CTTTAAATTCGTATGAATATTGCGGAACGCCTCAGCCGCGGTCGAGGTCGGTTCAAAATGAGCGATCAGGTATATTGGGTCATCACTTTCTCTCATGCTGTGATCAGCCGGAAAGAGCTTCTCCCTGATGTCCTCCATGATACCCTTCTTCTTTTTAGACTCTTTACCAAGGGGCGGCACCAATCCCAGCACCCGGAGCTTCACCATGCTCTCGACGTCCTCTATCGTGCTTATGGAAGTGTCCAGCGTCTCCACGACAAACGCGAGTGATGCCCCCAGCACGAGCCCCATCAGCGCGCCCACTATCAGCGCCAGGCGTTTGTTGGTGGAGATCGGCGACCCGGGCTCGACCGCCGGATCCACTACGGTAATATCGCTTACTTTCTGAGCCTCTGTTATCCTGGCTTCCTCAAGCTTCTCCCTCAGCATAGCGTATAGCTTCTTATTAACGTCGGTCTCCCTCACGAGCCTCGCATATTCTATCTCTTTACCGGAAAAGCCCTTGATCTGGGATTCTATATCCGTGATCTGCTCCCTGAGCTGTACCACTCTCGGATGTTTTTCCGTATATCGCTGCGTGGCTTCCGCGAGGTCAAACTGCATCTCTGTTAATTTTTTCTCTATGGGTTCTGCCAGCCTCACATCGCTGGAGTCTGCGCCAAAGGCTCTTATCCTGACCTCCGAGGCCTTCATCCTGTTTTCAAGAGATACCAACTGTTCTTCGATGAATTGACGGGCATGCTTGACCTGTTTTGCCTTACCTAAAAGATTTTCTTCCATATAGACTTCGGCCACGCTGTTCGCTATATCCATCGCTCTTTTAGCGGTATCGGCCTTCGTGATTATGCGGATCATATTGGTGCCGCCGAGTTGCTCCGTGACAATGCTACCCTGGAGTTCTCCCACAGCTCCATTTATTTTATCGAGGCCCGAGCGCTCATTTATCATGCCGAGACGTAAGGCCGTCTGCTTCATGATCTCGTAACCCTTTATGAGCTTGGTCTCGGACTCCATGATATCCGCAGGTGAGTAGAGGATCCATTCCGTCAGAAGGCCCGCTACGGTCTTTCGTTCTTCTATTTTGATGGTGGTGCTGGATTCGTAAACGACGGGCTGGGTGGAGAGGTATATTACGGTGCCTATCAGGACGGCGATAAAAGTGACGATTATGATCATCCTTCTCTTGCGAAGGATGCGGATATAGTCCCGGACATTCAGTTCATATTTGGGCATATTATTCCATATACTTATATTGTTTAAAAGATATCATATAACATTGCAATTATCAAGTGCAAATACGCGGCGTGTCAAATACGCGGCGGTAGATTTTTTGGCCATATCTACTGCGAAAATATACTTCGGGGCCTCACCGCACCTCAGGGCTTCACTTGCGGCGATGAATTATTTTCGCCGTGCGCTAAGGTTTACGTCGAGCGAATTATGTGTACAGATTCACGCACTTTCATATTCGCTCGACGTAAAGTTAATCCTTTAACCATATGAGCCTTGCGCACCTACAGGCATACTACGCGCTATGCCGAAAAAATTCAACTCGCCGCTTCATGAAGCCCTTAAGTGCGGCATCATACGATATTTTCGCCTGAATAGGCCGAAAAATTTCCTGGGGGAGCGAGTAGAGACGAGTAACTGGCGACAACAGAATCTTCTTAGCGGCGGAACTTTTGAGGCGCGCCCGGGGCGAGTGACAAAAATTATGCTAAAGATGATGTGTAGGCGGCAATCCGGCCACGTGGGTTGAGCCGTAAATTTTGCTTAGGTTGAAATAAACGCAATTAGATTTGGCTATAGCAAACCAGTTACTATATAAAACGCTCTAATTAAATAGAAATTCATATTCCTTGATAGCAAAATTAGGCGAAGCCCACTGGCCTGGTTGCCGCTACCAAAGATATGGGGAAGCATTAATTTTGAGAACGAGTGTTATCGAGCTTGACCGGCGGCGGATATTGTGCTATATTGTGCGCTCTGTAACACTTATTTAATTCATAAAAGATCCGGAGGTATTAAATGTTCGCTGTGATAAGCGTGGGTGGTAAGCAGTATAAAGTAGCCAAAGACGAC
>JAZDOS010000056.1:0-12236 GCA_043798375.1 Candidatus Omnitrophota bacterium | reverse complement strand
TTTCAGGTCGACAAAAGCCTTGCCCTCTTCCAAGAGGTCGCCCCAGACGTACAAAGCCTCCACAACCGGTTAGAACCAACGCAACTCGTTGATTCTACGACTGATTGGGAGGCTTTATATGCTCAAAATAAAAAATGGGGTGGCTAACGGGATTCGAACCCGTGCAAACAGAGCCACAGTCTGTTGTGCTAACCTTTACACTATAGCCACCATATTGAAAAATTGTTAAATTATATGATATACTATTGATATCGAATAGTCAATCTTCCTGACCAAAGAAAGAAGGAGGATACATGGTTAAATTGTATAAGCTTATTTACTATTCCGGCTGGACAGCGGTTATCTTATTTATAATAAGCGCGTATTTCATCATAGCTAATGCAAATGTCAGGCTGCACAGGGACTTCGCCATAGCGGCTTTCGTCTTTGTGCTCATACATATCAGCCTGGCTTTGTATCCGAAGCTTAAAAGGAGGCGGCCCTTGAAGACGATCGTTATTGCTTTAGCGGTTACGGCGTTATTCGCGACAGGCGCCTACTGCCTTATTATTAGTTGGCACTTTCTTGCCATAGAATAATTCAGAATATCGTTATTGAAGTTCTGATAAAGAAGCTTCTTTTAACGCCAAAATTTCCGTAAGAATGTTATCAGTCATATTTTATCGCACCTCCTAACGATCTTTTTACCTGATCCTGCAAACGACACAGGCCGCCCTTTCCTCATCCATTCCTGATACTTAAGATCTCGCTCTAAAAGGATATTCCCGATATAGATATCCTATATATTTTGTCATGGCCAACACCTCCAATCTCTCAAAAGGCCACCTCTCTATCCTCATGTCATATAGGCCATACTAACTGCCACAAGTCAAGGCACTATAAGCAGCTTTTTCCCTTTAACAATAAGAGAAGAGATTCGATCATTTTTATGTTGTAATTTTTTTACTACATGGTATACTTGACATGAGGAAGGAAGGGGGTGACCGAAATGGACGGACGGAAAACTTTCGGCTCATATTTTAAGGAAAGAAGAATAAAACTAGGTTTGACGCTACGCCAATTCTGCGAGAAACACAGTATGGATCCCGGAAATTTAAGTAAGATCGAAAGAGGCGTATTGCCGCCGCCAAAAGATGAGATATTGAAGAAATATGCTCACTATCTTAAACTAAAAGAAGCGTCGAATGAGTGGTATGAATTTTTCGACCTTGCGGCAGCGGAATCGGGCCGGCTGCCAAAGGAGCTCAGAGAAAAAGAGATCGTGGCGAGAATGCCGTTCTTATTTCGTACCATCAGAGGGAAGAAGATAACGAAAGAGAAGCTCGATAAACTGATAAAATTAATTAAGGAATCGTAAGAGTGGCTGAAGTTCTTGTTCCTTTTAAAAATCACGATCATATAAGAAAAATAGCTTCGGATTTCCTGCGCAAATACCATCCAAAAGGTACTTACCCCATTCCAATCGAAGAGATTATAGAGCTTAAACTCAATATCGATATAATCCCGATTCCCGGACTTCATGAGATATTGGAAGTAGATGGCTTTATATCGGCGGATTTATCGAGTATCTCTGTGGATGAATACGTCTATAAGCACAGGCATGGCCGGTATCGCTTCACCCTTGCCCATGAAACAGGCCATGCTGTTATGCATGAGGCTGTTTATAGACATCGCGGGTTCAATACGACCGGAGATTGGAAGGATTTCATGGATACTTTTCCGGAAGATGAATGGTCATGGCTTGAGTGGCAGGCAAATCAATTCGCCGGATTAGTCCTCGTGCTCAGCCATCATCTAGAGAAGAGGTTAAAATATCATTCAAAGCAAATCAGGGCTTTAGGCATCAAGAATGATGACGTTATCATGGACAGGGTCATTGAATTATTAGCACGAGATTTTATGGTTTCAAGGGAAGTTATATTAAGAAGAATTGATAAAGACGCCAAAAAGGCCTGATTTACGACTAAACCATCCAAAAAGTAAACCAGAGATAACGAGAGGCATTGAGAGCAGATTTTAGACAAATATTGGCCGAGGGATATATTTTGACAAAAAGTACCAATATAGCTAAAATAGACGAAAATGCTACGATATTTGATACTTTCTCGTCGAGGAATGATAACAACATAGCCGACGTTAAAACGTCGGCTACAATCGAATATTCTCTGCCTCTCTGTTTCGAGGCAGAATAATTGGCGTCCCTGGCCTGATTCGAACAGGCGACCCTCTGCTTAGCATCCAGCATCAGATTACTCTGACCACCTTACGGCTTGCTGGCCGGACTTTATCTTGGGCTTCACAGCCCCGTCGCGTAAAGTCTCTACACTCGGCGTTTCATCAGCACCTAGCTCGGTATAGTCCTTTTTCAAGGATGTCCACCGACTTAGCGACGTCCACTTCATAAGTTCAGTTCCTTATGAAGGCTCCCTCTTGGTCCCGCCACATATATGCAAAAGTGCATATTGAGGCGGGATCAATTCGGCCGTATGATTTACATCGCTTTGCTCTGTAAATCATGGCCTCATTGAAAGGCAGATGCTCTATCCAACTGAGCTACAGGGACATTTCAATGAACATATTTATTGCTGCGAAGCAGAATGGTCGGGAAGGCGAGATTCGAACTCGCGACCCCCTGCTCCCAAAGCAGGTGCGCTAGCCAGCTGCGCTACTTCCCGATATTCTACAGGTATTTCCCTAAAAATTCACGCGCTTTCTTCAGCGCCTTCGAGCGGTGGCTCATCCTGTCTTTTACCTTGAGTCCGAGCTGGCCGAATGTTTTGTTGTATCTCGGGATCAGGAATAAAGGGTCATAACCGAAACCGTCCGCGCCTTTGGCCTGAAACGCGACGAGCCCTTTACAGCTTTCTTCAATTGTCTTAATGATACGGCCTTTGTCACAGATAGCTACAGCACAAATGAATTTCGCCTGCCGCTTTTTTAAAGGCACTTCCGCCAATAGCCTTAAGAGCTTGCGGTTATTTTCCTTATCGCTTTTCCGCGGCCCGGCGAATCTTGAAGACCTGACGCCGGGCCGCTTCCCGAGCGCTTCCACGACAAGCCCGGAGTCGTCTGCCAACGCCAATCCCTTGACGAATTTCGAAACAACGAGCGCCTTTTTAACGGCGTTCTTCTTGAATGTATCGCCATCTTCCACAATCCGGGGCGTTTTATCGAATTCTTTAAGCGATACTACCCTTGCCCTGACACCTTTTAAATATCTTTTGAGTTCATGAAGCTTCTTCGGGTTCTTTGTCGCGATAACAAGCAGCCGTTGCGGCTTCATATACCGGCTATTTCCTTAAGAACCTTCTTTTCGACAGCTATCAGTTCTTCAATCCCGCACCAAGCAAGCGCCAGGAGGCTGTCCATCTCCTTCTTGCCAAAGGGCTCTCTTTCGGCCGTGCCCTGGACCTCTATAAAACGGCCGTCGCCCGTCATGATGACGTTCATATCGACCTCGGCCGCGGAATCTTCGTCATAATTCAGATCGAGCACCGGTTTACCGTCTATGATCCCGACGCTGACCGCCGCAACATAATCCGAAAGCGGTATCTCTTTGATCATTCCGCCAGCGCGCATCTTCTCGAGCGCAAGCGCAAGCGATATGAAGCTCCCCGTGATGCTCGCGCATCGTGTGCCGCCGTCGGCCTGGATCACATCACAGTCCATCCAGATCGTCCGCTCGCCAAGTAATGCCGTATCGACAACCGTCCTCATCGAACGGCCTATCAGGCGCTGTATCTCGTGGGTGCGGCCGCCGAGCTTACCTTTCGATGCTTCTCGTTGGACGCGCGTTTTGCATGAGCGCGGTATCATGCCGTATTCGGCCGTCACCCAACCCACACCTTTACCTTTCAGAAACGGCGGGACCGAATTCTCCACGGTGGCGGTAGCTATCACTTTCGTATCGCCGATCTCAACCAGGCACGAACCTTCGGCGTATTTTATATAATCTTTCGTGACTTTGACTTTGCGCAGTTCGTTATTTAATCTTCCATCCGATCGCGCCATATAAATCTTTTCCTTTCGAATCTATACCCACAGTTATCGGGAAGTCTTTCACTTCCAGCTTATAAACCGCTTCCGGCCCCAGCTCCTTAAAAAGTATGGGCCTTGCCGATTTCACTTTCGTCGAAAGCAACGCCCCTATCCCGCCCGTCGCGAGAAAATAGACTGAAACATATTCCTTAATCGCCTTCCTGACCTCATCGGATCTTGCGCCTTTGCCTATCATACCGCCGAGGCCAAGCCGAAGAAGGCCCGGCGTAAACGCGTCCATCCGCGAACTTGTCGTCGGGCCGCACGAACCAATCGGGTGCCTGGGCGCGGCAGGCGCCGGTCCGCAATAATACACCACGGCGTCTTTAAGATTTATCGGGACTCGCTTCCCCTTCTTTATCAGATCGTGAAGCCTCTTATGCGCCGCGTCCCTTGCGGTAAATATTACGCCGCTCAACAGGACCTCATCGCCGGCTTTTAGGTCTTTGATAATATCTTTTATTAAAGGTGTTTTTATTTTTCTTGTCACTTTTTAATTACGTATTACGCATTACCAGTTACGGATTACTAAATGATTTTTTCCGCGCTTCTCGTGGCATGACAGCTGACGTTTACCGCCACCGGCAGTCCCGCTATATGCGTATGCGCTCCTATAATATTGACTCCGAGAACCGTCGTCCTGCCGCCGAGGCCCATCGGCCCGATACCTGTTGAATTAATATCCTTTAACAATTCACGCTCTAATTTCGCCAGATGCCTGTCAGAATTTCGTTCGTCGATCGGCCGCAGCAATGCCGTCTTTGCCATGCGGCCCGCCGTATCGAACGTGCCGCCCATCCCTATTCCAAGAACGAGCGGCGGGCAGGCGTCAGGGCCTGCTTTCCTCACGACATCCAGCACAAATTCTTTTATCTCACCCGTCGAAGCGGTCGGCTTGAACATCTGTATAGCGCTCTTATTTTCACTGCCAAAACCTTTGGGCGAGACCGATACCTTCACCTTGTCGCCCGGCACGATATCGGTGACTAAAAAAGACGGGGTGTTGGTCCCGGTGTTATTGCGAATGATCGGATCGTCGACGACAGACTTTCGTAAGCATCCTTTCCGGTATGCCTCTTCTACCCCGCCGTCAACGGCCTTCCTCAAGTCCCCGCCGACGAGCGAGACGTCCTGTCCGATATCGAGATGGACGAAAGCTACTCCCGTATCCTGGCATATAGCGATGCGTTTTGCGCGGGCTATTTTCGCATTTTCGACAATCGATTGCAGGATCTTCTTCGCGCGCGAATTCGTCTCTTTCCTCAAAGCCGCCTTAAGAGCCGCGAGCACGTCTTTTCTCAATTCGAAATTAGCCTTTAGGCTCAGCTCGCTCACGGCTTCTCTGATTTTTGAAACACTTATTTCCCGCATGGTCTCTTCCCATATTCCGCTGTCACGGTAGTTTTGATCCCGCCGCGCGCGTTGAATTCACCCGCTATCTCCATCCACCGGGGCCTGCAGCATGCCGCAAGGTCATCGAGCATCTTATTGACCACGTTCTCATTGTATATGCCGATATTGCGGTAGGCTATCGTATAATATTTAAGAGACTTTAATTCCACGCAAAGCCTGTCCGGAATATATTTTATCGTTATAACGGCAAAATCCGGCAGCCCCGTATGCGGGCATATCGATGTAAACTCCGGGATCTCTATCTTCACGACATAATCTTTGTCCGGATACAGATTCTTCCATGTATCTATCCCGGGCAATTTAAGCTTTTTAACTTTATCCTGCAAACCTTCATACGGAGATTTTTTCATCCGCCGCCTCACCCGCCCTTTCTTCCCCCGTCTTTTCTATTTATAGAAAGGGCGGGACTCACTTTACGTTCAATATCTTGTGTATCTGCGGTATGACTCGTATATTGGCAAGATCGCGCTTCAGGCCGATCTCGAGAAATCTCACCAATGTGTCTTTGGACACATCCTTATCGTGCGGCCTGACAGGAGCTGCCGGCTGCAGGACGAACGGGATATTTTTCTTCATTCTTTTTATCAGGCCTATCGCTTTTTCTACATCCTCCTTCACGGTGCCGGGCGTGACTATCGCCTTGACAAAAACCTTCTTCCTGGACGCTATTTTAAGGAACTCCAGATGTTCCGTCCAGAAGGGGCGCTCCCCCGTAGAGGATGGGAGCTTGAAATCCATCGCCACTATATCCACCAGATCTATGATCTTCGCAAGTTCATACGGCAGGGTCCCGTTCGTCTCGAGATACGACCTGAAATTCCTGTTCTTTCTCAGTATTTTCAGAAACGATTTCAGGAATTCCGCATACAGGAGCGGTTCGCCGCCGGTCAGCGATATGGAATGATGCGGCCCTTGAGCGCTTTCCCGCGCCTTGATCTCCTTCATCAATTCGAGCGGAGAATATCTCCCGGCCTTCCGGCCCAGTTCCTCGTCGCAGTATACGCAGGACATGTTGCACCTTTTGAACCTCACGAAGATCTGTTTCGCGCCCAGGAATATGCCTTCGCCCTGGATGGATGAGAATATCTCAATTATGTCCGCTGTCATCTCTTATACCCGCTTCCTTAAAGCCCTTGGCCCTTAAAACGCATGAGTCGCACTCGCCGCACGGAAGGTCCCCGCCCCTGTAACAGGACCACGTATTTTTAAGCGGCACCCCCAAAGACGCGCCGAGCCTGACGATATCCTTCTTGTCTTTACTGATAAGCGGAAATTCGACCTTCAGGCTATTGCCTGCCCCGCTCTTCGTGCCGAGTTTAATGGCCTTATCGATAGCCTCCAGATAATCTTTCCTGCAATCGGGATAGCCGCTTGAGTCGTCGTAGTGCGCGCCGATAAATATGCGGTTGGCGTTTATCGCCTCCGCGTAAGAAGCCGCAAGGCTCAAAAAAACCGTATTTCTCGCCGGCACATATGTCGACGGTACGCCTTTTCTTTTAATTTCCGCAGGGCTCCTCCCTGAAGGCAGCGCCGCATCTTCATCCGTAAGGCTCGAGCCTTTCCACGGCATGTCGATTTTTAATACCGTCGTGTTTACCCCCGCGCCCGCGGCTATGATCTTCGCGCGCGCGATCTCGCTGGCCCCGTGCCTCTGGCCGTAATCGAATGTGAGGCAGCGGCAGTCGTACCCTTCGTTCTTCGCCATGTATAATGTCACGGCCGAATCCAGCCCGCCCGATAACAGCACTACCGCTTTTTTCTTCATTTTTTACACTATACGCTATCCGCTAAACGCTATACGCTTCTTATCGTTTTACCTGAGAATACACCGCGCAGGAGTTCTCGTTCTCCCACACCGCGACGCTATGCGTGTTTTTTATCTTTTTCTTCAAACGCCCGTATATAAATCGCGCTATGTTCTCCGACGTGGGATTCGTCGATCTGAAAGATTTGATCTCGTTTATATACGCGTGATCGAGCTCTTCGGTAACGTCTTTCAGGGCCTTTTTCGCGATCCGGAAATCGACTGCCAGTCCGGCCCTGTCGAGATTTTTATACCGGAACACCGCTTCCACGATCCAGTTGTGGCCGTGGAGCTTCTCGCATTTGCCGGAATAGTTCCTGAGATTGTGCGCTGAACTAAAATCCGATTTTACCTTTATTTCGTACATGCTGCCTTGCTGACCGCGCAGGTCATCACCGCCGCCGCCGTCAACCTCAAAGGTTGCCGCAGGCAACCTTTGAGGTTGACGGCGGCGGTCATATCTTCACGCAGTCGATGCGGCGCTTCAAAAATCTTTCGCCTATTCTTATGAACCGCGCCGGTTCGTCGCTTACGAAAAATTTCTCGCTGCCCTTTCTTCCTGAACCGCTCAGAAGGCCGCCTGTGTCCAGCAAATCCCGGGCCTCTTTGGCAACTTCAGCTGCCGAATCTACCAGCAGGACATTTTGGCCGACGGCCTTTTTTATCACGCCCTTTAGCATCGGATAATGGGTGCATCCCAGGATGAGGGTATCGATCCGATTTACTTTAAGCCCTTTCAAATATATACCCGACACCTTCCGTGCGATCTCGCCTTCGGTCCAGCCCTCTTCTACCAGGGGGACAAACAAGGGACAGCCCTGTGTAAAAACTCTTATCTTCCGGCTTATCTTTCTTATGGCCTTTTCGTAAGCTCCCGAAGAGGCCGTCGCGCTCGTTCCTATAACGCCTATCCGGTTATTTTTTGTGGAGCTTACGGCGCAACGCGCGCCGGGGGCTATCACGCCTATAATAGGAACCCTGAAACACCTCTTCAGAAAATCCAGGCTCAGGCTTGAGGCGGTATTGCAGGCGACGATGACGAGCTTCACGTCATGCGCCATAAGGAATTCGACGTTCTCCACCGAAAATCTCGTGACCGTCTCTTTCGATTTTGTCCCGTAAGGGACCCGCGCGGTATCGCCGAAATAGACGATATCTTCGCCGGGCAGAAGCTTCTCGATCTTATCCACAACCGTCAGTCCGCCCACCCCGGAATCGAATATGCCTATCGGCCTCGAGTCGCTCACCCCGCACCTTCTTTAATTATACTGTTAACAGAATAAAGTTTTTTCATATCGGTTTATTGATCATTGAATAAGCCATATAATCTATGATTTGAGAAGGTGCGGGGCTCATTTCCTTGTGAACCCTTCCGTCCTCTCGTATTCCCGCTTATATCTCAATATACCTTCGCCGACAGCGTTCGCTATCTTGTTCAGGAATGCCGCATCCTTCAGCTTCAGCTCCTCATACTTATTGCTTATGTAACCTGCCTCAACCAGCACCGATGGCATGCGCGTATATTTCAGGACATAGAACCGCGCGCTCCTTATGCCCCTGTCCGCCATCAGGACATTTTTGTCGATGGACTCACAGATGTAACTCGCAAGCTGGGCCGACTCAAGCCTGTTCTCGGTAAGGGTCATATCCCACAGAGTTTTGTCGAGCGGCTTTGAATGCTCAAGGCTTGCCGTATCGTTAAGCCTGAGCGACGCGTTCTCAAAAGCCTCGAGCGCCCTGGCATTGTCATCCGTCGCGTTGGACAGGTAATAACACTCGAAGCCTCTCATAAACCTCGATTTTGAGGCATTCAGATGAACGCTCACGAACAGGTCCGCGCCGGACTTATTCGCTATCTCGGCCCTTTTTTGGAGAGATACGAACGTATCGTTGTCGCGGGTCATTATGACCCTGATGCCGGCGTCCTCCAGCATGCCTTTTAATTTCCGCGCAAGATACAGGGCCTTGTCTTTTTCTCTGATGTGTATGCGCTTTCCGACGGCGCCGACATCTTTCCCTCCGTGGCCGGCGTCTATGACAATGGTCTTTATCGTGAACTTTTTAGGCAGTTCCGCTTCCGGCGGCCTCGCGGCCGGCGCGCCTCCTATTATCGGCCCTAAATTATTTCTGACAAATGAGATAGGAACGAAAATTACGCCGTCGCGGAGGACCACGGGCCTGTCGAGCTTTTTCTTCTCGCCGTTCAAAAGCATCGTATCGCTATCCGCCCTCAATACAATGCGGCCGGATTTTTTTTCTATAGCCGCCGTCCCGATAAAACTATCATGCTTATAATCCAGCCCGTAAACATCGCAAAGCCTTGCAAGCGGAAGATACTGCGCCCCTTCGAAATTGCGCACGTCTTTCTGCAGCGTCGAGTCGAGCTTAAAATACGGCGCCTGCGTCGCGCATCCGGAGATCAACGCCGCCGCCGACGCAATTGCTATAATTAAGATATAATAGCCTTTTTTAACCATATATAAAATGATATGTTAGCATAAAGAAGTATCTCGACGATGTCGTAGGGGACATTTAAATGTCCCCTACGACGGGCTATATTTTTGGAAAGGAACATTGGTGCGGACGAAGAGAGTTGAACTCTTAAGGGTTGCCCCACACGGTCCTGAGCCGTGCGCGTCTGCCAGTTCCGCCACGTCCGCATGAAAACAGATAAGTATACCGCAAATAGCCCTGCCTGTCAATCCGCGTTGATTTCACGCAAATATTATGGTATGTTTAACGATATGGACGATAAAATCATCGCTACTAACAGAAAAGCCCGGTTCGATTACGCTATACTTGAGACCCTTGAGGCGGGCATACAGCTTAAAGGGACCGAGGTTAAGTCTTTGAGGGCAGGCAATGCCGGCCTGGCGGACAGCTTCGCCAGGCTTGAAGGAAACGAGATATTGCTGTATAATATGCATATAGCTCCTTATGAATTCGGCAATATCGCGAATGTGGAATCGATACGGCCGCGGAAGCTTCTCCTTCATAAGAAAGAAATACGCTGGCTTGCCGCCGAGGCAAGTACAAAAAAACTCGCGATAATACCTTTAAAAATTTATTTCAAACACGGGATAGCGAAAGTGGAGCTCGCCCTGGCGAAGGGCAAGAAGAGGTACGACAAACGCGAAGCTATCAAGAAACGGGAAAGCGACCGGGAATTAAGAAAGCGCTTAGCTCATTGAAAATTTGGGGGTGAAAGGCTTCGACCCAGGTAGTGGGGCAAGGGCGGCATGTAGAGGTTGCTGGGAGGCCTCTTTAAACACCCGGCAAAAACACAAATGCTGACAACTACAAAGTGCCAGCAACGGTGAATGAGTTACTGAGCACCATGCAAGTGGTGCCGGGACCCGTTCTACCGGCAGCGTTACCTTTATAAGGTAACCCGTCAACCAATCTGCGCCTGCGGGATTGGATTGGCGTCGATAGCAGGATAGTCCGGTTTGTTTAGCCTTTAATGAGCCGGATGAAATCAATAAAGGCTACCGTTTTGAAATTCCTCCTATTGAAGTTCAGAACGGGAAATCAAAGATTAGGATAAACATGTAGAAGCTTTTGTTTTAATATTTGGGCACGCGAGTTCGAATCTCGCCACCTCCACCACTGCGACTAATTCGAACCTTTGTATCTATCATCCAATAGTGCAAGGGTTTGAATTTTGGTATACGCCATATAGTAAGGTTTGAACCCTTTGTCATTCCCGCGAAAGCGGGAATCCATTCCATCGTCATTGCGAGGAGCTCCGCCACCGAAGGTAGCGGGCGACGGAACAATCTCTTTCTTACTGGCTAACATTAGCTCCATTGAATTTCCTTGCCGACCCATAAGTTTAGCGGTAAAACAATCTTACACCTATCATTCAAAGCTTATGGAATGCCAAATATAGCATATCAAGTAAGTTATTGGGACGTTGCGCTAATGGACGAACTTAAACGAGATGTAAGGAATTTGTTTTTACATGGCGGAAGATGATAGGGAGTATGCATGAATCAATTAAGCAATGCAGGGCATAGTTCTGTTTTTGAGAGCATGAAAAAGATTAATAAACAAGGAATGGAGTATTGGTCCGCTCGAGAGTTATCAAAAATATTTGAATATTCTGAATACAGGCATTTCATCCCGGTAATTACTAAAGCAAAAGATGCCTGTAATAATAGCGGCCATGCGGTCAGTAACCATTTCGAGGATGTCCTCGAAATGGTAGATATCGGATCAGGCGCTAAAAGAAATATTGAAGATGTTAAATTATCACGCTATGCCTGCTATCTTATTGTCCAAAATGCCGATCCCGCCAAAGAAATTATTGCTTTGGGCCAGACTTATTTTGCTGTGCAGACCCGTAGGCAAGAGTTATCCGATGAGTTCGGCAAGTTTAAAACCGATGAAGCAAAGCGATTATTTCTTCGTCAGCAGATGAAAGAGCATAACAGATACCTGGCATCAGCGGCTAAAGGAGCAGGTGTTGTCAGTCCGCTTGACTATGCTATATTTCAAGATCATGGCTATAAAGGGCTTTATGGCGGGTTGAGCCAGATTGATATTCATAGGCGCAAAGGCCTTAAGAAAGGGCAGAAAATTCTTGATCATATGGGTAGTACGGAGTTGGCGGCAAATTTATTCCGCGCAACTCAAACGGAAGATAAGCTACGCCGTGAGAATATAAGAGGTAAGGATAAAGCTAATCAGGCCCATCTTGAAGTTGGCAAGAAAGTTCGCCAAACAATTAAAGAATTAGGCGGAACAATGCCGGAAAATCTGCAATCAGCGGAAAATATAAAAAAGATCGCGAGTAAAAATAAAAGGCGGTTAGAAAATAAATGAGAGCTCCGGGGACACTATAATGCTCGGGAGAATCTAGACCATTTTTCAGGCCAACTTAAGATAAAAAACGCGGTATAATGAAGGCCTAAAAATGGAGGATTTAGTTATGGCAATGCGTAAGAAGCACGAACCGGCAATAAAAGCGCGCGTAGCG
>JAZDOS010000043.1:0-5733 GCA_043798375.1 Candidatus Omnitrophota bacterium | reverse complement strand
CCCTGCTTTCCCCGAAGGTTTCTCATGCTTTAGCGGAGATCTCTCGGCCCTTATAGGGCCTCGAGATCCGCTTGACAGACTTAGGTGACTTCAAGCGGAGGAGTGGCAGAGCGGTCGATTGCGGCAGCCTTGAAAGCTGTTGTGGGCGTAAGTCCACCGTGGGTTCGAATCCTACCTCCTCCGCCAATTTTGATACGGGCCGCTTGAGCCATACTGCCGGAAGGTGCCTTCCGGCGCAAAAGTCAGCCGGCGGCTGCTTAAAATAAAGTTCGAACCAATCTTTTCCAGAAATTCTTTCTGGGATTCTAAATTTCCCTCCGTAACTGCGTAATGTATTCTGTTTAAAGTAGTTACGAAATCTTTCGCCCGTTCGAACCAATTATCGCCCCCAGCAGCAAAATCCTTTAACTTTTCCTGTAATTCCTTCTTTTCATTAATAAGAGATTCTTTCTTCCGCTGATATTCCTCGAGTGAAACACTACCCTCTAAATACACATCTATCAGCCGGTTTATTGTTCGGTCTATATCTGTAATTTTGTCTTGTAGATTTTGCTGCTGGGGGCGTGATGATTGGACATCGAGTGCCTTGTCTTTCTCAAATTCCCTTAAAATCTTCGTAGTCCAATCATCACACAAAGAAACTTTTTGAAGGATAGACTTGATTTGAGTGGATAGTTCTTCCTCTCGGACGTACTTCTGTGTGCAGTTAGTAAAGCGCTTCGTGCATCGGTAGTAGTTATAACCTTTCTGTGTCTCGGCTGTTATCATGCGACCACACTCACCGCACCTCATAAGCCCTCGCAAAGCGAAATGCCTCACCACTTTCTTCGGCTTGCCTCGATGAGCCATGACACCCTGACACTTGTCAAAAAGTTTCTTTGTGATAATTGGTTCATGAGTTCCTTCATATGATTCGCCATTATATCTAAATACTCCATAGTAGAGAGGGTTCCCGAGAATATGCTGATACTGACTTGCGCTCAATGCCCTGTCTTTCCGCCCTCTCATGCCAGCCGAGTTTATCTTATCTCTGATTTCAGCGAGTGTATATCTGCCGGTAGAATATAGGGCGAAAGATTTCGTTATGAAAGGAGCTTTGCCCTCGTCTTTGATGATACCGCGCGTCTTGGGATCATTGAGGTATCCTATCGGTGCCCATTGAGGCCAGATACCATTAGAGAGCTTGAGCCGGATACCTCGCTTAATATTCTCCGAGAGAGCGTCTATATAGTACTTACTCTGCCCGAAAGCGATAGAGAGCATGAACTTACCTTGCGCATTATCATCAAAGCGATACGTGGGGAAGAGGAGGCTCTTAATGATACCCTGGTCTACAAGGTATATGATCTTACCACCATCTACGCTATTTCGAGCGAGCCTATCCGGATGCCAGGCTAAGATACCGTCAGCAACCCCTCGCTCTATCTGTAACAGCATATCGTTGAATATAGGCCGCCCGGGCTTCTTGGCGGTCTTCGCCTCAATAAGTTCCTTAACTACACATACCTTTTCACGCTCAGCATATTGCCGTAACTCCACAAGCTGAGCCTCAATAGATAATATCTGTCTATCCTCATCATCAGTGGACTTGCGAGCATATAGAAAATATCTCATAGGGCAAAGCTCCTTTCATGTAGAGGGAAATTTAGAATCAGCCCTTGGCATTTTGACTACACAATAAGCTCCATCACGATACATTGGCATCCCACTATTTCCTCTAACACATATATGTCTCATGCTGTATCCAAATAGGCAAAACGCCAAGGGCAAAAAGATTGGTTATAGAACTTTATTTTAAAAGAGCGCCGGCTAAATTTTTCGTCGGAAGGTACCTTCCGATATTATCTTTCAAGCGCTCCCTATCTTAACTGGCGGAGAGTGAAGGGTTCGAACCTTCGTACCCCGTAAAGGGTAACACGCTTTCGAGGCGTGCGCAATCGACCACTCTGCCAACTCTCCTGAAATTTTTGCTAAAAAATTCCATCCCGAGAACGCGGCCAAAGGAAGCGTTCGAGGGAGAACCTGTAATCTATTATATCAAAAATCGGTCAATTTGACCACGCCCATGCGAGATTGCATATGACGGGATCGTATATGCCGTCTGTGATAAATATATGGTGAAAAATGAAAAAATCGCCTGCCGCTATCGCGAAGGCGATCAACAATGCCGCCGTCCATCCCATCTTTCCGAATTTGCCGCAGGCGGCGGCAATAAGCGCCGCGGCGAGTATCCTTATCGGCAGGTCGAGCGCCATCACGTATCTGACATTCTTGCTAAACAGGCTGAAGGCCGCGTAGTAGAGCGCAAAAAAAGTTATGATGTAAAGATACGGCTTTTCGCTGAAATCCCTGTTTTTAAAATATAGGGCCGAAAAACTCAATCCCAGGACGAGCGTGATCGGTGAAAGCAGTAAAAAACTTCCCATGTATGTAAAAAAATTGCCGGATTGATATTTTATCGCGTATTCGTTGGATGCCGGCGACAAAATTATTATACGGGCTATTTGAAATAATTTATCCGCGCTTCCCGTTATTTTAATATACATAAAAAATACGGCCGCCAGGACCAGAAACAGGATAAATAATGACTGCAGGCTTTTCAATTGTCCGTCGAAAAGCCTTTTATCAAGAAATATGAACACGACAAAAAATACCAGCACTAGGACAGAGCTCTCTTTTACCGCTATGGCGGCGAAAAACGAGAGTGCGAATAATATTTTGAATAAGAGGCCGCGGCGCTCGAGTGATTCGTAAAATAACCACACCGCCATGATCGTGAAGAAATAAACGGCGCTATCCTGAAGCGCGCGCCTTGAGAGGGCGAGATTTATCGGCGAGGCGGCAAGAAGAATAAGCCCTAAAAGCGCGATCCGGGGGCCGAATAAGCGCCTGGTGAAAAAATAGCAGGCAAAAAGCGATAATATCCCGAAAAGGGATGACAGATATGAAAGCGCCTTAAAGTCGAACCGGCCAAGGAGCTTCATCCACCAGGCCGATATCAGTATATAGCCGGCCCTGAGCGGGTTTGGAAAAAGCTGCCATTCCTTATTCCGGATATAGGCGTCGGAGAGCTTCTTTATCGAGGCGTCTTGCGCCTGCGCAAGGCAGGCGGCATAGCGCAGATAGTAGCCTTCGTCGGTTCCACCGCGATAATCAGGTATGTTTAAAAAATTTAAGCGCAGGAATATGCCGGCGGCGAAGATGCCGGCTATGACGATACCGTAGAAAAAGCCGTTTTTTGCCATCTTGATTATGTTTTAGCGCCGGATGAGCGTATAAGCGGCCGCGGATATAAACGCCGAGCACGGGATCGTCAATATCCATGCCCATACGATCCGTCCGGCCACTCCCCACCTGACGGCGCTCAAGCGTTTCAGCGAGCCGACGCCCATTATCGCCCCGGTAATGGTATGCGTGGTGCTGACCGGGATGCCGAACGCCGAGGATATGAATAGAGTGACGGCCGCGCCTGATTCCGCGCAGAATCCGTCGACCGGTTTAAGCTTCGCGACTTTCTGGCCCATCGTTTTGACTATACGCCAGCCGCCGAACATCGTGCCGAGCGCTATCGCGGCATGACAGGAGAGCACCACCCATAAAGGAATATGAAATTTGGCGCCCAAAAGCCCGGCGCTGAAAAGAAGGCTCGCTATGATACCCATTGTCTTCTGCGCGTCATTTCCGCCATGGCCCAGGCTGTATAGCGCGGCCGATACGAGCTGCCCTTTTCTGAATATATGGTCCACCTGGAAAGGGACGCTTTTTCTGAATAACCGGTATACGATAATACCGAATCCCACACCCAGCAAAAGGCCGAGCAGGGGCGAGACGAAGATGAAGGCGACCGTCTTTAAAATACCTTTCCATACGAGTGATCCGATCCCGGCCTTTACGAGGGCCGAGCCTATCATGCCGCCGATGAGGGCGTGCGAGGAGCTTGTGGGGAGGCCGAAATACCAGGTGATGATATTCCATCCGCACGCGCCGACGAGCGTGCCGAAGATGATGTGCTTATCGACGATGGCTATGTCGATGATCCCCTTGCCTATCGTATTGGCGACGTGCAATCCGAAGAACATAAAGGCAATGAAGTTGAAGAACGCGGCCCAGATAACGGCAATGCGGGGCGAGAGGACTCTCGTCGAAACGATAGTGGCGATAGAATTGGCTGAATCATGGAAGCCGTTCAGGAAATCGAAGAATAGCGCGAGCGCTACCAGAAAAATTACGCCGAATAGCATATGTTAGGCCTGTTTTACGAGTATAGACTGGACTACGTGGGCAACGTCTTCGCAAATATCGAGGACCGTCTCCGCGTCCTGATATATCTCTTTCCACTTCATGATATGGATAGGATCCTTCCCGGCGTTGAAGAGCTCGACGAGCATCGTATCCCTCATCGAATCACCCACATTCTCGAGCCGGTTGACTTCCACGCAGGATTCCGCGACGGACCTCGCGTTCTTCAGGTTGCGCAGGCCCCGGACGGCGCATGCTACGGCGCGGACAGATTCATCGATCACGTCGGCGAACTGGACGAGGTTCTTGTCGACGGTGTCGATCCCGTAAACCTTCATGCGGTTCAGGATCGTGTAGAGCATATCTATGATGTCGTCTATTTCCTTGGCCAGGGCATGGATGTCTTCGCGGTCGAACGGCGTGATGAAGGTCTTGTTTAAATTGTCGAGGATGGTATGCGCGACTTCGTCGCCCTGATGCTCTACCTCGTGCATCTTTTGAAGTGCGGCGTCGTCCAGGATATTCTTCGATACCGCATCCTTGAAATAACTCGCGGCGTCGACGGCATAGTTCACCTGCTTTTCGAACAGGTCGAAGAAATTGAATTCACGCGGAAGGAACCGGAAAGCCATGATATATCTCCTTAAGCTATTTTATATATTAACACGTTAATCCGGACACATTATAGATTGGAGCCGACGCCCTGTCAAGGGCATTAATATTTTAACTAGAAATTTTCGGCCAAAATCTCGTAGTAGCTTTGCGGATGCCTGCATGCAGGGCATTCCACGGGCGCTTCGGCTCCCTCAAAAACATATCCGCAGTTGGTGCAATGCCATTTTACCGCCGCTTTTTTCCTGAAGACTTCCTTATCGGCGATATTACTGATGAGTTTTCTGTATCTCGACTCGTGGAATCTCTCGACCTTCGAGATCTGCTCAAAGGAATCCGCTACCTCACCGAAGCCTTCCTTCTTCGCTTCCACCGCGAAATCCGCGTACAGCACCGTCCATTCCAGATTTTCGCCGGCGGCCGCGGCCGCGAGATTGGACTTTGTGTCTTTTATCATCCCCGCGGGATACACGGCGGTTATCCCGGCTTCCCCGCCTTCAAGATATTTGAAGAATACCTTGGCGTGTTCTTTCTCATTCTCGGCGGTCTCAAGGAATATGGCCGCTATCTGCTCGTAACCTTCTTTTTTCGCGGCGGACGCGAAATAGGTATACCTGTTCCTCGCCTGCGATTCTCCGGCGAAAGCCGCCAGCAAATTCTTCTCCGTCCGGGCCCCCTTGATCGATTTACTCATTGTGGTCAGCTCCTTTTTTCAAATTATCCGGTTACAATTCATATTTCAATGAAGCTCTCCGGGCTAAAGCCCGGAGCATCCATTCGCCTTTTGGCGGAATCCTCCGAAGCAGAAAACCTTTTGGCGCAGCGTCCATCACCGCTGCAGCCTGCGCATTCATCCCCGAGCTTGTCCCTCGCTTCGCTCGG
>JAZDOS010000039.1:0-2720 GCA_043798375.1 Candidatus Omnitrophota bacterium | reverse complement strand
TTCTCGATTATCTTATTGGCGACGGACGGGTTCTCCTCGATGAATGATGTAAGCGCCTCGTTCACTATCGCCTCGACTATGCCTTCGACCTCGGAGTTGCCCAGCTTTGTCTTGGTCTGCCCCTCATACTGGGGGTTCGGGACCTTTACGCTTATTACGGCGGTCAGCCCCTCCCTCACATCCTCCCCCGACATCGCCGGGTCGCCTTCTTTTAAAAGTTTCTTCGCTTTGCAATACTGGTTTATCGTCCTGGTGAGCGCCGACTTGAACCCGGTCAGGTGCGTCCCGCCCTCGATAGTGTTGATATTATTGGCGAACGTGAATATATTTTCGCCGTATCCGTCGTTATACTGTATGGCGGTCTCCGCCTGGATACCGTCCTTCTCTTTTTCAAAATATATGACTTTTTTGTGCAGAACGTTCTTATTTTTATTTAAAAATTCAACGAATGAAATTATGCCGCCGGAGAACTGGAACTCCGCGAACTTATCCTTTGCCCTCTCGTCTTTCAGCGTTATCTTCACGTTCTTATTAAGGAAGGCGAGCTCCCTGAGGCGATTCGCGAGGGTGTCGAAACTGTAAGCGATCACGCCCTTATCGAATATCTCTTTATCCGCCTTGAACGTGACGCGCGTGCCGTTCTCTTTTGTGTTCCCTATGGTCTTCAGCTTCTCGGACGTTCTCCCCTTCTCGAAACCTATATGGTATATCTTGCCGTCCCTCTTCACCTCGACCTCGAGCCATTCGGAGAGCGCGTTGACGCACGAGACTCCTACGCCGTGAAGCCCTCCGGCGACTTTGTACACCCTGTGGTCAAATTTACCGCCGGCGTGGAGAGTGGTCAGCACCACTTCGACCGCGGGTTTCTTCTGGGTCTTGTGGATATCGACCGGTATGCCGCGCCCGTCGTCGATCACGGTCACGGAATTGTCCGCGTGCACGATGACGTCTATGATTGTCGCGTAACCGCCCATGCATTCGTCTATGGAGTTATCGACCACTTCGTAAACGAGATGGTGGAGCCCGCGCTGAGTGGTGTCGCCGATATACATCGCCGGGCGTTTCCTTACGGCGTCCACGCCCTCCAAAACCGTTATCGTGGTGGCGTCATACTTCTTTACCGCGGCGGCTCTTTCCCCGCTATCATGTGAATTTTTATCTTCTGTCCTCTTCATCTTCTTCTCTTTCATTTGGTATCCTTTATATCGCCTATCCTGAATCTCAATTCTTTGATTTTTTTCCCTTTCAATTCCGCATCCAGCATCTTCACTATCTCTTTTTTCCGCACGGTCAGTTCATACAGCCAGCTGGAGCTCGCCACGCTCACAATGAGGCTCCCCTTTTTAAACGACACGGGCTTCGAGTGCCTGGCCGCCGCCTCGCCGGCGGCCCTTCTCCAGGCGGCCTCTATCTCCTCTTCGCCCAGGCGCTCTTTACCGCCCAGCTCCTCTATGACTTTATTTACGAGCCGGCTGAAATGCTCCGCGCCTTTATTGCCGCCCTTAGCTTGGCTGTCTGGGCATGACCACATAGACATACTCATCCGCGATCCTCACGACGCCCGGCTTCTCGGCATCAACGAGCTCCAGGGCTATCGTCTCCTGGTCTATGTTCTTCAATAAGCTTATAAGGTAGTCCGGGTTGAACCCGATCGACAGCTCTTTTCCTTTATACTGCGCCGCAAGCTCCACGCGAGCCTCCCCCGTATGGGGGTCGCTCTTAGACAAGACTATCTTATCCCTGGCCGCGTCCACCCTGACAAACATCGAGTCGGGGCTCGTGAAGAGCGCAACGCGTTTTATGCCCGCCAAAAGCGCCTGCCTGGAAACGGTGATTTTCTCTTTCGTCTCTTCCGGGATCACCCGCTCGTAATTAGGGAATTCCCCCTCGATGAGCCTGGAGACCAGCCTGGTCGCTCCGGTATCGAACATCACCTGCTTCTCCGCTACCAGCATCTTCACGTCTCCGTCATCGGCCAGTATCCTGTCGAGCTCGCCCACAGCCTTCGACGGTAATATAAACTTCCCTTCGAGCGTCTTCGGAAGCTGCATCTTCTCTTCGATCATGGCAAGGCATCTCCCGTCGGTGGCCACGAGCCTCAGCCCCGAAGGCTTCAATATGAACAATATCCCGTTCAGCACGTGCCTTATCTCGTCATGGCCCGTCGCGAAACTCGTCCTGCGAAGCATCGTTTTTAACCTGGCCTGTTTCAGTGTTACATAATTTTTGTCTTTAAATTCGGGTGGCTTGGAAAACTCATCCTCGGAGAGCCCCATTATCTTAAAATTACTGTTGCCGCACTCTATATTAATGATATTATTCTTCTTTACCGATATCGAAACAGCCTCGCCGTCCGGCAGTTCTTTGATTATCTCCGAAAGCCTTCTTGCCGGCACCGTTATCGCCCCCACAATCGCCGGTTTTACGGGTATCGTGGTTATTATCCCTACATTGAAATCGGTCGCCGTCAATACCAGGTTATCCGTTGCGGCTTTTATCAATATGTGTGATAGTATCGGCTGAACCGCTTTTGAATCTATCACCGTTTGCACGCTCTGTATACCTTTTAACAATACTTCCTTAGGTGCGGTGAATTTCATCGTTCGTTATTCCCCCTTCGATTATTATACTATATTAAAAAATAGCAATAGCCGTAGTAATGCCTGTGGATAAGTGTATAATCCGTTAATTACTTACGCAACAACACATTACAAAAACCA
>JAZDOS010000029.1:0-148064 GCA_043798375.1 Candidatus Omnitrophota bacterium | reverse complement strand
CGTTCTCTTATCATGCGGCGCCGTAAATATCTGTTCTGTCCTGCCGAATTCTATCAGTTCACCCAATAGCATAAATCCCGTATCATCCGAAACTCTTGCCGCCTGCTGCATATTGTGCGTGACTATTATTATAGTATAATTATTCTTTAATTCACGCATTAATTCTTCTATTCGCTCGGTTGCCTGCGGGTCAAGGGCAGAGCACGGCTCGTCCATAAGAAGGACCTCCGGCTTGACCGTGATGAGCCTTGCGATGCATAACCGCTGTTTCTGCTCCAATGATAAGGCGAGCGCCGGCCTGTTGAGTTTATCCTTTAGCTCATCCCACAATAGAACGCTCTTCAGACTTTTCTCTACAATCTCATCCAGTTTATCGCGGCCTGCCCTCTCTCCATGGATTTTTTCGCCGAACACGATGTTCTCATATATCGATAACGGAAAAGGATTCGGGCGTTGAAATACCATCCCGACCTTCTTGCGCAATACCACAAGATCTGTCTTGTCATCCAGTATATTCATATCGTCAATTATAACCTTCCCTTCCTGACGCACTCCTTCGATGAGGTCATTCATCCGGTTAAATACGCGTAGAAGAGTCGATTTTCCGCATCCCGAAGGCCCTATTATGGCGCTGATCTTATTTGAATCAAACGATGAATTTACGTTTTTCAGGGCATGGAAATTCCCGTACCAAAGATTCAGGTTTTTAGCTGCTATGTCGGCCATTATCCGAATTTTCCTCTTATATAGCCGTCAGTCCGCTTATCTTTTGGCGCGGTAAAGATTCTGTCGGTCTTGTCTATTTCCACGAGTTCGCCGTTTAAAAAGAAAGCGGTCCTGTCTCCGACTCTTGCCGCCTGTTTCACATTATTGGTCACAAGAACCACGGTGTACTTTTTTTTCAGCTCGAGCATCGCGTCTTCGACTTTTGCAGTTGAGACAGGGTCGAGGCCGGAACAGGGTTCGTCGAATAAAATCACCTCCGGCCCTACCGCCAGCGTCCTGGCTATGCAAAGACGCTGCTGCTGCCCGCCGGACAGCTTAAAAGCCGATTCGTCGAGCCTGTCCTTCACCTCTTCCCATAGATAGGCCTGCCGTAAAGATTCTTCAGCCCTGCCTTTCAGCTGCTTCCTGTCCGCTTTTCCGTGCATCCTGACTCCGTAAACTACGTTATCAAATATGGATAACGGAAGCGGCAGAGGAAGCGCGAATACCATGCCTACCTTTCTGCGTAATTCTCCTATATCGATCCCGCGGATATCCTCTCTTTCAAATTCGACAGCCCCTGAAATCCTGTAATTTGCGTTGAGTTCATTCAGGCGGTTTAGTGTCCGTAAAAAAGTTGTCTTTCCGCTGTTCGAGGGCCCTATCACGCTCAGGATCTCATTGGCATGGATTCCCATATTCACGCCTTTTACGGCTTGCGTGGGACCAAACCATATGTTCAGGTCATGTATTTCGAATTTTGCGCAAGCATTTACCATTTCTTCTTCTTTCTGAACTTATAACGTATAATTATCGCGACCAGGTTCATGAGCATGACAAGGGCTAACAGCACGAAAGCCGTCCCGTATCTTATCTTTTCATCGACATTCGGCACCTGGGTAGATATTACGTAGAGATGATACGGAAGCGCCATCGCCTGATCGAATATCGAATCCGGAAGATGAGGAAGATAAAATGCCGCGACGGTAAAAAGAATGGGCGCCGTCTCGCCCGCCGCCCGGCCTAAGCCTAAGATGGTGCCGGTCAGTATGCCCGGTATGGCATTCGGCAGGACTATATGCCAAACCGTCTGCCATTTGCTCGTTCCCAGCGACAGGCTCACTTCGCGGAATGAGTACGGAACACTTTCAAGCGCTTCACGTGAAGTGGTAATTATTATAGGTAATATCATTATTCCAAGCGTAAGAGAGCCCGAAAGGATAGATGCGCCGAATTTGAAAAATACGACAAATAGCGCAAGACCGAATAACCCGTAAACTACTGACGGAACTCCGGCCAGATTGACTATGGAAAGCTTGATAAGCCTGTTCATAAAATTGTCATTTGAATATTCGCTCAAATATATTGCGGAAAGCAAGCCTATCGGCAGCGCAAATATTATGGCGCCTGTTACAAGACACAGCGTGCCGACGATCGCGGGAAATATTCCGCCGGCGCGCATCCCCTGCCGCGGGATATCGGTAAGAAACTGCCATGTGATCGCGGGCAGGCCTTTCTGAACGATGATGACAATGATCAATCCGACCGGTACTACTATTAAAAGCGTAGCCAGAAATAGAAAGAAAAATGCTATTCTTTGCGTTCTGTAGGGGTTTCTCATTATTGTCTTTTATGTAAGAAAAGGTCCGCGGTTACATTGACAGCAAAACTTATCACAAACAGTACGATACCAACGGCGAATAGCGCGAAATAATGCTCGCTGCCTACCACCGCTTCTCCCATCTCGGCTGCTATGGTAGCAGTTAGTGTCCTGACCGGCGCCAGAATGCTTTTCGGTATGACCGCGGCATTACCCGTTACCATCATGACCGCCATCGTTTCACCGATGACCCTGCCTATCCCGAGCATTACAGCGGCAAATATTCCGCTCGATGCCGCGGGAAGCATTATCCGCCATATCGTCTGCCAGTGCGTCGCGCCTAAAGCGAAAGAGCCTTCTTTATAAGTCTTAGGGATCGAATAGAGGGCGTCTTCGGCGATCGAAACGATCGTAGGCATGGCCATAAATGCCAGCATGATTGAACCTGACAATGCGGTTAAGCCTGTCGGCAGATGAAATAGATTTTTCACTAACGGGACAAGCGTTACCATTCCGATGAATCCCAGGACGACGCTCGGTATCGCCGCCAGTAATTCTATCCCGCCCTTAAGAATCTCTTTCGTCTTTAGCGGAGCGATCTCGGCGATATAAACCGCGCATCCCACGCCTATAGGAATCGAAATTATCACCGCTCCAAAAGTAACTAGAATAGACCCGAGAATTAAAGGAAGGATGCCTAGCCGTGGAGGCTCTGAAATCGGATACCAGTTATTGCCCAGAAGGAATTTAAAAGGGCTTACGCTTTTAAATACCGCGAGCCCTTCTTTCAGCAGGAAGAGAAAAATCAGGACGACGAAGAATATTGACGCTACGCCGCAGATCAATATAAGCTTCTCGATGATAAGCTCTTTGAATTTACGCATGGGCCTTATTTATTAATCGGAACAAAATCGGTTGCCAATATAATATCCTGCCCTTCTTTGGAGAGGGCGAAATCGACGAACTTCTTTATCAAGCCTTGCGGCAGACCGTTTGTATACAAAAACAACGGCCTTGATATCGGATAAGTTCCTTTCACGACATTTTCTATTGTAGGGGGCTCATATTCCGACAATCCATCATTGGCTATCATTATGGGTTTTTGTTTACCCGAAATATACCCCATGCCGTAATACCCTATTGCGGCCGGATTTCCGGCCACCTCATCGGCGATAGCTTGAGAGGATGAGAGCATTAATGCGCCGGACGCGAATTCCTCTTTGGAATCAGGGTCGTTTTTTCTTAAGACGTGTTCTTTGAAGTAGACATGAGTTCCGGAGTTGACCTCACGCGAAAGAATAACGATTTTTTCATTCTTACCGCCGAGTTCTTTCCAACTGGTGATTCTACCTGTAAATATTCCGGCAAGCTGATCTGCGGTAAGCTTACTCACAGGGTTTTCCGGATTTACCACAACGGCAAGACCATCGAGCGCCACTTTTATCTCATTCGGGTTTATGCCTTTTTGTTTTGCCAGGGCTATCTCTTTATCTTTGATGTTCCTTGAGCTCATGGCTATGTCGCAGGTGCCGCTTATGAGGCTGGAAAGCCCTGTTCCGGAGCCCCCGCCGGTAACGGCGATAAAATCACCCGTGTTCTTCTCCATATATACTTCAGCCCAGGCCTGACCCAAATTGACCATCGTATCCGAACCTTTGACCTGGATCGAGTTCCTATTCGATGCGGCATAAGCCGAAATAGGGATAGTGATGGCAAGTAAGATCAATAACATAGCCCTCATATAATCTCCTTGTAAAATTTTTTTATTTTCGATCTAAAATAATATTTTTAATTTTGTCCCCAACGTGTTTGTCCATGACCACTTATCCGCCTTAACCCTGTTTTCCTTGAGCAGGTAATAGATATCGGCTTTCGCATATTTTGCCAGGCTAAATTCCAGGCCTGAATAAAACCTGTTCTCGTTAAACCCGGCAGCGTTAGAGGCTATGAAGATCTCATCTGAGGCGTAAAGCGCTAAACTCAGCTTTTTGAAATTGAACGGATATTTGAGCGTGAATCTATTGCGATAACGGATAAAGTCATCCCTGTACCTGAAATGACGATATTCGATACGGCTGCGGTCTTCAAATTTGAATTTCCACAGATCTAATTTAACCGCAGCGTTCACGTGAGGCCTGTTCTCCTCCATCCACTTACGCTTAATCTTTTCGTAGACCTGGCGGTAATTGAAACCCAGCTCCAGCCTTTTGTCGAATGCGTAAACGACGCCCCAATCGTAATGCTGGTAGTAAAACTCGCTTGAGTCCTCGCCGAAACGCCACTCCTCTTCCTGGGTCAATTTTGCAGCTTTACCGATCCCCGCCTCCTGGCCTTCGGTATGCCAGATTTGAAAATCGCCGTTATCGTAAGCGTAAGCCTTATTGGCGGCGACAGTCAGAAATAACGCCGGCAATATCAGCTTAACAATTATTTTAAACATACGCTCATCCTTTCTTTTTATAGAAAGGAGTATACAATATCGATATTAAATCCGCTCGAAGAGTATGTAAAATTTGTGTAAGGCCTATTTTGGGAGGGTGAACCAGAATTTGGAGCCGAAACCTTCGGTGCTCTCGACGCCGACTTCTCCTTCCTGGAGTTCTACCATATGTTTTACTATGGCTAGCCCCAGTCCCGTTCCGCCGAGTTCCCGTGAACGCGCCTTATCGACTCGGTAAAAACGCTCGAATATGCGGCCCAGGTCTTTTTCGGGTATGCCGATGCCGGAATCCTCAACAATAATTTTGATATTATCGTCGAAGGCCTGGCTGTAAATCTTGATAAAGCCTTTTTCTTTATTAAATTTTATCGCGTTATCGATGAGGTTTGTCAGGACCTGTTCTATCCTGTTCTTGTCGGCCTTGACCAAAAGGCCCGGAGGCAATTCGTTTTCGACCCCTACATTCTTTTTTCTCAGGTGTGATTTAAAGCCTAGAATTACTTCTTCCGCCTGTTGACGTAAGTCGACATCTTTCTTTTCCATCGCGATTTCTTTCGACTCGAGATGTGACAGCAAAAGGAGGTCATTGACCAGATTATTGAGCCGCGCGGCATGCTCCTGGATTATTTTAAGAAATTCCCGGCTATTTTCTTTATCATCCAGGGCGCCTTCGAGAAGCGTCTCTATAAAACCCGTTATAGAAGTAAGAGGTGTTTTCAGTTCATGAGAGACATTCGCGATAAAGTCGCTGCGCACAGTTTCCAGCCTTCTTATTTCCGTAATATCATGTATGACTACCAGGCATCCGCCGGCCGTGTTGTTATCGAAAATAGGCGCGGCATTGACCTCGAATATTCTGCGCACAGGATAAAGAAGCGTTATTTCGCCGGATACAGGCTTTCCTGTTTTCAGAACTCTGGCGATAACCTCGGAAATATCATTATTGCGGATCTTTTCCAGAAATAATCTGCCCTCCGCCTCTTTTTTAGATATGCCGAATATTTTCTCGACCGCGGGGTTAATGGAGATTAAGCGGCTATCCCTGTCGGCCACGATGATGC
Source organism: Candidatus Omnitrophota bacterium (assembly GCA_043798375.1). GTDB lineage: Bacteria > Omnitrophota > Gorgyraeia > 2-01-FULL-45-10 > 2-01-FULL-45-10 > JAPLMI01. The sequence continues at coordinate 142,258 of JAZDOS010000029.1, read as the reverse complement.
CTTCGATCATACCATTGAAGATCGCCGCAAGCTTTTGATTTTGGGCCTGGATCTCCCCCACTTTATCCTCTATGTCCCCCGCCATTTTATTCAAGGTGGCCGCGAGCTCTCCGATTTCGTCTTTAGAATTTTGGATGATTCTTCGGCTAAAATCACCTTCGGAAAACCTGCGGGAGACACGGATCATCCTGTTGATCGGGCCGGCGATCCGGGCCGCTACCACAGAGCCTAAAATAACGGCAAATATTAAAGCAAGGAACACGCCGAGGAATACTATCCGCCTGACGCCTGACAGTATCATCCGCACGTCCTCTAATGGAAGCGCCAATCTTAAAACCCCCGCCGTATTGCTCATATCTTTTATAGGTATGGCGACGTAAAGCATGTCGATCTTCAGTGTCGGGGAACGGCGAGTGTCGGCGCCTATGCCGCCGGCTAACGCAGCCCTTATTTCCGGTCGATACAGGTGATTCTCCATTTGAGGAATCTCTCCCAGTGATTTTTCGGAGTCGGCCAGGACTTTGCCTCGGATACCGATAACAGTAATGCGGCATTTTGCTTTTTGGCCCAAGGCCTCGGCCAGCGTTTCCAGGTATGGGCTGTCCTCTCTTTTCAAATTCTCAGCGGTGATGTGAGATTCAATCAGCCGGGCTTGAGCGATAAGAGAGGATCTAATATTACGGAGAGAATTTTCTTCCAGATTTTTATCTAAAAAGAAAGCTACGAATCCGAACGAAACCAAAATAACGAAAACATACGAAGCGATTAACTTAAGTTTCATCTTCGAACCTGTAGCCGTAATTTTTTACGGTGACGATACGCTTTGATTCGTTCTTTAGCTTCTTGCGCAGCGTCGTAACGTGGGCATCCACAGTCCGGGTCTGGATTTCTGCGGCTTGGTCAAAACCCCATACGCTGTCCAGGAGGTAGTCCCTGGACAGGACCCTGCCCTTGGCTTTTATCAATGTTTTCAACAGCTCGAATTCCTTTGACGTAAGTTCCGCCGGTTTATCTTTAACAGTCACATTGATCTTGGAAAAATCGATTGTGAGGCCGCCTATCTTAAATATCTGAGGCAGCTCGCCCTTTTCCTTTACACGGCGTAAGACGGCCTTTATACGCGCGATCAATTCTCTCGGGCTGAAAGGCTTGGTCACATAGTCATCCGCTCCCAATTCGAGGCCTACGATCTTATCCGATTCCAGGCTTTTCGCGGTAAGCATTATGATGGGGGTAGAGGCGGTTTTGGTATTTGCCTTGAGGGTTTTAGTGACTTCCAGGCCGTCCATACCCGGAAGCATCAGATCCAGAATTATAAGATCGGGGCGCGCGCTGTTTACTGAATTTAACGCATCCTCACCGTTGCGGATAGACCGAACCCTGAATCCTTCCTTCTTCAGGTTGTATTCCAGCATCTTGACTATATCTTTTTCGTCTTCTATGATTAATATAGTCTCTTTCATTACTTTAATTATAGATTATCCCGTTCCCGGAGTCTATTTATTTCTAAGCGCGGCTTTTATGAAGTCGCTGAAGAGCGGATGGGGCTTATCCGGCTTGGATTTAAATTCCGGATGGAATTGGCAGGCCACGAACCACGGGCGGCCTTTTAATTCTATTATCTCGACAAGGTCTTTTTTCGGATAGATGCCGCTGAAAGTTATCCCCTTTTTCTCCATGGCGCTTCTATATTTATTGTTGAATTCATACCTGTGACGGTGCCTTTCGTAGATCTTCGTCTTTTTATATGCCTGGCGAGCTTTCGAGCCTTTCTTCAATACGCACTCGTATTCGCCGAGGCGCATTGTTGCGCCCATATCCTTTACATGCTTCTGTTCCTCAAGCAGGCTTATGACAGGATATTTGGTGCGCTTATCGAATTCCGTTGAATTCGCGCTCTTCATTCCGCAGACGTTCCTGGCAAATTCTATCGCGGCTGCCTGCATTCCCAGGCACAAACCGAAATACGGTATATTGAACTCGCGCGCGTATTGAATGGCCCGTATCTTTCCTTCTATGCCGCGAGATCCGAAACCGCCGGGGACAAGTATTCCACTTGCTCCCTCAAGGCTTGCTTTTGCGCCGTCCTTTTCTATGTCCTCCGAATCGACTCTTCTTATTATGAGCTTCGCGTTGTTTGCTATGGCGCCGTGGATAAGCGCTTCGTATATGGACTTATACGCATCCTGCAGAGTTATATATTTCCCGATGACGGCTATTTCCACTTCCTTCGACGGGAATTTTAATCTTTTTATTACGGAATTTTCCCATTCCGCGAGGCTGCCCTCCCCGCATTTCAGGTTCAATAAACGCGTAATCAGCCTGTCAAGGCCTTCCTTTTTGAGGCATAACGGGACTTCATAAATGCTTTCGACGTCTATTCCCTGTATTACGGCTTCGCTGTCAACATTGCAAAAGAGCGCGATCTTCGCCTTGGTTTCGGGGGTGAGGCTCTTCTCTGTCCTGCATATTATAGCGTCGGGGATTATGCCTATTTCGCGCAAGGTTCCTACGCTGTGCTGGGTGGGCTTGGTCTTGATCTCGCCCGCGGATTTTATATACGGAACGAGTGTCACGTGGACATTGATCGCATAGTCCTTCCCCACCTCCAGGCGCAGCTGCCTTATTGACTCAAGGAACGGCAGGCTTTCGATATCTCCGACCGTTCCGCCTATCTCGACTATGACGACGTCCACTTTTCTATTCTCGGCGGCCTTCTTTATCGCGTTCTTTATCTCGTCGGTAATATGCGGAATTATCTGGACGGTCTTGCCCAGATAGTCGCCTCTTCGTTCTTTTGTTATTACAGAGTAATATATCTTGCCGGTCGTGATGTTATTGTCTCTGGTGAGGGCGGCATTCGTAAAACGTTCATAATGGCCGAGATCGAGGTCGGTCTCGGCGCCGTCATCAAGCACGTAGACCTCCCCGTGCTGGTAAGGGTTCATCGTGCCGGGATCGACGTTTATATACGGGTCGCATTTTATTAGAGTGACCTTCAATCCTTTCGATTCGAGAATCTTGCCTATGGATGCCGATGTTATGCCTTTCCCGAGGCTTGAAACCACGCCCCCCGTTACGAATATGTACTTAGCCATGGCGAGCTCCTTTCTTGTCCGAGAAACAAATGACTTTTTGTGATACCACATCCGACATGATCTTAAGGTTTTTTTCGCTCACGTCATAGACGCTGATGACATCTTTATAATTAGCGGATTGAGGCATCAGTTTTGAAAATATATCAGGCGTTTTTTTCAGCCATTCGTAGTTGAAGACAATACCTTCCTTTTCCGGAAATAGCGCGATATAGAATATCTTTGTCTCAACAAGGTCCTGGAAGAAATGCGTTCCGAAGGACAGCTCGGGCATGAGGTTGCCCGCGGAAGAAGATATCTCCGTAAGGACGGCGATATTGTTTATCTCCGCGAATTTGACCGGAACGCCAAGAGATGGCGTTGTGGTTCCCCACCTCCCGGGCCCCATGAGGAGCGCGGGCGTCTTAATTCTATCCGTAATACCCCTGTTTAAAGCGCCGATTATTCTCGCTATCTCATATTTATCCGATTGCGCAAGCTCGTTATACCGGGACGGATCTACGTATATAACGCGCGCGATGCCTTGCGATATATTGCCTCCCAGGAAATAACCGCGCGATTCAAAAAGCGTCTTATCTTTCGCTATCCGATCGGGTATCTCGACCCTTTGGCCCAATCCGTGCGTTTGCAGGGGCCTGCACTGCAGAAGATTGATTTTGAATTTATTATCTTTAGTAAACCCCGTTACACTCTTTGGGTGTAACGGGGTAAAGTTAACGGTGAATTCTATTTCTACCGGATAGCGGTAGCTTTCTTCCAATAGCCCAAGCATCTTCTTGAAAGCGTTCGTAAGAGTGTTATCGCTGAATGCATTATCAAGCGTCAATATCCAGTAGTCCTTCTCTTCGGCTTGAGGCCTCGAACGCATCATCTCCGCGGCTTCGTAGTCTTTTACGGCGAGCCGGTGCATGTCCGTATATGCCTTCTCGCTTATGAGCTTTTCGAACGGGACTGTTGCGAGCGCGTTCTCTCTGGTATCGATAACGTCCGCATCGTGCTGTGAAAACTTCCTCAGATCGTCCTTCTCAGCGTAAGGCCTTCGCAAGGGGTTATCGAGCGCTGCCATCCTGGGGTAATCGCCCTCAACGCGGTTGACCGCCCTCGTGCCGAGGCCGAATACGAGCCTCAGCATCCCGGCCTTTGGGTCCATATTTTCATTCCATACGTATGTATTGTAGGATACGCCGACGCCCGCGAGATCCGGGAAAAAATAGTTTTTATGGGGAGCCCCGGAGACCCTCTGCACAAGAAGCGCCATCTGTTCGTCGAGCTTATCCAGCCCCCTCTGCTTTCGGTATACCAGCGCGTCTTCATTCATGGCGCTTGCGTAGATCCTCTTTACGGCCTCGGCGAACTGAATATACCTCTGTTCGGGCGAGCCCTGATTTGCCAGGAAGACGCTCTCGTACTTACCCGCGAACGCGTTTCCGAATCCGTCCTCAAGAAGAGAGCTCGAGCGTATTATTATGGGAGATGTGCCGAAGTATTCTATGATGCGCTGGAAATGCTCCATTATCTCTTCGGAGAAAGTCCCGTAAAGCATCTTCTCTTTCAGAATCTTCGCGATCGCGAAGTAACCGGCGTCCGTCTTCTGCTGCATGCGCAGTTTCCACCAGCGGTTCTGCACTATATAGGAATAGAATATGTCCGAACCGATATAGAATGAATCATGGGGCTCCGATAATCTCTGCCAATCGAGCGAACTCGATTTTGAGAGCATCTTCCTGGCAAGGAGCATCCCCACGCTCTTCCCACCGATGAAGCCTGTGCCTATAAGCCTCGACTTTATCTCTATCAGCTCCTCAAGCGAAAAATTGTTTATGGCAAGGGACAGGATCTTTTTATTCTTCGTTACCATCAGGCCGCATAACCTCCTAACCGCGTCCTTTATCTTTTCCTTTGAGGCATTGCCGGTTATCAGGTCCTCCGCCTCAAGGAAGAGGATGTCCCAGTAGTCGAGATTGCGTCTGGTCAGCTCCTGGGCGCCTTTTTCGCGGATATACGAGAGTATCTTGACGGCATTGACACTGTCACTAATGGGAACAAATCTGTCCTTCTCCTTCTGGTGCGGCAGGAACATTGTCGGGGTATAACGGTTCCATACCTTGAGGGGATGTATATAAAGGCTTTTTTCGCAATGATAGACGTCCATCAAAAGCTGCGTAGTTTCGCGTATCAGGGCTATCGACTTAAAGGAATGGTTGTTGCGCATTATCGAAAAATATGTCAGAGTTTTCAGCTCATAAAGGTACGGGCACGTTACCATGAAAAAATTCCCTATCATGAAGTCTGTGGCCCATGCCGACAGAAGCTCTGAAAGGCAATCGAATACGTAATACGCGCCCTCGCCTTCCTGTGTAATAATATTATTTACCCTGGTGGTAAATGATTCAAAGCCGGCATAGGCATTCAGCTCATACCGCTTTATCCGTTTCGAGGGTTTAATGAGTTCTTTGTGCGGCGCAAACCTCATATATATGACCTTCTTTTTCCCTTTTAGCGCCTCGCCCACAAAGGGTTTTACGAGATCGATGTAGTCCTTTATATTATCTATCTGCCAGACCACATTATCACCGGCTCTTAAGCCGGTAATCACGCTATCCAAACCATTAATTCCCGTAGATATCATTTTAGTATTCCCTATATTAACGGTAAACCGCTCTCGCCCATCAGGTGTTTATCGATATAAAAAGCAGAGCGCCTGCCCTCCGAAATAGCCCACACGACCAGCGACTGGCCGCGCCTCATGTCGCCGGCGGAAAATACTTTTTTGACCGAAGTCATGTAATCCGCGCCGGTTTTGACATTTCCGCGCTCGTCTAATTTGACGTTTAGATCCGCGAGCAATCCGGAATGTTCGGGATGAAGAAAACCTACGGCAAGAATGACGAGATCCGCTTCTATCTCTAACTTGCCGCTCCCCTTTGCGCAAGAAAGCTTCTTCACAAAACCTTTTTCACCGACGAAACTTTTTGTAGTCACTTCCCAATGGCGGCTTACGCCTTCTTCATGGCTCGACGTCGTCTTCAAAAGCGCCGGGTATTTTGGCCAGGGGCATTCGCAGCCTCGATATTCCGGAGGCTGCGGCAATACCTCTATCTGCACAACGCAAGCCGCGCCCTGCCTGTTGGCGGTCCCGACACAGTCCGAGCCGGTATCTCCTCCGCCTATCACAACGACCTTCTTTCCTTTCGCGTCTATAAGCCTGCCTTGCGGTATCTTGCCGCCGGCAAGCTTTCTATTTGTCTGGCATAGATAATCCATCGCAAAATGTATGCCCTTCAATTCCCTTCCCTCTATCTTTAAATCACGCGGAACCCTGGAGCCGCCCGCCAGCAAAACCGCGTCAAATTCACCTAAAAGTTTTTCGCTTGGATAGCCCACTCCTACATTTACGCCTGTTTTAAAGATAATGCCCTCTTTTTTCCATATATTGATGCGCCTGTCTATGATATTTTTCTGCAGTTTAAAGTCAGGTATGCCGTAACGTAATATGCCTCCGGGCGCGTCGTCCCGTTCAAAAACAGTTACGCTATGCCCGGCGCTATTCAGCTGTACCGCGGCCGACAATCCGGCCGGGCCGGACCCGACAATGGCCGTTTTCTTACCCGTTTTTGTTCTTACGCGCTTCGGTTTGACGAGGCCGTTTTTGAAGGCATGCTCCACGATAGCAAGTTCGTTTTCGCGTATCGTCACGGCATCGTCATTTAGCCCCAGAACGCACGCGTATTCACACAGCCCAGGGCATACTCGTCCCGTTATCTCCGACAGGTTGTTTGTGGCTTCCAGTAATATAGCCGCCTCATCCCATTTGCCGCGGAAGACGTGATCGTTCCATTCCGGAATATAGTTTCCGGTCGGGCATCCCCAGTGACAGAACGGGGTTGCGCAGTCCATGCAGCGCGATGCCTGCTCTTCGGACTGTTTCTCAGCACGCAATTTGGATACATGGCCGAAATCCTTGACGCGCTCACAGACCGGCCTGTATTCCGCGTTCTCTCTCGCGATTTTTAAGAAACCTCTCACATCACCCATCGAATGCCTCCGCGAGATCCAGTTTCTCTACCACTTTTACGCCTTCAAGGATGCGTTTATATTCTATCGGCACTACCTTGACGAACTTCTTAAGTTCCGCATGCATGTTGTCGATGATCTTTTTCGCTTTGGAGCTTTTTGTGTATTTGAAATGGTTGTGGAGGAGGTTATAGATCGTGCCCCTATCAGATTCTTTTACCTCTTCAATAACGGCCATATCCATATTGCATCTGTCCTTGAATGCCTTATCTTCATCGTATACATAAGCTATGCCGCCGGACATGCCCGCGGCGAAATTCCGCCCCGTGTGTCCCAGCACGATCACCCTTCCGCCGGTCATATACTCGCACCCGTGATCACCGACGCCTTCGCAAACGGCGTATAGCCCCGAGTTCCTTATGCAGAACCTCTCTCCCGCGGCGCCGGATATGTATGCCTCGCCCGATATCGCGCCGTAGAAAGCGGTATTGCCTATGATTATATTCTCGTCCGGCGCGTAATCCGCTCGCCTGTCCGCGTAGACTATTATCTTACCGCCCGAGATGCCCTTTCCGACATAATCGTTAGCCATGCCTTCCAGTTCAAACGTGATCCCTTTCGTCAGGAATGCGCCGAAAGATTGTCCTGCAGTCCCTTTGAATTTGCAGGTGATCGTATCTTCCAGCAATACGCCGTCCCCCGAACGCCTCACGACCTCGCCTGAAAGCATCGCGCCCGTAGCCCTGTTTGTATTATTGATGCCGAGAGAGATCGCTATTGGCTTGTTCTTCTCAAAAACATCCTTACACATTTTTATGAGCTCTTTATCAAGGACGGAGTCGAGATTGCTTTCCTTTTTGGTTGCGCAATATCGTCCAACATTTTCAGGAAGGTCAGGTTTATAAAGAATCCTGGAATAATCCATTCCTTTTGCTTTTAAAGGTATGATGGCGCTCTTTACCTCAAGAAGGTCCGTTCTTCCTATCATCTCATCCATCGTCCTTATTCCAAGGCTCGCCATAATTTGCCGAAGTTCCTCCGCTACAAAACGGAAATAATTTACTATAAATTCGGGCCTGCCTTTAAACCTCTTCTGCAAAGTCTCGTCCTGTGTTGCCACGCCGGCCGAACAGTTGTTAAAGTGGCAGTGCCTCAGCATGACGCAGCCTATCGCTACAAGTACGGCCGAGCAGAAACCATATTCTTCGGCCCCCAGGAGGGCGGCGATCGCGACATCGCGGCCCGTGCGCATCTGCCCGTCGGTTTGCAAGCGGACTCTCGAACGCAGATTATTTAATAAAAGCGTCTGGTGTGTTTCGGAAAGGCCGAGTTCCCACGGCAGCCCCGCGTATCTTATCGAACTCCTCGGTGAGGCGCCCGTCCCTCCGTCTCCGCCCGATATAAGGATCATGTCGGCATGGCTTTTCGCGACGCCAGCCGCGACCGTGCCGACGCCTATCTCCGAAACGAGCTTCACACTTACGCGCGCCCCGGGGTTTACATTCTTCAGGTCAAATATAAGCTGCGCCAGGTCTTCGATAGAATATATGTCATGGTGCGGAGGCGGCGATATTAAAGTAACACCCGGAGTGGTATATCTCGTCCGGGCGATTATCTCGCTAACCTTATGCCCTGGCAGTTGTCCCCCTTCGCCTGGCTTGGCCCCTTGGGCGATCTTTATCTGTATCTCGTCCGCATTGACGAGATAGTTGGTGGTGACGCCGAACCTTCCCGACGCAACCTGTTTTATGGCGCTTCGCCTGGAGTCTCCGTTTGGCAGCGTAACAAACCTATTAGGATCCTCGCCTCCTTCGCCGGTGTTGGATTTGCCGCCTATCCTGTTCATCGCGATGGCTATCGTCTCGTGGGCAGGCCTGGAGATAGATCCGAAGCTCATCGCACCGGTTACAAAACGTTTCATTATCTTCTCAACAGGCTCAGCCTCATTTACGGGGATCGGATCGCATTGTTTAAAGTTTAACAGGCTTCTTAAAGTCGTGGGATTAGACGACTGGTCGTTGATTAATTGCGCAAAGGCCAGATACCTGTTGAAATCATTATCGCGCGTTGAATCCTGCAGTGCCGCGATGCTTTCGGGGTTCCAGAGGTGAAATTCTCCGTCTCTTTTCCATTGATACACCCCTCCGCTTGCAAGATTTGGGCTTTCCGTATCTCTTTCAGGATAGGCGTATCCGTGTCTTTTTATCGTCTCATCCGCTATTCCATCGATTCCCACCCCCCCGATCCGCGATACGGTGCCGGTAAAGTACTTATCTATCAGTTCATCATCAAGGCCCAGCGCCTCGAATATTTGCGCGCCACGATAACTTCTAAGGGTGGAGATTCCCATCTTAGATAGTATCTTCAATATCCCGTCCATTAAAGCTTTCTTATAATTCGCAATGGCCTTCCTGGGCTCCAGTCCGATCTCTTCCTCTTTTATCAGATATTCGACGGTCTCATAGGCGAGATATGGATTTATGCAATCCGCGCCGTAACCGAATAGGAGAGCGAAATGGTGGACTTCTCTGGGTTCCGCGCTTTCAACCAGTATAGCGACCTGGGAACGTATCGTCTTTCTTACAAGATAGTGATGAACGGCGCTTGCCGCTAAAAGCGCCGGCAGGGCGATGTTATCCTTATCTGCGCCGCGGTCGCTCAGTATTATAAAAGAGTGGCCTTTTTCGATGGCGTACTCAGCCTCAAAACAGATTCTTTCCAGCGCGCGCAGGAAGCCGTCCTTACCGCTCGCCGCATCAAAGAAAGTGTATATCGTCTTGGTCCTAAAACCGTTTATGCTTATATCCCGTATCTTTTCAAGCTCCTCATTTGTAAGAATAGGGTTCTTAACCCTGACTTTATGGCTGTGCTCCGGGGTCTCCTCAAGGATATTCTTTTCCGGGCCTATGAAACTCTCGAGTGACATGACGAGCCTTTCTCTTATAGAATCTATGGGCGGGTTTGTAACCTGCGCGAATAGTTGTTTGAAATAGTTATAGAGGCCTTGAGGCTCCTTTGACAGGGCGGCATGGGGGATGTCGCTTCCCATCGACCCCACAGGTTCCTTGCCTTCTTCGGCCATAGGCTTAATGATGATTTTAAGGTCTTCTCTTGAGTAGCCGAACGCTTTCAGGTTCGATAATATATCATCTGATCTTTGGCTGTTTACCGGGCTTCCTGTAAGTTTATCGAGGTCGACCATATTATCGGTATTCCACTTACCGTACGGATAACGGCCGGAGACGTTTTTTTTAATCTCGGAGTCATTTACTATCAACCCCCGCGCGGTATCGATGAAGAATATTTTGCCTGGCTCAAGCCGGCCGCTCGCCTTAATATTTGCTGGGTCTATATCAAGAACGCCGACCTCGGACGCCATCACCACGAAGCCGTCTTTAGTTACGATGTAGCGGGCCGGGCGAAGGCCGTTTCTGTCGAGGACAGCGCCGATATTCCGCCCGTCTGTAAACGCTATTGCGCTGGGGCCGTCCCACGGCTCCATGAAACACGCGTGATATTTGTAAAAATCCTTCAATTCTTTTTGCATGAACTTATCGCGTTCCCATGCCGCGGGTATCAGCATCATCATGGTGTGCTCTAAAGACCTTCCGGAGAGGACGAGCAGCTCGAAAATATTATCTATCGTCGCCGAATCGCTGCCCCCTTTTACTATGACCGGTTTAAGCTTTTCGATATCCGTGCCGAATAGCGGGCTTGCGAGCATCCGCTCCCTGGCGCTTACCCAGTTTATGTTGCCGCGCAGAGTATTTATCTCGCCGTTATGGGCGAGAAACCTGAACGGCTGCGCCAGGTCCCATGTCGGGAAGGTGTTGGTGCTGTATCGCGAGTGGACAAGGCCGAGAGAGCTTTCTATCGATTTATCCTGCAGGTCAAGAAAAAAGCCGCTTAACTGGGATGGCTTTAAGAGCCCCTTGTAGCTTAACGTCCTGGACGATAAGTTTGTAATATAAAAGAAGGATTTTTGCTCCACCGAAGAAGCCTTGATTGTGCCCTCGATCTGTTTGCGTATTAAGTATAATTTTCTTTCGAAGGCAAGCTGATCATCCGGCGCAATAGGGCTCTTTATAAATACCTGAGACATGAATGGCTGGGTGTCTCGGGCAAGTTTACCTATTACGGAACTGTCGACCGGAATATCGCGCCAACCCAGAAAGACACACCCCTCTTCTTCGGCTATCCTCTTGAATATGCCGGTGCAAAATTCCCTATCCTTATCATTTGTAGGCAGGAACACGAGCCCTGTTCCGTAAGAACCGGCCTCGGGCAGCAAAAAGCCTTTCTTTCGGCAGTCATTAAGTAAGAACTTATGCGGTATCTGTATGAGTATGCCTGCGCCGTCTCCCGTATCGGGATCGGCTCCAACGGCCCCGCGATGGCTTAAGCGCTCAAGCACCTCGATGCCTTTTCTCACGATGTCGTATGATTTCCGGCCGTTTATATTACAAACGAATCCCACGCCGCAAGAGTCGTGCTCGAAGCCCGGGTCATACAATCCCTGTTTGTGAGGAAAGTGCTTGAAATTTATCATCGCTCATTATATTTTCGTAGGTTTTGTCGATATCTATTTTATAAAACTGTTTATCCATGCCCATTTTTTGTGCATCCATGGTTAAAATTGAGGGACACATCCCATTCATAGAATGAGATGTGTCCCAGCCTTAATTACAGGACCGAAAGATACTTCTCGAGTTCATGCTGAGGAACCTGAATCCTGTATTCATCCCATTCTTTTTTCTTCAGCTCTACAAATCTCGGGAAGATATGCTCCCCAAGAACCTTTTTTACAAGTTCGCTGTTCTCGGCTATCGAAATCGCATGGCCGAGTGAGTCAGGAAGCGTCTCGATGCCTTTCTGTCTGCGTTCCAGATCGGTTAAATGGTACAGATTCGTATCCATGGGCCTGGGCACTTTATAACCTTTTTCTATGCCGTCCAGGCCGGCGTGGAGCATGGCCGCAAATGTAAGATACGGATTGCATGCCGGGTCGCATGCCCTGAATTCGCACCGCGTCGCATTTTCTTTGCCGGGATAGTATAGAGGCACCCTGACGAGCGCGCTCCTGTTCCTGCGGCTCCACGCTACATATACCGGCGCTTCGTATCCGGGCACCAGCCTTTTGTATGAATTGGTGGTCTGCGCGAATATGGCGCATATCTCTTTCGCATGTTTCAATAGGCCCGCTATGTAACTGCGCGCCGTATCCGAAAGTGAGTCTTCGCTTTTAGCGTCGAAGAAAGCGTTCTTGCTCCCTTTGAATAGCGATTGATGAGTATGCATACCCGAACCGTTCTGGCCGAAAATCGGCTTCGGCATAAACGTCGCGTATACCCCGAATTTGCTCGCGATCTCTTTCACGACCACCCTGTATGTTATCACGTTATCCGCCATCGCGAGCGCATCCTTGTAGCGCATGTCGACTTCATGCTGTGACGGGGCAACCTCGTGATGGGAATATTCTACGTCTATCCCCATCTTTTCAAGGGCCAGCACCGTCTCTCTTCTAAGATCGCTTGCCACGTCCAGCGTCGTGAGGTCGAAATATCCTCCCTTGTCCAGGATGTCCGGAGCGGCATCGGATTTGAAGTAGAAATATTCGAGTTCAGGCCCCAGATAGAAATGATCGAAGCCCATTTTACCCGCCCGATCAAGGGCTCTTTTCAGCACGTAGCGCGGATCGCCTTCGTAAGGCGTCTTATCCGGGTTCAGGATATTGCATATCATCCTGCCTACGGCTTTCTCGGATGGCCGCCACGGCAATATCTGGAATGTGTCGGGGTCGGGCATCGCAATCATGTCGGATTCTTCTATATCCTGATAACCGGTTATCGAAGAACCGTCAAAACCCATCCCGTTTTCAAGAGCGCCTTCAAATTCCTTATCTGTAATCGAGAAGCTCTTTACCTGCCCTACCACGTCGGTAAACCATAGGCGCATGAACTTTACGTCATTCTCCTTTACCAGTTTCAGAACATCCTGTTTCGTCTTCTTTGCCATTTCGTACCTCCGATTGGTTAAATAAAAAAGGTGTTTTAAGCCACTGCGGCTTTAAAACACCTTTGTTTTAATGCGCTATTTGCACAAACGCTTGACGCAAGTCTTGCCACAACCCTGGAATCAATATATACAAGTAAAAAAGAGCCTGTTTTGGTAACCAAATTTTTTATCCGATGGCTATCGAGCCTGTTTCTCCCGTCCGTATCCTGAAGCATTCCTCCAGATTCACTATAAATATCTTGCCGTCCCCTATATTGCCCGTCTTGGCGCCTTTTATTATCGCCTCTATAGCAGGTTTGACGTAATTGTCGTTGACCGCGATCTCAAGCCGGATCTTCTTAAGAAGGTTTCCGGTCTCCTTCCTCCCTCTGTATACTTCCGTTCGTCCCTTTTGCCTCCCGCATCCCAGGACGTTTGATACGGTTTTAAGATAGACCTCTTTCTTGTCCAGCTCCCGCAGCACATCTTCGAGCTTATGCGGCTGGATTGCCGCTATTATCAATTTCATGACTGCCTCCTCTGAAATTTTATATCTAATCTAACAGCGTGTATGCGCTTTCTTCATGCTGGGTGATATCCAGCCCTACAACCTCTTCGTCATCTGGAACTCGCAGGCCCACAATGGCATCGACCACTTTCAGAAGTATGAAAGTAACAGCTACCGAATATATGATCGTAGCGGCAACGCCTATGGCCTGGATTCCGAACTGCGCAGGGTTCCCGAAGAATAAGCCGTTATTGCCGGCAGGGTTGATGAGTTTCTGCGCGAAGAGTCCTGTGAGAAGGGCGCCCAGTGTACCGCCTACTCCGTGCACTCCGAACGCGTCGAGTGAATCGTCATACGCGAGTTTCAGTTTAATAATTGCCACAGCGGTGTAACAGACGAACGCCGCCGCCGCGCCTATCAATATCGCCGACATCGGAGAGACGAAGCCGGCACCCGGAGTTACAGCGACAAGTCCCGCCACAGCGCCCGTTGCTCCGCCTAGTATTGTCGGCTTGCCAGTAGCTTTCCATTCTATGAACATCCATGTGAGCGCGGCCGCCGCCGCAGCCGTATTTGTGGCGATGAACGCCCATACAGCCAGAACGTTCGCGCCCAGAGCGCTTCCGGCGTTAAATCCGAACCATCCGAACCATAAAAGCGCCGCTCCCAGGATCGTCAGCGGTAGATTATGCGGCGGCATCGGTTCGCGGCCGTAACCTCTCCTCTTACCTAATATAAGGGCCGAGACAAGCGCCGAGATGCCTGATGATACGTGAACTACGGCGCCTCCCGCGAAATCGAGAGCGCCCATATTCCTTAACCATCCGCCTGCGCCCCACACCCAGTGACAGATAGGGTCATAGACCAGCGTTGTCCACAGAAGCGTGAATATGACATACGCCGAGAACTTCATTCTTTCGGCAAAGGCGCCGGTTATGAGACCCGGAGTGATTACCGCGAACATCATCTGGTATACCATGAAGAGTAAGTGAGGTATCGTTGAGGCATAATCCGGGTTGGGCGCCATACCCACGCCCTTAAGGCCAAACCACGCGAAGCTTCCGATAAAATGCCACTTATCAGGGCCGAAAGCCAGGCTGTATCCCCATAAAATCCACTGTATGCTTATCAGGCATAATACAAAGAACGACTGCATCATCGTGGCAAGTACGTTCTTCCTGCGCACGAGCCCTCCGTAAAAGAACGCGAGCCCGGGCGCCGTCATCAGCATTACAAGCGCTGTCGAAGTAAGCACCCACGCCGTATCTCCTGAATTTATCATCTCGCCCCTATTTTAGTAGTTATAAAAACAAAAAAAGGCGTCATCAATCTCGCGTAGATCGAATAGACGCCTTTGTCAAAACTCTACAACCACTATCTATAAGTAAAAAACCTGCTCTCCCGGTAACCTCTTCTCGCGGTATTTTTTAATAATCGCCTTTTTGTGCTTCAAGACCATGACGTGCGAGATGCCGAGTTGGCCGGCGGCTTCGCGGACGGTGCATCCTTTCAAAAGATATGATAGCACCGACCTTTCTTTTTCGGTCAGGCCGATATTTCTGATTTCATCGATAGTGATCTTCTCCTCTATGCCGAAACCCGAAGATCCCTTCTTATCTTCCAGTATGTCGCCCAATGTCGGCCCCTCGGGGCTTACGAGTTCATCGAGGCTCGAGAGCATTACCTTCGGCCTTCCTTTCCTCAGGAAATTCTGTATATGGAATTCGCAGCCTTTGATTACATAAGACTCATTGATGCCTATCGGAAGCCCGTGTCCGTAATTCCGCCATAAGTACAGGCACATTTCCTGATAAAGGTCTCCTTCATCGTAAAAACATGTAAGGAGGTGTTTTCGCGCGATAAACTTTAGCGCCGGCGTTATCTTTTCGAGCAATATCCTGAAATCCATAATTCATCACCATTACCTTGGTTGACCTACGCGGTGGGACCGCGTAGGTCCCACCGCGTAGGTCGTATCGGTTTAATAAAAAGAGCGTTCATCTGCCGTTAGTTTTTCGGCATAGAACGCCCTTGTCCCAATAAAAAATCCCTTTTGGCCTTACTTCGCCAAAAGGGACATCTTTATCCCCTGCGCGCTACTCTGCGCTTATCTGTATCTAGTATACCACAGATTAGTTATTTGTCAATCCGTATGATTTTATTTCTGCAGGTATGGCCTTTAATGATAGATATCCCGGCTTTCGGTACCCCTGAATATTCGCTAAGTAATTTGATTGCGGCGGCATTCGCCCTGCCGTCGAGGGCCTTTTCCCTGACTCGCAGGATGTATTCGTTGTTTGCGGCGATCTCGACGCCGGGTTTTTTTGAATTAGGTTTTACCTTTACAGATATCTTCACTTTACTATTTTCCGGTTTCAACAACAAAACCTGGACTCCGTCGGTTATTCGGGTTAACTAGAGTCCAGGTTTATTAAGAAGCGTTAAAGAGCCCTTTTTTTTATTATACGTTCCGCCTCTAACCAGTCTTCCATCGTGCGGCCGGGCTTCCTGCCTCTCTTCTCGTAGAGTTCGTAAGCCTTTTTTCTGATCATATCCGTGATCTGGCTAGAGCTAACGGAAGCCTTTGAGCCGCTTCCTTGAGACATTGGCCTGTCAAAATTAAATTTCGCCATTCTCCTCACCTCCCTTCACATCTTTGTCTTAACTCACTTAGGTAAATCAGGTGCTTCTTCTCCTCATCGATAAGCGCCTGGACTTTTTCCTTGTGGTACGGGTTCATGTATTTCAACAGCTCATTAAAAAACAAGATTGCGTCCTTCTCGAAACCTATGCCGTATTGTATCGCCGCGAGTTCCGATTTTACAAATTTCGCGAACCATTCCGCCGATACCTGCTTATACAGAATATCGTCTACCGTCGCTTTTACGTATGATGCGAATTCACCCTCGTATGTTTCGGAAACTTCAGATTCTTCGATGGCATTGCGGATCTCCATGAATTTCTTTATGTGGAGCTCTTCCCAATCGCGGAGCTTTGTGAATAGATCCCTCACTTCTTTATCCTTGAATGCGGCGGCCGCAAGCGCGTAAAAATCGCGCCTCTTCTTCTCTTTCTCAATGCCCATATCAATGACTTCGGCGGCATTAAATACATTTTGCATCGGCTGCCCCTCTCACAGGCTTTTATTCGTTAATTTTACCATAAAAAGATAAAGATCAGGCAAATTTTTTTGTTCCGAACGATGTTGATAAAGACAGAGCCGATTTTATCAAGGGATGGTCGAGCGGAACCGTTCTATAGCCTTTTGCGACATCTTTCAGTGGGACCTTAACGATTTCGTTTTTTCTGACCCCGGCCATACAGCCAAACCCCCTCTCCCTGATCATGTCCACCGCCTTGGTTCCGAGCCGGGTGGCTAGCACCCTGTCGAACGGTGTGGGTGAACCACCCCTCTGCAGATGGCCCATCACGACCGTGCGTGTTTCGATACCTGTCGCCTTCTCTATCTGATCGCCCAGGATGAATCCGATACCGCCCAGGCGGATCGGGTCAGAGCTCTCTTTTACAATGCGCTGGATGACGACGCCGCCGCCCTTGGGCTTTGCCCCTTCCGCGACGACTATTATACTAAACCTCTTTCCTTTCCTGCTTCTTTCCAGGACCTTCTTGATAATGAAGTCGATCTCGTATGGAATCTCAGGTATCAGGATGACGTCGCCGCCGCCGGCGATGCCGGAATAAAGCGCGAGCCATCCGGCGCGATGACCCATCACCTCGATGATCATCGCCCTGTGGTGGGACTGTGCGGTGGAGTGCAGCCTGTCTATCCCCTCCGTCGCTACCCACACGGCGGAATCGAACCCGAAAGTTATGTCGGTGCCCATTATGTCGTTGTCGATCGTCTTAGGCACGCCGATGACAGGGATCCCGTCTTTGAATAATTTGGATGCCACATAGAGTGTTCCGTCGCCGCCGATACAGACAAGGCACGACAGGTCCAGGTCCCCGTAATTTCTTATCGCTTGTTTTGACATGTCTTTGAATTCGAGCTTACCGTCTTTTTTAAAGGCGTAGCGGTAAGGGTTCGCTTTCTTCGATGTGCCAAGTATCGTGCCGCCGACAGTGAGGATGCCTGAAAGATCATTATACTCAAGTTTTCTATGTCGGTCATTTACTAAACCTTCGTAGCCGTCCTCGAAGCCTATTATCTCGGCATCCATCTCATGAATGGCTTTCTTCGCCACCGCCCTGATCACGGCGTTTATTCCGGGGCAGTCTCCGCCGGCTGTGAGAATGCCTATTCTTATCCTTTTCTTCACCCTGCACCTTCTTTCTTAAGCGCCTGCTGGCAGCTCATGGAAAATAGTATACTACATTTTAATTGGAATAGCGAAATTTTTCGATCCACCGGTCAAATGTGCTGTGTCGAGTGGTTCGCAGGGACGCTCGGCCGCTCCAGCGGCGGCCTCGCTCCAGGTAAATTTTTGTGCCGCCGCTATTTAACTATAGCGGACCAATCCACAAAAATTTACAGGCCCTGCTCACCACGTCGCCACATCACATTACAGTAGATCGAAAAATTTCGCGATCCCGCGAAGCACAACGCCGAGAGGCGGTGGAGCTTCACATGCCGCCGTATTCTTCCGTAGCCGCCCAGCTAACGCCATGTATAAGGCGACCACAAAAGTTCCGCCTTCGATGAGAGACGAAAAAATTAGTTAGCTTATAGCGCGAAAATAAATGGGTGTGACCCTTTTATTTGCTATTTAATTAATCCTGATAATACGCTATAATAACTCTATGGTATACGACAGGTTTCAAGAGGAGGCGATCGGGCATATCAATAACGGCCACTCGGTCATCGTCTCTGCCCCTACGGGCGCGGGCAAGACCGCCATAGCCGAGCACGTCATCGAGACCGCCCTTCGGGATAAGACCTGCGTCATCTATACCGCGCCTATCAAGGCGCTCTCGAACCAGAAGTTCCGCGATTTCACGGTCGATTACAAAGATTCGATCGGGATACTGACCGGCGATGTCTCGCTTAATGCCGACGCCCCCATTCTTATAATGACTACCGAGATATTCCGCAACAAGGTCCTCGACGAGCCGGAAAGCCTGAAGAAATATTCCTGGATAATATTCGACGAAGTCCATTATATAGACAACCCCGAGCGCGGCACCGTGTGGGAAGAGTCGCTCATATTCCTGCCGGCCCACATGAATATCCTTTGCCTCTCCGCGACGATACCGAATATCGGCGAGTTCGCCAAATGGATCGAATCGATACATAAGAAGACGGTCAAGGTCGTAATCGAAAACGAGAGGCCCGTTCCCCTCCACTTCTTCTATCAGGAGAATAACCAGGTCGTCGACGATATCAATAAATTGCGTAAATTCCACGGGCATAAGCCTAACAGGACGAATTCACTCATAAAGTATATCGAATATAAGGACGGCCTTCCGTGCATATATTTTGTCTTCGGCAGAAAACGGGCGGAATATCTGGCGGCGGAGCTGTATAACCACGATTTTCTGGATTCCGCGGAACGTTCCAAAATCCTTTCATTATATGAAAACCTTTGCCGGCGATTTGACCTCATGCACGAGAAGAGCGCTATAGCGATGCGGTCTTTGATAGAGCGCGGCATCGCCTTTCATCACGCCGGGATGCTTCCTACGCTGAAGGAGGCGGTTGAAAGGCTCTTCACGAGCCGTCTTTTGAAAGTCATATTCACTACGGAGACCTTCGCGCTTGGTATTAACATGCCGAGCCGTTCTGTCGTATTCGATGAGTTGAAGAAGTTTTACGGCAGTTACATAAGGACGCTCAAAACGCGCGACTTCTATCAGATGGCCGGCCGCGCCGGCAGGCGCGGTATCGATAAGGAGGGTTTCGTCTACAGCAGGATTAATCCAAGAAGGATACGCCTTGAAGAGGTAAGACGTATAATCTACGGGAAGCCCGAGAACGTCTCCAGCCAATTTAACGCCTCTTACGCTACCATGCTCAATCTATACCAGAAATACAGGGAAGAACTCTTCAATATCTATCCCCTCTCGATGCATTATTTCCAGACGAGGCCGCACCAGCAGAAGGAGGCCCTGAAGCTGATGGAGTCGAAGCTGGCGTTATTGAAGGAGATGGGGCATATCGCTGAAGGCAGGCTTACCGCTAAGGGCGAGTTCGCCAAGGCCGTCTACGGATACGAACTATTGCTTGCCGAGCTGTATGACGGAGGGATTTTTGAGGATCTCGACGAGATTAGCATGGGCGTTATCGCCGCAGCCGCGGTCTTTGAGCCCCGCAAAAATCAGCGCCTGCCGTCCCTTTCAAGGTCAAGCCAATACCTTAAGTCGATCTGCGAAACATTCAGCGAAAGAATACGCCATAAGGAAACAAGGCACGTGATACGCCCTTTCAGTAAGATTCCCCATTTCAATCTCGCCAAGGCGCTGGAAGGATGGATGCATGGGATGAAGTTCGCGCGGATCCTTGAACTTACCGATACCGATGAAGGCGAGGTCATACGCTACTTCAGGATGGCGATACAGATCTTGCGCGAAATAGAAGACGCGCCGATCTCGGCCGTCCTCGACCAGAGGATAAAAAAGGCGATCCGGCTGATAAACCGCGATGTCATCGACGCCGAAAAACAGCTTCGCGAGAGTTAATCCCGCCCGTTATCTACCGAAGAATTTTTTTGAAAGAGGCATCTTATTGAGCGCTCTCAATGCCTCGATGACATACCTCTTATTTTCGGGATTTTTATACTGGACGAGCGCCCTTTGGAGCTTTCTCTCCCTTTCCCCTTTTGCGACGTGGATGGGTTTTCCGGAAAAGAAATCCTTTTGGGTATGGTACATACAGCCGGAAGCTGTCATGGAGAGCGGAAGATAGTCCTGGATCTGCTCGGGATATATATTCATCTTCATAAGCTGTAGAGATAGATTAAGCGCGCTCTCGAGCGTCGCGCCGGGATGAGCGCTTATTATATAATTTACAAGATATTGCTTTTTTTGCAGCCGCTCATTGATGTTCCTGTAACGCTTTACGAAATTTTCGTATATGTCAAGGCCGGGCTTATTCATAAGTTTCAGAATAGACCTTTCACAATGCTCTGGCGCGACCTTCAGCCGGCCGCTCACATGCGATTTACACAGGGCCTTAAGATATTCATCCGAATATTTGTCCGCCAAAAGGTCGTACCTTACGCCGCTTCCGACGAATATGCGTTTTACCCCGGGTATCTTCAGGGCATCTTCCCAGAGTTTTACAGTCTCGGCGTAGCCGAGTTCGAGGCTTTTACATTTTTCAGGGACGAGACAGAATTTGGCCCGGCACGTTCCGGGCCCCTCCCACCCGGCGCACCGCGTCATATATAGATTGGCGGTGGGTCCGCCTATATCTGTGATAGTGCCTTTAAACAAATCATCCCGAGAGATACTTCTTATCTCGTTCAGTATCGATTCGCGGCTGCGGCTCTGGACGATACGGCCCTGATGCATGAAGAGGCTGCAGAAGCTGCACTCGCCCGCGCATCCGCGGTGGGATATCACCGAGAACCTGACCGTTTCGGACCCCGGGACGCCGCCAAGCTTATCGTATACCGGATGCCATTGCCTGGCGTAATTTAAGCCGTAGATCCTGTCGAGCTCGCCTGTCTTAAGCGGTTTTGCCGGAGGAAATTGGATGACGTACCTTTGGCCGTGAAGCTGCACGATCGTCCTGCCTCTAAAAGGGTCATTTTCGGCATAAATCGCCCTGAACGCGTTTATAAATTTATCCAAATCCCCGGCTGTTTCCTCGTAGGACGGGATCGATACGTAATTTTTGAGGCCGTCGATATTATTTTTTACGATGACGGTGCCCGGGATTCCTTCCAGGGATTTCACCCCGCCGCCCTCTTTCAGGCGGCCGGCAATCTCCAGAATTTGCGCCTCCCCCATTCCATAAACGAGGATATCGGCCTTTGAGTCAGAGAGGGCCGAGCGCTTCACTGTATCCGACCAGTAGTCGTAATGCGCGAGCCTTCTTAAGCTCGCCTCAATTCCGCCCAGCACTATTGTTGCTTTGGGGAATGCCTGACGGATCTTGTTCGTATATAAGGTCACCGCCCGGTCGGGCCTCAAGCCGGCCTTACCTCCGGGCGAATAGTCATCATCGCCCCTCGGCTTCTTATTGGCCGTATAATTGGCGACCATCGAATCGAGGTTTCCCGCGGTTATGCCGAAGAATAGCCCGGGCCTACCCAGTTTCGTAAAGTCGGCCAGGCCGGCGCAGTTTGGCTGGGCTATTATGCCGACCTTAAAACCGGCGTTTTCAAGGACCCTTCCTATTATAGCGGTGCCGTATGAGGGGTGATCTACATAGGCGTCGCCTGAGACCAGTATGATATCCAGCCCATCCCATCCGCGGGATTTGATCTCGGCCGGGGATGTCGGCAGAAATTCCTTATTCATAAGCGACCGATATTATCTTTTT
Source organism: Candidatus Omnitrophota bacterium (assembly GCA_043798375.1). Lineage (GTDB taxonomy): Bacteria > Omnitrophota > Gorgyraeia > 2-01-FULL-45-10 > 2-01-FULL-45-10 > JAPLMI01. Next base: position 120,201 of record JAZDOS010000029.1, on the reverse strand, counting down.
ATAAACTTCTCTGAAATCCCTTGTCCCGCAGTTGTAATTGGACATTTCCGACAGCTCTTTACTTGTCGAGTTGAACGCTATCGAATAACCGCACTCTCTTGCGAGAGGTATGTCGCCTTCACTATCGCCCACGGATATCACCCGGCGTGGTTTTACCCTAAACCTTTCGAATATATCCTTGAGGATTTTATGCTTTGCACCGTGCTCAAGGTTTATCTTTACTCCGCCCGTGAGGATTCCATTCCTGGATATCAGCCTGTTTGAAATGGCGTAATCAAACTTGAGCTCAGCCATTATCCTATCGGGCATATACTGTAAACCCGTAGATACGGCGGCAAGTTTGAAGCCGGAATTTTTAAGTTTTTTTATGCAGGCGGCCGCGTTTCTGGAATATCGAGTAGATCTGAATAGTTCACGGATCCTCTTTTCGCGCATCCCCTTCCAGTGTGCCGCGTCGAGTGAGCAGAATTTCCTATATCCTATTTTGCCGGCGAAAAACGCGTCCTGATATTGAAAAGCCCTCCTGGACCAAATCCCGAGTTTCTCGTGAATATACCGCCACGAGCTTATGTGGTTTGTTATGGTGCCGTCTATATCGAAGATTATGAGCCTGTATTTCATCCGGGAGGTGATCAGGACTCGGTCTCGGCCGAATCAAGGAGGAGCGTTGCGTTATTTTTCAGGACTTCCAAAATCCCCGGTCCGCCCGATTTAATAGTTTTGGTTTTACCGGAATCATCGCGCAAGGTTATTTTTCCGGGAACGAGAGTTGTTATAAAGGGCGCGTGATTGGCGAGTATGCCCACATAACCGGCCGCTGCAGGCGCGACGAGTGACGTGATTTTACCTTCGAATACGGCCTTAAGCGGAGTTTTGATATTTATTGAATAAAGCGGCGGCATAAAGCCTTTCGTTAAAATCAACCCTTTAATTTTTCAGCCTTCTCTATCGCCTCTTCGATCGTACCCACCATGTAGAAGGCCTGCTCCGGCAGGTTGTCGAGCTTTCCTTCGAGTATCATCTTGAATCCTTTTATCGTATCGGAGAGCTTTACGTATCTGCCGGCTATGCCGGTGAATTGCTCCGCGACAAAGAAGGGTTGAGAAAGAAATCTCTGAATTCGTCTTGCCCTGGCAACGGCAAGTTTATCCTCATCCGACAACTCATCTATTCCGAGTATCGAAATAATATCGCGCAGGTCCTTGTATCTCTGGAGGACTTTCTGCACATTGATCGCGGTGTTGTAATGAACGTCGCCGAGGATCCTCGGGTCCATTATCTTCGATGTGGAATCGAGCGGATCGACCGCGGGATATATTCCAAGCTCGGATATCTGGCGCGACAGGACCATCTTTGCGTCAAGGTGCGAGAATGTCGTTGCGGGCGCCGGGTCCGTCAGGTCATCAGCAGGCACATAGATCGCCTGGACTGACGTTATCGAACCGCGCTTTGTGGAGACGATCCTTTCCTGCAGCTGGGCCATCTCTGTTCCTAGTGAAGGCTGATAACCCACGGCGGAAGGCATTCTACCTAATAGCGTCGATACCTCGCTCCCCGCCTGGACGAACCTGTATATATTGTCTATAAATAGAAGGACGTCCATCCCCTGTTCATCCCTGAAGTATTCGGCCATCGTCAGCGCCGAAAGCCCTACCCTGAACCTCACGCCCGGAGACTCGCTCATCTCTCCGAATACAAGGGCGGTCTTTTTTACCACGCCCGATTTATTCAATTCAAGCCACAGCTCATTGCCCTCCCTAGTCCGTTCGCCGACGCCGCCGAATATCGATACGCCGCCGTGTTCCGCGGCTATGGTGCGTATAAGTTCCATGACTATGACCGTCTTGCCTACGCCGGCGCCTCCGAAAAGGCCTATCTTGCCGCCTTTAGGGTACGGCGCCAGAAGGTCTATGACCTTAATTCCCGTTTCGAGCATCGACGAAACGGGAAGCTGTTCTTCGAAGGACGGCGGCTGCTTGTGGATGGTCATCCTTTTTTCGGGATGCGCTATCGTCCCTAGGCCGTCGATCGGCTCACCGAGCAGATTGAAGATCCTGCCCATCGTCTGTTCTCCGACCGGTACGCTTATCGATTTTCCGAGGTCTTTTGCCTTCATGCCCCGCACAAGCCCGTCCGTCGAGCCGAGCGCGATGCATCGCGCCGTGTTGTTGCCGGTAAGCTGCTCTACCTCCAGGGTCAGGTCTATTTTTCTTTCCCTGTCTTCGATCTTTACAGCGTTTAGGATGGACGGCAATTCCCTTTCCGGGAACCTGATATCGACCACCGGGCCTATTACCTGTAATATTACGCCTTCAGCCATGAGTTACTCCCTGACTGCTTCGGCAGCCATCGCGATCTCGACGACCTCTCTGGTTATCTGCGACTGCCTTGCCTTGTTGCGCGCGAGTGTCAGCGTATCTATAAGTTCGTCCGCGTTATCGGTCGCTATTTTCATCGCGAGCATCCTTGCCGAATGCTCGGCGGTGAACGCGTCCATGATGATCGTATTCATTTTTGAGGCCAGATATCGCGGTATCATATCATTCAGGATCTTCTGAGCATCCGGTTCGAATATATAATATGCCCTCTTTCCTTTCTCGAAGTCGATGCCAAGAAATTTTTCTACAACGGGATTATACCTTAAATTTGCGTTGAAATGCGTATAGGCGATATAGACCTCGTCCACCTCTTCCGATAAGTAGATCGATGTCAACTCGCTGACAAGCTCCTCGGAGATCTTTAACGAGTAGCGGCCGAACAGGCCTATATGCTCCCTTGTGACCGGATATCCCTTATTTTTAAAATGAGTGAAGACCTGCTTACCCACGGCGATCAACCTGACGCTTTGCCTATCGCGATCGCCGAGGAATGCCTCGGTCTGCTTGATTATGTTGTTATTATATGCGCCGCAAAGCCCCGTGTCCGAAGCTATTATGCATACGGCGATATTTTTGATCCGCTCTCTCTTTTTGATGAAGGGATTTTCAGGCGTCGTTATGTCCGATAAGAACCTTTTCAATACCGCTTCGAGGCTTGCGGAATACGAGCGCGCGGCGTAAAAAGAGTTTTTTACGCGGTTCAGTTTCGCCGCGGATATCGTCTCCATCGCCCGTGTTATCTTCCTGGTGTTTTCTACGCTTTTTATCCTGGACTTTATCTGCCGTAAGTTCTGGATCATTTAATGCCGCGCTTTCCGATCTCTTCCTTGAAATCCCTGATCGCGTTATCGAGTTTAGATTTTAGGATGTTGCTGATCGCGCCTTTTGTCTCTATCTCGAACCCTATCTCCTGGTAATTATCGTCCATATATTTATAGAAGGCGGGCTCCAGTTTTCGAATAGACTCCACCGGAATATCGTCCATAAAACCGTTTATGCCGGCATATATCAACATGACCTGTTTCGACATCTGAAGGGGTTCGTATTGCCCTTGCTTGAGTATCTCCACCATACGTTCACCCCTGTGGATCAGGGCTTGAGTGGTCTTATCGAGCTCGGCGCCGAATTGCGTGAACGTCAGGAGCTCGCGGTACTGCGCCAGGTCGAGCCGCAAGCGTCCCGCGACCTGCTTCATCGCCTTTGTCTGCGCAGCCCCTCCCACCCTCGATACCGACAGCCCGACGTTCACGGCAGGCCGCACGCCTGCGTAAAAAAGGTCTGTCTCCAGGTATATTTGCCCGTCTGTTATGGATATGACGTTTGTGGGTATATAGCTTGTGATATCCCCCGCCTGAGTCTCTATTATAGGAAGGGCTGTGAGAGACCCGCCGCCGAGCTTATCCGACAACTTTGCCGCGCGCTCCAGCAACCTCGAGTGAAGGTAGAATATATCGCCCGGATACGCCTCTCTTCCCGGAGGTCTTCGCAGTAAGAGCGACAGCTGCCTGTAGGCCTGCGCATGTTTTGATAAATCGTCATAAATTACCAGGGCGTGCTTGCCTGCATACATAAATTCTTCGGCTATAGCGCATCCGGCATAAGGGACGAGAAACTGGAGCGACGCCGATGCCCGGGACGACGCGCTCACTATTACCGTATAGTCCATCGCGCCGTATTTTTGCAGGACCTCCGAAACGGATACTATATTGGACATCTTCTGGCCGATCGCGACGTAAATACACAAGACGTCTTTCCCCTTCTGGTTGATTATCGTATCGATAGCGATGGCCGTCTTCCCTGTCTGCCTGTCGGCTATGATGAGCTCACGCTGTCCGCGGCCGATCGGGATCATGGAATCTATCGCCTTGATTCCCGTATGAAGCGGCTCCTTGACAGGCTGGCGCTCCACGACGTTGGGCGCCTTGAATTCTACAGGACGGTATTTGTTGGTAGCGATGGGGCCCTTTCCATCGATCGGCCGTCCCAACGGGTTTATGACCCTGCCTAAAAGCGCTTCGCCCACAGGGATCTGGGCGATCTTTCCGGTCCTCTTTACGGTATCGCCTTCTTTGATAGTCTTCTCGTCGCCGAATATGACGATACCTACATTGTCCTCCTCCAGGTTGAAAACTATGCCGGTGATATTATTCGGGAATTGGACAAGTTCACCTACCATGACGTCGTCAAGGCCGTAGACCAGGGCAATGCCATCGCCGATCTGCAGTACTGTGCCTACAGACTCGACTCTGAGCCTCGTCCTGTATTTTTCGAGCTCTTTCTTGATTATAGAAGTTACTTCTTCCGGCCTAATTTCCATGGCGCTCCACTTTCGACAGAATAAGCTTCGTACGCAGATCTTCGAGCCGTTTTTTTACGGATCCATCGATTATCATATTGCCGGCCTGGACCGAAATGCCCCCCAACAGCTCCGGGTCGAGCTCGATGTAAAGATGGAGCTTCTTCTTCAGTTTACTCTCGAGCACATTTTTAATGGCCTCTATCACTTCGGTGTCGAGGGGGTAGCTTGTTTTTAATAAAGCATCCTGCTCGACGCCGTGAGAATAGTTGATCCTCGCGTATTCGGCTATATCGAGAAATAGCCGAATACGACCCTTGTCCAATAAAAGTTTCAGGAAATTCCGAAGTTCTTCGGAAAAATTGTTACTCATCACTTTTTCAATGATATCGAATTTCTCTTTCGTTGTGATGTCGAGTGATTCCAGGAATTCCTTGAAATCGGGGTTATCTTCAAAGACGCGCCGCGCCCTCAAAAGCTCATCTAATCCCTTTTCACGACCGATCGTTTCCGCGCAATAGCCCAAGAAGGCATCCGCGTAACGTTTTGCGACTATCTCGTTTTTGATCATTGGCGCTCTAACTTATCTATGAATTCTTCAACCAGCTTTCTGTCCCTGTCCTCCGACAGCCGCTCTTCCAGCACTTTTCCTGCGGCCTCTATGGCGATGTCGACGATCTTATTCTTGAGCTTCTCCTCGGCCTTGGCGGCCTCCGCCTTGATACTTTCCCGCGTCTTTTCAAAAAGCCCTTCGGCGTCTTCCTGCGCCTTCTCTCTTATTCCTTGAGCGTCCCTCTTTCCTTCGGCTATGGCGGCCTGCATCATCTCCCCCGCCTCTTCCTCGATCTTCGCGATCCTGCCATCGTAATTATTCTTCAGCTTCTCGACATCCGCTTTCGCATCTTCTATCGCTTTCAGTTCGGACGCGATACGCTCTTTTCGCGCATCAAGGAGCTTGAGGAACCTGTTCCAGAGAAAGACACGCAAGATTGCCAGGAATAGAAGAAAACACGCTGCTTGGGCAATTATCTCATTTGCGCTTAAAAGCTTCAGTAAATCCATAGGTTATCCATCACTTAGATTGTCAGGATGAAACCCTGATCCCGTCAAGGGGTTTCTATATTTTTCCGGCAATGCCGAAGACGAATAAGAGCGCGTAGATCGTCAGCGCTTCTATGAATGCGCATCCCGTTGCCATACTGATCAATATCTTTGTCGCGGCCTCCGGCTGCCTGGCGGTCGCCTCCATTGCCGCGGCGACGGCTTTTCCAAGCGCGATTGCCGAGCCGACTGCCGTTATGCCAAGTCCGAACGGAAGGGCAAACGCAAGCACTACTTTATAATCCATACAGCACCTCCTTTTTTATTCCTCATGCGTCAGCGCAAGAGCGAAATATATCGTTGTTAACAAAGTAAAAACAACAGCCTGTACTAATGAGGCCAGAATTATGATGAAATAATTAAAAAATAAGAGCGGCACGCCCTTTAATCCGAACCCCGCAATGACCGCCAACAGCATATCGTCCCCCCAGATGTTCGATCTTAGACGAAGCGACAGGCTGATAGGCCGCACAAGCTCCGATACTATGTGCATGATGAGCATCATTATCGGTATAAATACCGAAAACGCGATTATCCCCCTCGGCCTTCCCGAGAGATGGTCTATGTAACCCAAAACCCCGCGTTCTCTTAAGGCCGCGTATTGGACGTAGATGAAGACGCATATCGCAAGCGCGAGCGTCGTCGACCAGCTTGTGGTCGGGGCCTTCATTAGCGGGATAAGCCCTGATAGGTTCATGAGGAGAATATACAGGAAGAGCGTCCCTATAAAAGGAGTATATCTTCTTCCCGCGGGACCTATGATGCCGCATACAAAATCGTCGATACTTGCGACAAATATTTCAAAAGCGGCCTGGAGCCTTGCGGGGATAAATTTTATCCTGCGGGATGCCGAATATGCTATAGCCGAGATGGCCAGGATGATGACAAGCGAAAATATCGGGTTTTCCCATGTCTTGAGGAATTCGGCTAGACGCGAGCCCTTAAAGAGTTTCTCCAGCATTGTTACGGCATTGGGAAGCTCGGGAACGGCCTTTTGCATTTAAAATTCCTTGTCTGTTTTTATCGCAATCCTGATAATCCTGATGGTCTCTCTGATGCTCGCCGCAAATCCCACCGCTGCGAAAATAAAAGAGATATACGAAGGCAGGCCAAACTTTTTTATCAGGTATTCGCCTGCCAGATAACCGGCTATCGGGCCCGCCGCCAGGACGAACGGTATAAAGGACAATAGGCCCCCAAGTCTAACCCATTTATATATCTCTTGCCTCAATTTGTCAAGCCTTCCGTGCCGGCATCGTATGCGTGGAAAAGGTCACGCCTCCGCCCATCTCCGACGGGCAAGTTATAGCCATGCTATTCAAACAATTTTTTTAAAACCTCGCTTATTTCTTTGCACGCCATTCGCACAGACTCCTGTATTGCAGCCGAAAGACCTCCGCAAAATTCCAGAGATTGCGGCTGTATTCCTATGATTACAGTCTGGCACGCAATAGATTTATAAAGATAATCTTTGATGAATTTAATCGGCATTCTATGAGTGGAAAAAGATACCCCTTTTTCTCCGCAGCTATCAACAATACCGATCGTGCCCGCCTTCTTTTGAAAATCTGTCGCATCGATAATAATCAGATGGGTCGGGTTAAATTTCTTTATCTCTCCGGTTAAATTTTCCGGGACAGTTTCTCCCAAGAAAGCTTTTAGCGCTTTTATTTTCATCTTTTTAATATATGCTTGAAGCTTTCCGGCAATAACGACGCCTACCGCATCATCGCTTCTTAGTTCAGAACCGATACCTAATATAGCTACTCGTTTTGCGCCTTTAAGCCGATCTTTAAGTTCCTTCTTCAGGGTGGGCATGAAAGGTTACTTTCAGTTTTGTTTTATCCAACTCCGCCAATTCTATTTCCTGGGTAAATTCAAGGGCTGCTTTAGGACAAGTGTATACACACTGCGCGCAATATATACATTTGCCTAAATCTATGACTGCCTCGAATTGTTTTTCTCCAATTTTATTGATGGTGATTGCTTCAGAGGGACAATCTTTCATGCAGAGCTTGCAGCCAATACAATTCTGCGGAATAAATTTAAGTTTGCCCCGAAGCTTATCCGCCATTTCCAATTTCTCGTAGGGATACAGGTTGGTCGCGGGTTTCTTAAATAGCGAATTCAGAACCTGTCTTATCATTCTACCGGGTCTCATCTTACCAATATCCCTTTCGCGATAAGATTAATTAAAATCTGTGTGATGCCCAACGGCACCATATACTTCCAGCAGAATTTGACCATCTGGTCTATGCGCAAACGCGCAAATACCGAACGCAGTAATGATATCAATCCGATGATAAAGAAAACCTTAACCAGAAAAATTATAAACCTTAAAAATATATTAAGGTTCAATCCGATAGGCAAAAATACTGTTGCCAATAAAGCTGCGCCCACCACCATTTCAACATCCAGAGTCAACCTGAATAATGCCAGGAGCCGGCCGCTATACTCGGTAAAAATCCCGGCCACGATTTCTGTCTCTGCCTCAGGAATATCAAAAGGCACCTTCTCCAGTTTGCCTAAAAGCGCGATCAATGATACCGCAAAACCTATAATATTAAAAAAACGCAGCATCGGGTGTTGATGGTAAAAAACCGTAATCCCGTATAATGACCAGGTATCTGCCAGCAGCGCGCAGGAAAGTATACCCATAAACAGAGGCACCTCATAGGCAAATAATTGGATCAGCGTGCGCATAGAGCCCAGTTTTGCAAATAAAGAAGTCGAATACCAGCCGCCGATAAAAAATGCCATGGTGGGGAGAGTTAATAGATATAACACGACTATAATATCTCCGTTAAATGAGAATAACGCTTCCGTATTCCATAGCGGAATATAAAGGAAAGCAGTGGCTACGGCAGCCAGGGCAAAAACCGGGGTAACCTTAAACATGGCGGCGCGGGCATCTTTAGGAACCAAGTCTTCTTTAGCCAATAGCTTGATAAAATCTGCCAGCGGCTGAAACCAGGGCGGCCCTATCCTGTTTTGCATGCGCGCGTGCAGTTTTCTATCCACAAATTCAGCGGCTAACCCGAAAAAGCAGACAAAAAGAAAACCGGGAAAAATCAAAATTGAAAACAATGCTTTTACCATTTTATTTTAGTTTTAAGGATAACCTCTTATTTAATTCCGTAAAATCTATTCCCTTTTGGCGGTGCCACTCTATGCCGTATTTATTCAAAGCCTCCCAGCTGATAATCCGATTATCATGATGACCTAAATCATCTATCGCAATTTGTCTGTCAGTGCAGGAAAAACAAGGGTCTATCGCGGCAATGACAATAGGCATATCTGCTAAGAATCTGTCTTTGAGCATATGTTTTACTGCCTGTACGTTAGCTAAAGTAGGAGCCCTGAGCTTGACTCTCTCCGGTTTTTCCGTGCCATTAGCTTTGACATAATGCATATCTTCGCCCCTTGGCGCCTCATAACGGCTCAATGCTTCACCGGCAGGAATTTTACGCAGGGGCTGCTTTATACTGATCGGCCCTTCAGGCAGATTTTTTAAAATCTGGCGAACGATTTTGTAAGACTCCATCAGCTCTTTCACCCGCACTACGGTCCGTCCGTAAACATCGTTATGATTATCAATGATCACCTCAAAATCAACCTCTCCGTACGCCGCATACGGATCATCGCGCCGTACATCACGGTTGACCCCTGAGGCGCGCGCAGTCGGCCCCACCGCGTCCAAAAGTATTGCATCCTCATGCGATAGTACGCCGACTCCGGATAATCTTTTAATCACCGTTGTTTCTGAAGTAGCAATATCAATATAATACTTAGTCCTCTCCTCCAGAATATCGGTTCCTTCCAGCACCTTTTGCGCTTGCTTGACAGTTATATCGCGCCTCACCCCGCCGATGGTATTCATTCCGTAATTGACGCGGTTGCCGGTCAAATCCGCCAAAATATCCATCACCACTTCTCTGTCCCTCCAGGTATACATCAGGAGAGTATCAAAACCTATTTCATGGCCGGCTACGCCCAGCCAGAGTAAATGGCTATGGATGCGCTCTAATTCTCCGATCAAGGTCCTAAGATACAGGGCGCGCTTTGGCACAGCCAGCCCGGCTATTTCTTCTACCGCCTGCACAAAACAAGTAGAATGTGAATGCGAGCAAATACCGCAAACACGTTCGACCAGGTACACATCCTGGATAAACGTTCTTTCCTCGCAGGCTTTTTCTATGCCGCGGTGGTTATAACCTAACCTGATATCTACCCCCAGAATTTTTTCACCTTTTAAAGCGATGCTGAAACTTTCGGGTTCTTTTAATGCCGGATGTTGCGGGCCAACGGGTATTTTAAATTTATTTGTATCGTGCATAATACTACCCCCTCCTAACCTGCCTGCTTCCAGTCTTTACGTAAGGGAAACTGCCCTGCCGGCCAATCATCGGCGAGAGGATACCGGTTGCCTGCGGGTAATCCTTCTACTTCGGCGCCAAACAAATCCATCAGTTCCCTCTCATAAATATCAGCACCGGAAAAATATTTCGTGATTGTCTTTATTACGGGGTGGTTTTTTGAAACTGATGTTTTTAAATTCAAAACCACGCCGCTATCTTGGCTCAAATGATAAATAAAGCTCAGATTATCCTGCTCATCAAGGCCGGTAATCGAAAGCAAATGCAGGAATCCTAAATTTTTCAAAGCATATGCTAATACCGCTTCCAGGCGGGCTGGTTCTAACGCTAAAAATAAACGCCGGGGGCGGGTTATTTTAATATTACCCTCAAGATACGGAAATTTTTTGCTTAATTCCTGTACAATGCCCTCTTCTAAAGACATGTCTCCTCCTAATTATATTCTTTATCCTTACTTTAAACTCGCCAGGAGCTTTACTGCTCCGTCGATTATCGCTTTAGGGCTAGCCGGGCATCCGGGTATATAGGCAGAAACAGGTATCGCTGTATCTATCCCGCCCCCGACATTATAACAACCGCCGAATACACCGCCGGTGCAGGCGCAAGTACCGACGGCAATGACAAATTTAGGCTCTACCGTCTGCTCATAGATTCTCTTTAGCCTGTCCCGGACCTGTTTAGTGACCGGCCCTGAACAAACCAGGATATCCGCATGCCTGGGCGTTCCTTTAAGCAGTACCCCGAACCTCTCCAGGTCATAACGCGGTGTCAATGCCGCGATAATTTCAATATCACAGGCATTGCATGCCCCGGTATTGAAATGTATGATCCAGGGCGATTTGATTCTTGCCCAGGTTACGATTTTTTTGACAACTTCCATATCAAGGCCCCTACTTTCTCAATAAAATATATAATCCGGTAACCGTACCTATTATATACAGGAATGCTAAAACAAATGCCTGCATATTTTGCGCGTGAACTGTAGCCATAATCAAAGTAGCTACGTGGGCAATGGTAAAGAAAAAAGCAAAAGCAAAAAAAGTATTATAGTCCGGCTGCGCTGTATTATCATAAGTTTTTTCTCCGCAGGCGTAAGATTCACCCTCTCCGCCGGTGTGGCTTTTAGGGCGAAAGGAAAGCTTAGAAAAAAGGCGTGCAAGTAAAAAACATACTGCCAGCACTATGATAAAAGCAACCGGAGGTGAAAGCAGCAGCTTATCCATATTCTATTTACACCTATCCCTTTAAATTCCTGACCTTTCGCACATCCAAAGAATCATTATGGCCGCGTATACCTAAAACAATACCGATGGCAACCGTCATCACCACTACTTCAATGACGATAAAAGTGATCACAATAGCCTGGGCAAGGGCAGTATGGCGGCTGATATATCCGACAACAATAATTAATAACGTCACTGCCTTAATGATCAATTCTAATCCCAGCAATGCCCTGATTAAATTGTATGTCGCCAGCAAACAGTAAAGGCCGATCATACAAAGCACGATCATAAAAATACCTAAAGGCCAGAATGTCTGCAAAAGCTCTAAGTTCATTTTTTATTCGCTTCTTTAAATAAGATCACCACTCCAAAGACTCCGCTCAATAATATGATTACCTGCCCCACCATATCCAGCGGCCTTAAATTCCACATAATCATGCGCACATCGTCTTCTAGTTCCGGCGGCGGTAACTGTAAAGTAAGTTTTACGGCAACAAAACTAAGTGCGATACCTACTGCTACGACAATAAAAGGTAAATACTTAAACTTCCGCAGCCTCTCTGCCATATGCTCGATGGTTTCTTCGCGGGTTGAGGGATGGGTCAGGCTGATGGCGCTGATAAATAATACGGAGACCAGGCCCGTGCATACCGACAATTCAAAAACCGCAGCTAATGGAGCGCTGAGCCGAAACATCAGTATGGATAATACCGCGCTCGTAAAAGCCAAAGCAATTGCCGCACGCAATAAACTGCGGGTCATCACTACCCATAATGCCCCAAGAATCATAAAAATCAGAATAATTAAATCGATCGTGTTCAGCAACTTTTGCTCCTAAAATTGCGCCAGCCTTAATAGAAAGGGAAAGATCAGGCCTACCGCAACGGTTATCACAGCAAGTATCATGGCAGGCAATATCAATCCAAAACCCGCCTCTTTTATCCCTTTAAATTCTTCCGTTATCTTACCAAAAAAAACTCTCCTTTGCATAGAAAGTAGATAGGCAAGAGTAATGAGGCTGCCCACTACTGCCATTGCCGCATAGGCGCGATATCCGGCTGCCCACAAGGCGATTACGATAATAAGTTTACTCCAAAATCCGGCAAGCGGCGGAACCCCGGCAGCAGAAAGGCTTCCTAAAACCGAAGTCAGGCCGGTTACAGGCATACACTCTGCCAAGCCCCCCATCTTATCCATATCCCGGGTGCCGGTTCTGAATTCTACCGCCGCGGCATTAGCGAACAAAAGTGATTTAAAAACCGCGTGATTAAACAAATGAAATAGAGCGCCTGCTATTGCCAGCGTCGTCCCGCAACCAAACCCTAAGACGATATAGCCCATATTACTGATGCTGGAATAGGCAAGCATTCTTTTGAAATCGTTCTGCCCTAACGCGCCCAGAGCGCCAAAGATCATTGAAATCAAGCCCACCACCATCAGTATCTGCGTAATCGAGTTTGTATAGCCAAAAACCGCGGTGATTAATCGTAATAATACGTAGGCACCCAATACCTTTATCTGTACACCGGATAAAAGTATAGACACCGCTGAATGCGCCGCAGAGTGGGCATCCGGCAGCCAGGCATGAAAAGGCATTAGTCCGCCTTTGACAAAAAGACCGCAGATAAATATACCTATGGCAAAGATGATCAGGAAATTATGCGGCGAGGCGCTCATCGCAGCACGCACTTCCTGAAAACTCGTACCCCCTGAGATCAGTAAAATTAAGGCGATCGCGGAAAGCATCGCCACAGTAGCGATACCCGAAAGAATTAGATACTTGAAAGCCGCCTCAAACCCCTCGCTGTTTCTTTTAAAAGCTACCAGAATAAAAGAAACCACGGAGGTGATCTCCATAAAGACAAACAGGGAAAAAATATCGCTGGCCATGACTACGCCGTTCATCCCGGAGAGAATGATCAATAAAAGATTGGTAAAATTGAACTTTTGTTCTGCGTCGGTAAGCAGAAAATTAGCCACCAGAAGCGAAATAAACAAAACTATACCGATGCAAAGCAGCATGACCAAAGCGAGGGGGTCAACCATAAGGTTAAACTTCAAGAAAGTCCCGAATACGCCTAAGTTACGACTCCATAGATTAAAAGGAACAAAAATAACCAGGCAGATCTGACTGATAAACAAAACCAGGGCCAGCCAAAAAGCCGCCTTTTTCATCAGGACCCTAAAGGGCAGATTCAAAACAATCACGCTCAACAACGGTATGACAATTAGAGCCTGGGACATTGAGATTCTCCCCTATGCAATTAAGCTGAATACAACAAAAACAGCGTTACTAATAACATCCCGACGAGAGACCAGATCAGGTATGTTGCAAAACTGCCATTATGCAATCTTCTCAAAATACCGGTAAGCCAATAGGCTAATCCTGTCACTACCTTACTGTATATTGCGTCAATACCCCTGTCCACCCGCCAGCTTAATCTACTGAATGCCTGAGAAACTTTCAGGCCGATCTCGTAAGGGTCAAAATATCTATTTTCAGCCCGCGCATAAATCCCCGATAAAACAGGAGCATAGTGAATATGGTCAACTGCTTTCAAGCCGCTGCCTTTGGTTTTGAAGCCAAAGAGGTGATTTAAAAACGCGCCGAGCAATACCGCCATCGTAACAATCACCATTTTTAAATTTTGGGGGGCGCCGCTATAATTATGGCCGTGGAGCCTTTCTCCTAATATCGGCTGGATCAAATTATTAAGAGGCAAGGAATTACACACTCCGAAAAGTATGCACATAAAAGCAATAAAGAGCATTGGGGCCAGCATAGATATCCGCGCCTCTTTTACATCCTTATGCTCCGGATTTAATTTGCCTAAAAATGCCGCGTGCCCTAATTTTAAAAATGAAGCCGCAGTAAAGAAAGAGCCGGCTACGGCGGCGATATAAAAGATTAAACCTCTTTCTAGCGCCCCTTCATAAACCAATTCTTTGGAAAAGAAGCCGTTAAACGGCGGGACACCGGATATGGAAGCCGCGGTCACGATAAAACAGATAAAAGTCCAGGGCATTTTTCTGCCCAAGCCCCCCAACTTTTCCAGATTTGTGGTGCCGGTCTGCTTTGCCACTGAGCCGCTTGTAAGAAACAGGCAGCTCTTATACATGGCGTGGTTAATCATATGGAATAATCCGCCGACAATCCCGGCTGAGACAGCGGTGCCGATACCTAAAATCATATAACCTACCTGGCTGATAGCGTGATACGATAAAAGCTTGGTATAATCTTTCTGTATCAACGCCATCATTACGGCAAGGAGTATGGTTATCGCTCCGATAATCATCAGCATGATACTTGCCCAGGAATCAGGGTTAAGTTGAAACATATCCAAAGAAATTCTCGCCAGGAAATATATCCCTAAAAGTTTCTCTAATGCAGCGGGGACTAATGCCATAAAGGGAAGCGGCGCGTCCAGCGCGGCGTCAGGGATCCAGCTGTGAAACGGCATCGAGCCCGCCTTCGCAATAGCGCCTATCATCAATAATACGAACGCCAGGCCTCCCCCCAGGCCGGCGAGCGGCATAAGTTTCGAGAACGTGAACGAACCCGATAGCGAGCCGTAAAGCGCTATTCCGACCATCAGGCATAGGTCGCTCGCGCCGATTATTATGAACGCTTTTGTAGCGGTCCTGAAAGCAGATCTCCCCCCCAGTATGATCATTCCGAACTGCATTATCAGGAGGGCTTCCCAGAAGAAAAGCATCAAAAGCAGATTGTTCGACAGGACCGCCCCGTTCAAAAAACCGAGCGTTAAGAGAAGATAGGCGAAAAATGACCTGGAGTAATTTTTAAGGCCTATGAAAACACTTGAATACAACGCAATGAGTACGCCGAAACAGGCAGCCGCTCCCACGATGAACGCGCTGAAATTGTACAACCTTAAAGAGAACTCGAAACCGAATCCGACCCACGGATAAGAAAAAACCACCTCTCTTTTAAATAACATTACGGCTATAGCCATGTTAGCGAGCGTCGAGACCAGTACCACAGCGTCTCTCGGCAGTTTCGCTTTTTTAGGCAGGACCCAGACAATCAAGCCTGCCGCGACAGGTATCAATATAGGTAAGAATAATATATTCATCTATAAACCCAGCATCTGTTTTACGCAAGCCCCCGCAAATCCGGAAGGATAACTTATACAAATGCCTCCGATAATAGAAAGGACGGCAAGGGCTGCCACCGAAAATACCATCGTAGCCGAGCCCTCCCTCGCCTTGATAGACCCTTCGCCTAAAAATATCATGTTAAATATCCTGAATAGATAGACTATGGTTAAAAGAGAGCCGAATAAGAATGTAAGCGCTATCATGATATGGCCCGATGATACCGCGCCGGAGAATACGAGGTATTTCGAGAAGAACCCGCCGAAAGGCGGCACCCCCATTACCGATAACGAGCAGGCGAAAAATGAAACCGCAGTTATCGGCATTGTGCTTATAAGGCCCCCCAGCTTCCTTATGTCCTTGGTCTTTGTATTCTGTTCGACTATGCCTGCGCAGAGGAATAGCCCCCCCTTGGCAAGCCCGTGCATCAGTATAAATAGAAGAGCGCCGGCAATCCCTATTTCATTTCCGACTGAGAATCCAAGAAATATAAAGGCTATTTGGCTCACCGTCGAGTATGCTATTATGCGCTTCATGTCTGTTTCAACCAGCGCTGCGCCGGCCGCGACGAGAGCGCTTATAGCCGCTATCACAGGTAAAATCGTGTGCCATACCGCTGTGTATGAAAATGTCACGATGAAGAGTCTTGCGAATACATAGACACCGATCTTGACGAGAAGCGCCGCGTGAAGGAGCGCCGTTACGGGCGACGGCGCGACGCCGGCGTCCGGAAGCCATGTGTGGAACGGAAGCGTCGCGGATTTGGAGAGTATCCCGAAAAGTATCAGCATCACGAATATGTCGGGGATCGGAATGCCCTTGAGAGTTTCTTTTATCACGACCAGGTCAAAAGAACCGGTCTTTTGGTATATGAAGATAAATCCTATCAACATCGCGAGCGCTCCTCCGATTGTTACGAGAAACGCCTTGTCCGCCTTTATGACATGTTCTTTTGCGCGGAAGAACCCTATTAAACGCCAGCTTGTTATCGCAGTGATCTCCCAGAAGAGATACAGGAAGATCAGGTTTCCGGAATAGACAATACCCATCATAGCGCCCACGAAGAGCACTACCATGAAGTAGTACTCATTTCGGTTGTCATAATGGCTTATATATCCGAACGAATACAGGATTATTATGGCGCTTATGAGAGATGAGACGAGCGCCATGAAGACGGCGAGGCGATCGGCCGTCAGGATAAAATCGAATCCGAGCGGAACTCCCCACAGGATAGTGATCTTCTGGCCCGTCAGGACGATCGGGGCGATCAGGGCCGAGCCTATCAATGGTATGATGACCAATAGAAGCGCCAGAGCGTTCCTCATCCTCTCGGATATGCGGCCGGCAACAGGAAGCAAGAAAGATCCTGTTATCGGCACAAGCACGATTGCCAGAAGTAAATTTGTATGCATAAATTATACCGATACCACATCAGGAGCGGACCTCTTACTCTGCCACACAGCCCAGACGAGGCTTGCCGAGAGTAGAGATATGACCACCCATGTACCAAGCCCGAGTTTATTGTATTGGACAACGATAGGAGCTATTATTACCGACACAAGGTTGACGACCTTTATCATCGGGTTGAGCGCCGGGCCCGCGGTATCCTTCAGCGGATCGCCGACGGTATCGCCGACTACGCCCGCCTTATGCCTCTCGGATCCCTTTCCCCTGTTATTGGCGATATCGCACTCTTCGTCTTCGATCGTCTTCTTGGCGTTATCCCACGCGCCGCCGGCGTTGGCCATAAACACTGCCAGGAGCTGCCCCGATAAAATTATGCCGGCCAGAAATCCGCCGAGCGCTTCTACCTGCAGAACGAGCCCCACCAATATCGGTGATACAACTCCGAGGAGAGCGAGGCCCACCAGTTCTTTTTGCGCGGCCGTTGTGGATATCGCTACAGCCTGCCTGTAATCAGGTTTTATCTTGCCGTCCAACACGCCGAGGCGGAATTGCCTGCGGACCTCCTCTACTATCAGCGAGGCGGCGCGGCTGACGGCCTTGATGCAGAACGAAGAAAATAGCCACGGTATTGCGCCTCCGATGAGCATTCCGACGAATACCTGCGGAACCGAGACGCGGATACCGACAGAATTAAGCTGATCCCCCAGCGGCATCCCCATCGCCGCCTGGACCTTGCTTACGTCGACCATGTAAGAACCGAATAGCGCAACCGCCGCTATTACGGCAGAGCCTATGGCGACCCCTTTAGTGATAGCCTTTGTCGTGTTTCCTACTGCGTCGAGGTCCGCCATGATCTTGCGCGCCTTCGTGGTGGCGCCGTCCTTTTTATCGTGCCACGCCATCTCGCCGATGCCGTTGGCGTTATCCGATATAGGGCCGAACGAGTCCATGGCGACGTTGTTGCCGGTAAGGGTGAGCATCCCTATGCCCGTCATAGCCACGCCGTAGAGTATGTATGTCACCTTCTCGGCGCCGGACAACCCCGGGATAGTGCCGAATATAAGGATGGATCCGAATATCGTCGCCGCAATCACAAGTACCGACCAGACCGAAGACTCCAGGCCGACGGATAAACCCGAAAGTATTGTGGTCGCCGGCCCGGTATCCATCGATTTTCTTACCTCCTGGACGGGCTTACCTTCTGTTCCCGTGAAATATTCGGTGAGACGGTCGATCGTTATGGCCAGCAGTACGCCGAGCGTTGTTGCCGCAAACGGCCTCCACCACCCGCCGGGCAGCTTGCTCATGTAAAGAAAGGCAAGGCCTCCGAACAACGCGATCGAGATGACGGCCGAAGTGAGAAATCCGCGGAATATGGCGCGCATCGCGTTTCCGCTCTTGCCGATATTAGAGGTGCCCTTTACGGCGTAAGTGCCTATTATCGAACAGACGACTCCGATCCCGCGGACGAGAAGCGGATATATTATCCATTCCAACCTGTGAGTTATATGATATAGCGCAAGGCCCAGTATAAGCGCGGATACTATGGTTACTTCATACGACTCGAAAATATCGGCCGCCATACCGGCGCAATCGCCGACGTTATCCCCGACGAGATCCGCTATTACAGCCGGATTGCGCGGATCGTCTTCGGGAATTCCCGCCTCCACCTTGCCTACGAGGTCGGCGCCGACGTCAGCCGCTTTAGTATAGATACCTCCGCCTACCCTCATGAATAGCGCTAATAACGTTCCGCCGAAACCGAATCCCAATAGCGCGTCAGGCGCGGCGATGCCGAAAATAATAAATATTATAGTTCCGCCGAATAATCCCAGGCCGTCCGTCAGCATTCCGGTGATAGTGCCTGTGCGGTAAGCGATGCGCAGCGCCTCGCCGAAAGACCTTTTCGACGCGGCCGCGACACGGACGTTGCCCTGAACAGCCATCCTCATGCCGAGTTGGCCTACCAAAAGCGAAAATAAAGCGCCCATTATGAATGCGAGGGCCCTGCCTATACCTATTATAAGCCGGACCGTAGATTCACTAAGGCCTGCGAATCTCGCCATAGCGTCTTCTGAAGGAGGAACGATAAAGACCGAAAAGAAGAGGGCAAACGTCAGGACGCCTATTAAAGGAAGTATGGAGAATAATTGCTTGCGTAGATACGTATCCGCGCCTTCGCGTATCGCGTTCCAGACTTCCAGCATCCGGGCATCCCCCTTATCCTCGACCAAAATCTGTTTTCGAAGAAAGAGCGCGTAAGCCAGCCCCAGAAGCGCGACGCCTAAAACCGACCAGATAGCCGCCTGCTCAAAAAAAGTGAGACCTGATAGCACTTATCCCTCCCTGTTAGTTATGTTTGCGATATTGGTAATTAATCCACGCGGACCGGCATAACGACAAACGGTATCCCCTGCTGGTGAAGCCTCCTCTGCACGGCAAAGGTGGTGTAATTGTAAAGCATCTTCGTGAATATAGTCTCTTCCTTGAATACTATCTGGCCGCCGAAGAATACCGCCCGAGGGAATTGCTCGAATATTTTATAGGCGAGCTCCGAGATCTGCTCGGAGATGTCGGTCCCTATCGTGGAGAAAATCTCGGCGTGATATCCCTGACGCTCCATAAAATTCTTATAGTGGCCCAGCTCCTGGTCGACATGTTCTTTCAGCTTATCGATCTCATAAACTCCCTTGAAATTCCCGGAATCGACTATTCCCGCCTGAATGAAGAAGAAATTTTTGAAGGTATCGCCGAATAACCGCATCACGTTAAAGAGCGTATGGAGGCCCATCCCGTTGAAACCGCTAACAAGGATTACCGCCGTTTTTGATTCGGGGTCGAATTTAACCTCCGGCCGAACCTGGCCCGGCTGCAGGGTATCCGCCTTTTCCAGGTCCGTCACATGGACCAGGTTATCGAGCCTCAAAAGTTGTTTTCGTGTCCTGAAGTAGTAGCGCTTGATAAGCGCCGCTATCAATACGAGCGAGCTCGTTATGAATATCGTGAGCCAGCCGCCCTCGTGAAATTTTATTATTGTTACAGAGACCAATATAAAAGCGGTGAGCGCAAGGCCCACTCCGTTTATTGAAAGCTTCCTGAACCATCCCGTTACCCTGCGTCTTGCCTCCCACCAGTGCCTTACCATGCCGAGCTGCGAAAGTAAAAATGTAATAAATACGTTTATCGCGTAAAGGACGACGAGAAATTTCACCGAACCCCGGCTGAAGACTATCAATGTAAGAGCGGCGCCGCCCATCAAAAGGATGCCGTTTTGGTTTACAAACCGCTCGCTCAGGAGGGCGAACTGGTATGGGAACCAGCGGTCCTGCGCCATGTTCGCGAGTACCCGCGGCCCGTCCAGAAAACCGGTTTGCGCCGCTACACAGAGGAGCACTGCCTCCGAGATCAGTGTTATAATAATAAAAGTTTCTCCGAGGCCGGGGCTCCAGCCGGCGGCGACATTTTCCAGGAGTACGGCGTTTAAGGTTTTCCCCGGGATGTGCCGGACCCTGTAGAGCAGGTATCCGATCATTAGCCCGCATGCCATGAAAGCCAGCGAGGCGGCCATATACCTCATAGTCTTTTTTGCCGTTTCGACCTTGGGTTCCCGTAAAATAGGAAGGCCGTTTGAAACGGCCTCTATTCCGGTGTATGTTCCGGCGCCCATGCTGTAAGCGCGCATGATCAGCATGAACATCCCGAACATGCCGAGTTCGGCGCTCGCGAACTTGACCTCGGTTACGGTTGTATTGGCGAGCGCGCCGAAATCGGCCATATGCGTTCCCATGGCATAGATGATCGCGAAAATATGTGTCGCCAAAAATATTAAAAACACGGGAACGAGCGGAAGAACCGACTCCTTGACTCCGCGAAGGTTTAAAAGAACGAGCGCTATTACGCCAAGGGCGGCCACAAGAAGTTTAAACTTATAAAAACCGGCGGGCAGGAAGCTGAAAAGCGCGTCGGTGCCGCTGGCGATCGAAATGGCTATCGTGAGAACATAATCAACCAAAAGGGCGCAGCCGGATATCATTCCCAGCGACGGCGAAAGAAGTTTGGATGCGACGAGATACCCTCCGCCGCCGGCCGGAAAGAGCTCTATTATCTGAGAGTAACTCGCGCTTATTACGAAGATCGTGATCGCTGTGATCGCCGCTACGAATATCCCCAAAAACATGTGGCTCTTCAGGGCAAGGAACGCCTCCTCAGGCCCGTAACAGCAGGATGAAAGGCCGTCCACCCCGAGCCCGACCCACGCAAAAAAGGCGACCAGCGATATGTTCTGGAACAGGCCGGGCTCATAAAGGTTTCGCGCCTTACCTATGAGCATGTCCTTGGTCTTGCCGAATATGCTTTTTTTTGCTACGTCGCTCATCTTATTTCTTACCCGTTAAAAAATATCCCCTAGCCTATCCCCAGGGGATGATGGAAAGTATTATATACGTATTAAAATAAATTGCAACAAAAATCTGACGCGCTATTTGTATTTATTCGTGATCGGCATGCGCCTGTCTTTGCCGAAGGCTTTTGGGGTGATCTTTATCCCTGGCGGCGACTGCCTCCTCTTGTACTCGCTTTTGTCTACCATGTCGAGGACCTTTATGACGGTATCCTTATCGAAACCCGCTTCAATTATCTCGCTTAATCCCCTGTCCTTTTCGACGTACAATTTCAGGATATCATCCAGCATATCATAAGGCGGCAGGGTATCCGTGTCCCTTTGATTTGGTTTCAACTCGGCTGTCGGCTCCTTCTCGATTATTGAATCGGGTATGGCCTTATTTATCGAATTCCTGTATTTAGCGAGTTTATATACCATCGTTTTGTAAACATCCTTGATCACCGCAAAGCCGCCGGCCATGTCCCCATACAGGGTAGCGTAACCGGTGGACATCTCCGACTTATTGCCGGTGGCGAGCACCATCCATCCGAATTTATTCGAGAGCGCCATGAGAAGGCTGCCCCTGATACGCGCCTGCAGATTCTCCTCGGCCGTACCCCTTCCGCGGCCCTCAAACTTCGGTTCGAGCGCCATGAGGTAAAGCTTGAATATCTGCTCTATGGATATGGTAATGAGTTTTATTCCCAGATTGGAAGCAAGCTCTTTAGCGTCTTGTTCGGAGTTTAAAGATGAATAACGTGACGGCATGAATACCGCGATCGTATTATTCTTGCCCAGCGCGTCGACTGCCAATGCGGCCGTGAGCGCCGAGTCGATACCGCCCGAAAGGCCGACGGCAACCTTCTCGAAACCGTTTTTTGCAACGTAATCCTTCAGTCCCAGGGTAAGCGCCCGGTATATCTCCGGAACAGGCTCAAGAGTCTTGATTTCCTTTTTTTGGATGGATGGCCTGGTTTTCGAAGCAATCTCTTTCGCGACTACGATGGTATCTTTGGATCCCCGCAGGAGCTTCGTCTCGATATCGAGGTCTACGGTTAACAGGCCTTCCAAAAATACCCCGGCGCGGCAAATGATCCTGCCGGTTTTATCAACGACCATGCTCTGCCCGTCAAAGACGAGTTCATCCTGGCCGCCGACGAGATTCGTATATGAAATATATACACCGTTCGTTCTTGCTTGGCTTCTAACGATATCCTCCCTTTCCTTGATTCTACCCGCATAATAGGGAGAGGCATTGATATTTATGATTAATGTCGCGCCGATTTTTGCCTGTTCGGCGAGGGGCCCCTCTCTATGCCATATATCTTCGCATATATTTACTCCGAAGGCCAATTTGCCAAGCCTGAAGACGGGGGCGCTCGAGCCGGCCTTAAAATATCTTTTCTCATCAAAGACGCCGTAATTCGGAAGGAATATCTTATGATATACGCCTTTCACCTCGCCTTTATATATGACCGCGGCCGCGTTATAGATGTCGGACTTGACCCTATCGACGAATCCGACCACAGCCGTAATATCTCCGACTTTGCCGGCTATCTTTTTTAAGGCGGCCAGATTGTCGTCGATAAATTTCGATTTTAAAAGGAGGTCTTCCGGCGGGTAGCCCGTGATCGCAAGTTCCGGAAATGATATTATGTCCGCGCCGAGGCCTTCCGCCTTCCGGATAAATTCGGCGATCGATTTACAGTTCGAGTCCATGTCGCCGACGGTGGCGTTGATCTGCGCGATGGCGAGCCTTATGCTAATCTTGCGGGCTTTCATTTCTTCATCTTCTCCATCAATATTATCGCCTCGGCAATTTCGCGCATCGATTTTCTCATGTCCATGGACTGTTTCTGGATCTTCCTGAACGCGTCGGCCTCGGAGATGCTTTGTTCGCGCATCAAAATACCTTTTGCCCTCTCAACGACCTTCCTGGTTTCAAGTTCATCCTGTATCATCTTAGTCTTCACCACGAGGCCCGCGTTCTCTATGACTATCGCCGCCTGGTTGGAGACGGTCGTCAGTATGTTGATCTCCGTCTTGGTGAATTTATGGGGCTCGGATGTGTAATTGTTCAGCACGCCTATAACCCTTCCCTTTACCGCGAGCGGGACGGAGAGGAGGCTTCTCAATCCCTCATCTTTGGCGATATTCTTCGATTTATACTCCGGCTCTTTGGAGATATCGTAGACAGCCTTGGGCTTATTTTCCTCGGCGACCTTTCCCGCGATGCCTTCGCCGATCTTAAGAGGCGGCTTCTTATTGTAAGCCTCGCTCATCGACTGGGTGGCTTTAAGGACAAGCTCCCCGGTCTTTTCATCTATAAGCATGAGGGAACAAACTTTCGAGTTCATTATCTCGGCGGTAACGGTGACTATGAGTTTAAGGATGTCCTCCAGGTATAAGCTCGACGTTATCGTCTTACTTACCTTTGAGATGGCCTCGAACTGTTTTGCGTGAGATATCGTTTTTTTCTTCACCCCGCCCTTCCTTTCTTAAGCACCCCGCCTCTTTAGGAAGGGCGGGGTTCATTTTATATATTGGGGTTTATGCTCGTGCCTAAAAACCGGGGATCGAATCCTCCCGGGGCTTCCTGCACCCATCCCTTATTTAACCGCAATTGCCTTGCCTCGTCAACTATAAACTCGTACTCATCTATAGTTACGCCTCTTGAAATCTCCTTATAATCATAAGCTTTAAATGTGGGGTAATATTGGCTCATAATGCTCAAACGCGCATTTTTGGATATACTATCCTTTATAAATTTCAAAGACTCGATAGTTCCCGAGAGGCCTTCCGGCAAAGCCAAAAGCCTTATGATAAGCCCCTTTTTGGCGATTCCCTCGTCGTCCAAAACAAGGTCGCCCACCTGGGCCTGCATCTCTTTGACGCTGTTTCTATTGTATTCCACATATTTTACGGCTTCGGAATAGCGACAGGCTGCCCTATCGTCGGAATAGCGCATGTCCGGAAGGTATATATCTATGATGCCGCGAAGCCGCTTTATCATCTCCGGAAGCTCATAGCCGCTTGTATTATATACGATTGGAATATCGAGCCCCTTTGCTATCGCTATCTCCAGCGCCTGAAGTATCTGTACGGCGTAATGCGTCGGAGTGACAAGGTTTATATTGTGGCACCCCTTTTTCTGGAGGCCAAGCATCATCGCCGCAAGCTTATCGATCGTCACCTCCATGCCTTTGTCGAGCTGGCTGAAATAATAATTCTGGCAATAAGCGCATTTCATATTGCAGCCGGAAAAAAATATCGTGCCCGAACCCCTCGTCCCGGATAGCGGCGGCTCTTCGCCGTGGTGCGGCGAATAACTGTAGATTTTAGGCCTCAGGCCCGCGCGGCACCATCCCAATTCGCCCCTTGCCCGGTCCACGCCGCACTTACGCGGGCATATCGCGCAAATCTTTAACGCGCCCTCAAGATCGCTGTTTATTTTCTTCAGGAGTGGAAGTTTACGGTTTTGCGGGGACATCTTTGTCTACCTGGCGGAGTACTTGCGCGCCAATGTAAATATGAATAATCCGGTCAAAAATACCCCCATAAAGGCTTCGAAGGCGGCCATGAGCCTGAACAGGGTTTGCGGTTTTGGGACGATATCGCCGTAACCGACGGTAGTGAACGTTATTGTGCTGTAATATAGGTAATCGCCCCACCGAAGCGGCGATTCCCGGATACCCGTATATTCTATCGCGTTATGCGAATAGAAGAACAGGGCGAATAAAATTATGGTGAATAGCGAGGCGAATATTATCCTGAAGGGCTTCTCACCGTAACCGCACAACGCGCTCATGGCGAGGCTCGGGAAATATTTCAAATTACCGCTCTTTTTTAAGGAGAACCTCTCCATGACCTTCTCTTTAAACGACGCCCAGCCGGCGTCATTATACATCCCCCGGGCCATGAAGTAGGCTTTAAGGTTTCTGTAGGAATCCTCCGCCTGGGCCGAGCCCGTCTCGTTTATTTTTACACTGTCGAGCAACCCCGCCTGGCTGGAAAAACTTCTCCTTGAAATGGACTTCGCCCTTTCAAAATTCGCCTGCCATAATTTAACATTGAAAAGTTTGGCGTTCCACAGGTCGGCTCCGGTGAGATCGCACTCCGTAAGATTGGCGCCGGACAGGTCCGCGTTCCACAGCCTTGCGCCGGTAAGATTTGCCTTCGTGAGATCCGCGTTGGCCATGTTGCAGTGAGTAAGGTCGCAGCCGGCTAGATTTACGCCTACGAGACTGGCCCCTTCCAGGCAGGCATCGAACATATGCGCTCCCGACAGATCGGCTTGCGAAAGGTCCGCTTTTTTCAAATCGCATCCCGCAAGGCCTTTTTCGGTCCGCGCGGCCGCAAGGATGTTATTTTTTGACTCGATTTTGGCGTCGGGGCTCATAACGAGTCGGCCCTGTGCGTTACATTTTTTTCTATGAAGTCGGCTATCGCCTTCTCTTTTTCCGGGGTAAGGTGCACAAAAGATACGCCCATCCCGGGATAGGCATGCGGCTGTATCTCCTTATCGGCAAGCCAGCTTACCTTCCCTGTGGCCCCGAGAGATTTACCCATGCCCGGCACATTGAGTTCCAGGTCGAGCATGCTGTTTATGGGGAAAGTATACGGGGTGTAGATATAGATTCCGGCGGCGCTCAAGTTGAGTACTTTCCCGTCAAATAGCTTCGGCTTCTTTTGGCCGCCGGCTATCCCGTACAAAACATTCAGATGGATTTCAAGGCGCTGAAATCTCCTTCTTAAGGAGAGCTTGTCTATCCCCTCGTCAAAAAAACTGCTGACGGCGGCATCCTCCTCGGCGTATATCTCAAAGACGGCCTCAAGCTTTACCGCCTTCAGAAGTTCGATGACGGATAGCGGGACATTGATCAGTTTCAATCTGCCTTTATGGTTCGTTACGTTTTTGTATGCTATGGACAGTATCGAGAGGCCGTTATAATCTACGGTGTCGGTGTTTTCGAGGTTGAAGATTATGTTCACCTTGCCGGAATTGACAAGCCAACCCACCATCTCTATGAGATCCGATGAGTTGATATCGATTTTGCCTTCGATATCGAGTATGTTTACGCTGTCAACTTCTCTTAAACGTATTGACATATGAACCCTGTTATTACTGCCTGAAGAAGAAGGTGGAAACCCCCTTACCCATCCTGTTGACATCCTTTCCTGCGCCGGAAATGGTTTCGCCGCACCCGGTTAATCCAAGGCATAAAAATATCATTATCGAGATAATGGCAACTGTTTTCATATCATACCCTCCACTTTTATCTCATGAGCCCCCGCGGATCGACGGGCTCCCCGTCTTTTCTGATTTCAAAATGCAGGTGCGGCTGTATGAGCTTATTTGCGGCATTGCCGGTCTTTCCCACAAACCCTATCAACTCGCCCCTACGCACTTTTCTTGGCGCCTTTCCGTTCCAGTCCGAAAGGTGGCCATAAAATGTCTGGGTGCCGTCGGGGTGATGAATCATCACATATTTTCCGTAACCGGTCGGGACATTTCCGAAGTAGGCAAGGCCTGTTTTCGAAGCGTATACCGGTATTCCGACGTTCGCCAGTATATCCACGCCGGCATGGAACCTGCCGTTACGCCTCTTCGCGCCATAACCGCCTTCGCCGAGCGAATCGTTCCTGATCGTAAGATTATTCGGATCGCTCTTGATGGGACAGGCAAAGTAAGGTTCGGCCAGCTTAAAAAAAGCAACCCGGACCGGCTGGTATAATATTATGGTCGCGATGACAGCCGGCGCTGTAAAAAAAGCAACCGATCGCAATTTCATGATAGTTTGTTAATGTTTACCCGGTGCTGCCGTAGAAAAAGCCATACCCTCTCTTCAAGTAAGAATATGGCTTTTTCCAGACAAGTTCTGTCTTATTTCTGTTCAGCCGGCGGCTGGACAGCTTGAGGCTCTTCCTTGGCCGCATTTACAGGAACGGCAACCATTTCCTCGACCGCCTTTACCGCAGTTTCGGCAGTGCCGGTTATCGGTTCGGTAATGAGCTCTTTCGTCTTCGCGGTTTCTCCGGATGTTACCTGGCCTACGGTCTTAACCTCTTTAGTCACTACGGCCGTTCCGCGCTTCGCGGTATCCGAAACGACTGCGACTGATTCATTCGTCACATTAGCCGGATAGTTGAAAAGCTTTTGCCAGAAACTTTTTGCCTTAGCGCCGGCTGTCTCTTTTTCCGGCGCGGAATAGGATATGCCTGTTAGCATAAAAGACAAAGCCAATGCGACACACGCGCATGTGAATAATTTACTTTTCATCTTTCCCTCCTTTCGTATGAACTTATATTACTATAAAACCATTCTTATAGCAAGAGAATAAATATATCCTCTCGCATTATTTCAGCATCTTCATGGCAATATCCCTTACGGCCCTGCCATCAGCTTTTCCTTTTGCCTTTTCCATGGCTATTTTCATGACCTTGCCGACCTCAGATTTGGTCGCCGCGCCGCTTGTCTTTATCGCCTCTCTGACAATATCCGTCAATTCAACTTCCCCCATCTGTTCAGGCATGTAAGACTCGAGGATCTTGAGCTCATCCAGCTCTTTACCGGCGAGATCAGCGCGTTTACCCTTCTCGAACTGCTCTATGGAATCCTTATGCTGCTTTATCTGGCGCTGTATAATCTGCAATATATCCGCCTCACCGGCCCTCTTGACGCTCTTCTCGATCTCGAACATTTTTACCTCCGACAAGAGCATCCTTAAGACCGACAATTTGACAGCTTCGCCTTTTTTCAGCGCCAGCCTGACATCTTCCTCAATCTTTTGATATAGCTCCATACAATTATCTATCCCCCGGTAAGCCCTATTAGAAACAGTCCTTCCCCTGAAACCGACGGTTTTCGATGAGAAGCCCTCATCCGCCTTCGCAATCAACCGGCAATAGAGTAAATGCTTCGGCGGGATGCGTCGAAGCATAAGAATATTAGGATAGCTTTACGACCTTTGTCGCCTGCTCACCCTTTGGGCCAGTTACGATCTCAAACTGGACCTTATCCCCTTCTTTCAAGCTTTTATAGCCTTCACCCTCGATAGCGGAGTGGTGGACAAATACGTCTTTACCGGTATCGGCTACTATGAACCCGAAACCCTTCTTATCATTGAACCATTTTACCGTTCCCTGTGCCATCTATCCTTTCACCCCCCATCAAAAAATGCCACCCAAAGCTTTTTAAAGCTTCAAATGGCATATATTTTAGATGTAAATCTTCTTCACCAAATATACTCGCTTACAATTGCTTAAAATATAGCATATAAGCCCTGATTTGTCAAGGTTATTTTGTCCCCGTGTTATTTTGTCCCCGGCTCGGCTTCTTCCTGGAAAGCCTTCGTTTGATAATCATCTTTTTTACGGGGTTTGTGTAATCTATGATAAGTGTGCCGCAAAGGTGGTCTATTTCATGTTGAACGGCCCTTGCGAGAAGCCCCGTAGCCCGGAGCTGCATAGCCTCGCCTGATTCATTCAAGTAATTGACAATGATAGAGTTAGCCCTCCTCACCTTCACGTATACCTCCGGTACGCTGAGGCACCCTTCTTCCAGGGCAAGGCTGCCCTCTTTCTTCATTATTGCGGGATTGGCCATCTTGATAAGGCCGTCGCCTATATCGATAACGGCAAGCTGCTTGTCTATGCCGACCTGGACGGCCGCAAGCCCGACGCCCCTGGCAAGATACATCGCCTTGGCCATTTCGGAGAGCTCTTTTTTTTCGATGTCGCCTATATGCGGGACCTTCTTTGCCTTTTTACGAAGAATTGAATCGGGGAATATCCTGATCTTTAATGCTGACATGCCTGACTTTTGACGGGTTTGTTGTTTTGGCCTACACGCACGACCCTGACCTTCATCGATTTTGCCTCTTTATCCTCAACAAGCGCGTAGGACAGGATTATGGCTATATCGCCTGCCTTTCCAAGATGCGCCGCCGCTCCATACAGGCCGATTTCACCTGAGCCGGCCTTTTCTTCTATCGCGTATGTCTCAAACCGCGCGCCGTTATTTACGTTCACGACCTGGACGATCTCGCCGGGATGGATATCGGCTATTTCGAGAAGGTTTTTATCGATGCCTATGCTGCCTTCGTAGTGAAGGTCGACCTTTGTCAGGACGGCCCTGTGTATTTTTGATTTGCACATCATTCTCATCATTGTAGCCGCCTATTCCCCTATTTCGGTCAGATTGTTGCCGTCGAAGTAGAGCTTCTTGGTTTTAGAGAGGTATCCGGCGTCGACAGGTATAGAGCCGTACTGGGCGCGGTAGATCCACACTTCATGGGCCGCCCCTTGCCACTTCTCCTTATTCTCAACCATCCTGACATCGTTGGGCTTACCCCAAATAGATTCGACCTCGTCTTTGGACATCCCTATCTTTATCGATTCGGTTCCGAGAGGATGGCTGATGACGTCCTCCGCATTCGGCACCTGGATCACGGAACATCCGCAAATCAAGGCCAGCGCAAATATTGGCGCACAAACCATTATCTTCCTCATCTCTTTTTTTCCTCCGGTAGTTTATATATAAAATCACATAAAAATTTAAGAAAACCGTTTTTGTCGTCTTCCGCTATCTCGCCGAATTCGATGCCGATATCGAACGGCGACTTATCCTCAAGCGATAAACGTTTTTTCCATATAACGGCGCCCGTTGCGCGGACCCCGTCTCCGGATATCTCAGGGATGCCTATCTTCATATCCAGAATATCGGATTCTTTGAGGCGCTTGTCGTGGGCCTCGAACCTCGCGCCTTCGGCGGATATGTCTTTGGCCGTAACCGTATGAACTCTGCCATTGCCTGATGTTTGATAGGCAATGCTTACGGGGATCCTCAGCCGAATAGAGCCTCTTCTATCAATGAACTCTTCTTTTTTTGTCATGGGTCAAAACCTCGTTTCGCATTTCGATTAAATATAGCATACAAAAAAAGCAACGTCAATGTAAATGAAATCGAATTTTTTCGCTGCTAAAAAGAATCCCCTTTCGGGATTGTGCTTCGCGGGATCGCAAAATTTTCCCCAGCGAGGAAAATTTTGCTCGGTAAAATCGCTCGCTCTTTTTGCATAGCCAATACAACCTGCGAGGTTAACAGGTAGATAGCTGCCAGCAAACCTCGCAGGTTGTATTGGTAAGGGCAAAAAACCATGCCCGCTCGCGATTTTAACGTCCCGCTTGAGCACAATCCCTACGGGGATTCCGTGAGGGAGCGGCCCCTCGACTACGCTCGGGGCATGTCCTTGAGTTAAATCGAAGGACGGCAGGACCCTAAAATCGCCGAAATTAATCGAAGCGTTATTACGCTGTTTGCGGGGAAGTTTCTTGCGGCGCGGCTGCCATTTTGGCAATCCAGTTTATGATATTGTCCAGGACGTCTTTATCGGCCGCATAATGTATTTTGTATATGCCGTCGTTTACCTTCTTGCCAAAGTAGCGGCCCAGATAGCCGTAATAGGTCAACGCGTGGCTAATATTGCCGCCATCTTCAAGCATCCTGTCGAGAAGGAATGACGATTCCATCGAGGAGGGGCTGTCTTGCCTTCCCTGAAGGATGAGTACCGGAACTTTTACATTTTTTATGAAAAGGGATGGAATTCTGTTCATCTCTTCCTTGACCCTCTTTACGAAACACCTTTTCCACAGGATGAAAGCCCAGTTCCCCTTGGATCGCGACGCCCTGTCCTTTATCTCTTCCAGAGATTTCTTCACGGATTTTAAATAGTCCTGGCCCCACTTTTTGTCAAAAAATATTTTGTCATAATTTTCAAAATTTTCCTTGGCGCCGTACCTGGAGTATATTTCCGGCGCCATCAGGATGAGCCCCTTTATGTAATTTTTTTCGGATGCGAGTTTCAAGGCGCGAAAGCATCCGCGCGAATGGCCTAAAATGAAGAGGCTTTGCGGATCAGCCTCTTTTTGGGCAGCCAGAAGATCCAGGGCCCTGGCAAGGTCGTCCGTCTCTTCATCTTCCGAAAGAGACGCCAAGCTTCCGTCGCTCGAACCGACTCCGCGCTTGTCAAACCTCAATACCGTAAGACCGTTTCTTGACAGGGTCTCGGCTAAATCAGCGAAGAGGCCCCTGAGATTGCGGTCTTCAGGCCCATCAGGGCCGGCGAGAAGGACGGCCGGGTATTTACCTTCTTTCAGAGGAAAGGTCAGCGTGCCGGATAGGTTAACTCCGTTATTTTTGAACGCAATATCCCTGGACGTATAATCTTTGCTCCGGCCGATATAATTTTTTGACGTAAGTTCCCATGGAGAGAATGTCCTTGTTATTTTAAGGGCAACAGCCGGCATCTCTATCTTTATAAGCGACCGGTCTATTTTAGCCACCCAGACGCTGCCTTGAGGATAATTTTTTATCTTTAAGAGCAGATTCTCGGTTTTTATCTTTTTACGCCCTATCTTTAAGTATTCGTCCCTTATCGAGGTGAGCGTGACGAACCTTTTCATCGGCGGCAATTCCCAGTCCATGAAGCAGGATATTGCGCTGAACCCCTGGCTCCTTCCCCTTGCGAAATCGTAGTTCTCTATTATCGGCAAATAGGTCGCGGGCGAATTCTCTTCGAATATGAAAGTCTCTTTCCTTGTGGGAATATCTTCGAGAAACGCGAAGCACGAATTAAGCCTCGATACGAACGACACGCCGCCGCCTTTTTTTTCGACGGATATTGTCTCAACAGCGCCGTTCGCCGTTCTCTCGGCCGCGTAGCTCTCGAGGTTGTATTTTCGGTCATAGACGATCTTGGACCTGTTTTCCGTGATAATTTCGCCATAAGGCACCAGGGCGGCCGTTTTATATATGAGCTTATCCTCCGTTACGAATTTATCCACCTTTATAATGCCGATATCGCGGCCGGACGAATTTATTACATAGTAATAGGTTTTACGCTTATTTTTGTCGAGATAAACGAACGATGATATGAATATGACGATACTTGCGGCAAAGAGGCAGATAACGGTTATGTAAATTTTTTTCACTTAAGCTTCTCCATAGCGCATTCGTAGGACCTTATAAAGTTCTCGTTTTTGAGTTCCAGGTATGCGGCATACCCTATCAAGGTAAGTATGAGCACCAGGGATATGATAAAGCCGGAAACGAGCGCCACTATCAGGCTCTTCTTTTTTATAATCATAAAGTTGCCTTGCCCCCTTCTTTATATATCGCGCGGACCGAATTAAAAAATTTTATATAAGGGCCTGTTTTATAATCCGGGTATGTCCACGGCCACGGATTGTAAGTGCCGTCTTTATAGAACAGGGTTACCTCGGCACAGATACCTTTGTTTAAATATATCCTATGGGTGTAGTCTTTTGTGGAAAAGACGACAAGCTTTGAGAGGTTCAGGTATCCGGGATCTATATTAACGGCCCTTTTGCCGTTTGCAAGAAACCGTTTCTCGATAAGGTTGGTGCGCAATTTTACTTTATAGATATCGGCCAGGCCGGCCGGCCTCTTGAAGCTGTAAAATATTCTTTTTAGATCCCCGCCCATCTCCTTGCGGTAATAGTCCGTATGGCCAAAATCCAGTATTCCGCTTTCAAGATCAACGGCTCCGCATATTTCTTCCAGCCTTTTCTTAACCTTCTGGAATAGGGCCGCATCTCCGGAGAGAAGGCCTGCGATAAGCTTTACTTTGTCCGGATGTTTAATCGTTCCCATTTTTCGAAGGCCTGTCGCATGAGTTAAGGTTGTACGGAGATAGAGCGGATGTAGTCGCTTAAATGTTTTCCGGACGGTTCTTTGATGTACAGGAACTTTATGCCGTAATAGAACTGCCTTTTGCCGGAGAGTTTATCGTAATTCGCCTCTTCGCTCCAGATGATTTCGCCCTCCACATCCGTGTCCTGGGATGAGCCGGGAATCGAAATTTTGAGGTCCATTATTGCGCCCTTCGGAAGCTTTTCGTCGAGGACCAGTTTCATGCCGCCTTCGGATATATCTATCGTATGGCCGCGACTGGAAAGATGCGGCTTCTTCGCGACTGTGTATATGACGTCCAGCGTTTTTTTGAAACGGGTATATTTTCTTCTCTCTTTTCCCGTCCAATACTCCTCGACCTTTGCGTG
Organism: Candidatus Omnitrophota bacterium; assembly: GCA_043798375.1. Lineage (GTDB taxonomy): Bacteria > Omnitrophota > Gorgyraeia > 2-01-FULL-45-10 > 2-01-FULL-45-10 > JAPLMI01. Next base: position 86,842 of record JAZDOS010000029.1, on the reverse strand, counting down.
ATGGCGGTTATTCTTCGTTGCGGTAAGCTCGGTTCTGTAAAGCATATAGAGTATCATCGAAAGAAGCAGTATAAAGAAAAGCCCTACGAGCGTGAACATAAGAACCGCCTATTTCTTTTTTGTTCTTGAGATATAATCCTGGAGCATATCCCTGTTTTTCGGGGAGAGGCTGTCGAAAAATATCGCGATATCGTAATGTTTTATCACGCCGTCGATTATGACAGGGTGTCCCCTCACTACCACGCCGTCGACCTCGAGGTTTTTTACGGACCGGTTTTCGCCTGATGACTCCGGCAGCTCCAGCGCTACCCGCACCCTGGACATGAGAGGCATTTCCCTGTCAACCTTGCAGTATATTCCCGATGCGCTTATATTCAGGGTATGGGTTGTGGTGTCGAAATCACCCGCATTAAGCTTAAGAGACAGCCCCTCATCCTTTATACGGGGAAAAGACCTTCTTTCATTAGCGGCCATTTATGTCAGGCTCCTATCGTTACCCCGGCGGCCATGAAAACTTCCTTCCGCCGAGAAGATGCAGGTGCAGGTGAAAAACTTCCTGACCGGCGTCTTTGTTGCAGTTTAAAATTAGCCTATATCCCGATTCCTTGATCTTCCTGGATTCGGCAAGTCTATTTGCTATCGATATCAGATGGCCCACCAGCTCAAAGCCGTCTTCGCGGATATCCGACACCCTTTCTATATGCAGCTTCGGTATGACGAGAAGATGGACCGGCGCCTTGGGATTTATGTCTTCAAATGCCAATGCCGCGTCGTCCTCATAGGCGATCTTCGCAGGGATCTCTTTTTTCGCTATTCCGCAGAACAGGCAAAATTCTTTGTCCATGACCCCTATTCTACCACCTTTTTACCTAAATTTTCAAGCACTATAGACCTTTACGCCTTTTTGACAAAGCAGGCTTGCCGTTACGCCGGATCCGTTTTTAAGCTTCTTCGTAAAAGACCCGTCGTAGATCCGCCCCGCCCCGCAGGCCGGGCTTTTCGATTTTAAAATGGCCTTCCTGACGCCGAAAATTCCGGCGATCGCAAGGACTGCCTTCGCGCCTTTAATATAAATTTTGGTAACATCCTTGCCTGAGATTGTTATAACGCGAGCCCTCTTCATCAGGACGTCCATACCGCCGCCGCCAACAATCTCGGAATTTTCGCGGGGGATTCCCATCCCACCCATGACCTCAGGGCACACGGGTATGGCAATGCCGTCATCGACCATTTTTTTAATAGAGGGTACGAGCTTGTTCCTGCCCCTGTAAGTACAGTCTATGCCCGCAAGGCATGCGCTTACCAGGATGGGTTTATTTATCCGAGAAGCCATATATAAGGAAGGTTCTTAAGATACGGTTTGAATGCTTGAGGCTTTTACCCCTGAAGCTTCGGAGTGTCGTCGGCCGCTTTATCTGTTTGGGCTTTTTCATCTGCGGCCTTCTCTTGAGCGGCTTTCTCGGCGGCTGCCTTTTCAGCAGCTGCTTTTTCGGCCGCCAGATGCTCCTCTTTAATCTTTTTCTCAGTCGTCTGCCAGCACCTCTTCGTGCAGTAAGTTTTGCCGTTCCTGTAATACCAGCGCTTTTTTCTTATGGACTTGTTACAGCCCGCGCAGTTTGCCGGCTTCTCCTTCTTCACCCGAGCCTTCTTCTCGGCCGGCTTAGCTTCGGCCTGAGGGGCCTTGGTTTTCGGAGCTGTTTCAGCAGGCTTTTGTGGTTTCTCATTTTCCATTTAATCTTGCCTCTTTTCTTCGCTCACCCCGTTAGAAAATTTACAAATTTCTAAATCATGATTTAAGTAAAGAATTCATGTATACGGTGGCATTAAATAACGTAGAATTAGGAAAATTTTCTAACGGGGCTCATATTATTTTTTATCCAGTAATTTTAACCACTGCAGATAAATATATTCGAGGAGCCTTCCCCTGTCCGGGCCGTCGATACTCTTGAACCTGACGCCGGTTTCATACAGATTGCAATTCTCGCCGCCTTTCTGCCATGCGACTTCGCATGACGCGAATATCGGAACGTTATCTCCGGGCACGTCCATCGAAAGCTTTATTTCGGCCCCTTCCCTGAGTTTCTTATCTACAAGAAGAAGGGCGCCCTCCTTGGAGATGTTTCTTACTTTATATGAAGCCCTGTGATTATGACTTACCATGTCACAGATCGCGTTCAACGCGGTTTCAAATCGTAAAAACTTTCTTCTCTCTGTCACGCTATCCTCTTTTTGTTGGTATTATATAGTGATTATTCCGTTTAATCAAGATATATAATCCGCCGAAGCACCTGCTCTATTGCTTACTGTTTGCGAAGGCGGATAAAAATAAGGGGATAAAATCTCTTCTATCCCCTTATTTTTATCCATGAAATCAGGATTGGGCTTATTTCGCAGCCTTATTGAAAACAAATTCTGGCTCCAGAACCGGTGCGTAGCCTTCCGGAATCGGGAACGGGAATGTAACCGTTTCGTACACTCCTGCGCCTGTGCGCACTATCGTCATCCCAACGCCTTTCGCCAAACCGATCGTTAAACCAGAGAGAGGATTATCTTCCACGCTGGTGTCGTATATATTCTTTGGAAGCTCTATCCATCCCGTTATAATATTCGCTAGGCCTCTGTAGATCTTCTTACCCATATCTTGAGCATAGCATGCATTGGCTATATTAAGTACCATCAATATAGCAACACATATAATTATACCCTTTAACAAGTTTTTCATTTTTTAATTTCACCTCCCTTCCTGATTTTAATTTACACAAGTATAACACAATTTCTATGATTTGTCAAGCCGTGCCAGGCGTTTCTTCCAGGCGTTTCTTCCAGGCGTTTCTTCTATTTACGCCTCTGATTTTTAAGGATCTCTTCAACCCGCTCGGATATCTTTTCCCTGTCTTCCGGCCTTATGTCTATGAATTCGATGCCCGTATCGTATAAATAGCTCCCCTTCTTGGAAAAAGACTTCTTCACCACCCATACCACCGTGCCGCCCGACTTTATCGGAGGACGGTTCTCATCCAGGTACAGCTCAACATCAACGCCCTGAAAGAGGCCCAGGTCTTCTTTTATGATGACGCATATGCCGCCCGCGCCTATATTCTCCGTCTCGGTCGATATCGTCTTCGCCGTAAGGCGTTTCTTTATGCTTATCAGGCATTTATAGTTGGCCCTGGGAAACTTTCTTCTGTTTATTCCGTCCCACATACGCTTCTCTCCTTTAAAGATATGCGTTAATTATACATAAGGATTTCAAAAAAAGCAAGTTTAATATAATTTTATTTTATTTGCAACTCGAGGGTGAGGCGTGTATACTATAATCGGTATGTATAGAGAATTCTTTGGCCTTAAGGAAAGGCCGTTCAATGTCACAAGCGATCCGAACTTTCTCTTCCTGAGCCGTGTCCATAAGGAAGCGTTTTCCCACCTGTTATACGGCATAAAAGAGCGCAAGGGTTTTTTAGAGATAACCGGCGAGATAGGGGCCGGGAAAACAACCCTTTGCAGGGCGATCCTGAACCAGCTCGATGCCAGGACAAAAAGCGCTTTTATATTTAACTCAAACCTGCCCGAGCTTCAACTCCTGCAGTCGATAATAGAGGATTACGGCCTTTCTGTGGAGCGGAAGAACAAGGGGTCGATGCTCCGCCAGCTCAACGGTTTTCTTCTTGAGGAGCTGTCAAGGGGAAACAATGTTATACTGATAATCGATGAGGCCCAGAACCTGAAGCCTTCCATACTGGAAGAGATACGGATGCTCTCCAATCTCGAGACCGACAAGGAGAAGCTGTTCCAGATAGTTCTGGTGGGACAACCTGAACTTAAAGTAAAAATAGACTCGCCGAACCTGAAACAGCTGAAGCAGCGCATCGCGGTGAGGTTCCACATAACGCCTCTGGACAAAGATGAAGTCGGAAGATATATATATCACAGGCTGTCCGTAGCCGGTTCTAACGGCGAGATAAATTTTCCCGACGACGCCATAGAGACGATATACAAATTTTCCGGCGGTATTCCGCGCATTATCAATATGATTTGCGATAAGTCATTGCTGGCCGCGTATGTCATGGAGACGAGGGTCGTGGGCCTACCCATAGTTGAAAAGAGTATTAAAGAACTGGAGGGCATACGAACATGAGTCCCGTTAGAACCTTTAACCCCGTTAGAAATTACATTTCTAACGGGGTTAACAGAATATGTATTTATTATATAAACGGGTTTTATTGCAAAAAATGTGTTATTTTTTTATTTTCAAGATTGAGGTTCTAACGGGATGAGTCCCGTTAGACCCATTGACGGGGCTTAGATTACTTAAATAGGAGGTCTAACGGGATGAGCATAGTGCAGGAAGCGCTGAAGAAAGCTCAAGGACTCAAAGGGCCCGGGACGGGACAAAGCCCGAATAAAAAGAATTTCGCGCCCGTCGTGCTTTTGATAATTTTCATTATGCTGTTGGGCGTTACAATAAAACAGGTTTCGTTTTCGCCAGGCAAAAGCGGGGCGAAAGCAGGCTCGGCTGTCACCGAAGCCATCTATAAACCCATATCGACGATCGATATGGGTACGGATGATTTTCCGGTTGCCGAAACCTATACCGGCGCGTCCAGGTCGAAACCGGCAAAGGGGAAGTTTCCGGATTTTGTCCTGAACGGCGTAATGGAGCTGGTGGATGGGCCCAGGGCGATTGTCAATAACGTTATTGTGGCGACCGGAGATATTATCAGCGGCGCAAAGGTGATTAAGATAGACAAGGACAAGGTTGTTTTACAGAAAAAAGATTCTGTAGTTACGTTAGGGATGGAATAATCTTCTTACTTCTTCGGGTATTCTTGTCGGCTTGCCCCGAGCGTCGGTAAATACGTGAACAGACTCTCCCTGCGCGATCACTTTTTCGCCGACAAATAATTTATACGCGAATTTAAGGCTTGAATTTTTGAGTTCCGGCACCCACGCATGGAGCTTAACGACATCGTCATACCTGGCAGGAGACCTGTACTGGCAGGAAGCGCTCGCCACCATAAGATATATCCCCTTCTCTTCAAGCTTGCGGTAGACCAGCCCCGCTGCCCGGAAATATTCGGTCCTTGCCACCTCGAACCAGGTTAAGTAATTCGCGTAATAGACCACACCCATGTTGTCCGTCTCCTGGTATCTTACCCTTATCTCGGTTTCGTGAACTTTCATCAAAGCCCCAACTCGAGTTTATGTATTTTGAAGCCGCTTACTTCGAGCTTCTCCGTTTCTTTGAAGCCTTTTTTAAGACAGAGCTTCATCGCGTCGGACATCCTGTCCGTGCACCTGAAGTATATTTTTTTATAGCCCATTTCCCCGCAGAAAGCGACGGCTTTATCGAGAAGCTCGGTGCCGTAACCGTGCTTCCTGTGCTTCAAGTCCACGAAGAGCCTCCTTAACAGCGCCTCGTCCCTCGACTCCTCTTTCACCCCGACCGTTCCTACGACCTCACCGCCTTCTTCGATAACGAAGAAGGAATCCCTGACGCCGCCGTAGGTCTCGACGATCTTATCAAGGTCGCTGTCAGAGTATGCGCTCTTGTCGAAAGGATACTCTTTCGCGAGAATTCCAAGTATCAGATCTTTTACGCCAAAGGCGTCCTCATTCCTGAAGTTACGTAAAGAGTGGCGCATTTTTTCTCCTATTCAGCCGTTTTTCAAATTCTTTTTAATGGCTTCGGTTATTATTTTGTCAGGCACTCCGTCGAAGACCCTTACCTCTCCGACCGAGACGGGCAGAACAAACCTGTTTTTCCCCCGCATAAACTTCTTATCATGCGCTAAAGATCCGCGTATCTTCGAGAGGCTAAGGCCCGTGATTTTCGCGGGAAGGCCGATTTTTTTGATTAGCGCCTTGATCCTTTCCGAAACCGCGGGGTTCGTCAATTTAAGTTTTAACGCGATGTCGCAGGCCACAGCCATACCGATCGCCACTGACTCGCCGTGGTTATATCTGGACGAGTATGAGGATGCGCTCTCGATAGCGTGTCCCACCGTATGGCCATAGTTCAATATAACCCTCAATCCGGTTCTATCAAGCTCGTCGCGTTCGACGACCTTCGCCTTGATGCGGCTCGATCTCAAAACAGCATACTCCAGGCTGCCCCTGTCATACTTCAAAATGTCGGAATACTTTTTTTCCAGGAAAGCGAACAGCCGCCTGTCTTTGATCACGCCGTATTTTATCACCTCCGCAAGGCCGTTTCTTATCTGCCGGGCGGGCAGCGTCTCCAAGAGCGATATGTCCGATATTACCATACGAGGCTGATAAAAGGCGCCGACAAGGTTCTTCGCTATATTGAGGTCTATGGCAGTCTTGCCGCCTATCGCGGAATCGACCTGCGCTAAAAGCGTGGTAGGGATCTGGACATACGGCACGCCTCTCTTGTATATCGCCGCGACGAATCCCGCCAGGTCTCCGATGACGCCGCCGCCGAAAGCGATAATAAATACCGATCTTTTTTTGTCGTAGGCGGCTATCCTGGAGGCCAGTTTCAACGCGACGTTAGAGGATTTCGCCTTTTCGGAATCAGGCACGAGTTCGAATCGGACGGTGAACCCGTTTTTATGGAGGGATCTTTCCAGGTCCCGTTTATAGAGGCCCATAAGCGGTTTATTCGTAATTACGACGGCGTCTTTACCTATCTTGAGTTTTCGCAATAAAGCGCCTGTCTTCGACAATAAATCAAGCCCTACGACTATATCGTAAGAGCGTTCTTTAAGACGGACATGGATCGTTTTCAACTATTTCGCTTCTTTCTTTCCTTCACCGGCGGGTTTAGCGCCTTCCTTCGACGCGGCTCCCTTTGCCGGGGCCTGTCCCTTTGCGGGGCCGGCGGTTTTCGCTGCGCCTGCTTGAGTCGGTGCAGCTTCTGTACCCGGTGCTGCGCCTTCAAGGCTTTCAGCGCCTTCGGCTGCGGCCGCCTTCTCTTTTTTGATCTTGAATCTTACGATCTTTACCTTGGGTAGTCCGTATACGGAATCGCCGTCTTTCCACTTTTCCTTGTCTTTTAAGATCTTAACCTTTTCATACCTTTTCAATACGGATCTATGCTGTTTATCCTTATCCGATGAACTTAGACTGGGATGCTGAGACATCTTAATACCCCCTTTAGTTTAAACATCTACCGTGTTTTTAAATACGCGTCCTTGCATAGTTTTTTTACTCTGGCCAGCTCTCTTTGCGCGTCAGCGCTTGTTTTGGCCCCTATCCATACCTGAAATAGCGGAGCGCTTTTGCCTATATATGCGTCAAAACCCGCCTGCCTTAAACGCGCCATAACTGATAAGGCGTTCTCCTTACGCGAGTAAGCGCCGGCAATGATAATATAAGGCGCCGGCGGCTGTGTGATAGGCGCCGCTTTATTCACGCTTGCCTGCTGAACGATTTGGCCGGCCCCTCTTGCCTTTTGGACAGCCGTCTTCGCCTTGCCGACTTCGACTCCGAGCGCGTAAACGACGACCATGGCCAGAATTAACCCTATGGAAATGAATATGATCTTCTCAAGCGTTAGGGTTATAAGGATATTTCTTTCAAAGTCAGCCTTCGGAAGAAAGCTTGAGAGCTTCGGGAACGACCTTTTGGGCTTCTCGAACTCGAATAATTCTTTCTGGCCTTTCTCCTCTTCCATAATATCGGGCATTATACCATACGCCGATTCAAAAATCAATTTTGTGCTATTGTTCCAAGATCACGAATTGACTCACATTAAATTTTTCGGGTCCTGCCGCTCCCTCGGCTTTTCTTTCCAGGTAAAATTGCTCGCCCTTTTTGGCATCACCAATACAACCTGCGAGGTTTGCCGGTAGTTTTATACCGTTTAACCTCGCAGGTTGTATTGGTAAGGGCCAAAAAACCGTGCCCGCTCGCGATTTTAACGTCCCGCTTGAGCACAATCCCTCGCGGAGATTCCTTCGGCAGGACCCGAAAAATTTATTTAACTACTATTTTTCTGATATGGATTTGATGTTGAGACGGAAGAGTTTGCCGGAGACCTGGATGGAGGGCGCGGCGTAATTGCCGGATAGATGGACGGCAAGGCTTTTCCATCTGCCCTCCTCATCTGTTAAAATGACTTTCGACAGCTCTTCCGGTATCTTCTTTGTTATACCGGGGCCAAAATATATTTTTATATCGGTATCCACGGTATTGTCGGCGTTGAATTTTCCGGTGATATGTAATTTTATCTCATCGCTTACGGCGTCGAGCTTTTTTACCTCCAGGGTGTCGCGGGACGGCGCCGCCTCTCCCGCTATCTCTTTGTATACCCAGCTTCCTTTGAACGGGACCGCCACAAGCCCGGCCAAATTTTCATATGAGGATAGTTCATCGCCGTGTTTTTGCAGGAAACGGACATCCGTAAAATTGAACTCATAGCCTTTAAGCTTTGGCCTGATCGCGGCCGCTTGGGCGGATATTCCGAGGCCCGAAGCCTTGTTCACAACCCTGAAATCCTTAAATGCGAAATTCGCCCCGGGCCTGGCGAGGCTTGCGTATGAAATATCGAGGTTGTTGGCCCTTGCGAATAGATATACCGCTACGTGGCCGAAAGATATGTAGATTAAGCCTGCGATCGCTATAAGCGCGATTATTCCCAGCAGAATGTGTTGAAGTCGCATCTTCCGCATAAAACTACGTCCCTTTCGGGTAATTTCTCAAACCTTAACGCTTTTATATCCGCCCAAACTTCTTTAATCAGCTCTTCCAGGGCCGCCACCATCTCATCCTCTATCTTTACGGACTTCATTACATACTGGCCTTTCTTGTAGCCCAGTTTTCTGATATCCGCATTGACGGGTTCGGTGAAGACAAGAACGCCCTGACTTACACGCCTCGCCTTCGATTCCTTCCTGTCTTTTTCGAATAAAAGCTTATAACAGACGAGCTGCCTTAAATATCCGTCGCAATCGGGATTTTGTATATCGGGCACTCTGTCGATATCCTTCAGGTGATCGTCGGGTTTTCCCGTTTTGTAATCAACTATCCTCACAAGGCCCTTCTTCTCGTTTTCCCACTCAACCTTGTCGTATTTGCCGGTGAAGATGATGTTATCGCCGACCGTTATGACCAGTTTCCTCTCAAGGCCTATGGGCATGACCGGATTCGCGGCAAGCATCCGGAACCAGTCTTTAAGCGTCTCGGCCTTGTTAAGGCAATCTCTCTCTATTGCCCTGTCCGGGCCCTGAAACCTCAACTCTTTCGCAAAAGAGTTTTTGAAGAACTTGAAAATCGGGAATTTTTTCGTCTTCATAAACTCTCTATACGTTTCTTCGAGAGCTTTATGCACCGAGTTACCGAATACGAGGCTCTTCTTTTTAGCGCCAGGCAATTTCAGGGCGTCGTTATACAGAAATTTTCTTCTGCATGTGATGTAGGTATTGAGCCTTGTCGGATTCAGGGTAAGAGAGTCCACCATATCTTTCAGAACCTCCTCTGTCCCTATAAACGGATCGTTTAAGTCTGTTAGTTCGATCGATTTCGAAATCAGCTCTTCCTCGCTCGCGTATTCCGGCGAATCCTTGTGGATGTCGAGTTCGTTCAGGTACAGGCTTGAGACGGAGCCCTCCGTAGGGCTTGAGGTGAATATGAGGTTCGACTTGGCCCTCGTTGCCGCGACATAGAAAAGCCTCGTCTCATCGTGGAGGGCAAGCTCTTTTAGCGCCTCTTTCTCCTGGTGATCCTGCCTCGTTTTGAAAAGGTCGAATGGCAGCCGGATCTTGTCTGGAATCGGCCGCGCCGGCCAGTTCTTGTTGTGAAGGCAGAAAGGGATCAGCACTGTTTGGAATTCGAGGCCCTTGGAGCCGTGGGCCGTGTAGATCCTGACGCCCTCCTGCGTCATAGTGACTAAGGAGCCCTGTATCGGAAGGCCGTGGTCTTTACGCGTCTTAAGGTCGAGTGAAAAATCGTCAAGGCGCATACCGGGTTTTGCCATATCGCCTGCCTTGACCATATTTACAAATGAGGTGAGTGAGCGGAGTTCCCTTATCTTAAGGATCTCGTTTTTGTCATAGGACTTGATTATGAATTTGAATACGCCCGCGTCCTTTATAAATTCCATCAATATAGAATGAACGCTCCTCGTCCTTGCGTCCTGGAGAAGCCCCCCTATCATAGACGCGGCGCGCCGCATCTTTTCGGGCGCCTCAAATTTAATTTCCGATTTTGCCTTTTGGAAATAGCTTAAGAACTCCTCCAGCACAGTCGAGCGGCCGCCGTTCTTCCTGGCAGTATTGGCATAGCTTAAGAACCTCAAAACGTCGACGTGCGGTATTTCGAGATAATCGGCCGCGAGGACCTTGTAGAGCGCCAGATCCTTCGCCTCGTGTTCGGCGGGGTCTATGTGCGCGAGATCCAGGACGTCGAGAAGCTGTTTCACCCGTTTCTCGCCGCTGATATCTTCTTTGCCGTCGGTAGCGTACGGGATCCCCGCCTGCAAAAAGGCGTCGATTATCTTCAGGATGTCGTTTCTTTTTCTTACCAATACGGCAATATTGTTGTAAGGATGTTTACGCTCCTCTTCGGCCAGGGTTAAGTCTTGCGCAATCGTATCCTTCAGCTCTTTAACCTTGTCGACGATATAGATAAGCTCCTCTTCCTCGGTCGTAAATTCCCTGAACGTTATTTCCTTGTCGCGGTAGTCGCGCGCGGCCTCCAGCGTCTTCCCCGGCATCCTCTCTTTTGCCGGGATCATGCAAATTATCCTGGAAGAGACGTCTATCAGCTCTTTCGCGGAGCGGTAGTTGTGTTTAAGGTAAATTGTTTCCAGGGGAAATTTTTTGGAGAAAAGTTTAAAATTCCCGGCGCTCGCGCCCTGAAAACGGTATATCGACTGGTCGTCGTCGCCTACGCAAAGAAGGTTGGGATTCTTGTAATCCAAAAGCTCGAAGAGTAATTCGGCCTGCGCGCCGTTCGTGTCCTGGAACTCGTCCACCATCACGTACCTGTATTGGTCCCGGTACTCTTTCTTTACAGCCCCCTCTTTCCTTAATACTTCTATGGCGAACAGGATCATGTCGTCGAAATCATATCGCCCGCGTTCATCGAAGACATCCTTATTTTTCCCCTCTTTAAGCTCCTCGTACCTCTTATATACGGCCGCGAGCCTCTCAAGGCGGTTTTTGTATTTATCCTCCAGGGACCTGTATTGGCTCTTCGGGCCCTTTAAATAATTTTCGAAATCCTGAGGCGAGAGTCCATCTTTTTTCAGGTCGCCGATCCTCTGTAATATCTCTTTAAGGTATGTGTAAGGCGCCCTAAAAGGGCGTATTTCGTCGAGCCCCCCGGTATTGTCGAGAATGTATTCGATCACCCTCATCCTCTCGACGTCGTCCATCTGGACCTTGTCCCCGATATATACGGCCGCCTCTTCGGATTCCTGTATTATGGAGTTCGCGAAACTATGAAAAGTGCCTACTTCCACCTCGTATCCCTCGAGGCCTATGACCTCGGAAAGCCTCTCCTTCATCGCCTTGGCGGCGGAATTGGTATAGGTGAGTATGAGGATGTTGTCGGGCCGAATATCCTTCTTCTTCAGTATAGAGCCCGCCCTTACCGATAAGACAAGCGTCTTGCCCGTGCCGGGGCCTGCAAGGACAAGGAGAGGGCCTTCTGTCCGGTCAACGACCTCTTTCTGAGGGGGGTTCAATTCATTGTAGAACTTCAGGTAATCTTTCATCTGTTTTTACAAGGGTCTTGACCCATTCGACGGCGCTCAGGGTCAACCCCGAGCAAGCTTCTGTTTTCAATCCGAAGCGCGCCGAGGGGTTGAATGTTTAAGAGGCGGGCTCGCTCTTCTTAAGATATTTTTTTATCCTGGATATGAGCTTCTCGTCGCTGGTATAGCCGTAGCCGGTCGTCGATGTGGCGCGGTGGGCTATAAGTATCTTTGCCTTAACGAGGTCCTCGAGGGCATTTTGCGCTTTGGTTCTATCCTCACCGATCCATGTCGCTACTCCCCGCGGTGTATCGATCGAAGCCTGGTTTTCATGGAAAAATTTTATTATCTTAAGATGGATCTCGGACTTAAACAGCTTATCCATAGAGCTTCCCCTCCAGCGCCTGCCGCACGTCTTTTCTGTAAATTACCTTTAGAAAGACATTCACGACCTTGGGGTCGAACTGCGTTCCGGAATTCTTCTTAATCTCTTCCACGGCTTCATCGATATTCTTTATTGACCGGTATGGCCTCTTTGTCGTCATGGCTTCGAACGCGCTCACAACGGCCATGATTCTGGCGCCGATCGGTATCTGCTCCTTCTTAAGCCCTTTGGGATATCCCGACCCATCATAGTTTTCATGGTGATACAGTATTATGGGGTTAACCGTTTTTAGGGCCTTCATATGCTTTATGAGTTCTACACCGGCCATCGGGTGCTCTTTTATCTTCTCGTATTCCTTACCTGTCAATTTCGAAGGCTTGGTCAGGACTTCATAAGGCACGATTATCTCGCCCGCGTCATGGAGTATAGCGGCGTATTCGAGGCTCTTTATGCTTTCGGTATCCAGCCGCATCTCAGTACCCATCGCGAGGGCTATCTTAAGAAAAGACGCCCTGGGGACATAGGTGCCCGGAGCGCGGGTATCGAGGACCTTAGCAAGTGACTTGATGCTTCCCATCATCAGTTTTTCCTGCTCCTTGTAAAGCTGCGCGTTCTTGATTGCTATTACCGCCTGTTCCGCCATGGTGGACATTATCTCCTGGTCGAACGAGCTGAACGGTTTTTTATCGATCTTGTCGTAAATAGTGATTACGCCGATGACGTCTTCATCTATCAGCGGAACCGCGAGGAAGTCGCGGCCCCTTACAGGCCTTCCATACTTTACCGCTTTACCCGGAGAGTATTTACCGACCTTGACCTTCTTCATCCGGACATTCTTTGTTCTCAGGTCGACGGTCGCCTTCGGCAGAAGGATCCTGCGTTTCGAATCCATAAGCTTTATCGAACATCTGTTGGCGCGCATTATCTGCAATGACAGCCTTGCTATGCGGGGCAGGAGTTCGGCGAGATCAAGGGTCGAGCTTATCAGCCTGTGGACGGTGTGAACCGTCGACAGGGCTATGGCGCGGGGCCTTATCGTTTCATACAGCTTGGACAGCTCAAGCTCTTTCTGAATTTCGCGGACGATTGTATCGGTAAAGGCCGAGAAGACATCCAGCATCTGCGGCGAGATATCCTTTTTTCTGTAACACGTCCCTAAATAGCCGTAGATCCTGTCGCCCTGCGCGATAGGATACGCGAAGCCGTGTAGGCCTTCAATGCAATCGAACCCGGCAAGCGCCTTGGCTTGGGCGGCCCTTTTTATTACTTCGAAGATCGCTTTGATGCATATCTTCTGTTTGCCTGCAGGATGTTTCTTGTGATAGGGGCAGATTGCGGAGATTACCTTTTCCAGTTCCCGTATATTCGGATTTGGTTTTTCGATTATCCACCAGGCGGCCGGATGTATCATACAGCCGATACATTCTTCTTCCTTCCTCAGGCTTATCGACTTTTTCAGCCTGTCGAAGAGTTCCTTCTGGTAGATATTATTATTTCTTGTCTTTTCCATGCTTTATTATGATTATAAAGCCAATAGTCGTTTCTGTCAATAGCGTCCTCTACACCCTCTCATATGGTTCGAAGAACTTCTTGTATTCGTCGAGCGCGTAGCGGTCGGTCATGCCGGCGATGTAATCACAGATGACGCGATGAGGCTCTTCTTTTTTGAGGCGGCCCAGGGTCGTCGGCGGCAGCTGCTCCGGCTTATCCAGGTAGATGTTGAAGAGGCTCGTTATGAACCGATAAGCCTTATTCGACATCCGCACGACCCTGTAATGCTGATATAGGTTTTCCGTGAGGAATTCCCTCATCGGCGATCTCAAGAGCTGCATATCCTTTGAAACCGTTACGATCCTTTCAGGGGTCTTTATTACACTAGATGTATTCTTGATCTTGAGCCTCTTGAGTTTCTCTTCGGTATTGTTGATCACGTTAGTGACCTGGCAATTGATGAGAGACCGGATGATCTGGTATTTCTTCACTTCTCCCTTTATGCGCGGATAGAGCTTCCTTATCTCCCTCTCCCTCTCCGACCAGAGCCGCACTTCCCTTAAATCGTCCTCTTTGATAAGGCCGCTCGTTATCCCGTCATCAAGGTCGTGGTTATCGTAAGCTATCTCGTCGGCAATATCGACCGCCTGGATCTCGAGAAGCGGTGAGCCTTTTGACTCGAACGGGATCGCCGGCCTCGGCCGGTCGAACGGCGTCGAATGTTTTATTATACCTTCCCTGACCTCATAGGTCAGGTTTAAGCCGGGAAAATCGGGATAGCGCTGTTCCAGGAAATCGACGACCCTTAAGCCTTGCGTATTATGATCGAACCCGTCGTGTTCCCGCATCAACTCATGGAGGGCGTCCTCGCCCGAATGGCCGAATGGCGTATGGCCGAGGTCATGAGCGAGGCTTATCGCTTCTACCAGGTCCTCATTGAGCCCGAGAGCCCTGGCTATCGACTTCGCTATCTGCGAAACTTCCAGCGTGTGGGTGAGCCTCGTGCGGTAGTAATCCCCTTCATGGTTGACGAAAACCTGGGTCTTATATTCGAGCCGGCGGAAGGCGGTCGAATATATGATCCTGTCTTTATCGCGCTGGTAGCATGACCTGTAGCCATGCTCCTCTTCTTTGTGGCAGCGGCCTTTGGTGAATTTAGACTTCTGGGCGTAAGGCGCCAGGATCTCCTCTTTTTTTTCCAGGTCTTTTCGTTTCAGCATTATTTCACCCCGTTAGAAAGCCCGTCCTTTCTAACGGGGTTTACCTTCAACAGTTTGTACATCGCCGCCAATGATTCCGAGATGACCTTCGTGTCCGCGGTGATCGGCATGAAATTCGTATCGCCCGCCCACCTCGGCACTATGTGGATGTGGACATGTCCCGCAACGCCGGCGCCGCCGACCCTGCCGAGATTTATCCCTATATTGTAGCCGTGAGGCTTTAACTTTTTATCGATGAGCGATTTTATCCTGTTCAGCAGCCTGAAGACGTCGAGCAGTTCGACGTCGGAGAGCTGCTCGAGGCTCTTTACGTGCCTGCAGGGCGCCACCATGACATGGCCGTTATTGTAAGGATAGAGGTTGAGCATGGCGAACGAGTGTTTTGCGCGGCAGATTATATGTTTTTTCTTGTCGCCGGCGGATCCGTGAGGCCTCCCGCAGAATATGCAACTCTTGCGCTTTCTCATGTAAATGTATTTGCTCCTCCACGGCGCCCATAGTTTATTCACGTATACCTCCTGGTCAATGACAAATGTCAAAGCTCAAATGTCAAACGAATCATAAATTTTATTTGTCATTTGGATTTTGTCATTTGACATTATTGCCTCGTTCATTTTGTATCTTTAATATCGCGTCTTCGAAGAACGGCCTGGCAAAATCCGTAGGCCATGTCCTCTCCTCGAATGACCTGTCCTTTACCATCTTCAGGAAATTTTTGAACTCCTCGTGATAGCTGCCGTATATATGGAAGCTATCGCTGATATCGACGTAACGGCCTACCGCAACCTCGAAGCCGCCAAGCTTTGAAATTTTTTCCGCCATGACCCTCTGCAGGTCTGTAAGCGCGAATATGTTCATAAAACTCGCTTTGTAAGCGTCGCGCGAACGCCAGTGCGTATTTATGTCGAGCGTGTATTTGTCTTCACCCAGCCTTACGAGCCTGGCCCAGATCCTCTGCAGGCACGGAGGGTCGTCTGTAGCAGGGTCCGACTTCGGATTCCAGGTTATACCCTGAGCGCGGCGGGAATACGGTGTTTGGGCAAGTTTTTTAATGATATAATCGATCTGGTCTATCGACTCACCTTCCATATCGTAATTTGTCATTCTCTGGTGATATGTATAAGTCCATTTTCCTTCTTCAGGCTTTATCCAATGGTCGTGTATGCCGAGCACTACCTCCTGGCGGTATACCTCAAGGTCCTCCAGCCCGCCGGGGAAAGCCCTGTGTATGCGCGGCTCTTTCATCGGCTCGTTAACGACCATGATCATCGTGCAATCCTTACTTAACGGATCGCCTTTCTTGTCGTATTCCGTTTTTATGTCCAGTCCGTCCTTCCAGACGGCAAGGACCGCCTTCTCCCATGCTTCAGGGAGCGTAAGGCCCTCGACTTTGATTACCGGTATATCTCTCATATAGTTATTATATGCCCTTCTATCTTTTTGTCCGTAACCTCTAAAATACCGTAAGAATTGGCATTGGCGAATACCTTATCGGTCGGGCTGCCCGGGTTAAAAAACAGGATGCCGTCTTTCTTAATGTTGACCGGCGCGTGCGAATGGCCGAAGATTATCGCATCCACGTCTTTAAACTCGGATTTTACGGTATCGATAATGTTCGCCGAGGCGCCATAGCCGTGTATGAGGCCGATCTTGAAGTTGCCGACTTCGACGACCTCTTTCTGGTTGAGGACGTTGTGGAGCGTGTTTGCGTCCATATTTCCGTAAACAGCGGTTGTGGGCCTTAAGGCTTTCAGTTTATCGAGCACATCTTTTTCCACAAAATCGCCGGCATGTAAAATCATGTCGACGCCCTCGATCGCGTCGTAGACCTCCATAGGGAGGTCGTGCGAGGACCTGGGGATATGGGTATCTGACAGGACCAGGATCTTCATCTAAAGGGTGATCATCCTTTTCTTGTTATAGTAACCGAACAGCCTGTTTACCGTAGAGGCGTCCCAGATCGATATCTTGAGTTCCTTGGCGAGCAGTTTCGCGTTTTCATCGATGCCCCTTAACGGCACTATGATTTTATTGGATATTTTTTCGACTATCCCCTTTGTATTCTTAATATAACCTATGACGTCGCTTTCGGCCGCGTAGGATTCAAAAGCCTGAACTATCCAAAAATTGCCGCGGAATGACGCCGCCAGGATCTCCTTCGAATCGGCCGTATTCTTCACCTCTACCTTTGTGAAGTGAGGAAGCCTGATATTCTTTGACTCGATGGAAACGAGTTCATTGGAGAACGCGTTGAAAAGCTCGGCGAGCCTTGCCGAGGGAGTCTTTTCGCGGGACTCTTCCTCGAACGCCGAGATGTAAGACCTTATCTCCCGGGAGAATAAGGCCAATCTGTCGAATGTCCCGTCAACAAGAAGCTGCCTTCTTCGCTCGTAGACATGTTTAAGCCAGAACGCCAGCATCACATCGTCGATCTCGTAGAATACGCCGTTCTTCGATACGAGCCCCAGCTCCGAAAGGCGTAAAAGGCCCTTGGCAACCTCAGCCTGTTTAGTCTTTATCGCGCGCGCTATATCGGTGCGCTTGTTCCGGCCGTCAGCTATAGATATGAGAATGGACATGTGGCTGTCCCTTGTTTTTGTGTCCAGCAGGCTTAATAGATAATTAAACAGATATTGATGGATAAGGCCGTTCGCGTTATAGACTAGCTCCAGCATGGCATCCGCGACAGAATCCGGTTCAATGACACCCGACAATTTTTCGGCGGAGAACTCCCTGGCCCGGGCCGATAATCTGTCGAGGTAGAAAGGATTGCCGTCGGTAAAAGCTATGAAGAATTTCTTCAGGGAATCGTTGATCTCGAAGCCGGCAAATCGTATATCCAGAAATTGGCGCGATGTGACAAGATCGAAGTTCCGGACCTTTACCACCTCGAAATTGCCGAACAGGAGCGAGAGCTTTTCCGATATTATCTTCTTTATCGCCTCGTTCCTGGAGCTGGAAACGATATACATCGTATCCTTCTGGACCATTATCACTTTGCCGAAGCCCAGGAACGGGTTCTTTATGCCGAGCGCCTCTAGGTTGTCGAATTCGTCCAGGATCACCACGCATGAGTAACCGGCTTCATTTTTCAGGACCGACGTCAGGGCGAGAAGCCCGATGTATGCCTCGTCGAATTCGCCGCGGTCCATCGACGTGTTTACCTGCTTTATCGCATGGGCGGTCCTGGGAAGCGCCTTACCGGCCTTGTCGATAAGCATCTCCATGTCGACATCCGATTCCTCGCCCAGCCTGTGGAGCGCATTGTATAAAAGGGTTGCGATGAACTTATCGGCAAACGACCTGAAATCTTCCTTAACCACCTCGACATATATAGGTATGAACCCCTCTTCCTTGACTGTGCGCAGGAAGTGAAGTATTATCGAGGATTTTCCGGCAAGGCTCGGGCCTGTCAGGGCGACGTTCTGCCTGTAGCCTTCTTTAAGGGCCGATACGCGCTTATTTAAAAGCTCGAGCACCTCTTCTCTTCCGAAAAACTTTTCTCCCACTACCGGTTCGCTGAACATAATTTCCCTCAACGCGGTAAACCCCGTTAGAAAGGATGGGGCTTTAAGCCCACCCTTTCTAAATAAATGTTATTTATTTTTATCATCCCCGTCCCGTTACAAAGTTCCTTTCTAACGGGGTAAATAATACAGCGGATTCTGCGGCTCGCCGTTTTTACGAACCTCAAAATGCAGGCTCGACTCTTTTGCCCTGCCGGTCCTCCCCGCCTTTGCTATCGTCTCATACTTAGACACGTTTGCGCCTACACTTACCAGGATGTCCGAGTTGTATGAATACACGGTTTGCAATCCTTCGCCGTGGTCTATTATAATCGTTTTGCCGAACCCTTTCAAATAAGAATCGCAATAAACAACCCTGCCGGACCTCGCCGCCTTGACGCTTGACCCTTCAGGTACCCTTATATCTACGCCTTTATTGATAATGTTATCTACTTTCGAGCCGTATGGCGCCAGGATGCAGCCTTTAACAGGCCAGGTAAAATATTCTTTTTGATAAATTACGGCTCCATGCGTTGCGATGGGCGACCCTATCGGAGGAGTAGCGGCCGGCGCCGTCGCGCAGCCCGCAGTCATAAATACCGGCATAAGTAGCAACAGAACTGGAGCGAGCGAGGGGAATCGAACCCCCGTAGCCAGCTTGGGAAGCTGGTATTCTACCATTGAACTACGCTCGCCCGGCATCAAAATTTCGTTACCTCCCTGTAATGTTCATATCTTTTATTTATATCTTTCATCGATATGCCCAAAAGCCTGTTGACGCTGAAGTCTTCCACTGCGAACGATGCCAGGATACTGCCGTATATTATGCCCTTTCGTATACTCGCTTCATTGATACGCGGGGCCCTGCTTAAATAACCCATCAAGCCGCCGGCGAACGTATCTCCCGCGCCCGTAGGATCATATATCGATTCGAGAAGATACGCCGGTGCAATAAAATGGGTATTTTTTGAAAAATATATTACGCCATGCTCGCCCTTTTTTATAATTACCGCCTTTGGGCCGGATGAAATGATGAATTTTGCGGCATTCACCAGATTCGACTCGCCGCTGAACTGCCTCGCCTCAGCGTCGTTTAAGAGCAGGACGTCGACCTTGCCGAGAAGCCGTTCGAATGCCTTTTTCTTGTGTGTCAACCAGTAGTTCATCGAGTCTGCCGCGACGATCGCAGGGCGGTCGACCTGTTTCAATACGTTATACTGCAGCTCCGGATCGATATTCGCCAAAAATACGCACCGAGACCTGCGAAGGGCCGGCGGTACTTCCGGGGCGAAATCTTTGAATACGTTAAGGTGCGTATAGACCGTATGCGCCGTATTGAGGTCATAATCATACCAGCCCTTCCACCTGAATGTCTTGCCGCGGGCGACATGCAGCCCGTCGACTCCGATCTTTTTACTTTTGAATAGAGTGATATATTTCCCGGGAAAATCCTCACCCACTGTCGCGACGACATTGACCTTGTTGAAGAAAGACGCCGCCATGGAAAAATACGTCGCGGATCCGCCGAGCGCCTCATTTCTCCTGCCGAACGGCGTCTTGATCGAATCTATCGCAACCGAACCGACTACCAATATACTCATTATTTAAAATTGTAATGTTTCTTTACGGGAATTTTTATATCCCACGTGCATGCCAGCCCTTCGGGGAAAGTGACAAAGTCGCCCTTCCCGAGCTCTTCCTTCGTCAGTTTCTGTACTTTTACATCAGCCATATGATTATCGCCTTCATCTACGATCGAAAGAGGTATGGCACAATTTGTGTTCTATCATGCCAAGCCTGTAACACAGGTCCGCCTGTATCATACACGAACCTATGATGTATATAACAATCGCCGCAATCAACAATTTCTTATAAACCGCCCTGACGCTCGATCCTTTTAGATACTTCATGGTTTCATTTCCTCCTCTGTCACTCCCCGATTATTTTAACAAGCACGCGCTTCCTGCGTTGCCCGTCGAACTCACCGTAGAAGATCGCTTCCCATGGCCCGAAATCGAGCTTACCGCCCGTAATCGCAACCACCACCCCGCGCCCCATTATCGTCCGCTTCAAGTGCGCATCGGCGTTATCCTCGCCGGTCAAATTATGTTTATACTTGTCTTTACCGTAAGGGGCTATCCTTTCCAGCCATTCGCTGAAATCCTGATGCAGCCCCGATTCATTGTCGTTGATAAATACGCTGGCTGTGATATGCATTGCGTTGACGAGGCACAGGCCTTCCTTGACGCCGCTCTTCCCGACAGCGGCCTCGACATCGGAGGTTATATTCACAAATTCATGCCGTTTCTTCGTGTTGAGCCAGAGATATTGGGTATATGTTTTCATTCTCTTTTTTAGACAAGCCCCAAGCTTATTTTGATCGCCTCATCAACCTTAAGCATAATGTCTGCCGGAAAGCCGCCCACTCTTTTCCCCAACCTTGTTTTATCGATTGTCCTAACCTGCGACAATAACACGGCTGAATCTTCTTTTAATCCGGCGACACCTTTCTTGACGTGTACGTTGGTCGGATATTCTTTGGATAGTTTCTTAGTCGTGAGCGGCGCGATAATAACGGTAGGGGCATGAGCATTACCGATATCGTTTTGAATGATAAGCACAGGCCTCCTGCCTGCCTGCTCAGAACCTTTTGCGGGATTTAAATCCACATAGAAGATATCGCCGCGTTTAATCGGCATACTTCATCGCCTCATCGTCTAACAACTCAAATTCATGCGTAATTTTAAGCGATTCCCCCGCCATTTCATTATAGCCTTCCGCAAGAAGCGCCCTGATTCTCTTCTTTTTTATAAGTTCCAGATATAGACTGACGGCTTTCTGGATAATAGTGCTTCTCCCGATATGCTCCCGCCTTGATTCCTCATCGATCCTTATCTTCAAATTGGCCGGGATCGTGATATTTATATGCTGTGCTCTCATATGCCACCTCCTGTTACTATCTACTAAAAGTATACACTAATAGTATCCACTTGTCAACAGGTATTTTGTAACTCCAATGACCGCATGACATGTCCCCTATTTTCTTAATCGCTGTCATGTTTAGTTTCCAGTAGACAGGGACCAGAAAAAATTTTACGTCTTAACCCCACCGGCCATTTCCCGCTCTCCGGGGACAGGTCCGGGATTACCACGAGAACCGTCCCCAAGTTTCCAAGTTTCCAAGTTTTTGTCGTTGATAAAGCAGGAGCTCGTTATGTGCATGGCGTTAACGAGGCACAACCCCTCTTTTACCTTGCTATTCTTGACAGCTTCCTCCACCTGAGGCGTTATATTGATAAACTCCTGCCTGTTCTTCGTGTTGAACCAGAGGTAGCTGGTGTATGTTTTCATTTCTTCCGTTAAGCTAATCTTGCGCGATGTGTCAATATATTAGCCCATGTAAACATTGTTTCCGCCCATGCCGAATCTAACTGCATATCACTTTTTAGTTCATCGAAAGTTTTTTTAAATATCTCAAAGGTTGATTGAAATCGTGCCGATTTCGGAGCTTGCTCAAGTTGATGAATATATTCATCGGTCTCCTTCAAAAATTGATTCAATCGATTAATCCTGCCCTCGGAAGCCCACCTTCCGATACGTCCCAAATTAACGGCAATGTTTAAAGTCAATTCCTGTGCGTTCATGGCTACCTCAGTAAGCTATGAATTATCGTTTCCATCTGCTTGCGTATATCCTGATTTAAAACCTCGCGGCTGGTATTGGCTTGTCTTGGCCTTAAATTAATCAATGAGTCAAAATCAATTGAATTGGTCTCAAGATCTATACCTCCACCCCACAAATCGGATTGCTTACCGCCGTCTTCCAGCAACAGTCTTTCTCCATCGACATGCATTGTTCCGCCGGCAGATAAAATCTTCCGGCGGACATCCACCACAACCTTCACGTAGCCGTTCAGATCCTCAGCCACTTTCTTGAGAATATTTTCGTCCACCTTCTTTTTAATAATTAATAGCATTGTTCAATACCCCTATCTATTTCTCATGAAATTATTAAAAGAGCGGTCATAGGTTCTTTCCGCCTCTTTATCGAAATAACATGCCGGCAGCTCACTATTCTTCCTGTGATAGGCAAGACATTCACAGCATATGCCATGCCTCGGACATCCTGCATATGTGCAATTGCACATCGCCAAGTTTTTCTTCTTATTACTGCAATCCGCCATTGTTCTTCCCTCTATCCTATAAATGTCCGCCAGGATTGCCTACAACCGGACTAGCAAAACTGGGCCGCGGGCTTACGGTTATGCAATCCTAAACGGCGGGCACCCCCATCCCATGCTCGCCCATATGCGAAAAGCCTCGGTCGCGTCACCCGTAAAGTTCCCTACCTATTACGCCGTCCCTGAGTATCGGGGACACATCTGATCTTAATTTTGAAATCGTCCCCTAATCCTAATCCCCCTATTTTTTCAATCAATTCTATTTTTCATGTTCATAAACATTTGTCAGTATGGTAGTCGTAACCATGTCCAGAACTGTCGTATTTTTATCTTCATCTATATCGATGACTCTATCTTCTATTTTCAATATGGCCTTAAGAGGAATAGAAACAACATTTTTTATGGAGCCCCATGGACTGGGAGACAGAGTTAACTCTACGCTATTTGCTGTCTTAACTTTACCAATATTAGCATAGGCTTCATCCCCAATATAGCCTATTACGAAACATTCATTCTTTACTTTTTGAATTTCGAAAAAACTACCATATTTTTTATTAGATAACGTAAGGTATTTGTCACCAGGATATCGTGCACCATAAACAATAGCCCTTGCAACTGAAAATCCATAAATGCCGCTTGGTAGCTCACTAACATCTTTACCGGTCTCAAGTGGTTTAAGCTTTCTTAATACTTCAACATTGGCATATTGCGTTTTTTGCATAGTTAGATTGACCATAGAATTATCATTCGTTTGAATGATGGTGTTACCATTACCTGTCTGTTTAGCAGATACAATTTTATTATTATCACTTTTTACCGGGAAAGTCGAAGC
The DNA here is from genome assembly GCA_043798375.1 of Candidatus Omnitrophota bacterium. Lineage (GTDB taxonomy): Bacteria > Omnitrophota > Gorgyraeia > 2-01-FULL-45-10 > 2-01-FULL-45-10 > JAPLMI01. The sequence goes on along the minus strand of JAZDOS010000029.1, from coordinate 63,566 downwards.
ATCCTTCCTAGTGTCAATCTTATTGCTTGTTAGAAATAATGGTACGATCGCAGCTATCAATATAAAAATCCCGCTTATAATGGCTACTTGTATAGCAGTTTTTTGATACCATTTCTTTTCCATGCTCGAGTCTCTTATAGACGCCCTATTTTAATACAGCCTCCTGTGAAATTTATCGCTCTTCGGAATGTGATGTGGCGAACCACTCGACACAGCACATTTTACTGCTGTATCGAAAAATTTTAATGAGCGACCTTATGGGACAGTCCCCTACGATTAGTAGCTCTGGGCGTTGGGGACAGTCCCTTAAGGCACTTCTCTGAAACCTTGATAGAACAGTACTTGCCGCACATGGTGCAGACGTCTTTCGCGCCGGGCTTTGACGTCTTGCGATATATCCTCGGCTTCTCCTTATCCAGAGCCAGCTTGAACTGCTTCTCCCAGTCCCTTGCCCTTCTCGCCTTCGAGATAGCGATATCCCAGTCGATTGCGCCTTTTACGCCCTTCGCGATATCGCCTGCGTGAGCGGCGATCAGGCTTGCGATGACGCCTTCCCTGACGTCTTCCAATGTCGGCAGTCTCAGGTGTTCGGACGGCGTTACATAGCACAGGAAGTCAGCGCCCTTACTTGCCGCAAGCGCGCCGCCGATCGCGGCTGTTATATGGTCGTATCCCGGCGCAACGTCTGTCACAAGCGGGCCGAGAACGTAGAAGGGCGCGCGGTTGCATATCGCCTTCTCTAAGAGCACATTTGCCTCGATCTCGTTTATCGGAACGTGCCCGGGCCCTTCTATCATCACCTGGACGCCTTCTTTTAGCGAGATATTCTGGAGTTCTCCGAGCGTAATCAGCTCCGATATTTGGGGTGAGTCTGTGGCGTCAGCGACCGAACCCGGCCTCAAACCGTCACCCAGGCTTAAAGTTATGTCGTATCTCTTCGCTATATCGAGGACGCGATCGAATTTTTCGTAAAACGGGTTTTCCCTGTTATTGCCCGCCATCCATTCCGCTATCAGCGCGCCGCCCCGGCTTACGATATCGAGAACCCGGCTTTTCTTGGCAAGCATATGAACGGCATTCCTCGTTACGCCCGCATGTATGGTGAAGAAATCGACTCCGTCCGCGGCCTGCTCTTCCAGGACGTCGAACATGAAGGAAACGGGTATTTTTTTCACTGAGCCGAATTTTTCGACGCCGGTTATCACGATCTCGTATATGGGAACGGTGCCGACGGGAACACTTGACACTTCGAGGATCTTGCGCCTTGTCTCGCTGATGCCGGGGCCTGTCGAAAGGTCCATTATGGCGTCTGAGCCGAGATCTACGGCGATTCGCGTCTTCTCGGCCTCTTCGGCGATACCGGAGGAGTCCCCGGAGGTGCCGACGTTCGTGTTTATCTTCGTCTTTAAGCCTTCGCCTATGCCGCAGGGCTTCCGGAGTTTGCGATTGATGTTTTTAGGGATTACGATCCTGCCGCTCGCGATACCTGCGAGGATAAAGGAAGGTTCTTTTGACTCATCCTTTGCCACTATTTCGGCTTCTTTAGATATTTTATCGGTTCTTGCTTTTTCGATTAAATTCATTTTAAAATTTGCTTTACGGCCTTTCTCTCTATTTCGTATACCCTGAACCTCAGGCGGGTAAATCCGGCCGAGGACTTCCTGTCGATAAGTTTGAAGAATTCTTCCAATACCCTTAAAGATTCTTTGACACGCTCGATATTCGCCGAGAATATATCGGCTGTGCCGCGCCTTCGCATCTCGCTTCTGGATCTCGAGAAACGTCCTACATCGCCAACGCTGTCCCGCGAAACAACCGCGCCTTTGGATTTTAACAGGTAAGGTTTGGCTATGCTCGTTACGGAGTGCCTTACGGATTTTAATTTTTTCGTAAGGCCCGGGGAATTGAGCGCAAACCTGGTTATCTCTTCGCAAACCCTTAACCCCTCCCTCGACCGGTTAAGGTTCGCGTCGATTATCCGAAAAATTTTTTTAGAAGGGCTTGAATTCACCGTTTCATTCTATTTATTACCGACGTCGTTGAGTATCCGTTGAGGAAAGGTATTGTGATGACCTTTCCTCCGATCGATCTGACAAAATTTCCTCCGACAATATCGTTTGAGTTCCAGTCCCCGCCCTTTACAAGAATGGCCGGTTCGAGCGATCTTATCAATTCCTCGGGCGTCTCTTCCTCAAATATGGTGATGTAATCAATAAAAGACAGGCCTGCCAATACCTTTGCCCTGTCCATCTGGCTGTTTATAGGCCGGCCGGGCCCCTTGATTTCCCGCACCGAGCGGTCGCTGTTCAGCCCCACAATGAGGAGATCCCCGAGATTCCTCGCCTTTTCAAGGTATGTGACATGTCCTACGTGGAGGAGGTCGAAACACCCGTTCGTAAAGACTATCTTTTTACCGGCCGCTTTCAGCCGCCTCAATGTTTTAGCAAGATCGGCCGCTTTTTTTATCTTTTTTACCGAACCCTGAACCCTGTGTCCCGCGCCCTTCATTTAGTAAATTCCTCTTCTATCAGCTCGCACAGAATGTGCCCTATCAATATGTGCGATTCCTGGATCCTGGGCGTATCCTTCGAGTCTATCGCAATCGATATTTCACACTCGCCCTTCAATTTTCCGCCGCCACAGCCGGAAAGTGAAACCGTCTTCATGCCGATATTCTTTGCCTTCTTAACGGCCTCTATAACGTTTTTGGAATTTCCGCTCGTAGAAATCCCGAGCGCGACATCGCCGGGCTTGCCGAGCGCCTCGATCTGCCGTGAAAATGTGACGTCATAACCGTAATCGTTCGCGATAGCGGTTATGGTCGATGTGTTTGCTGTCAGGGCAATCGCAGGCAATGCCCGCCTCTCTTTTTTGAACCTCCCGACCAGCTCCGCCGCTATGTGCTGGGAATCAGCCGCGCTGCCGCCGTTTCCGAAGACGAGCAATTTTCCGCCTGCCTTCAGGGATTTTACAATTGTCCGGGCGGCCGTCTCGATACTGTCGAGTTCGGCCTTGCACAGAGACTCTTTTACCTTGATGCTCTCCGCTATCCTTTTTTTTATCAGGTTTTTCATAATTTTATCCGAAAAATGTTTTGGCCAGCTCGTAAAACTTTATGTCTACAGTCTTAAGCGTGCCCACCGCATCCTCGATAGGCACATCTACAATCTCCGTTCCCCGGAGGCTCGCCATATGGCCGAACTTCTTATTCATGATAAGTTCCATCGCCTTAACGCCGAATCTCGTCCCGAGGACCCTGTCGAACGCCGTAGGCGTGCCGCCTCTCTGGATATGGCCGAGGACCGTTACGCGCGTTTCGAACTTCGTCCGCTTCTCGATCTCGGTCGCGAGTATCTCGCCTATTCCGCCGAGCCTTACGTGGCCGAAAGCGTCCAGCTTCTCTTCTTTGGTGACGACCTGCCCGGCCTTGAATTCGGCGCCCTCGGCGACCACGACGATAGAAAAGCTCTTCCCCCTGGCATGGCGCTTCTTCAGTATTTCACAGACTTCGTCCAGGTCTATCTTTACCTCCGGGATCAGTATAACATCCGAGCCCGAAGCCAGCCCCGAATAGATCGCTATCCATCCGGCATGGCGGCCCATGACTTCGACAACCATTATCCTGTGATGGCTTTCCGCTGTGGTATGGAGCCTGTCGAGCGCCTCGGTGGCTATATTTATAGCCGTGTCAAATCCGAACGTGAAATCCGTCGCGTTGAGGTCGTTATCTATCGTCTTTGGAACACCGACTACATTGATACCCTTCTTTTCCTTCATAAGTTTGTTCGCGACGCCGAGGGTATCTTCCCCGCCCACCGCTATTAACGCGTCCAGCTCAAGGTCTTTATAATTTTCGAAAACCTTCTTAAGATCGTCGGCCTTTTTGTAAGGATTTGTCCTTGAAGTCCCGAGGATCGTTCCGCCCTTCGTTATTATTCCCGAGACTGAATCTATGCTCAAGCTTACGGTGTCGCAATCGACGAGCCCCTTCCAGCCGTTCTTTATTCCGACCACCTCGACATTGTTCTGGACCGCCTTCCTCACAACCGCCCTTATTACCGCATTCAAGCCCGGGCAATCACCTCCGCCCGTCAATATGCCGATTCGTTTCATCTTGGCTGCTCCTTCTGATTTTCGTCTTTCGTCTATCGGTTGCGCTGCTCGTTACGTTTTACGTATAACGTTATACGTTACGAGCTGCGCAACCGCAACCGTAAAACGGAACGCTAATAATTTCCGTATTCGATACTTCCCCTGAACGGCGGGGTCTTATCCTCTTTCTTTATTTCTTTGGGCGCCTCTTCCTTGTGCGCTATCTTTACTACGTGGACCCTGATGCTGATCGGCTCCTCAACGCCGAGCATGTCCTGAACGCGTGTCTTGACGATATTCTGTATCTTCTCCGTTATCTCGGGTATGTGTATATCCGAAAATAGCGTAACCCTGTTTATGATAGTGATGCCCTTCTTGTTTGCCTTTACGCTGGGCTTTAACTCTTTTACTTCCGGTAATTGCTTGAGCGCCCTCTTTATAAAATCCTCGATCGCCGACAGCGAAATGGTGACCTGTCCGTCCGGGTTCTCAAAGGCTATCGTTTTTTCCCTCTGGAGCTTACTCATAGTAAACTGGACGACCATCAGGCTTATGAAGATAAGAAGTATCCCCGTCAGGCCCAGGATCAGCCTTATGTTCGTCGCCGCGTAAAGGGTGCTGATCGTGTCGGTCAGGGCCTCCTGGGTTATCAGGTTGAGCGATACCGCGATAAAGATCGCGCCCATCGCCAAAAATACCAGAGTGTAGAAAAAAAGCGTAAGCCCGCTTAATATCTTCATCCCGTTAGACCTCCTATTTTAAGTAATGTTTTTTAATAATAAATCTAAAATCCCGTCAAAAGGTCTAACGGGATTCATATTTTTCTCTCCTTATCATTATGGCTTTGCTGCCGCACTCCCTCGACAACAACATCGACTTCCGCCAGGACCAGGCCGGTCATCTTCTCCACGGCCCTCTTCACATTTTCCTGGACTTCATCGGCAACCCTCGGGATATCGATCCCGTATTCCACTATTATTGACACGGTCAGCTTCACTTCGCTCTCTTTCATGTGAATTTTGACCCCTACGAAGCACCTTCTCTATATCTCATTGATTGCGAAGTAGGGTCATTTCGCGGTCTCAAATAATCGTTCGACGAAATCCGTAGAAAATTTTCCGCGCAAGAACGCCGTATTGTTCATCACCTTTTTGTGAAACGGTATGGTGGTTTTAACGGGCTCGATTACAAATTCGTCCAGCGCCCTTTTGCAGATAGCGATCGCCTCGGCCCTATTTTTGCCGTGCACGATCAGTTTTCCTATCATCGAATCATAGTAAGGGGATATTTCGTAACCGGTGTAGGCATGCGTGTCGAGCCTGACGCCGCGGCCGCCCGGTGCCTGAAAAACGGTGATCCTGCCCGGGGAAGGCATGAAGTCGCTGTCCGGGTCCTCCGCGTTGATCCGGCATTCTATCGCGTTTCCGCGAAATTCTATATCATCCTGTTTATAGCTTATCTTTTCGCCGGAGGCGATCCTTATCTGTTCTTTTACGAGATCTATCCCGGTTACGGCCTCGGTGACCGGATGCTCAACCTGGATGCGAGTATTCATCTCCATAAAATAGAACGAGCCGTCCTCGTCCAGAAGGAATTCGATCGTGCCGGCATTGACATAGCCGATAGCCCTGGCGCACTTTATAGCGGCCTCACCCATCTTCTTGCGGGCCTTGGAATCGAGCCCTGTCGAAGGAGCCTCTTCTATAAGTTTTTGATGCCGCCTCTGGATCGTGCAGTCCCGCTCCCCCAGATGTATTATATGGCCGTGTTTATCACCCAGTATCTGTATCTCTATGTGCCGCGGCCGCTCTATGTATTTTTCCATATAAACGTTAGGATTGCCGAACGCAGCCTCGGCCTCTCTCTCGGCCGTCAGGAGGGCCGAGATGAGCCTTACGTCATTGTGGCATATTCTCATGCCTTTGCCGCCGCCGCCTGAGGCCGCCTTGACTATCACGGGATACTTTATCTCCTTTGCGATCTTCAGGGCCTCTTCTTTTGTCTTGACGACAGCCTTACTTCCCTGAATTATCGGCACTCCGGCCTTTCTCGCGGTATCCTTGGCGGCCATCTTATCGCCCATCCGCCTGATATTGTCAGGCGTCGGGCCGATGAATGCGATCTTGCATGATTCGCATATCTCGGCGAAGTGCGCGTCCTCGGCCAGGAAGCCGTAACCGGGGTGTATCGCCTCGACATCCGTGATCTCGGCTGCGCTTATTATACTCGGGATGTTCAGGTAGCTGTTGGCGCTCGCGGCCGAACCTATGCATATCGCCTCGTCCGCATACTTGACATGCAGTGAATTTATGTCGGGCTGTGAATACACCGCCACGGTGCGTATGCCGAGCTCCTTACACGCCCTTATTATTCTTAAGGCGACCTCTCCTCTATTTGCTATCAGAATTTTTGTGAACATGCAGCCTCTAGACTGGTTCTATCACGAACAATACCTGTCCGAACTCAACGGGTTCGGCATTATCTACCTGGATATCTACGACCTTTCCCCTCACCTCGCTCTTTATCTCATTCATCAGCTTCATAGCTTCTATGATACAGACGACCTGGCCGGGCTCGATCATATCGCCCATGTTGACGTATGAGGGCGCTTCCGGCGAAGGCGCGCGGTAGAATGTGCCGACCATCGGCGCCTTTACCTCAAGCGTGTTTGCCTTTGGCTTCTCCTGTGGATGGGAACCTGGCGGTTTTTCCTGCCCCGGCATTTGAGCGCCTGCCGCGGAGACAAATTCAACGGCTTTTTCATAGCCGCCGCCGGCGCCCTTTTTCAAACGTATCCTTACACCCTCTTTTTCTATCTCGAGCTCCGTGAGGCCGTTCTCGTTCATCAGGTTTATCATGTCCTTAATTTCTTTTATGTACATTGGCAAACCTCCGCGTTAAGTCAATACCTCGCATCCTCTGTCCGTCACCAATACCATATCCTCAAGCCTGGCCCCGCCGAAACCGGGAATGTATATCGCCGGTTCGATCGTAAAAACCATCCCCGGCTTTAAAATCCCTTCTCTCGTTTTAGATATCGAAGGCTCTTCATGCACTTCCATGCCGACCCCGTGGCCGAGCGAATGGCCGAAACATCTTCCGAACCCTTTATCTCGTATATAGGCTCTTGCCTTAAGGTCCACATCGGCAATCATGGTGCCCGGTTCGATAGAATCTATCGCCAGGTCATGAGCCTTTCTCACTATATCGTAAATTTTTTTGAATCTGGCGCCGGGGTTCCCCAGGACTATCATTCTGGTCATATCGGCACAGTAGCGATTCTTCATACAGCCGATATCTATCATTACAAAGCTGTTATTTGTTATCTTCGAGGCGCCGGGCCTCGCGTGAGGCATCGAGGAATTTGCGCCCGTTGCGACGATCGTGTCATAGGCCGTGCGCGAGCCCCTGTTGATAAATTCAATCTCTATATACCTTGCTATGCGGTCTTCCGATACCCCCGGTTTTACGAGCCCCGCCGCGCATTTAAAAACATCCTTGGTTAGCTTAATAGCCTGTCTTATCAGCCTTATTTCGCCGTCGTCTTTTACGGCGCGAAGGCCTTCTACAAGGCCTTTCGCCGGGACGAGCCTGGCGCGGCCCAATAATTTTCCAAGGCGCGTTGCCACCTCATACGGCAGATTCATCGACTCGAAGCCTATCTTTTCAAGCCTTTCGGATTTGACGATCTCTGTCAGGGCTTCATATGTCGATTTTTTGACAAGCCTTATCTCGAAACCTTTCAAGGCTCGCCTGGCATCCTCGATATACCTGGAATCGGTGATGAAGTACCTCTTGTTCCGGGTCGCGAGGATACAGGCGTCATCGCCTAAAAATCCGCTCAGGTAAGTTACGTTAATAGAACCCGTTATCAGCATGGCGTCGAGGCGCCTGCGATCGATATCTCTATTTAAAAGAACGGCACGCCCATCGAGAGCGGATGATCCCTTCATTTTTTATCGATCAGGCTTATCGCCGCCTCGAGGCCCAGAATATAGCTTAACTTTCCGAAGCCGGAGACAATCCCCTTCGCGACAGGCGCTATCAAAGATGTGCGGCGGAACTCCTCTCTGGCGTAGATATTCGAAAGATGCACCTCCACGGCCGGAATATTCACGGCGCTCAAGGCGTCTCTTATCGCGACGCTCGTGTGCGTATATGCCGCCGGGTTGATCAGTATCGCGTCAAACCGGCCGCCGGACCCGCCGATACGCTCCACGATCTTGCCTTCGTGATCGGACTGGAGTATCTCAAGAGCCACCTTCTTCGACTTCGCAAACTTCTTTAAGCCGCTATTGATCTCGCCTATCGTCACATCTCCGTAGATATTCACTTCCCTCTTGCCCAGTAGATTCAAATTTGGCCCGTGTATTACAAGGATCTTTTTCATATCAGCCCTCTTTTCTAAATTCGTCCGGCATGTCCGCCTCTTCTACAAGCATTATCGGTATATCGTCCTTTATCGGATAACGCCTGCCGCATTTTGTGCAGACTATTTTATCATTATCCAATACCACATCTTTCTTGCAGACCGGACAAGCCAGTATTTCGAGAAGTTCTTTATCGATCATTTTAGCCACCCGCCTCTTTAAACTTCACTTTGAATTGCGGGCTTAAGCCGTAAATAAGCCCGCCCAGGACGCTCATGATAAAAAGTATGGAAAGCCATAGGATGCTTACGGCGAACGCATTCTCCTTGCCGATCAAAGGCCCAAACAGAAGGACCGTCGAGCCCTCCCTCAAACCCAGGCCGTTTATAGACGGAAGCATGCTCATCGCGCTTATTATAGGCATGCGCAATAATATTTCTATCACGGGAATGCCGACCCCTATACTTAAGGCGAGGATGCCTATGGACGCGAAGAAGCATAGCTGGCTTACCACCGATATCGCGAGCGATTGGATCAATAGCTCCGTATGGTGCTTATATGCGTGGACCGCGTTATAGGCGTTTTTTAATTTTTCCTCGATCGGGCGCGCGAAATAAAGGAGCGCGGAAAATTTTCTTGCGAAATTTTTATTCATTAAAAAGAGTATGACCAATACCGCTATCGCCGTGATTGCGTAGATCATGCGCCTGACCCTCTCGTCGACTATCTTCCCCTGGACCAAAAGAAGCGCTATGGTAGCCATGAATATCATCGTGACCAGCCCTATCACTCTGTCGATAAATACGGATGTGTACGAACTCATCTTGTCGGAGCTCTTCTTTGCAAGGTAATATGCCTTTACGACATCGCCTCCGATGGACGTTGGCAGAAAATTGTTGAAGAAATAGCCTATATATGTCAGCGAAAACGCCTCGAGGAATTTTATCTTGATATTTTCGCCCGCCTCTATAATAAGCTTAAGCCTCAAGGATGCCAGTGAGGTTGCAAGGGTAAATACCAGGAATGCGAGCCCGAAGACCCCGATACGCGTCCCCTTAAGAACCTGCAGTATCTGATTATACTTATCCCTCATAATATATAATAATATTAGTATAAGAGAAACACTGACAAATGTCCTTAACAGTATTGATATGATCTTCTTTTGCATGGGTTTATCCCGTTAGAAATTTCATTTCTGACGGGATAAATAATTTAACATAAGACGGGCGTGATGTAAAGAGGAAAAGTGCGGGATGGATGGGTGCGGCCCTTTTATTTAACGGGAAACGTCTTCCTCTATGACCGGGACTGACGGCTCAGGGATCCCCTTCTGCCGCCGCAGGTCCTCGATCTTCCTGATGGGCCTGTCCAACTTATTGCGCCGCGTGGAAACGAGCGCGTCGTATTCTTCCTGAGTCTCCTGTATCCTTTTTCCCAATCTATCGAACGATTTGATGAATTCATCCCACTGCTTGTTGAAAATCCCCAAAAGCATAAGGATCTCGGAAGCGGTCTTTTCAAGGCTGAAGTTATCGACGGCCTGCCTGATCACGGCGAGTATGGCATATAAGGTAAGCGGAGAACAGACGATCACCTTATTTTTTAACGCCTCGTCCAGCAGCTGCCTGTCGTTTTCATTGATAAAGGCATATGCCTGCTCATTTGGAATGAAGACAATCACATAGTCTACGGTCATCTCTTCCGGATTTATATAATCCCGGCTTGTGACTTCTTTGATCCTGGACTTCGCGTCGCGCAAAAATTGTTCTTTGAACTTTGTCTTTTCGCCGTCATTCTCCGATTCAAGATAGCGCAGGTAGCCGGAGAGCGGGAATTTGACGTCCATGTTTACTTTTAAATTTTGAGGAAGCAAAAATGTGTAATCCGGCCTTGTGCTGATAGTCGCCTGCGTCTTTTCCTTCAGATAATTTATACCTTCGATAAATCCCGCAAGCCTCAATACGTCCTCCGCCATTCTTTGTCCCCACTGCCCCCTGGTAGCCGTGCCTGACAGGGCGTTTTTCAATTGGCTGGTGGTATCCTGAAGTTTGACGGTTTGTTCGGCGGTAAATTTAAGCTGGTTGGAAAGTTCGCCGAATTTTTTCTCTCTGTCTTTTTCGAATTCAGATACGATTTCCTGGACTCTCCGCAGCTCCGATTTCATAACTTCAAGCGTCTGGTCGATAAGCTTCTTCTTGCCCTCCAAGTCTTTTTCGCCCAGCGAAAGCTGTTTGGAGAAAGTCTCATTTGCCAGCCTGAGAAAGTCGGCGGTCGTCCTCGACAGGGCCTCATGGGACAGGGCGCCGAAAGACTCCTTCATCCGCGTAATCAACGTTTCCATATCGCCGCTTTTGACGCCGGAGCGCTTTTTCAGCCAATAAAAAACCAGCGCTATCGATATGCCTATAATAATCCCCGCTATATATCGCACCTGACCAAACCCCTCTTCCTGTTATAACCCTATATCCTTCTTCAGCCGGTCTATCATAAATTCCGCGGCCTTTTCACCCTTCTCTATGGCCTCGCGGCCTCTTTCGAACGCCACCTGGTCGAGGTCGCCCAAATCGACTTTTATCACAAGGTCGGCTTCGAGCGATTGGTATTTGTTCAATTCCTCGCCGGTTATCTGGAACGACTGGAGTATCATCTGGAATATATTCCTGATGCCCCCTTTTTTTACACAAAAACCGACATCGACCGCCAGTATGTAATCAGCATTCTGGGCCCTTGCGATCTTCGTTGGGACGCTGTTCTTTATGCCGCCGTCCACCAGGAGCTTCCCGTCAACTCTTACCGGATTAAATATGCCAGGCCACGAGCAGCTCGCCCTGATCATCTTTATGAGATCGCCGCTCGTGTAGACGATCTCCTCTCCGGTCTGAATATCTGTCGCGACTACCGCCATGGGGATTTTGCAGTCTTTGAATCCCTTATCGCCTATAATATCTTTGATCGACGCTTCGAGCTTGTCGCCCGCCAAAAGCCCCATCCTCGGGATTGTGGGATCCAGAAGTGTATTTGCCGTAAATTTATACGCCTTTTCCTCCATCTCCCGGATAGATTGCCCGACCGAATACGCGGCCCCTATCAACGATCCCATGCTTGTCCCGACGATACCCGCTATCGGGATCTTTTCGCGCTCCAGGACGCTCAGTACGCCTATATGAGCTACCCCCCGGGCGGATCCGCCCCCAAGCACTAACGTTATCTTTCTTTTTCTGCGGAACAAGCTGAAGCCCATAATATCAACTCCTTTATGAAATTATTATGCCGGCGTATCCTACTACGGACGAATAGTCGCCGGAGACATCGCCGCTCGTGGCGTATTTTACCAGCCTTGCCTTCTTCGCGCCGAGCGCTTTTGAAGCCGCTATCATGATCAGGGCCGGGCCGTATCCGCACATCGTAATATGCATCGAAGAGACCCTTTCGAATAATTCTCCTTCATCGAGCTTCAATATCGCTTCTATCGCCGCGGAGTCTTTCGACTTTGCAATTTCCTGCGGCTCATAATGCGTCATGTCGCTTGACGCGATTATCGTTATATCTTTTTCCAGCTTCAGATCCTTTATCGATTTTGCCAGCGCTTTACCGATCTGTCTGTATACATCGAGGCCCGCGTAAGAAATTACGATCGGGACGAATTTAAAATTTTTGTTCAGATATTGTAAAATCGGAAGCTGGACCTCGATAGAATGTTCATGGCTGTGTGAAAGCCCGTCATCTTTTATGAGGGGGCAGTTCTTCTTTATCTCCAGGTTCAACCTTTCGTCGGTTTCCACATCGCCGAGCGGAGTTTTCCAGATTCTTGCCGGCGAGAGAGCAAACCTGCATCCCGACCCCGTATGATTCGGCCCCAAAATTATGTAGGCAGCCTTAGGCTTGATTGAACCGAGGACGCCGGCCGCCACTTCCCCCGAATAGATGTAGCCTGCATGCGGCGAGACAACGCCTATCGCGTCCTCCCGCGCCATGCCTTCAGGGACAAGCCCCGCCACCTCTTTTAAAAGAGCGTTTTTCGAACCGGAATAGAATTGTCCGGCCACAACGGGATTACGGTTCATCTCTCACCCTAATATCTTTTTCAAGTATTCCGCGCCGTTATGTATCTGATTGGCGGTTGCCGGATGATGCGTCTCGATCACCTTTATAGTATCTTTTTTCAGGTATGGTTTAAGTATCCTGAAATCGAACGTACCCTCCCCCGGCGGCTTGTGGTCGTCTATCGCACCTATTATATCATGCAGGTGAACGCCTATCAAGCGGCTCGAGAACTTCTCCAGGAGGTCCCTGTGCCTGGTGATGCCGAGCCTGTCGAATACCTCGGCGTGTCCCGCGTCGTGCCAGTAAGAAACTTCCCCGACTTTAAAATTATCAAATATAACCTCAAGCTCATCGATGAGCGGTATCTCGCGATAATAATACCTGTTCTCTATGCCGAGTAAAACGTTCATTTCTTTTGCGTAAGGAACGATCCGCGCGAGGCTCTTTATGACATTGTCGAGATAACCGTCCCTTTTCTCGCCGCGTTCCCGGATCATCTCGGCCTTCAATTTGCTGAACTCTTCCGGCTTGCCTATCAACGCCGCAAGTTCTCTCGTCCTGTCTTTTATCTGGATTCTTCCGGCATGCAGCACAACCGCTTTTGCCCCGAACATTCTTGCGTATCTTATCGTATTCCGCGCGGCGTCTACGGCAAGCTTGCGCTCCTCTTCATCAGGCGAGGCGAGGGAATAGAAATCCGGCGAGGCCTCATCCTGCGCTATCTCCGGCGGCAGGGGGCATATGTTGTGCAGGCTCGAGACCTTGATTCCGGATCTCTGGCTCAAGCCGAGGATATCCTTGGCCACGCTTTCGGTCAGGGCGAAGTTAAGCTCTATCGTATCGAACCCGATCGCCCTTATCTCCTCGACGAGTTCGATTCCGCCGGTATGGCGGAAAGAGTTCCATGAAGTAGAGAGGCTGAACATATCAGATTTATTTTTGCGTGATTATCACTTCGGCGCGTCTATCCGGATCAAAATAAACTTTTGCGGCCCTTTTCACATCATCTTTACTTACCTTATCGATCTCGGCCTTATATCTGTATAAGTTTTCGCATCCCAGGCCATAGAGCTCGTCTATCGCGCTATTTTGCGAAAAGAACAGGTTCGCCTGCATGGCTATGTCGCGGCTCGTCTTTAGCTCCCTCTTTGCCATCGCGAGCTCTTCATCGCCGGGTAATTCTTTCCTTATCCTGTCGATCTCTTCCCGCAAGGCCTTTGCGGCTATAGCTGCCTTCTCTTTTGAGGTTGCCGCGTATAAAGCGGCGAAACCCGTAACCTTAGCCGATTTCTGAAGGCATCCCAGCGCATATGCCAGCGGCAATCCGTCCCTCATAGCGCTGAATAATCTTCCCGACGAGCCGGAAAGTATCGAGCCCAGGACTTCGAGCGCGTACCTGTCGGCATTTTCTACAGCCGCCGTCTGAAATCCAAAAACGACCAGGCTCTCGGTTTTATCCATATATAAGGTTGCTGACTTTGCCCGGTTTATTTCCGGCGCCAAAACAGGCCCTTCCGGCGCGGCCCTGTTATTTTTAATGCCGCTAAAGAGGTTCTTAAGCCTCTCGAATACCCTGTCGGCCTCGACATCTCCGGAAACCGATATTACGGCGCTTTCCGGCGCAAAGCATTTTTTGTAGAAATTGACGGCGTCTTCTCTTTTCAGGGACAAGACCTTCTCCGCTTCACCCAGGATCCGGAAGCCGTATGGCGAATCCGCGAACAGTTCTTTTCTCATCCGGTTGAATCCCGCGTTAAAGATATCGTCGTTATCCCGACTTATCATCGCCAGCACGATCGACTTTTCCTTTTCCAGCTGGTCTTCGGGGAATGTGGGCTCACTTAAAATATCTTTTAAAAGGACAAGCGCCGTTTCGATATCCGGCTTCAGGATTTCTATATTGACGCCAAAGCCGTCGAAGCCGCTAAACGCGTTGATGCCGCCGCCCAGCCTCTCGATGACGCCGGCGATATCTTTTTCCGATCTTTTCGCAGAGCCCTTTAGAAGCAGCCTCGCGGTCAGGTTCGATATTCCGTTATCGGACGCGGTCTCGGCGGCAATTCCGCCGGATATCACAGCGGTTATTGAAACCGTGGGCGTCAAATCATTCTTCCTGACTAATATGCGCAGGCCGTTTGCCAGAGTCTCTTTTTTTACTTCATATTCCTGCGGCTTGGCCGCAAGCGCCGCGGGAGCCGGTATCCTGTAACCTTTCGGGAGGAGCGTTGCTGTGTTCGAATTCTCTTCCCTTAAGTAGGTGGAGGCGGCCCTTTTTATATCTTCCGTAGTTACTTTTTGAACGCCATCCACATATCGCGCGCCGAATGTATACGAGCCTGTAAGTATGTAGTCGGTGGAAAGCACGCCCGCTTCGTCCTCTATGTTCTCGCGCGAGAATATATAATCGGCTATGACCATGCGCTTTGCCGATTCAAGCTCATCATCGTCAATTTTGCCGTCTTTCAGCTTCGCGATCTCCGCGCCGATCGCCATTCTTGATTCTTCGAGTTTCTCCTTGTCCAGGATGGCCGTTATCACAAAAAGGCCCGGATCTCTCGGTGTATAATTCCAGCAGGCGATCGAATGGACGAGGCGTTTTGTTTTTAGAAGCGCTGTGTTCAGCCTCGAATTATCTCCTCTTCCAAGAATCATCGCCAGGACATCCATGCTGAAAAGATCCCCGTCAAAAAGGTTTGTCGAATGGAAAGCGATTGCCAAATAAGCGAGGTTTGTTTCGAACTCTTTTTCGGCGGACCTTTCGGCTATCTGCGGAGGATCAGGCGGAGTCGCGCCGATGAGACAATAGCGCGGCTGGCCGAGATCCGCAAATACTTCGGCCGCCGTATCTATGGCCTCCGGCGCCGGTACTCCTCCCGCTATCGATACGACAATATTGTTCGGCGCGTACATATCCTTATAATATTTTACGGCGTCTTCCCGCGTAAGGCGGATGAATTCGGTTTCATAGCCTATGGGAGGATACCTGTACGGGTGGCGCATGTAAGCGGTTTCATTCAAAAGCCTCATGACCTGTGCGTCGGGGTCATCCAGGTTCATGCGCATTTCATTCAGGATAACTTCTTTTTCCTTTTCGAATTCGCTTTTGTCGAAGCTCGCCTTTGACAGCATATCTTTCAGGATTATGAGCGCTTGTCCAAGATATTCGGACGGCAATGTTACGCGGTAGCCGGTAAGGTCCTGCGACACGGAGCCGTTAATCACGCCTCCGTATGACTTGATCTCTTTCTCGATGTCGCCGGCTTTTCTGGATCGCGTTCCTTTGAAGAGCATATGCTCTACGAGGTGGGAGATTCCGGAAGCGGGATATTCTGCCCCCGCGCCCGGCCCGGTCATGATCTTGACGTCGATCGCGACGAGATCGCGCCCCGGGCTTTCTTTTGCCAAAATGACGAGGCCGTTATCTAAGATCTTCTTAGAAACGGCCTCTTTGGGAAGCTCTATTCTCTGCCGCGCAGGATCAGGTTCGCTTGAAACAATACCGGCATGGAGCGTTCCTGACAGACATAGGATTGCCGAAAAAAATACCGCCCTCTTTAAAATTTTTTATACCCCATTTTTCTCTTACGGCGTTTTCTTTCGCTGGGTTTCTCGTAGTGCTTTCTCGCCTTGAGCGTCTTCAGGATCCCTTCGATCTCTATCTTTTTTTTGAAACGTCTCAGCGCCTTTTCCAGAGGTTCGTGCTCGCCGACGTTAATCTTAGGCATTTCAATATCACCCCTTTGAAATTTATTTTGTCCCTATTTTACCCGCGAAATACCTTCCTGTCAAGGAATAAAAGGGCCGTGTTATAGCACCCGTTTATTCATGCAGTTTGCTCCAGAATACCTCCGATTTTATCGGTGTTGCGCAGGCGCTCCTGGCGTAATAATATACGTCGTTATCCGATGATACGACGCGGACATTGCGCCGCTGCCTCTCGGGCGTCGCGTCGACATACTTTTTTATGTAGTTGTCGGCGTTTTTCGAGGCAATGACCCGCAGCTTCGGGTTATTTTTGAAGTCGAGCCCCAGGTGGCCGCTCGAGCTGTCGAAGACGACTACTATGGGATCGCTGTGCGTCTCCTGGAAACGCGAAAGATAGGCCAAAAGCGACGCCGCGGAGTCGAGCGCTTCCCCGTCGTCATCGCTGATGCCGGAGGCCTCGCATCTTATCAGGTTCCAACCGTCGATGATTATCGGCATCTATTCCTTATCTGTTCAACTCGTCCTGCAGGGTCTGCATCTGATCCTTGAGCGTGTTATATAATGTGACTGAAACCTTGATCGTCCATATCGTAAACAGTATCAATAACACCGTTATGGTGGCCTTCAGCCATCTCTTGAATGCAGGGCTCATCCAGACAAGGGGAATCGCGAACGGCCCGAACATGAGGATCGCGATCACCACCCAAACAGGCGTCAGGTACCACTTCATCTTCGTCTTTTCTATCATAACTGCCTACTTCTTAAAAATATTTCAAAAGAGGTGCCAGGCACCTTTTACAGTTTCCTGTACCGTCTTAACAGATTCTTTCGCCGTGTTGGCCACACGGCCAGCGGCTTTGTGGGCCGTCGCCAGCGTATTGGTTACACTCGATTGCAATCCTCTCAGGTCAAAATTCGCAAGCCCTGATATCGATGTGTTCGTAAGCGCTCTAGCGACTATTAATCCCATGAGGACGTACGGATTATCTATATTCGTATATGTCTCGTCTATGTTTACGTTGAACTCCTTTATTTCCGGCGCGCCGCCTTTGGAATAATCTTTATATACGGCCCTGCCTATTTTTAGCCGAAGGTTATCTATTTTAACAACCGGGGCCCTGCCCTCCCGGCCGGAAGGTTGGATGCTCCCCTTTCCAGCTTTGGCTACATTCAGGAAGTTCAGATTGAGCTCACCCTTTTCGTTCTTGACCACTACGAGCTCCTTTATATTCAGGCGGACCGCTTCCATGTGAACTACCCCTTTAAATATCGCGGGCAGGTCGTAGTCGACATAAATCCGCGGCATATCCAGCATGACCCTGTCTTTAAAACCCTTCGGATTATAAAGCTCCAGCCCGCCGATATCGACCACCTGCCTGATGATGCCGACATTAAAATTACTTATTCTGAGTTTCAGGCCGGTAACAAACTGAACGCCGTTTTCCACAGAGATTTTTATGGCTGCATCCTTGACGATCGACAGCGCAAAAAGTACAACCACTGCCGCCGCTAAAACTAAAAGCGCTTTTTTCATGGCCCCCTCGCATTTATAACTCTAACTCTATCTTATGTATCAGGTTTGCCACATCTTTTATCGTGCTTACGGGAAGCATTTTCGATGTTTCGAGGTCGTTTTTTTCAAAAGAGGTGCCAGGCACCTTTTACACAGCTGCTACCGCCGCTAAAACTATAAGCACTTTTTTCATGCCTCCTCTTTTAATAGGATTACGTTTTTAGAACTTTACCTCTGGCGCTTTAACCGCCCTCTCCTCTGCCTTGAAATATTCTGTTGCGGGCCTGTAACCGAATATTCCGGCGACGACATTGCCCGGGAATTGCCTCACAGTTATGTTATAATCTTTTACGGCTTCATTGTAACGCATTCTTTCCACCGCGATACGGTTCTCCGTGCCTGATAGCTCGTCCATGAGTTTAAGGAACGTCTGATCCGCCTTAAGCTGCGGATAATTCTCCACCACCAATAGTAATCTCGCTATCGCGGAGTCCATCGCGGATGCGGCCTTGACCTTATCGTCTAATGTTGCCGCGCCGGTCCACGCCGACCGCGCCTTTGTCACTTCCTCAAAAACAGTCTTCTCGTGCGCCGCGTAACCCTTGACTGAATTCACAAGGTTCGGAATGAGGTCGAGCCGCCTCTGCAGCTGGCTTTCGACCTGCGCCCACTTCGCGGTGATCGTCTCATGCTTTATGACGATTCCGTTATAGAGCGAAATCATCGCTATGCCGATCACGATCAATACTATTGCCAAACCTATCAAAAACCCTTTCATATTCCCCCCTTTTTTTACGAACGACGAATCAAAATCCCCCTCCGCCCCCTCCTCCGCCGCCTCCACCTCCTCCGCCAAATCCTCCACCTCCGAAACCGCCGCCTCCCCAACCCCCTCCGCCGGCGGATCCGGCTCCGGTATAAGTAAAAAAACTGCGGCGCTTACTTCGTGGAAGACGATACCATCCAGAAAAACGCATCAGTGAAATGATAATATACAGGATAATAAAAAAGGAAGTTAAGGCGGCGCCAAAAAAATAAAAAATAATAAGACAAAAAATCAGCATTAAAGGAACGCTGACGAAAAATGGGGCTAAGACAGCGGCGAATATAAAAAAATAAAAAATGTTTACGAATAGGTCTCTCTTTCCGCTCCCGGAAGAGCTGGCCGAAGGTTTTACGCTGATCCCGCTTAAACTACCGAGCGTCGCTCCGGAATCTTTCGCTATCGTAGAGGCGATGATCGTTACGCCGCCATACAACCCTTTTCCGTAGTCGCCCGCCTTGAAACTCGGCACCATGTAATTACGGCCTATTTCGCCGCAGAGGCCATCCGGCAATATTCCTTCCACGCCGTAACCCGTCTCGATCCGCCAACGCCTCTCTTTGATTGCGAGAAGGACCAGGACGCCGTTATCCTTTCCTTTTTTGCCGGGCTTCCAACTGTCAAAGAATAGCCGCGCGTAACCTAATTCATCATACGGCGCGATCGATTGCACCGTAACGACAAAAATTTCGGCCGTCGTCTTCTCTCTCAGCTCTTCAATGAGCTTGGTTAGTCTATCGCGATATTCCCGCGAAACGACGCCGGCATAATCATTCACCCAACCGCCGGGTTTCGGCACCTCTTCAGCGCAAGAGCCTAACGGACAATAAATTAATACCCAGAAAAATATTATTGGAAAAAATTTCTTCAATGGCATATCAGACTCTGTTGACAGCTTCGGATATTTTTTCTACCTCAGCGACAAAACCGATAAAAAGTTTTTTAATCTCGCCGTGTTTCAGTTTCAGGCTTCCGTTCTTCGCGCCCAGCACCCTCCCGAACATAGCCTTATCGATGCCGAACTCTACGGCGGCGTCCCTAATTACGTCTTCTCTCGAATACGGCGGTATGCGGCCTTTGAGCCTCAATATATTCCTTAATAGATGCAGGGCCGAGGTAAAGAATCTGCACAGTAGTTTCTTTCTGTCGGAAGCGCTTCTATGGTCAAGATACGCGGTCTTTATATTTATGAGCTTCGATTTCAGCTCCTGTTCGCACTGGAACATCAGGTTCTTTTCATCGACTCTTACGTCCCTCATCGCATCTTTGCCGTATAGGACGACATTATTCTCCTTCATATCCAGAAATTCCAGCGGAAAAACATCGGTTGAGCTGGCGATATATTTTTCGGTAAAGAAGACCGGCTCTACGGGTCGAAACTTGCGCTTATTGACGAGGCAAGCCACCATGGCTATATTAGCCAGCCCCGCGTCATCAAGGACCACGGCGAGATTCACGTTCGAATTGGCGCTCGAGTATTCGCCGCTTACGGTGCTGCCGTAGAGCATAACCGAGACAAGCCCATCGCCATAGATGGCCTTCAGACCGCTAACGAAGTCATCGCACATTTTACTTATCTTTGCGGGCAGGTTCGACTTTTCCACAATACCCTCCTTCAGTTTTCAGCAAAACGTTAGTCTTAAGCTGTAAGTTTTTACTTACAACTTATACCTTATAACTTACGACTATCTCAGCTCTAGTTCTATCTTATGTATCAGGTTTGCCACATCTTTTATCGTGCTTACGGGAAGCATTTTCGATGTTTCGAGGTCGTTTTTCAGCGTTTTGAGGGCCGTTAGGAGCCGTTTTATCACGGCGGTCTTTCGCTTCTTCCTGGCCTCTTCCGGTTCAAGCTCCTCCCTTTGGCGCATCAGTGTGGTGATGTCCTTCTTGACTTCGCGGGCGTCCTTACCCATCTCGAGGATCGATTCTTTCAGGCCCGCATAGTCATCTTTATCGAGCGTCTTTTTATTCTTCGCAAGCCTGAGCAGATTTACCGATTCATATGTGGCGAGCCTCGATGGGTCGGAAGATTCCGCGAAGCTCTTCTGTAAATAGATCGGCTCCTCTTTCTCCAGAAAAAAATACGATTTCAGAAGCTTCATTGCCGTCTGTTTCTTTATGCCTATCTCTTTTGAGGTATATGCGTCAAACGTCAGGTATCCCCACTCCTTATAGGACTTATCCCGCCACACCGAATAAAGCGCTTGTCCGAGCTCTACCCAGGACGTCTTGAAATCCTTGGCGCTCCTCAGGATCTTGTATCTTATGGAATCCTCCGATATCGAGGACATTCTTTCTTCGATCCTTTCAAGGGACCGTGATTTTAATGCCGGCATTATTGTATTCCTTTCATCATGATCTGATTATAGCTTAAAAAACGATTTTTTAAAACGATTTTATTGACATTATTATTATTCTACAATACTATATTATTGCGATGAAAAAATACTTAATGTCAATCATCATCTGGGGCATCGGAGCAATACTTACGATACTCCTTTTCTTCGTGATGTTATTCTGGACGATCGTCCTTTATCCATTCGATAAGCTTAGGAAAACGGTCCACAGCCAGTGTTTCTGGTGGGCTGACGCCGTGATCGCGCTAAATCCTTACTGGGACCTCAGCGTCACCGGCCTTGAAAACATAGATAGAACCAGGACATATGTTGTCGTCGCCAATCACCAGAGCCTTGCCGATATAGCCATAGTTTATAAGACAAGGATGCAGTTCAAGTGGGTGGCGAAAGAGAGCCTCTTCAGCGTGCCCTTTATCGGCTGGAACCTTTCGCTCGCAAGGCATATAAAGCTTGAGCGCGGAAAATTCGGAAGCATTAAGTCGGTCTACCGCCAGGCGGCGGAATGGCTGCGGTCAGGCATATCCGTCCTATTTTTTCCGGAAGGCACCCGCAGCCTTACCGGTGAAATGGGCGATTTCCAGAACGGGGCATTCAAGCTCGCCATAAAAGAGCGTATCCCCGTACTGCCGATATTGATAGAGGGGGCCGGGCTCGCGATCCCCAGGGGAAGCTGGCTATTCACTACGAAAGTCCCCGTAAGCCTGAATGTCCTCCCCCCTATAGACACAGCTCAATTTAAGGCGGCGGATTTCGCGAAACTGCGTGATGCGGCCAGGGCGGCGCTGAAAGCGGCTTAGGCCTCAGGCCCGCGCGGCGGTTGTTTGTGGCAGGGGACATCCCAGATAAATCTGGCGTATTCCTCTATCGTCCTGTCGCTTGAAAATTTTCCGGATTTTGCGACATTCGTTATCGACTTCCTTACCCACCCGTCCTGATCGCGATATGCGGCCGATACCGCCTCCTGCATGCGGCAGTAACCTTCGAAATCGGCCATGACGAAGAAATGGTCGTGGTCCAGAAGCGACCGCACGATCGGGTCGAATAGGCCGAACTCCACGGGTGACAGGAAATTGTTCTCGATAAGGTGGAATATTTCCTTGAGCGCCGCGGATTTGTTTATAAAGCTTCGCGGATCGTACCCGCGCGACCGCAATTCGAAAATCTGGCCGGCTTTCAAACCGAAGAGGAATATGTTGTCATGGCCCGCCTCCCGGGCTATCTCGAGATTAGCGCCGTCATATGTTCCTATGGTGAGGGCGCCGTTGACCATGAATTTCATGCAGCCCGTTCCCGACGCCTCCATTCCCGCGGTGGATATCTGTTCCGAAAGCTCAGCCGCCGGGAATATATGCTCCGCCAGCGACACGCTATAGTTCTCGAGGAATACGAGCTTCAGCTTATCGGCTATACCCTTGTCTTTGTTGACGACCTCCGCGATACTGTTGATAAATTTTATTATTAACTTCGCCATCGCGTAACCCGGCGCGGCTTTGCCGCTTACTATAAAAGTTCGCGGAAAAACATCGGCCTTCGGATCCGCCTTTAATTTCAGATACTGGGCGAGAATGTAGAAGCCGAATAAGAGCTGTCTTTTATACTCGTGCATCCTCTTCACCTGAACGTCAAATATAGACAATGGGTCGATGGCGATGCCCATGCTTTTATTTATATAGGAAGCGAGATCGATTTTATTCTTACGTTTCGCCTCCTGCCATTTTTTCCTGAAAAGGCCGTCGTCCTTAAAAGGGAGAAGCTTCTTCAGTTCATACAGGTCGGTGACCCATTTATCGCCTATGGACTCTATTATCAGGCCGGATAAGCGCGGATTCGATTTTTTAAGCCATCTTCTCTGCGTGATCCCGTTCGTTTTGTTATTGAATTTATCGGGCCAGAGTTCATAGAAGTCCCTGAAAAGGCGGGCTTTTAAAAGCTCCGAATGAAGTTCGGAAACTCCGTTTACCGAATGGCTGCCTATGACGGCAAGGTGCCCCATGCGTATCCTCCTGGGGTCACCCTCTTCGACGATCGACATCCTTCTCAACCTGTCGTTATCTCCCGGGAATTTAATCGACGCTTCCTTTAAAAATCTTAAGTTTATCTCGTAAATGATCTGAAGGTGCCGGGGTAGAAGATTTTCAAATAATCCCGCGCCCCATGCCTCCAGCGCCTCGGGCATTATCGTGTGATTGGTATAGGCGAAAGTGTTTACCGTAATCTGCCATGCGGTATCCCAGCTGACCCCTTCTTCGTCGACCAAAATGCGCATAAGTTCCGGTATGGCTATCGCGGGGTGCGTATCGTTCAGCTGAATGGCGGCTTTATCCGGAAGTTTCTCGAGATCGCTGTTCTCGGCCTTGAAACGCCGGATTATATCGGCAAGCGATGCGGCGGTAAAAAAGTACTCCTGCTTCAGGCGCAGCTCCCTGCCCTGGCTCACGTTGTCGTTCGGGTAAAGGACTTTCGAGATATTCTCGGTCAGCACCTTATTGTACACAGCCCTCTCGTAATCGCCGTCGTTGAAGTAGCTCAGATCAAACTCTTCGCTGGACCGCGCCGACCAGAGGCGCAGGGTGTTGACGGTATCGTTCCTGTATCCGGGTACCGGTATGTCGTAAGGCGTCGCCAGGACATCATCCGTATCGACCCAATGCGCCCTCAACTTTCCGTCATTATCATGGCCCATATAGGCACGGCCGTAAAACCGCACCTTTACCGTATACTCTGACCTCTGGAATTCCCACGGGTTTCCTAGCCT
The DNA here is from genome assembly GCA_043798375.1 of Candidatus Omnitrophota bacterium. Lineage (GTDB taxonomy): Bacteria > Omnitrophota > Gorgyraeia > 2-01-FULL-45-10 > 2-01-FULL-45-10 > JAPLMI01. The sequence goes on along the minus strand of JAZDOS010000029.1, from coordinate 39,904 downwards.
CAGCCACTCGTCGGGATGTTCGACCTGATAACCGTTTGAAATCTTCTGGTTGAAGATTCCGTATTCGTATCTGATACCGTAACCATGCGCGGGGATCCTCAATGTCGCCATAGAATCGAGGAAACAGGCCGCGAGCCTTCCGAGGCCGGCGTTGCCGAGGCCGGCGTCTAACTCTTTCTCGGATAACTCGCCGATATCGAACCCGAGCTCTTTAAGCGCCGCCTGGGCTTCGCGCTCCAGGCCCAGATTAAGGATATTGGAGCCCAGAAGCCTTCCTATAAGAAATTCCATGGAAAAATAGTAGACGCGTTTCAGGTTTTCGTCGTGGTATCTCTCTTGCGTGACCATCCACCGCTCGACGAGCCTGTCCCTGACGGCTATGGCCGCAGCCATAAAATCGTCGTGAAGGGTCGCCGTATATTTGTCCTTGGCAAGGTTATATTCGCGATTGGCGATAAAGGAAAGCTTCAGGCCATTCTTCGACATGTCCTTGTAAAACTTATTGACCGTCGCGATCTCAAGATCCGTGGTTTTATCTTTCATATGCTTATTATCTCTTTATCGCGACAAGCGCCTTTTCGTTATCGCTCGTGGAGAGTATAAGCCTCGCCGGGCATCCTTCCGGGCAGGCGGTGCCGTAGGTATACAATATATCTATATTCTCTTCCGCCAATTTCGCGGTAATGCTCTTCAGTGCCCCGGGCTTGTTTATAAGCTCCACAACGACAACCTCTTTCTCTTTGATGGAGCTGTACCCGGCCTTAATCAGGGCCTCTTTCGCGCGAAGTTCATCATCCGCGACGATCATTATCTTGGCCTCATTACCTTGAGAGTACCCTGCCACGCCTTCGACATTGATACCGTGCTCCCCGAGAATCTTCGACATGTTCGCGAGGATCCCTATTTTATTCGTGACCGTTACCAGAATCTCTTTCCCCATTTCCGCGTTCTTTACCATATATCCCTCCCTGGTTTAATGACCGCGTCGGTCATTTTTATTATTTTACCACTTTAAGTCCGGTAATGCAATCGACGCGAAAATTTCTTTCGGCATTCTTCAGATGGCAGTGCGCGACAAGGTATGATTTGTCATAGCCTTTCTGGATTTCCTTCGGCGTTACGACACGCATTGTAACGGTATTGCTCCACGCCGACCTGTAGGTTATATTCAGTTTCTTCTGCTGGCGGATGGCTTCTTCTATCACCGCCAATTTATAATCCTTCACTTTCCTGACAGGCGGCGACTCGATCTTCGTTTTTACATACGCGATCTCCTCGACCTTCTCGACGCCTTCCCGGGAAAGCAGCGTCAACTCATTCTCGAAAACCTTCCAGGCCATAGTCGCGTCGGCCATAGCCCTGTGTTCCCGGGATACTTTAATGCCGAGCGATTCTGAAACATAGCCGAGGTTGTATCTGGCAAGGCCGTTGAAAAGTTTCCTTGCGAGGCGGAGCGCGTCGATCACGAAATAGTCGCGGATGACGTCCCTGTCTTCGCCCAGGGACGACTCAAGGAACCCGAGGTCAAAACCTGCGTTGTAGGCTACAAGCACGGTCCCCTCGATGAATTTAAGAAATCGCGGAAGGACCTTTTCGATCGTTGGTTTTCCCATGACCATCCCGTCGGTTATTCCGTTGACAGAGAAGGCGCCGGGCGATATCGGCCTTTCCGGATCTATGAGGGAATGAAACCGGGCGGCGGCCTTCCTGCCGGGCGAGATTTTAATGGCGGCTATTTCGCATATCCTATCACCGGAGTACGGATAGAGCCCGGTTGTTTCGACGTCGAATATTGTGAAACGGGCCTCGTCGAGCCTCAAAATTTTACCGCCTCGGTTACCAGCTTTCTCACAGAATGCCCTATCTTTTTAAAATCGGGACGGCGTCCCGAGAGAAGTCGAAGGACGCCGAACGCAACGGCTGTCGCGCCGCCGGCGAAATACGATTTTATGTTGCCGGCGGTTACGCCGCCGCATGCCATGAGCTCTATATTGTTAAACGGGCCTTTAAGCGCGTTAAAATATGACGGCCCGAAGACGCCCGCGGGAAATACCTTTACCATCGCGGCGCCCGTATTCCATGCCCTGTAAACTTCCGTCGGCGTTAACGCGCCCGGAAATACGGGGATCGCGTTCTTCGCGCAATAATTCATGATCTCGTCGATCAGCACGGGGGTCACTATGAACGTCGCGCCGGAATCGAGGCTCGCCTTCAGTGATTCCGGATTTAAGACGGTGCCCGCGCCTATCGCGAGCCTGCCGCGGGCCGCTTTTACCGCTTTGCGGATAACTTTATCGGCATCCCCGGTATTCATCGTTATTTCGATCGTAGTAAGGCCCGCGGAGATGACGGTTTCGATGAGGGGTTCGATCAGATTTACGGGCGCGCCCCTCAGTATGCCCATGACGGGCGTCTTTTTGAATTTTGCTATATCCATGATTAATCGAGGTCGGTTCCCGCAAGGCTTTCGTAAAACTCGCGGTAATTTTCTTTTTTATTACTGTTGCGCAGCTCCATCGCGGCCTTTGGATGTTCGTCCAGTATCCCGGTTATCATATAAGGTATGATATACCCCCACTCCATCTTCTCCCTGAGAGGAATGAATTCTCTCGATATCAGGCCCAGTATGGGACGGATATCGAATTTGGGATTCTTCAGGAATCCTATCAGAAGCTCCAGCGGGCAGTTTCCGGCGGCCCTGCCGAGGCCGTAGACAGTGCCGTCCACAAAGTTGGCGTCATGGATGATCGCCTCGATCGTGTTTCCGAACGCCAGCTGCTGGTTGTTGTGCGCGTGCATCCCGACCTCTTTCGTCTTTAATATGCTTTTCGCCTTTTTTATGAGGAATTCGGTCGTCTCCTGATACAGCGCGCCGAAGCTGTCGACTATATAGATAACGAGGGCCTTACTTTCTTCTTCCAGCTGGTGGAGTGCTTCGTTAAGTTCATTGTCAAGCGCCCTCGATATTGCCATTATGTTCACCGTAGTCTCATACCCCTTCTCGGCGAAATGATTGACCAAAAATATCGCCTTATCTATATCCTTTACGTATGAGGCTACCCTTATCATGTGGACAGGGCTTTCTTTGCGCGGCTTGATATCTTCGATGTCGACGCGTCCGACATCCACCATGACCGATATTTTAGTATTTGACTCTATTCCGTCGGTTACCTTCCTTATGTCGCCGTCATCGCAAAATTTCCACGCCCCGTAATCTTTCGGCGAGAAAAGAGATTTCGCGTTCTTGTAGCCGATCTCCATATAATCAACGCCGGCCTCGGACAGCGCTTTATACACCTCGCGCACGAATCTGTGCTCGAACTTATGGTTGTTTATCAGCCCGCCGTCGCGTATGGTGCAGTCGAATACCCTGATCTTTTCCCTAAACACTTTTCCTCCCCATGTGGTAGAGCGTCGTGAGCACGATAAAGTAGCTGAATGCCCTTATAAGTATAACCGTATCCCTGAAGTCCCTCTGTATTCCTACGAGCGACATCAGGTGCGACAGGCTGAATAATCCGAACGCGACGCCGATATAAAAAGGCGCTTTATTTTTAGTCTTTAGATAAGACCGGCAGCCAAAAGCGAATATCAAAAAGCTCAAAACAAAATTTACCAGCACAAATAAATTCATCCCGCATATCCTCATAACACCCTCCTTAAATGAGCACATAACTTATGGAGCCCGAAGGACGACATAAGTTATAAGTGCGAATTTAATCCCGCAACATACCTATTAAAAGGTTCGGTTAGCTGCTAATCCATGTTGCGGGACAACAATTAATTATATCATAGAAATAAAAGGCTCACACCCATTTATTTTTTCAATATAAGTCAATTAAAAAAAAGAAGCCACCGCTGTAAGGCGGTGGAGCTTCACACCTACAAAATTTCCACCCCTATTTTTTTCAGGATGCGGGCGAGCTTCGCGATCGGGAGGCCGACCACATTATAGAAGCATCCCTCAACCCGGTCGATAAAGACGCTGCCCGGCCCCTGCACGTCAAAGGAACCCGCCTTATCAAAGGGCGAGATCTTCGTGAAGTAATTTTTTATCTGCTTGTCGGTCAGGGGATACATGTAGACCTTCGTCTTTTCGTAATCGGTAAACATCCTGCCGTCATCGATATCTACTACCGCTATGCCGGTATATACCCATTGCGGGCTTTTCGACAATATTTTTAGCGCGCGATACGCGTCCTTCAAATTCTTGGGTTTGCCGATAATTCTATTACCGACAAGAACTACGGTATCGGCCGCTATGACCACGCCAGATCTGAACCTCGCGGCCACGTTTTCGGCCTTCCTAACGGCATTATTTATTACAAAAAGGCCGCACTTACCCTTAAGGCGGCTGGCTTCCTTTGCATGCGGCTCGGCTGCGCGGAACTTCAACCCTATCTGCCTCAAGAGCTTCTGGCGCGCTTTCGATTTTGACGCAAGAATAATCCGCCTTCGCAATTCCATTTTACGCATTTGCCTACCCTATCCCGTGAGTCCGGCCACGAAACCCGACGCCCATGCCCAGGCAAGGTTGTATCCTCCGCGCCTGCCGTCCACATCGAGAATCTCCCCCGCGAAATACAATCCTTTTTTTAATTTCGATTCCAGAGATTCTTCTTTTACTTCCTTTACATCGATGCCGCCCGCGGTGAACTCGGCCTCGTTCCAGCCTCTCGTGCCCAAGACCTTGAAACGCCGATCTTTTAAGCCGCGCGCGTCGGGTGTTTTAATGACGCGGCAAAATTTATTCGGAAGTATACCGGTAAGCATGTTGTCATCTTCGATGCCCCTCGCCTTTCTTTGCGAGAGCTCCTTTTCCAGCTCCGCTTCTTTCATGAAAGGCGCAAGGTCGACGGCAACCTCAACATCTTTTTCCCTATTTCTATTTATCGCAACGGAGATCTCTTCGCTGATATCCATGATTGCCGCGCCGGATAGCCCATACTTTGTAAATAGGAGATCGCCATTAGCCCCGCAAGCCGCTTTGCCGTCGATAATAGCTCTTACCGCAGCCTCTATCCTCTGGCCCTGAACAAAATGAAGCATCGGATCCTTCACGGTCAACGGTACGGCTGTGGGCACAGGCTCTATTATGCTGTGGCCGAAATTTTGGGCCAGCTTATAAGCGCTTCCGTCCGAACCAAGCGCCGGGTAGGACTTGCCGCCGCCGGTAAGTATAATCTTTTGGCACGAAATCTTAACGCCTGATTCAGATGATACCAGGAATCCTCCGTCTTCTTCGATAATGCTCACCGCGTCGAAATTGAATTCGGCGGGGACAGAAAATTTCTTTAACTCCCTCTCGAGGACACTTAAGACAGACGCGGACTGATTTGTGGCGGGAAATATGCGGCCTTCTTCGGAGTGAAGAAAAAGCCCCAGCGATTTGAAAAAATCGATGATTTCAGGTTTGCCGAATTTCGCGAATACAGCCTTTACGAGCGGCCTTGAGGATTGATTGTAGAATGAATCGTCGAGTTTTTCGTTTAAGAGGTTGCATCTGCCGTTGCCGGAGGCGAGGATCTTCTTCCCGAGGCGCTCGCCTTTTTCAAGGATAATACAGGACTTACCGGCCCGTTTCGCGCTTATCGCCGCGGTAATGCCGCTTGCGCCTCCGCCTATGACGGCAATAGAATGTTCGGGCATCAGGCTCTTCCCAGATACTCGCCTGTCCGGGTGTCGACCAACACGACCTCGCCCTCCTCTATAAATAGCGGCACATTGATGGTAAGCCCGGTTTCAAGCGTGGCCGGTTTCAACGCCCTCCCGGATGTGTCTCCTTTTGCTCCGGGGGCGGACTCCGTGATTTTCAGCGAAACGCTCACCGGCAGTTCGATAGCTACAGGATGATGTTCGTAATAGAGAAGCTCCGCTTCAAGGTTCTCTTTGAGATAATCTTTACCGCCACCCACCATGTCGTCGGTTATTGTCAGGGTCTCGTATGTTTCCATATCCATAAAATGGTAACCGGAGTGGTCCTTATAAAGATACTGGACCTTCTTCGAATCGAGGTCGGCCTTTTCGACCGAGTCGCTTGGGCTGAAGCGCTTATTGACGATTTTAGAACTCAATATGCTCTTCAGCGTAGCCTGATATATGGCCCTCAGGTTCCCGGGGGTCCTGTGCTCCATATCGACGACGATCAGAAAATCTCCTCCGTCTTTTATTATCATGCCTCTTTTCAATTCCGAAGCCTTCACCTCGCTACTCCTTCCGAATTACTGGACGTTTATTTTGATCGTCTCTTCTTTTCCCTGCTTCTTCTTAGGGATGTCAATCTCCAGGACGCCATTGTTGTATGCCGCTTTTATTCCCTGGTTCATACACTCGACCGGCAGTTCCAGCACACGCTCGAACCTGCCCGACATCCTCTCCTGCCTATACATCCCCGGCGCCGCTTCCTTCTTGACCATTTCCCTCGAACCGCCTATCTTCAATATTTTATTATTCAATAATGTCACTTCTATCTTATCCTTATCCATTCCGGGCAGATCCGCTTTTACGATAACATCTTTGTCGGTTTCGGCGATATCTACCTTCACGTCGGCGCCGAATACATCCACCGCGTTCATCGCCTGGCCGGGATAGGTGGAGATGATATCCTTCATGAAGGCGTCCATCTCTTTTTTCATGCGCATAAGCTTCACGCGCAGTTCATCAAGATTCTTGTAATCCTGCTCGGTCGGCGCTGTCTCGGCAAACACCGAACCCGAAATAGCCAATAGCGTCAATATTATAATGCTCGTCTTTTTCATAGATACCCCCTGCTTTTCCTTAATAGGATAATCTAAAATCGGATTAATTTCAAGCCGGAAATCAATAATTATCGATATGCATCTCTTCGATGGCCGATATCCAGCACTTCTACGGTAAGGATTGAATGTTGGATTGTATAAATTATACGATAGACGCCAATCCGGCAGGACCACCTGCCCTTCAGTTTGAATTTGAGCGGTTTGCCTTGACGCGGATTTTCGGCGATTGAGTACAGCGATTTCCTGATTCTCTCAAAAATCGGCCGGTTTGTCCGATATAGATAAAGATAATCTTTTTCGGCCGATTTTGTCAACGTTATCTTATGCAATTCCGAGTTCCTTATCTATCTTATCCAGCGTCTTGAAGTTTCCCTTTTTGATCTCCGCCTCGGCCTTTCTTATCTTCTTCATCAGCCCCTTGTCGCCGAGTATATCCAGCGTCTCAAGGAGGCTTTCATAATCATCAACCGACATCATAAGCGCCACAGGCTTTCCCCTTCTTGTGATGACAAAACGGTCCATCTTCGAATCGATATCATCGATTATCCTGGGCAGCCTCGGCCGCAGCGCTTTAAGAGTTACGTTCCTGGTCATATTTCTCACCTCCGTAATAAGTATACACTAAAATGTATACTTTGTCAACAAAAACAGGCCGCGTCGGTCAACTCCGCAGAAAACTGCCGGCAGACCGACGCGGTCATATCGCGGTTATATCAATAAAACAAATGGGTGTGACCCTTTTGTTCGTCTAGAATTTGTACCTTATACCCATTGAGCCATTGAGCCTGGGTGATGGGTAGTATCCCGGATTAGTCAAATAGAAATCGAGCGCCCCATACTCGGTATATTCCGTATTAAAAATATTGTTGATCGCACCGTATACTTCAAACCCATATTTATAATACGAGAATTTTATATTATGCACTATATGCTCTTTCAAATCCGGCATATCATTACGGACGTCGTTGGCGAATCTTCGCGCGCCGACATAGTCTATGCTGTAAACTACATTGAAACAGTCCTTGAGGGTGTATTTAATACCGGTAGAAATTTTATTCCTTGGCACAAGCGGAATCTCGTTACCCGCTAATTTGTCACCGACAAATAACGCCCTTTGGTAGGTATAATTGAAAAAGGCGCGCACGCAATCCAAAAGGTAAAAATCGGTTTCGAGATTTAACCCATGATGTAGGGTATGATTGTAGATGGAATTCTGCCATACCAACGGATCATAGAATAGCTCGTCATTGACGTCCATGATATGGTAATTTGCGTTGACGTTTATATACTTGGATGAGTTTTCCTTTATGCCTATTTCATAGTTGTTCGCGGTCTGAGGCTCAAGCCCGAGGTTAAGCCCGCCGCTAATCACATTACCATATGAATCGACCCATAACGATTGGTACCATTCCTCCGTGGTAGGGAATCTGAACGAACGGCTATAACGGCCGTATATGGATGACCTGTCATTGTATTTATAAGTCAGTCCTGCTTCGCAGGCATATTCGAAAGGCCATCTCTGGTTCTTGGAATGGCCGACCGCTTGTTGGTCGAACTTATAATAAGCCCACTCCGTCCTGACTCCCGCGTCGGCGATAAGCTGGAACGGGAGCTCGACGGTATCCGTCAAATAGACCCCTCCTGTTTTCTTATCTATGATAATCGTATCCGGCGCCGAAGGATACCCGCTACGTATCTTGTCTATGCTACCATAATAGTCAAATCCGCCCATAAGCCTGTTTTTTATACCGAATATCTCGGCTATAAAAGCTGCTTTCGGAGTAAATCCTATGGTTTTCAAAAGGTGAGTTATGAAATTACTGCCTCCGGTAAAATAACTTGCAGAGCTGGTGCTTCTCGATCGAAAAAGCGCATCGCCTGAAAGTGTGACTTCGCCAAAACTTAAATCTTTCGTTATTTCAGGCGTAAGCATATAATAGTAATCTTCTGTTTTGGCGCGATCGTCAGGGTTTATACTGCCTCTTCTCCCTATCCTGTTGATATCCGCGGGTTTTACTGCCCCAGGCTGGCCGTACCGATCCTTATGATATGCGGCGGAACTAGTTAGCTTAAAGTTTTCGTCAGGCTTCATGGTCACTTTTGCATTATAATCGACGGTTTCGAGATCATTGTTTATCCTATAGCCGTTATTGTAGCTGGTTGATGCCATTGCGAAATAATCCAAAAAATTGCTCCCCCCTTCAATATAGCCTTTCCATGACGAATATCTGTAAGAACCGACGTCATAAATAAACCCTATTGCAGGTTTTTTCTTGGCGCCGCTCTTGGTAACGATGTTGACAACGCCGGCAGTCGCATTATCACCATACAACACGGTCTGCGGTCCACGTACAACTTCTATTCGCTCTATAGCTGCCGGATCTATCTGAATCCAATCCGCACCGGATAGGTCGATCTGATTAGTTCTCCGGCCATCGACCAGGACTAATACGTTGAGGGGCGCTGAATCACCGAACCCGCGTATATCGACCCTAACAGCCTTTCCGTTCCCCAGGAGATCGCTCACCACGACACCCGCCTCATCCCTTAACAAATCCGGGACATATTTGGGATAGCACTCCCCTATTCTTTTTTCGTCAATGACCGAAACATTGCTGCTTACATTTAATGACGGATCCTCATATCTTGTCGGTGTGATCACTATAGGATCGAGTCGATAATACGGTGTCAGTATTTCCTTAAATGAAGAGAGGGTCTCGTCGAGCGATTTACCCAATATGCTCGGCTTTGCCTTATCCTCCACGTTTTCTGCAAAGGCAATATTTGAAATAAAAATAAAGCCTACAAAAAAAATCAAAATCCTTTTCATGTTTGCTCCTTCCCATTCTTTATCCGCCTTCGCAATCAACTCGCAATAGAGTAGGTGCTTCGGCGGATGCTCAAATAACAAAAACCCCCGGCAAATCAATGCCGAGGGTAAGTTCCCTGTTTTACAAACCCGTATATAATGATGCTCTCACGGCATCACGTCAAAAGGTTTACTTTTACCTTTTGACTTTATATATAGGCAGGTCTTCTGACTAGGGAGTCATCCTACTCTTCTTGCGCCTTCTCACCCCGATATCCGGGGTAATGGCATAATTTAAGAATTTCGTCATCCCATACAGCGGCGGGACCGTTTCCATTACCCCGCCCATTCTACATCTATGCAACACAAGACATGGAATGGGCGTGGGCGGAATTCCCTTTTAAGCCCTTTCGGGCGCCTATATAACGCGATATGTCAAAGACAAAACAATTATATACTTTTACAGGCCGGTGTCAAGAAAAATTAAACATTTTTCTAATACTCTATGCCTGCGCGGGCGCGCACCCCTAATTTAAACGGATGCTTGATCTCTCTCATCTCTGTTATAAGATCCGCCTTTTTAAGGACGGCGGCCGGCGAGCCTCTGCCCGTCAAAACAAGCTCCACCCCTTTTGGTTTACGGATTATAAGGGAGATCACATCCTTAGTTTTGATAAGCCCGAGCTTTAGCGCGATATTAATTTCGTCGAGGATCACAAGGTCATATTTGCAGGAATTTATGTCCCTGGCGGCTGCCTTGAAACCATTCTTGGCGCGCTCGACATCCCCGTATTTCGGTTTTCCTTTAACGAAACACCGTCCCCCGCATTGCCTAATAGCGATATTTTTTATCTTCTTAAGCGCTTTCAGTTCGCCGTATTCCCCCTTTTTTACAAATTGATGTATCGAGACTTTAAGTCCGGAGCCTGCCGCCCGGATGGCCAGCCCCAGGGCGGCGGTCGTTTTCCCCTTACCGCCGCCTGTATAGACGTGAATCAATCCTGTTTTAAATTTCTTCCTCGCCATTTAAGCGGCCCACCCGTTTTTTCCTATCAGCGGAACGAAGACGCAAGCGCAAATTTCCGTAGTTTTGAAGGCGCCTTCAGACTTTTCTACCAATGTCAGCGCCTGCCCGAAAGAGCCGCCGACCGGAATGACGAGCCTTCCGCCCTCGGCAAGCTGGTTTAGGAGCCCCTCCGGTATGCCGGGGGCGGCCGCGGTAACCACTATGCCGTCGTAAGGCGCGTATTCTTCCCATCCGAGCGTTCCGTCGCCCGTTTTGATATCGAAATTGCCGTATCCGAGCTCTTTCAGTATCGCCCCGGAACGGAGAGCCAACACTTCAATCCGTTCGACCGAATAGGCATCTCCGGCAAGTTCGCATAGAATCGCGAGCTGATAGCCTGAGCCCGTCCCGATCTCGAGGACCTTTCCGCTTTTTCCGACTTTCAGCAATTGGGTCATCAGGGCAGCCATATACGGCTGGGATATCGTCTGGTTATTTCCGATGGCGAGGGGGAAATCACTGTAGGCGCTTTCCAGATATTTATCATCGATAAATCTGTGCCTCGGCACTTTCCGGAACGCGTCAAGCACAAATCTATCGGATATTCCCCGGCCGATAAGCTGCTCCCGGATCATCCGCTCCCGCATCGAGTCAAGATCAAGGCTTTTCACTAAGATCCCCGCGTACTATCTTTTGACAGATGTTTTCACGATGAAAAATATGAATCTGACCGTATCGATAATGGGGTTTATGCGCGACTTCTCATCCTGATAAACCGCCTTTATAGGCACGGATTCTATTTTAAATCCGAGCCTCGATGCCTTTAAAATGATCTCTGATTCGATCTCAAAGTTGGATGATTCCAGGCGGATCTTTTCCAACACATGCGCCTTGATCAGGCGGAACCCGCATTGAGTGTCGGGAACGCGCTGGCCGCATATTTTAGAGATCAGCCATGACATGAACCGGTTTGTGAAATTCCGGACGATGGGCATCGAAGCGTTATCGGACATCCTGTTTCCGATAACGATATCCGTACCGGTCTCTTCCATTTTTTTCGTAAAGTCGCCGATACTGTCGGCCTCATGCTGGTTATCGCCGTCCATAACGAGGACCGCGCCAAACCCCTTTTTCAATATATGTTTGAACCCTTCCCTGAGCGACGCGCCCTTGCCCGTATTTTCTTTATGCCTTAACACTACCGCCCCCTCGGCAGCAGCGATCGAATATGTCCGGTCAGTAGACCCGTCATCTACTATATAGACGGTGATGCCGCGCGCTTTAAGCCTTTTTATTATGGGCCCTATCGTTTTGGCTTCGTTATAGGATGGTATCAGGACGCAATAGTTCAGATTTACCCCATATATATTTAAAGGCATACCACTGTGACGGATATCTTTTTATATACGACTCCATGACAGAGGTGCACTTCCCTGTCAGGGCCGCTATGGCGGAGCCTTCTTCCGTTGAAGGCTCCGGAAAAATCGGCTTTTCAAATATCAATTTGAAGGTATCGTCAGCCTGCCTTATCATGAATGACGGCACTATCGCCGACCCTATCCTATGGCTGAATACCGAAGGCCCTTTCGGGATAAGCGCGCTTTTCCCGAAGAACTCGCTTTTGATGCCGTTTTTGGTGAAATCCCGGTCGCCGAGCAGCGCGAGAATCTTATTGCCTTTCAATAGCTTATAACAGGCCTTCAAGGACATTCCTATCTCTATGGGCTGAACTTTACACATCCGCCTTTGCTCGAGAAAGAAATCGTTTATCTTCTTGTGCTTGTGCGAAAGGACGACCGCGGCCGTCGGATACCCTGCTAAAGAAAGTATCGAGGCGCCAAGTTCCCAATTGCCGATATGCGCCGACAGGGCCACGACGCCCTTCCCCTTCGACAGGGCCTCGTTCATATTCTCAAGGCCTTCGATCTTTATAAACTTTTTAATATATGCTTCATCAATCTTAGGAAATCTGAAGAAGTCCACGAGGTATTTCGCGAAGTTGCGGAATACCTCCCTTGCTATCCTGCGGGATTCCCTGTCCGCAAACTTCTTCCCGAGGACAACGTTGATATTCTTTATTACGGCAATCCTGTCATTGTATGACATGAAGTACCACGTGTCCGCAACCGCGCATGCCACTCTGTACGAAACTTTGAGTGGCAGGCTTAGCGCTAAAAACACACCGAGCCTGTAAAGCAAATAAAGAACCGTTTCTTCTATCATCTATGCGGCGAGCTCCAGTATGAGTTTGGCTATTTCCAACGAGCTGTCGGGACGTGAGAGCGAAAGCGCCCTTCCTCTCATTGCCTTAAGCTTTGCCTCGTTGTCGATCAATTCTTTCACTATCGCGGGGACATCGTCAGGGCATGACGCCTTGACCGCAACACCTTCGCCGAGAAGGAACTGCGTATTCATAGCTTCCTGGCCCGGCAGGGGATTTATTATAAGCATGGGCAGCCCCATCGCCAGGGCCTCGGCAGTCGTGATTCCGCCCGGTTTTGTCAATATGAGGCTCGAGACCCGCATGAGCTCGTTGATGTTGTTGGTGTAAGGCAGTATCAGCACTTTCTTGCGGAAGGATCTGGCGCGCAGGGACTCGTAGAGTTTTTTATTTGTGCCGGTGGCAACCAGAATCTCCATATCGATACAGGAGGTATCCAGCAGCCTTACGATCTCCTTGATCGGGCCAAGCCCTTGAGTCCCTCCCATGATGAGGATGCGCCTCTTATCCCTGCCGAGCCCCAGCTTGTCGCAAATCTTCGATTTCTCGCTTCCGTGGGTTGCCCGGAACCCGGGATCCACCGGTATTCCGAACGGCCTGATCCTCGTCGGGTCAATACCGTTTGCTATCAATTTGTTCCCGGCGCCTTCAGATGGAACCACGTAGATATCGACGTTATTGTAGATCCAGTAAGAATGCGGCGCGTAATCTGTCAGCACGGCAACTATCGGTATGTCGGGCTTGTTGCTTTTCTTGTAATCGGCTACCATTCCGCACGGAAAGGCCTGCGTGCAGACGATGCAGTCGGGCTTGAATTCGTCCAGAAGCGTCTTCAGTTTACCGGTGTTGAATTTATGCATCATCTCTCTCAAGCCTTGCGTATTTTTGAGAACCTTAGGGTTATCATAAAGATAATCCCATATCTCGGGCCTCTTCTGGATCACCTCCATATAGACCCTGTTTATCACCTTTTCCAGAATGGGATTGGTGTAATGAAATGAATTGATATTGAGGGTCTGGACTTCCTTGTCGATCCCGTGAAGGGCATGATCGATAGCCAGGCTTGCGCAATGATGCCCCGAGTGCTCGGATATGTAAAGAAGAAGTATCCTCTTCACCCCATTAGACCTCCTTCCCGCCAGACATACTATAAGGTCTAACGGGGTTCATGATAAAGGCTATCCTATCTTCGCGAGTATCTGGCCGACACTTACCTCATCGCCTTCGGCGGCAAGGACTTCTTTTAGCGTGCCGGATACGGGCGCCGGAAGATTGAAGGTCGCTTTGTCGGTTACAAGCTCCACGAGGTCTTCCCCCTCCTTAACGGTATCGCCGGCACTGCGATGCCAATATGATACGTTTGCCTTATTAACACCCTCAGCTATAGGCGGCAACTTTACCTCTGTCATAAACATCCTTTCGTATATCGTTTTTCGTCTATTGGTTGCGCTGCTCGTTACGTTTTACGTATAACGTTATACGTTACGAGTTGCGCAACCGTTAACCGTAAGACGCAACCTAAATTCAGAATACATCTCCTTTGCCTTATACGAGCTCCTGACAAACGGGCCTGAAGCCGCGTATTTGAAACCCAGGCCGATCGCAAATTCTCTATACCGAACAAACTCTTCCGGAAGGACATAGCGCCTGACGGGTAAATTCGCCGCGCCCGGCCTCAGATACTGCCCTATCGTCAGAATGTCGCATCCGCACCAGGCTATATCCGTAATAGTTTCAAGAACCTCTTTCTCGTTCTCCCCGAGCCCTACCATAATCCCGCTTTTCGTAACCTGATTTTTTGATATTGATTTCGCTCTTTGTAATATGCCGAGAGACTTTTTATAATCCGCCCCCTGCCTGACTGAGGGATAGAGAGAACCGATGGTTTCTATGTTATGGGAAAAAACATCCGCACCCGCCGATAAGACCATATCGATTGAATCCGGATTACCGCGAAAATCCGGCACAAGCGCCTCTATCGTGATCTCTTGGCGAAGCGCGCGGATGGCGTCAATAACTTTAACGAATTGCCCGGCGCCGCCGTCATTCAGATCATCCCTCGTCACGGAAGTTATGACGACGTGGCCCAGATTTAGACGTCTTACGGCGTCCCTTATGCGGTACGGCTCCGATTCGTCGGGGGTTTGCGGCAAACCCTTCTCGACCGAGCAGAAAAGGCACCTCCTTGTGCACGTTCGCCCCAGGATCAGGAATGTCGCCTGTCCGCCCGAAAAGCACTCATTGAGATTGGGGCATGCGCTCTCCGCACACACCGTGTTGAGGCCGAGCGATGACAGGATCTCACCTGTTTTTACCGATTGCGGCCCGGCTAAAAGCCTTTTTTTAAGCCATGGCGGATTCGTATTCAGCGTAAGCAAGAGCCCTCTCTCCAAAATCGATGGTGTTGCTTAATATTGCCGAGAAATCGCGCTTTGCGTCCTCCATCGAAACCTTTCGCCCTATGACGCGATCAAGCGATGCGGCATGGACATCCTTCATGCCGCACGGATAGATCATGGAAAAATATTCGAGATCGACATTTAAATTGATACCCATACCGTGATAAGTGACCCAGTTCGATGCGGCTATCCCTATCGAGGCGATCTTTTTCCCGTCGACCCAGACGCCCGTCTTCTTCCCGACACTTTCCGCCTTGACCGAATACTTACGTAAAAATGATATGGCCCCCGACTCGAGCAGCCTCATATATTTATGAAGATCCAGGGCGTTGTCCTTTAAATTTACTATAGGATACAAGACCAGCTGTCCCGGGCCGTGAAATGTTATATCCCCGCCCCTGTCGACCCGCAATACCGGAACACCGTTATTCTTGATCAGGTTCTCGATCGAGCCGGACCTGCCTATCGTGAATATCGGCGGATGTTCGGCCAGGATCAGGCTGTCGCCCAACTCCCTGCGCCTTCTCTTATTTACAAGCTCTTTCTGTATTCCGTATGCCTCGGCATAATCTATTAATCCTAAGTCGACTATCATTTTAAATGCTGTGTATCGGCGTCCCCGAGAATATGTGCGCCGCTTCCTGCAGGATCTCGGATAGTGTCGGATGGCCGTGAACGACTCCTGCCCAGTCGCTTATCTTGATACCCATCGTTTTTGCCAGTACCGCTTCCCCTATCAGGTCGCATGCCTCGTCGCCGAATATCTCCACGCCTATTATACAGCCCTTTGAATCGCCCATGATCTTCACGTAGCCTTCTACCGCGCCTTTTATAACTGCCTTGCCGGACGCGAGATATGGAAACCTGGCAGTTTTTAGGTCGGGGTGCTTGGCCCTGGCCTCTTCTTCGGTAAGGCCGACGCTGGCGATATCAGGGCTGGTCCAGATACAGTTCGGAATATTTGAATAATCGCGCTTTCTCATCTTTTGGCAAATATTGTCCACTGCGACCATCGCGTCATATGAAGCCTTGTGGGCAAGGAGTGGGCCGGCGACGCAATCGCCTATCGCGAATATATTTTCGGCCGTCGTCCTCAGGTATTCGTCTACAACGATCCTCCCTCTCTCGGCTGCTATGCCTGCCTTATCAAGCCCGAGCCCCCCGGTGTTTGGGGCCCGGCCGACCGAGATGAGAATCTTCTCGGCAGTCTTAGGCGCTTTTTCTATCTCGGTAGAAGTCAGGACTTCTACGCCGCGTTTTTTCAATATGATCTCGAGCTTTTTTGATGCTTCCTTCGAGGCGCCGGGAATTAGCCTATCCATCAGTTCGACGATCGTGACTTTTACGCCCAACGAATTGAATAACGTCGCGAATTCGCAGCCGATAACGCCGCCGCCGACGATGAGGATGCTTTTCGGAAGCTCCTTAAGCGTCAGCGCGCCGTCGCTTGAGAGTATGCCGGATTCGTCGATCGTTAAATCGGGAAGCCCCGAAACCTTCGAGCCTGCCGCGATTATTACATTTTTAGCGGATATCGCCTCTCCTCCGGCCGTTATCGTATTTTGATCGATTAGCGATGCAGCACCCCTTATGAGGTCGATCGAATTTGCGCGAAAGAGAGTCTCGATACCTGCCCTCAGCCGGGCGGTGATTTCATCCTTGCGCATCATCATCCTGCCGAAATTTACACGATATCCGTCTATTTCGATACCGCAGGCAGGCGCAACTTTGAGCATATTCACTATTGAGGCGGAATGAAGAAGCGATTTGGTAGGAATGCAGCCTCGATTCAGGCACGTTCCTCCGACAAGGTCTTTTTCTATGACGCAGGTTTTCAGGTTGTGGCGGGCAGCATAAAGGCCGGCCACATAACCTCCGGGGCCCGAACCTATTATGGCAAGGTCGTATTGTTTCACGATAGTTTTCTCGAACCTTAAAGTCAAAAGTAAAAACGCAAAAGGTAAAACTACAACGTAAAACTTAAAACTTTTGAATTTTGCATTGAACTTTTACCTTTTTACTTTTACCTTTTGACTTACTCTATAAAAGTTCAATCGAACCCTTTATCGCCTGCGCTGACTTTTTGAATGCCGACTTTTCGTCCGGCGCCAGGTCAAGCTCTATTATCTTTTCGATACCTTCCTTTCCGATTTTGCACGGAACGCCTATGGAAATATCCTCCAACCCATATTCGCCTTCGAGATTCGCCGACACAACAAGCACATCGCCGGAATCTTTCAAAATGGCGCTTATCATCTTAAAGACGGCGGCGCTCGGCGAATAATAAGCGCTTCCCGAGCCCAGCAGGCTCACGATTTCGGCGCCACGGTCGCGCGTCCTCTTGACGATAAGGTCGAGTTTGTCCTTGGGCAGAGCTTTCGTGATATCTTTTCCGCCTACGCGGGTCCTGGATATAACGGGAACCATCGTATCTCCATGGCTCCCGAGCATATAGGTCTCGATGGAAGATATGGGAACTTTCAGTTCATGCGCTATGAGATTGACGAATCTGGATGCGTCCAACACACCCGCCATGCCAAAAACCCGTCTTCTCTCAAACCCCGTTACCTTATATGCCAGGTGCGTCAGCGCGTCGAGAGGATTTGTGACGATTATGACTATGGCTTGCGGCGCATAGGCCTTTATTTTTTCACAGGCGCCCTTGACTATACGCGCGTTGATAGAGACGAGCTCTTCGCGTGTCATTCCGGGCTTTCTGGGAACACCGGCAGTGACGACTACGATACCGGATTCTTTTATATCCGAATAATCATCGGCGGCTTTGATATCCCGCTCGTGGCCGACGATAAATGCGGCATCGAGAAGATCGAAAGATTTGCCGATAGCCATATTCTTCGCGATGTCCAGCAGGACGACGTCGGCCAGATTACCCTCAATTATTCTTTGGGCAAGCGCGGCTCCTACGTTTCCTGCGCCTATTATCGCGATTTTATCTGTCATTTTTAATTACGCATTACTCATTACTGATTACGAATTACGATTTGATTTTTCTGATAATCGCATCCGCCATCTCAGCCGTGCCGACAGCGGTCGGGTCGTTTCTATTTTCCTTGAGGTCGTATGTGACGTGCCTGCCTTCCGCTATAACAGATGCGACAGCCGTTTCAAGCCTGTCCGCGCATTCTTTTTCGCCGAGATACCGCAGCATCAATACCGCGGATAATAATATCGCGACCGGATTTACCCTGTTCATGCCTTTGTATTTGGGCGCGCTTCCATGCGTCGGTTCGAATACCGCTGCCCCATCCCCGATATTGGCTCCCGGCGCGACACCAAGGCCTCCGACGAGCCCGGCGCATAAATCCGATACGATATCGCCGTAAAGGTTCGGCAGCACCAGGACGTCGTAATCCTCCGGCTTCTGGACAAGCTGCATGCACATATTGTCGACGATCCTGTCCTCAAAAGCGATCGTTCCCTCGTAAGGCTTCGCGACTTCCCTGGCAACTTCCAGGAAAAGGCCGTCGGTATATTTCATGATATTTGCCTTGTGAACTGCCGTGACCTTAAGCCTATTATTCTTTACGGCATAATCGAAGGCAAACTTTACTATTCTCTTCGTCCCGTCGGCCGAGATAGGTTTTATGCTTATCGCCGACCCCTCCCGGATCTTCTTTTTCGACAGGGTTTCTATTACAGAAATGATCTTTTTGGCATCGCCGGTTCCCTTTTCGAATTCGATGCCCGCGTAAAGATCCTCGGTATTCTCCCTTACGATAACAAGGTCGATATCCTTATACCTGGACCGGACACCCTTATAACTTTTGCACGGCCGCAGGCACGCGTAAAGATCGAGCCGTTTTCTGAGCTCTACGTTGACGCTTCGATAACCCGTCCCGACAGGCGTGGTGATCGGGCCTTTGAGGGCGACTTTATTCTTCCTGATAGAGTCTAAAACGCTTTCCGGAAGCGGCGTCTTATACTTTTGGACTGCCGATTCCCCGGCTTCGAGGATATCCCATTGTATATCAAGCCCGAGGGAATCGACGCATCTTCTTGCGGCCAGGGCAAGCTCCGGTCCGGTCCCGTCTCCGGGCATGAGGTTGATTATATATTTACTCAAAGCTGAACCCCCCGTGCTTTTTGAAATGCGCTACCACCCCTCCGTCTTCAAGGAGCCTCTTCATTACGCGTGGTATCGGCTTCGCGTCAAGTATAAGGCCTTTACCCTTGACCTTAATCTTGCCCTTTTCGATATCGAGCTCCAGCTCATCGCCGTCATCTATGAAGTCGGTATTGCACTCTACCAGCATCAATCCGATATTAAAAGCGTTGCGATAGAAGATCCTCGCGAAACTCTTGGCGAGGACCGCGTAAAAGCCCGCCCACTTCAGGGCCTGAGGCGCCTGTTCGCGCGAAGAGCCGCAGCCGAAATTCTCTCCCGCGATTAGAATGTCGCCCTTCTTGACGCGCGCGGCAAAATCCGTGTCCAGGTCCTCAAAAATATGAATTGCCAGCTCCTTCGGATCCTGAATCTTAAATTTATACCTTCCGGATATGACGTAGTCGGTATTGATGTTGTCTTTAACTTTTAATCTGCGCGCGAAGTGTTTCATAGATTTACAATTTACCCTTATATTCCCGCGGATCCGCTATCGCGCCCTTTATTGCCGATGCTGCGACCGTCGCGGGGCTGGCCAGGTATATGAACGAATTCGGGTTCCCCATCCTGCCTTTGAAGTTCCTGTTCGCGGTCGAGACAGCAACTTCTCCGTCCGCCAATACTCCGTTGTGAGTTCCCACGCAAGGCCCGCACCCCGGCCCTACGACAACGCATCCCGATTTGACGAAAATCTCAACAAGCCCTTTTTTTGCGGCCTCGAGATATATCTCTCTGGACGCCGGCGCGATAATAAATTTGACATCCGGATGGATGCTTTTACCCTTGAGTATCTTCGATGCGATCTCAAGGTCTTCGAACCTCCCGTTTGTGCACGTTCCGAGATACGCCTGGTCTATCTTTACGCCCTCGAGCTCGGTAACATCCGAGACATTGTCAACGGCGTGAGGCTTGGCGACCTGCGGGACCAGCTTTGACACATCGTAATTTTTGGACGCCGCGTATTTCGCGTCCGGATCGGCGGAAACAGGCGCCGGCTTCTTAGCCGACCGCTCACTTAGCCATTTCAGGACTTTTTCATCGGCTTCCATGAGGCCGCATTTCGCGCCCATCTCGACCGCCATATTCGATATCGTAAGGCGCGAGTCCACGCTTAAAGACGATATCGCAGGGCCGTAAAACTCAACCGACTTATAGGTCGCGCCGTTGGAGCCTATATCCTTTATTATGCGAAGGATGATATCCTTGGAATATACGCCCTTAGGCAATTTTCCCGTCACCGTAACTTTTATCGTCTCGGGAACCCTGAACCAATTTTTGCCGCTTGCCAGTGTAATGGCGAGATCCGTCGATCCGACGCCGGTAGAGAAGACATTGAGCGCGCCGTAAGTGCAGGTGTGAGAATCCGCCCCAAGAACAAGGTCCCCGCATGTGACATGGCCTTTCTGCGGAACGAGCTGGTGGCAGACGCCGCAGCCTATATCATATAAACCTGCGTCGAGTGTCTTCGCGAAGGCGCGCATCTTCTTATGAATCTCCGATACGCCCAGATTCGGGCTCGGCGCGCTATGGTCGATGATCATGCAGAACTTCGACTTATCGAAGGCTTTATCGACCCCGAGCGATTTAAAGCTGTCGATTATTATGGAGCTTGTGCCGTCCTGCCCGAAACAGAAGTCGACGCCGCAGATCGCTATATCGCCGGCCTTCAAATCCCTGGCGGCACGGTTCGATAATATCTTTTCCGCTATCGTTCTACCCATTCTTCTTCATCCTTCGACACTGCTCAGGATGAACACTGAGCCTGTCGAACGTGTTCACCCACTCCTCGAGCCTGTCCATACCCTTCAAGATACAGTCCATGCTCATAGCAAAGCTTAATCGGATAAACGAATCCGCGCCAAAAGGTTCACCCGGAATAACGGCAAGCTTTGCTTCCTCGAGAAGCCTGTTAGCGATAACGACTGAGCCTTTTTTGAGCCTTGAAATATCGCAGAATACGTAAAACGCGCCATCCGGCTTGACGCACGAGACCTTACCCATGGCGCTTATCCGCGACACCATAAGGTCCCGTCTCTTCTCGAATTCCCGCGTCATCTCCTCGACGCATCTCTGGTCCTCGTTCAATGCGGCTATGGCCGCCCTCTGGCTTATCGAACAGGGGTTGGATGCCGCGTGGCTCTGGAGGCCGGCTATCGCCTTCATGACGTCGACAGGGCCTGCAGCGTATCCTATGCGCCATCCGGTCATGGAGTAGCTCTTCGACACGCCATTTACAGTTATGACAAGATCGTATATATCTTTCCCTAAAGACGCGATCGATAGATGCCGCGCGCCTCCGTAGACCAGTTTCTCATATATCTCGTCGCTTATGACGAAAAATTTGTGTTTCACGGCCAGCCTCGCGACCACCTCAAGATCAGCTCTTGAATATACCGACCCGGTAGGGTTCGAAGGGCTGTTCAGTACAAAACATTTTGTCTTACTGCCGATCTTTGCCGCAAGCTCTTTCTCGGTGACCTTAAAATTGTTCTCCTGCCGCGTTTCGAGAATTACGGGCCTTGCATCCGCCATCCTGACCATCGCCGGATAGCTGAGCCAGTATGGCGCCGGAATTATCACCTCGTCGCCGGATTCGCATATCGCCTGAAATATATTGTTGAGCGAATGCTTCGCGCCGTTCGAAACGACTATCTGGGAAGGCGAGTAATCAAGGCCGTTATCCTTCTTAAGTTTCCGGGATATCGCATCCCTCAACTCCTGCACGCCGCTTGAGGGGGTATACTTGGTAAATCCTTCGTTTATCGCTTTAACCGCGGCCTCTTTTATGTGCGAAGGCGTGTCGAAATCCGGCTCTCCGGCAGCGAAATTTACGACATCGATACCTTCATTAGCCATCTTTCTGGCTTTGGATGTTATCTCAAGAGTTACCGATTCCGCTATATCCGATACGCGTTTTGCGAGCTTCACCCCGTTAGAAAATTTTGGTTTATCAGAGTTATCGTCTATCATATACCGACCTTTCATAATAAATTCAAAAATATATTATTAATTCAAGAATCTATTTAATACGTTATTTTCTAACGGGGTTCATACAAACCTCTCCTATAATGAATGGGTAATATTATATTATAAATAAGAGGATTATTAAAGCGTTATTTTTTCAATTGTTATTTTTTCAATTGTTATTTTTTCAATATCATACCGGTTTGAAGCCTGTTATTATGCGAGATCTTGTCGCTTTCGGAGCCATGAGCTGGCGGATCGCCTCAAAGATAGACTGAATATCGGCATCGTGCTTTTCGACTTTTCTTTCTAATTCATTGAGCTTATGGGCGAGTTCTCTATGCGTGGATAGAATCTGCCTTAATTTTACAAATGCACGCATTATGACGATATTAACCTGGATGGCCCTTTCACTATTTAGGACGCTTGACAACATGGCCACGCCTTGCTCCGTAAAAGCATACGGGTTTGCACGCCGCATACCACCCCATCTTGAAGTCGCAATTTGCGACTTCAAGATTTCGTATTCATCGTCATTTAATTGAAACATAAAATCATCTGGAAACCTCTTCATATTCCGTTTCACCTGCTCATTTAACCGCTTTGGCAATACTCCATAAAGTTTTGCCAAGTCCATCGATAGCATGACTTTATGCCCTCGAAGTAAATAAATTCTCCTCTCGATCATCTCCTGCGGCATCAACTCCTTCATATCTCCCCTTTCCGCCTGTATAGGCATTTTATCCCCTACTATATAGACGTTTTTTTCGGGAAAATTATTGCAATTATTTTAAAATTTTTCGATTCGACTTCTGTGAAGAAAAATTTCCAACAAAAAGCCCATCGACCATACAGATCAATGGGCTTTTAAACATTGCAGACTAATTATTTGCTAGAAATCGCCTCTTTTACGGAAGAGGCCTCGAAGATTCTTCATGAAGCCGCGCTGTTGCGACGCCTTCCTGTCTTCGCTCTTAGCTTTCTCTTGTCTCTTCTCTTCCGCCAGAGTGGGTTTTTTCTTTGGGATCGTCTTTATCTTCGGCTCGGCGGCATGGGGCTCTTTTTTATGCTCCTTCTTATCTACGCCTGAACCCTGAACCCTGTCCCCTGAACCCTTCTCTGTTATCTTCTCCTCTTTAGCCTTCTTTTTCGGCAGCTTCTCTACGATCTTCTTCTCGGTAAGCTCAAAAACACAAAGGCTCGCGCCGTCACCGCGCCTGAACCCCAGAGGTATGATCCTGGTATAGCCGCTCGACCTGGACTTGAAAAGCTGAGAGGTTTCCTTGAATAGCTTGTAGACAAGGTCTCTATCGGTAAGGATGTCGTATGCCCTTCTTCGCGATACTACGGTATCTGTCTTGGACAGGGTTATGAGATGCTCGACGAGCCTTCTTGCCTCCTTGGCCCTTGCTATAGTAGTCTTTACCCTCTGAAATTTCAAAAGGTTCTTGGCCATATTCCTCAG
Organism: Candidatus Omnitrophota bacterium; assembly: GCA_043798375.1. Classification (GTDB taxonomy): domain Bacteria; phylum Omnitrophota; class Gorgyraeia; order 2-01-FULL-45-10; family 2-01-FULL-45-10; genus JAPLMI01. The sequence goes on along the minus strand of JAZDOS010000029.1, from coordinate 16,159 downwards.
CATGGCATTCCTGTGGGCCGTCATCATACTGAGCTTGTTGCGTCTTTTTCTATGTCTCATCCCGTTAGACCTCCTACAGAAGTATGCATAATTATTTCAGATATAGACATGTAATAACCCTTGAATTTAATGAATACGTTTTTGTTAACCCCGATAGAAATGTCTATTTTTTGAAAGATCCGTAAAAAATTTCTAACGAGGTTATGAGGTCTAACGGGACTCATATTATTCGGACTTAGAATCCTTACCTCCTTCGTCCAGCTTCATCCCCAGGGACAAGCCCATCCCCACCAATATTTTATTCATCTCTCCCAGGGATTTCTTGCCGAAGTTCCTGTATTTGAGCATATCCAGTTCCGTCTTTTTGACGAGGTCGCCTATCGTCTTTATACGCGCTTCCCTCAGGCAATTCGAACTCCTTACGGAAAGTTCGAGCTCAGAGATGGGGATTTTGAGCTTCTCCCTTAAAAGCTTCGTTTCTTCCGACTCAACAGGCGCCTCTTCCTCTTCGGGAAGCTTCCCGAATCCGACAAATATATCGAGGTGGCGCTGTAGAATATTTGACGCATACAGAAGGGCCTCTTTAGGCTCTATCGAACCATTGGTCCATATCTCTATGATCACTTTATCGTAATCGGTTATCTGGCCGACTCGCGTATTCTCAACGAAGAAATTTACTTTGGTCACCGGCGTGAATATTGAATCTATGGGTATCATTCCTATCGTTTGAGCTTCTTTCTTGTTCCTTTCGGCAGGCACATATCCTCTTCCGCGGGCAACATCCATCTCGACGTGAAACTTGACATTTTTTGTGAGGGTCGCGATGCGCAGGTCCGGGTTGACAATCTCTACCGTCTCATCCGTCTTTATGTCGTTAGCGGTCACCTCGCCCTTCTTATCCACCTCTATCGTCATGGCCTTGGGGGTTTTGAAATGCGATTTCAGTATGAGCTTCTTTATATTCAGGATGATCTGCGGCACGTCCTCCATGACGCCGGGAATGGCCGAGAATTCATGATGGACTCCGGCGATCTTTATGCCCGTAACCGCCGTGCCCTCTATCGAGGATATGAGCACCCGCCTCAGGCTATTGCCTACCGTTACGCCGTAGCCCCTCTCGAAAGGTTCCGCCACGAACTTTCCATACGTGGGCGTATAGCTCGATTCGTCAAGAACGAGCTTTTTCGGCATTTCGAAATTCTTCATGCTTATACCCATATATCGTTTTCCTCCAATTTCTAACCAGGTTAGATGTTATTTTGAGTACAATTCTACGATCAACTGTTCCTGAATCGGGAAGCCGACATCTTCCTTCGTCGGCATGGCCGCTACCTTACATTTGAAATTTTTGGCGTCCATCTCGAGCCATTTGGCTATAGCCCTGTCTTTCAGCGCCTCGCTCGTCTCCGTAAGGCGCTTTTGCATAGGCTCCTTCGCTTTGATGGAAACTTCCTCGCCGAGCTTCACCGTATAAGACGGTATGTCCACTCTTTTTCCGTTAATATATGCGAATCCGTGCTGGACAATCAGCCTGGCCTCGGATCTTGAATTCGCGAAATTCATCCTGAATATGACATTGTCGAGCCTTCTTTCCAATAGCTGCAATAGCATCAGGCCCGTAACACCCTTCGACCGCTCGGCAATCCTGAAAAAATGCTTGAACTGGCGCTCTAAGACGCCGTAAATCCTCTTTACCTTCTGTTTCTCCCTGAGCTGCATGCCGTAGTTCGACTCTTTTTTTCGGATTTGGCCGTGCTGCCCGGGCGCGTATGTTCTTTTCGTGATAGCGCACTTCTCGGTCATGCACCTGGAGCCTTTCAAAAATAACTTCATTCCCTCTCTTCTGCAAAGCCTGCACGATGGGCCGATGTTTCTTGCCATTACACTCTCCTTCGCTTCTCGGGGCGGCATCCGTTATGCGGTATAGGGGTAACATCCCTTATAGACCTTATAGTCAGCCCCGCGGCCTGTATCGACCTGATGGCGGACTCTCTTCCCGCGCCCGGCCCTTTCACATAAACCTCGACCTCTTTAACGCCGCGCTCGGCTGCCTTCCTGGCGGCGTTTTCGGCCGCGATCCCGGCGGCAAACGGAGTTGATTTTTTGGAGCCTTTAAATCCGGAGCTTCCGGTGGATGCCCATGTTATGGTGTTACCTTCCCTGTCGGTGATCGTAACGATCGTGTTATTAAATGTCGCGAGAATCCTCGCTATGCCGCTCGATACGGCCTTTACCTGTTTCTTAGCCTTCTTTACCTTACTTTTTTTCTGCTGTTCCACTGTCTTTAGCCGGTGCCCTTTCTGCCTTTTGTCTTATAACGCCGACGGTCTTTCTGGGACCTTTTCGGGTCCTGGCGTTTGTTCTCGTCCTTTGACCTCTTACGGGGAGGCCTCTCCTGTGCCTGAACCCCCTGTAAGTACCTATATCTATAAGCCTTTTTATATTCGCCGATGTATCCCTTCTCAGGTCGCCCTCTACCCTGTAATCCTTCTGAATGATCGTGGAAAGCCTGGCAACCTCTTCCTCCGTCAGGTCTTTCGCGCGTTTATCCGGATTGACATTGGCGACTTTCAGTATCTTGTTCGAGAGCGGCCTGCCTATACCGTATATATAACAGAGCGCCATCTCCACCCTTTTTTCCTTCGGAATATCCACTCCAACTATTCTCGGCATTTAATCTCCCTATCCTTGTCTCTGCTTGTGTTTTGGATTTGCGCAAATTATCCTGATCGTCCCTTTTCGCCGAACGACCTTACACTTCGGGCAAATCTTCCTTATGCTCGACCTTACCTTCATTATTTTTCTCTCCGAATTATCCTTCCCCTCGTCAAATCATAAGGGGAAAGTTCTATAATTACCGTATCTCCGGGCAGAATCCTTATAAAATTCATGCGCATCTTTCCCGAGACATGGGCGAGCACCCTGTGTCCGTTAGCGAGTTCCACCCTGAACATCGCGTTTGGCAATGTCTCCAAAACTTTTCCGTCAACTGTGATCGGTTCTTCTTTCGGCATACAATCTCATGGGCTTAGCCCGTCAAAATTTGCGCTTTATCGTCGCGCACGACAACGGTGTGTTCGAAGTGCGCCGACAGGCGCCTATCCTTTGTCACGACCGTCCAGCCGTCATCCAGGACCTCCACTTCAAAAGTCCCGGCGTTGATCATCGGCTCTATCGCGAGGACCATCCCGGCCTTCAGTTCAGGCCCTGTTCCCGGTTTTCCGAAATTGGGCACTTCGGGCTCTTCGTGAATCTGCCTTCCGATGCCGTGTCCGACAAGCGCCCTGACTACGCTGAATCCGTTCGATTCTACAAACGCCTGGATGCTCGACGAAACATCCGATAACCTTCTGCCGGAAACAGCGTTCCGGATCCCCATATAAAAAGCTTTTTTTGCCGTATCTATCAACCGCTTCGCGGTATCGTTTATATCGCCCACCCCGATAGTTTCTGCCGCATCAGCGTAATAATCTCTGAACTTCACGCCTATGTCGATCGAGACTATATCCCCGTCCCTTATCTCTCTCTCTGAAGGGATTCCGTGAACAACAGCCTCGTTCAGGGATACGCATATGTTGCCGGGAAAGCCTCTGTAACCTTTGAACGCCGGATAACCGTTACGCTTAAGTATCTCTTCCCGCGCTATCCTATCGAGCTCCCTGGTTTCGACGCCGGCGCGGATATGCCTTTTTAGCTTATCGAGGGTCCCGGATAATATCTTTCCGGCTTCTTTAATCTCGCGTATCTCATCCTCGCGTCTTATCGCGATCATCTAAGTTTTGAGTCGGCAAATATATTAGAAAGAACCTTAAATAAATCTTCGACACCGAGGTCTCCGGAAACCTTTTTCAATATGCCTTTTTTTGCGTAAAAATCCACAAGGGGCCTTGTCCGGTCTTCATAAACCTTCAGGCGGTTTATAACGGTCTCTTCTTTATCGTCCGGCCTCTGAAAAAGCGCGCCGCCGCATTTGTCGCAAACCCCTTCCTTTATGGGCGGTATATTCTTCACATGATAATTGAAGCCGCAGGATCGACAGACACGTCTACCCGAAAGCCTCTCTATCGCAATCTTGTCCGAAGTCTCGAAATAGACTACCATGTCGATCCCGGACCCGTCCTTCTTTAAAGACAGGTCAAGATCCTCGGCCTGTTTCAGCGTCCTAGGAAAACCGTCTAAAATAAATCCGCATCGAGTGTCCGGTTTCTTTAAACGTTCGATAACTATTCCGGTTACGACCTCGTCCGGAACAAGGGCGCCCTTATCCATATAGGATTTTGCCTTCAATCCGAGAGGCTCGCCGGCTTTCACCGACTCTCTCAATATGTCTCCCGTAGAGATATGAGGTATCTTATATTCGCGAGAAAGAACTATGCTCTGTGTTCCCTTGCCCGCGCCCGGCGGACCCAACAAAACCAGTTTCAATTTTTAAATCCCCTTTACGAAATACGCGCCTTCAGCCTGCCCTTCTTCATAAAGCCCTCGTAATGCCTCATAAGAAGATGAGATTCTATCTGCTTCATCGTATCGAGCATAACGCCGACTATGATAAGAAGCCCTGTGCCGCCGAAGAAGCTCGCCACAAGATACGGGATCTTGAGGGACGACGATATTATGCTCGGCAGCACCGCGATGACAGCCAGAAACACCGAACCCGGGAACGTTATTCTCGTCATTATGAAATCGAGGTATTCCGCGGTCTGGCGTCCCGGCCTGATCCCGGGGACGAACCCGCCGTATTTCTTCATATTGTCCGATATGTCTATCGGATTGAACGTTATCGCAGTATAAAAGTAAGCGAAAAATATTATGAGCAGCGCATACACCGAATTGTACAGCAATTCTCCGCGCGTCAGCGCCATCGCGAAATTCTGAAAACCCTTATGCGGAACGAAGCCCGCGATCGTGGCGGGAAACAGAATTATGCTCTGCGCGAATATTATCGGTATGACGCCCGCCTGGTTTACGCGAAGCGGCAAAAACGTCGACTGCCCGCCGTATATTTTCCTTCCAACGACGCGTTTCGCGTATTGGACAGGTATCTTCCTCTGCCCTTGAGTCCCTATGATAACCGCGACCACTACCGCGACAAGCATAACGACCATCAGTATCAGGGTGAATGGGTCGAGCTGCGCTTTCTCGGGAGCAAACGGTGAAAAGAGCGCGTACACCTGGTAAAGAGCCGTCGGTATCCTTGATACGATACCGGCTGTTATGATGAGAGACATGCCGTTGCCGATACCATATTCCTGTATCTGTTCGCCAAGCCACATGATAAATGCGGTGCCGCTCGTGAGCGTTATGACCGTAAGTATCCTGAACGGCCATCCAGGGAACTGCACTATTTGAAGCCCATTGAACCTCGCCGGGTTCTCGAGCCACAAGGCTATGAAGAACGACTGTATTATCGAAAGCGCTATCGTGCCGTAACGCGTATATTGGACTATCTTCTTATGCCCTGCCTCGCCTTCTTTCGCGAGTTTCTCGAGGGCCGGTATCACCGCGGTCAGTAATTGTATTATAATGGACGCGGATATATACGGCATTATACCCAAAGCAAATATAGTCAGGCGCGATATGGCGCCTCCGGAGAACATATTCATTATGCCAAAGAGCGCTCCGCCGCTTGACTGGGCCAGGCGCGCGAAGAATTGGGCAAGCTGAGCGCCGTCGATGCCCGGCGTCGGGATATATGTTCCTACCCTATATACGGCGATGAGCCCCAACGTCAGGAATATCTTCTTCCTCAGGTCGGGTATCTTTACGATATTTGCGAACGCTTCTAGCATAGTTATCCACAGTGTAGCTGACGTTTAAACGTCAGCTACTTAAGTAGTTCGATCTTCGCGCCGGCTGCCGCGAGGATTTTTCTGGCATTTTCAGAAAATTTATGCGCTTTGATCGTTACGGTCTTCGTAAGCTTTCCGTCACCAAGAATCTTTATCGGCTCAACCATGCTCCCTGTCAGGCCGGCTTTCTTGAGTTCCGCCGGGCCTACCACGGCGTTGTTGTCGAACCTGTTCAGCGATTCAACATTTACGACCTGATACGTTTTCCTGAACGGCGCGGTAAAGCCTCTCTTGGGAAGACGCCTTATCAGGGACATCTGGCCGCCTTCGAATCCGGGCCTGGTCGTCCTGCCGGACCTCTTCTTCGCGCCCTTCCTGCCGCGGCACGCGGTTTTACCGTGGCCGGAACCGGACCCTCTTCCGCGCCTCTTGGTAGGCCTGTTAGCGCCTTTCGGCATTCCTATGTCGTTTAAATTCACCCGGCACCTTCTTCCGATTCTTTCCTTCGCTCAAGCCTCAGCTTTTTCAGGCCGTCAACCGCCGCCTTTACGACATTCATCGCGGAATCCGACCCAAGTGACTTGGTCAATATATCCTTTATTCCGCCTGCCTCACAAACGGCCCTCACCGCCCCTCCGGCGATTACACCCGTTCCTTCAACTGCCGGCTTTAACAAAACCCTCGCGGCCTTGAAATGGCCGATGATCTCGTGGGGAATGGAAGTCCCTTTCAGTGGAATTTTAAAGAAACCCTTCTTTGCGTCGGTTAAACCTTTTCTTATGGCCTCGGCAACTTCATTCGCTTTTCCAAATCCTATGCCCACCTGGCCTTTTCCGTCGCCTGCCACAACAAGGGCGTTGAACGAAAATCTACGGCCGCCTTTGACGACTTTGGCAACCCTCTTTATCGTAACGACTCTTTCGACAAAGCCTTCTTCGGCTCCCTGCCTGGACTGTCTCGGCCCGAAACTCCTTCCGCCGGGCTTACGTCCTCTCTTGGGCTTGGCTGAGGGCGGGGTTAAAGCTTCCGCCGGAGGCTTAACCTCCTGAGGCTTAACCTCAGGAACCGGGACGGCCTCTTGCGGTTTTTCTTTTTCCGTATTCTTGTCGCTATTCTCGTTTTGCAATTTACCGGCTCCTTTTTCGATTAAAACTGAAGACCGCCTTTACGCAAAGCCTCGGCAAGCGACTTCACGCGGCCATGGTAAGCGTACCCCGAGCGGTCAAACACTATCCTTGTGATGCCTTTTTTCTTGCATAGTTCAGCCAGGGCTAAGCCCAGAAGGCTTGCGCCTTTCACATTGCCGCCGTCTTTCTTGATTTTATCCTTAAGGTCTTTCGAGTTTGTCCCCAGCGACAACATCGTCTTGCCGCATGTATCGTCGACAAGCTGCGCATAGAGATTGTCCAGGCTCCTGTAAACGCTGAGCCTCGGCTTCTCTGCTGTGCCGCTTATCGTCTTCCTTATTATCTTATGCCTTCTATTTCTACCGTCTATTTCAATCCATTTTTTCATATCTTTACCCTGCGGCTCCGGCAACGGCCTTGCCTGCCTTGCGCCTTACGTGCTCGCCGGCGTATTTTATGCCCTTGCCTTTATAAGGCTCCGGCCTGTAATAATCCCTTATCTCGGCGGCAACCTCGCCGACTTTTGCCTTATCCGTTCCTTTAATAACGATCTGGTTGGGCTTCGGGGTCTCTATGGTGATGCCCTCCGGAATATCATAGTTTATAGGGTGCGAATAGCTTAGCTGGATATTCAACACCTTTCCCTGCGCCGCCGCCTTAAATCCGACCCCCGTTATTTCAAGATCCTTTTTATACCCGTCGGTCACCCCTATGACCATATTATTGAGAAGGCTTCTGATCAGGCCGTGCGTAGCCTTGTCCTGCTTCATGTCCGATGGCCGCGTGACCGTAATGGCGTTATCTTTCACTTCGACCTTAAAGGTCGGCGCGAAGGAGTAAGAAAGCTTTCCCTTGGGCCCCTCTATGTTTATAGATGACCCCGAGACGGTTGCCTTGACTCCGCCGGGTAACGCAACAGGTTTTTTACCGATTCTTGACATATATCCTCACCCCGTTAGAAGATTTTCCTAATTCTGCATATTTAATGCGACCGTATACATAAATTCATTACCTAAATCTTGATTTAGAAATCTGTAAATCTTCTAACGGGGCTCACCAGGCGTAACAGAGAACTTCTCCGCCCATCTTCTTTTCGCGGGCTTCACTATCGGTCATTATTCCGTTTGATGTCGAAATGATCGCTACGCCGAGGCCCCCATAAACTTTTGGCAAGGCATCGGCCTTTTTATATAGCCTCAAACCCGGCCTGGAGACGCGCTTCAAGCCGGTAATCGCGCCCGTGCCGTCTTTGGCATATTTCAGGTATATCCTCAGGATCCCCTGCTTCGCATCTTTTACAAGTTTATAGTTTTTAATAAAAGCTTCCTTCTTGAGTATCTTCAAAAGCTCTTCTGTAAGACGAGAATTTCTGACCTCACAAACTTCCTTTTTGGAAGAACTCGCGTTCCTTATTATCGTAAGCATGTCAGCTATCGGATCAGTCAATGCCATCTATTCCTCCCTACCAGCTTGCCTTTACAACGCCGGGTATCTCGCCCCTGGAAGCAAGTTCCCTGAAACATATCCTGCAAAGCTGAAATCTTCTTATAAAACCCCGCGGCCTGCCGCAAAGCTTGCACCTGTTGTAACGCCTCGCCTTGAACTTCGACGGCCTGGAGCACTTCACTATCAACGACGTCTTCGCCATACCAACTTACCCTTTCTTAGCAAAAGGCATTCCCACGAGCCTTAATAGCTCAAACGCCTCATCCTTTGTTTTGGCGGATGTAGCTATCGTAATATCCATACCGTGGATCTTCGGCACCTTATCTATGTCTATCTCCGGAAATATCAGTTGTTCGTTCAATCCGAATGAATAGTTTCCGCCCCCATCGAATGAGTCCGGGGAGAGCCCCCTGAAGTCCCTTATCCTTGGAATGGCAACCGATATGAGCCTATCGAGAAATTCATACATCATTGCCCGCCGAAGCGTTACCTTGCATCCTATTGACGAACCTTTCCTTATTTTAAAATTGGCTATGGCCTTCCTGGCTTTTGTTACGACCGGCTTCTGCCCCGTAATCACGGCGAGCTGGCTCTCGGCGGCTTCAAGCAGCTTCACATCCTGCGTCGCCTCGCCCAACCCCACGTTCACGACTATTTTGAGAAGCTTCGGAGCCTGCATGGTGTTCTTATATCTAAAGCGCTTCATCATGTCCGGAATGATTTCGCTTCTATATCTTTCCAAAAGTCTGGGTTTGGCCATTTAAATAACCTCTTTGCAGCGCTTACAAAAACGCGTCCTTGTGCCGTCCGCGAGAACGTTTATTCCGATCCTCGCGGGCTTCCCGCATGTCTTGCAGAATGGCGACAGGCTCGAGGCGTGGATCGGGCTCTCTTTCTGAACGATGCCGCCCTGCTGGTCCTGTTTCGTCTTCCTGGCGTGTTTCTTGACGTAATTTATGCCTTCCACAAGCGCCAATCCTTTTTTAGCGTAGACGCGAAAGACCTTGCCGGTCTTTCCCGCGTCGCGCCCCGTCAATACATAAACTATGTCGCCCTTCTTTACCTTATTCACTTTACAGCACCTCCGGCGCAAGCGATATTATCTTCATAAAATTCTTGTCGCGCAGTTCTCTTGCGACCGGGCCGAATATCCTCGTCCCTCTCGGGTTGAGCTGCGGATCGATTATGACTACCGCGTTGCGGTCAAATCTCAGCCGCGTCCCATCCGGCCTCTTTATGGGAAAAGCCGTCCTTACTATCACGCCCTTTACCACCTCATGCTGTTTAACGATAGCGTCAGGCGAGGCCTCCTTTATATTGCATGTGATGATATCGCCGATATTGGCAAAACGCCTATTCTGCCTTCCGATGACGCCTATCATCGACGCGCGCCTGGCGCCTGTGTTGTCGGCAACGTCCAATATGCTTCGCATCCTTACCATAAATAGCTCACTCTAGCTTCGTTTTTTAATTATTTCCACGAGCCGCCATCTTTTTGTTTTGGAAAGCGGCCTCGTCTCCTCGATCCTCACCGTATCGCCGGTCTTGGCGCTATCCTTCTCATCGTGGACTTTGAATTTTGTGGCGGTCCTGACCATTTTATTATATATGGGGTGACGCATGGCCCTATCGACCTTTACGGTGATAGTCTTGTCCATCTTATCGCTTACGACTATGCCCACCCGCTCTTTCCTTACCGGCCTTCGGTTACTTTGCATCGGACTTCTCCTTTATGACGGTCTCGCACCTCGCGATGTCTTTTCTCGCATCATTTATCTTGTGAGGTTTCTCGATCCTGCCGGCCCTGGCCTCGGTGCGCAAATTATACAGCTCCTTCTTCAGCGCTTCTATCTTAAGGCGAATTTCGTCGACAGTCATATTCCGCAGTTCGTTCGCTTTTATCATTTTCTGCTCCGCCCTTCAATTATCGATAGCCGGTCGGGCTTCGCAGCAATTTGCTGTAAGGTGCTACGAAGCCATACCCGAGTTTTACTGGTTGATTGGCGAAGTAGACTCATCAATGCGCCCTCGTGATGAATTTTGTCCGAAGAGGAATTTTGTGGGCGGCGACCCTCATGCACTCCCTCGCGATCTCCATGGGAACTCCGTCCATCTCAAAAAGGATCTTGCCTTTTTTAACTACGGCTACCCAGTGATCCGGAAGGCCCTTCCCCTTACCCATTCTGGTTTCAGCGGGCTTCTTCGTGATCGGTTTGTCCGGGAATATTCTTATCCAGACCTTGCCGCCGCCTTTCAGGTTTCTCATCAGAGCGACTCTTGCCGCCTCAATCTGCCTATCCGTGAAGTAGGCGTTTTCAAGCGCTTTAAGGCCGAACTCGCCGAAAGATAACGTTGCGCCCCTGAACGATGTTCCGAAGCGCCTGCCGCGCTGCGTTTTCCTGAATTTGACCCTTTTGGGCATCATTGCCATGTCATGCCTCGCAAATTACTATTTTTAAATAGAGCGCCTCTTATCCTCGACAGGCTCTTCTTTCGACTTATCAAGAACTTTATCGCCTTTATATATCCAGACCTTAATACCTATCAATCCGTACGTCGTCAATGCTTCCGTGAACCCGTAATCGACATCGGCGCGAAGGGTCTGTGCCGGTATCGATCCCACGCGGTAACTTTCCCGCCTTGCTATTTCAGCGCCGCCGAGCCGCCCGGAGCATATGATCTTGACGCCTTTAGCGCCCGAATCGAGCGCGTTCTGGATCGATTTCTTCATCGCGCGCTTGTGCGGTATGCGCTTCTCCAGCTGGAAAGCGATGTTTTCGGATACGAGCTGCGCGTCTACATTGGGATTCTTGATATCCTTTATGTCTATCAGGACCTCTTTGCCGGTGATCGAATGAAGCTCCTCTTTCAACTTCTCTATCTCCTGGCCGCGCCTTCCTATAATTATACCGGGCCTTGCGGAAAATATCATGACCCTCACCTTGTCGCTTGAGCGCTCAACTTCGATCTTCGATACGGCTGCGGACGACAACGCCTTCTTTATGAACTTGCGTATCTTTGTATCTTCGAGTAAGAATTTCGGGAATTCCTGCTTCTTGGCGAACCAGCGGGATTTCCAGTCATAAATATAACCTGTCCTCAAACCATAAGGGTGAGCTTTTTGACCCATCTATCGCTCCTCGCTATCTGCTCTTTAAGTCAAAACTAAAAAGTAAAAAGGCAAAATTACAATTTAAAATTCAAAATTATTTTTTCGACTTTTGACTTTTGCCTTGAACTTTTACCTTTTGCGTTTTGCCTTTTACCTTCTCATTAGATATGCTTGTCTCTCCGGTTTTATTAGCTTTCCCGTGATCAGTTTCAGGTTTTGGACCCTCTTTTTTTATCTGATCCAGCTCCAGGGTAATATGGCTTGTGCGCTTTTTTATCATGCTCGCCCTGCCCATCGACGCGGCCCTGAACCTTTTAAGCATGGGCCCGCCGTCCGCGACAAGCTTTGATATGTAAAGAGTCGACATATCAAGTCCCTGGACCCTCTTAGCGTTGGCAAGCGCGCTTTTAAGCAGGTCTTCGCAATACCTCGCGGCATTCTTCTTCACGCCCGCCAGGACCGCTATCGCGGCTTCCGGACTCTTCCCTTTTATTAGAGGAATTATCAGCCTGAGCTTTCTCGGCGTTACCCTGATATATCTAAGTACGGCTCTTGTAACCATCGTTTCCTTTTAAATCCGCCGAAGCACCTTATCTATCGCTTGTTGATTGCGAAGGCGGATTATGTTTTATCCATCGATACTTCTGTCGCCGCGCCGTGCTTCCTGAATGTTCTCGTCGGCGAAAATTCACCCAGCTTATGCCCCACCATATTTTCCGTGACATAAACCGGTATAAATTTCTTTCCGTTGTATATCGCTAACGTCAACCCAATAAATTCAGGGGTTATCGTCGAACGCCTGGACCATGTCTTCAGCGGTTTCTTATCGTTCGCCTTCGCGGCCTTCTGGACCTTCATCAGAAGCTTTTCGTCTATGAACGGCCCTTTCTTCGTTGACCTCGACATTTTATTTTCTCCGTTTCAGTATATACTTGTCCGAATGCCTTTTCTTCCTCGTCTTCAAGCCCTTGGCGTACTGGCCCCACGGTGACCGCGGAAGCCCGCCCGAGGCCTTTCCTTCGCCGCCGCCCATCGGATGGTCGTGCGGGTTCTTCGCCACACCTCTGGAATAAGGCCTGATGCCCAGCCATCTGGACCTGCCGGCCTTCCCTACAGATATCGTCTCATGCTCTATGTTGCCCACCTGGCCGATCGTTGCCATACATTCCAGGTTTATCATCCGTATCTCACCGCTTGGCAGTTTGATCTGGGCGTAACCGCCTTCCTTGGCCATGATAATGCAGGAATTCCCGGCTGACCTGCATATGACGGCGCCGGCGCCTTTCGAGAGCTCGACATTATGTATTGGGATGCCCGCCGGTATATTGCCAAGCGCGGTCGCGTTCCCGACTTTTATTTCCGCGGTTTTACTCGATACGACATCATCATTGATATTAAGGCCTATAGGCGCGATTATATACCTCTTCTCTCCGTCCGTGTACTGCAGAAGCGCAAGCCTTGCGGATCTGTTAGGGTCATACTCTATCGCGGCGACCTTGGCCGGCATATCAAGCTTGTCGCGCCTGAAATCGACGATACGGATCATCCGCTTGTGGCCGCCGCCCCTGTGCCTCGAGGTGATTCTTCCGCGGTTATTTCTTCCGCCGGACCTCTTTAACGGCACAAGAAGCCTTTTTTCAGGCCGCGCCTTCGTTAATTCTTCGAAGTTTGATATCGCCGCATGCCTCAATCCGGGTGTCGTTGGTTTGAATTTTTTAATTCCCATGAATTTCCCTTACGTAATATCTATTTTACTTTCCTTTTTAAGCGTCACGATCGCCTTCTTCCAGTCAGATGTTTTCCCTACAGCGTATCTGACGCGTTTGGCCTTGCCCCTCATCATTATCGTATTGACGCTGGAGACCTTCACCTTATATATATCCTCAACCGCCCTCTTGATCTCGATCTTATTCGCCGTCCGGTCTGTCCAGAACTGGTATTTATTTAACGGCAAGAGGTTCGCGCCCTTCTCCGTCCTTATCATCCCTTTAACTACGTCATGCGGATCTTTCACCCCGCCCTTCCTTTCTTTCCCCGGCCCTCTTTAGGAAGGGCGGGGTTCATACGCTCCTCTTAATCCTTAAACCTTTCGGGCAGTTTCTGTATAGCGGCCCTGGAGATAACCAGGTTGTCGCAGTTCAAAACGTCCATCGTATTAAAATCTTTGTAATTCTTTACCGACACTTCCTCGAGATTCCTCGAAGCCCTCATGACTTTGTCGTCTATGGTGTCGAGCACGAACAGGCTCTCCCCCTTCAGTTTCAGGGCGCCCATCATAGCCTTGAATTTTTTTGTCTTCGCCTCGTCGAGATTTATGGCTTCTATGCCGAGGACCTTTTCTTCGTTCAGTTTTGAATTTATGCTCGATAGAAACGCAAGCCTCTTTATTTTACGCGGAAGGTCATAATGAAAATCTCTCGTATGCGGGCCGAATACTACGCCGCCGTGCCTCCACAGGGGCGATCTTGTCGAACCTGCCCTCGCGCGTCCGGTGCCTTTCTGCCGCCACGGCTTCTTTCCGCCTCCGGAAACATCGCCGCGCGTCTTGGTCGACGCGTTGCCCTGTCTCTGGCGGGCGTTGTACATGATGACTGCCTGGTAAAGGACCTTCTTATTGACCTCTCCTGTAAATACCTTCGAATTCAACGCGAGCTTCTCGATCTCTTTTCCTTTCGAGTTATATACCGGAATAGAGAATTCTTTCGGCTCGCCTTCCCTGGCCCTTACAGCCTTCGTTCCGGAGATCTTCCTTTGAATCTTTTTGGCCTTCCCGACCCTTGTAGATTTTTTCATGGTTCGACGCTCTTTGCTTATTTCTTTTTCATCGCCGCTTTGGCGCTCTTCTTCGTTGTCGGCTGAACGCGCACTTTCTTAACGTAACCTTTTGGACGCTTTCTGGCTTCTTTTACGATTAAAAAAGAATTTTTGTGGCCGGGGACGCTTCCCCTGACCGCTATAAGATTATTGGCTTTATCGACATCGATAACTTCCAGGTTCTGCACGGTAATCCTGTCTACGCCCATGTGTCCGGGGAGATGATGCCCCTTTGTCACGCGCCCAAGCCTTGCGCCCGATTGAATGGATCCCGGCTGCCGGTGAAACATCGAGCCATGCCCCTGGTCTCCGCCGGCCCATCCCCAGCGTTTGACGCCGCCCTGGAACCCCTTGCCTATTGAGGTTCCCGTAACATCGACATAATCGCCCTTGGCGAAGACGTCTATCTCGATCTTCTGCCCGGCCTTGTACGGCGCGGGATCTTTTACCCTGAGCTCGCGGACGAATCTCAGGCCCCCGACACCGGCCTTCTTGAACCTGGCCATATCGACCTTCTTGACGAGCTTTTCGCGTTTTGGACCGAACCCGATCTGTATCGCGTCATATCCGTCGGTGGCCTTTGTCTTGACCTGCAGCACGTGGCACGGGCCTGCTTCTATTAGAGTGACCGGCACATTCTTCCCGCCCTGGTCAAATATATTCGTCATTCCGATTTTTTTCCCGAGCATCCCTATCATATTTTACCTATCCGCTATACGCTATTTAATCTCCACATAAACTCCGGCTGGTAAATCCAGTTTCTTCAGCGCGTCTATCGTCTTGGAGGTCGGGCTTATTATATCGAGTATGCGTTTATGCGTCTTTATCTGAAATTGCTCTCTCGATTTCTTATCGACGTGCGGCGACCTGAGCACGGTAAAGACCTCTCTCTTCGTAGGAAGAGGAATCGGCCCGGCAATGCCGGCTCCGGTCTTCTTTGCCGTTTCGACTATCTCCTGCGTCGACACGTCAAGAAGCCTGTGGTCGTATGCTACCAACTTGATCCTGATCTTTTGCGGTGCTTGCTGTGCCATCTTCTACTCTATTACTTCCGTTACGACCCCGGCGCCTACGGTGTGTCCGCCTTCACGTATTGCGAACCTTAGTTCCTTCTCCATGGCGATGGGGGTGATCAATGCGACTTCGAACCTTACGTTGTCGCCGGGCATGACCATCTCGACTTCCTTCGGAAGGGTCACGACCCCTGTGACGTCTGTGGTCCTGAAGTAAAACTGGGGCCGGTAGCCGTTGAAGAACGGTGTGTGGCGGCCGCCTTCCTCTTTACTTAATATATATACCTCACCTTTGAACTTGGTGTGAGGGGTGATCGAACCGGGCTTAGCAAGTACCTGGCCGCGCTCGATGTCCGTCTTTTCGACTCCTCTTAAGAGCACGCCGATGTTATCTCCGGCCTGTCCCGAGTCAAGAAGCTTTCTGAACATCTCTACGCCTGTGACCACGCTCTTCTTCGTGGCCTTGATACCGACTATCTCTATCTCCTCGCCGGTCTTGATCTGGCCTCTCTCCACCCTGCCTGTCGCTACCGTGCCGCGTCCGGTGATCGAGAATACGTCTTCTATGGGCATCAGGAACGGTTTATCGATATCTCTTACCGGAGTGGGTACGAAGGAGTCTGCGGCGTCCAGGAGCTCATAGATAGATTTGGTGGCTTCGGCGTTATCGGGCGAGGTCATGGCCTTAAGTGCGCTTCCCTTTATGATCGGGGTCTTGTCGCCTGGGAATTTATACTTTGTGAGGAGGTCTCTTACTTCAAGTTCTACGAGGTCTATCAGTTCTTTGTCTTCTACGAGGTCTACTTTATTGAGGTACACGATGATGGATGGCACGTTAACCTGCCGCGCCAGGAGGAT
>JAZDOS010000012.1:0-2760 GCA_043798375.1 Candidatus Omnitrophota bacterium | reverse complement strand
TGGACGAGCCTGGGACAGAGATTGCTTCTCCCGCCCTCTGTCTTACTGTGGGCGGGATCGCAATGACGGACGGTAGGGCGAGGACACGAGAGCGCCTGCTGTAGCCGTTGATCCACCTGCTTAGCTACGGCGAGTAGGCAGGCGCGAAGCCGAGCCCTGCGTTAAAAACTAATTTTTTACTTCAGGGGTACCCCTGAAGATCGTTCGAACACGGTGAAGCACACACCGCCAATTTTGACGAACTTTATTTTACCGCGCCTTAAGATAAGGAGATATTATGGGGGTTAAGAAAACGGGTGAAAAATATCGGTGCAACATTTGCGGCAACGAGGTCTACGTTACAAAGGTAGGCGGTGGCGAACTCGTTTGTTGCGGACAGCCTATGGAAAAGATCGAGAATAAATAGATCCGATGAAAGCAAGGATATATCTTTGTCTTTTATTTTTTATCCTGGCGGGGACTTATACGAATAACGCAAACTCAAAAGATAAAAATAAGATACCCATCTTCAACGCCGCTACCGGAAAAATCGAAGAAGTCGACCGTATAGTAAAATCCGACACCGAATGGAAGAAGTTTCTCACCCCCCAACAATATCGCATTACGCGCCAAAAAGGCACGGAGGCACCGTTCACCGGAAAATGCGAGATCGGCAAAGAGGGAGGCATTTATAAATGCGTCTGTTGCGGAACGGACCTATTCGGGATAGATGAAAAGTTCGAATCCGGAACGGGGTGGCCTAGTTTCTGGAAACCTGTCTCCAGCCTCAATATAAAAGAAGAAGTCGATAAAAGCATGGGGATGGATCGCACCGAAATATTGTGCGCCAAGTGCGACGCTCATCTGGGGCACGTATTTGAAGACGGGCCGCCACCGACCAATAAACGCTATTGCATTAATGCAGTTGCGCTAAAATTCCTTCCGATCGTCAAAAACAACAGTAAGTATGAAAGAGCTATTTTTGCCGCAGGCTGTTTCTGGGGAGTAGAAGAGGCTTTTCGCAATATTAAAGGTGTAGTTTCAACCATGGTAGGCTATACGGGTGGCAAAAAACAAAACCCGACCTATGAAGACGTCTGCACTGACAAGACCGGCCACGCCGAAGCCGTGGAGATAGAATACGACCCGTCGGTCGTATCTTATGACGCGCTCCTTGACGCATTCTGGAAGATGCATGACCCGACGACGATGAATCGCCAGGGGCCGGACAAGGGCACGCAGTACCGCTCGGCTATATTCTACATGAATGAAGCCCAGAAAAATTCGGCGTTGGTTTCGAAGGAAAGACTGCAGAATTCCGGAAAGTATAAAAACTCGGTCGTGACCGAGGTAACGCCTGCGGTAGAGTTTTATCCGGCGGAAGAATATCACCAGAAGTATTATATGAAACATGGGGGCCAGTGCGCAAGATAGTAAAGGTCAGCGACAAGATGCAAAAGCGCTTCCGGTATATTTTGACGGAACCAACCGGGAAAAATTTTGATCCGGAATTCAAACCGGAACTCACGCCTAAGCAAATGCTGAAACTGGGCGTATTCGGCGGTAAGTACATGACGGATTGCCGGAAGGAATTTCCGGCAGACTGGTTTAAAAAAGCGAAGCTTTGCCCGGAACGCCATGACCCGGAGCTGAATTATTTCGGGATCAACGCCAGCAAGCCCCTGTCGTACTGGCGTAAAAAGGGATGGATATATCCGGATGATCCGCGTGGTTGGTTTCAGTGGTATTGCCGTTATTACATGGGACGGCGCCTTGGCGAAGAAGACCGTCGCCAAATAGCAAGATGGAAAGCGATCAAGCGGCATATAGCGCAGATATATAAACATTGTAGCTCCGGGGATATTAGGTGCAGGCCCAAACAGCGGCAGGCCGTGATGCACTGGGCGTATGACTCGAGAATAATGTAGGGGATAAATATGAGCAAGAAAGACAAAAGAATAATATTGATCGCTCAGTGCCTTGTAAATCCATACTGCAGAGTACATATCTTAGGCCAGAATTTTCCACTGTCTCAGGAGATTATGAATTACCTTATGGAGAAACATGTTGGCGTCATTCAATATCTTTGTCCCGAGACAAGCGCCATGGGCTTGATGCGGAATCCCCAGGGGCGCCAACAGTATGACAACATATTTTTCAGGAGCCATTGCAAGGAGCTATTAAAAACACCGATGCTCATGGTGAAAGAGTTTATTAAAAATAATTATCGCCTTACATGCTTTCTTGGGTTGGAAAACAGCCCCACTTGCGGGATACATTGGGGAAAACATAAGGTAAACAGATATCAGACAGAATCCCCTAATCCTGTCGATAGACCCGATCCGTCCGATCCGGCTCTCGCGGGTATAATGGCCGAAATATTAGAGGAGGAACTTGCCAAAGAAAATATAAAAGTGCCGTTTCTGGAATTTCCCGCGCTCTCACCGGCGGATTCGGAAAACAGAAAGAGATTCTGGCAAGAACTGCGTAAAGCGGTCGAGCCAAACCTGGTCGAAAACGAAGGAGGTGTCTAACATGGATTTAAAAGAATATTTTGAAAAGAAAAATGGTTTTGGTGTCCTGAGTACCGCAGATGAGAACGGTAAAGTCGATGCCGCGCCGTATGCCAGACCGCATGTGGTAGATGATACGCACATAGCGTTTATTATGAGCGACAGGCTTAGCCATGCCAATATAAGAAAAAATCCGTATGCGGTATATCTTTTCAAAGAGGGCTGGTTCGGCTATAGGGGGAAGAGGCTATATCTCAAGAAAGAGCGT
>JAZDOS010000001.1:0-4882 GCA_043798375.1 Candidatus Omnitrophota bacterium | reverse complement strand
TCGCTTAACAGGCTCACGATGCCTTCGGTCACCGCGACCGCGGCATGCGCGGGATCACGGCCGGTCGCGAAAGCGTTCGGCGCCGGAGTCGGGATTATATATACTTTGGGTTTGGGCAGGTCGGCTTTAGTGGCAAGGTTCTGGACGATCCTGTGCAGTTTCGGATAATCCCGCGGCGAAGCTTCTTTCGCCTTGTACATCATAAGGACTATCTTGTCCGAGAACCAATATGAGATGAGGTTCATCACGACCGCGAACCCGAAAGCGATGATCATCCCGTTCCTGCCGCCTATCAGGCTCCCGACGAAAATAAGCAGGAGCGTCAATAAGGTCAGGAAAAATACCGTTTTAAAAACGTTCATTACAGTTCTCCTTTATTTTGTTTTTGTCAGCGCTAAAGGGTCGTATCCGGACAGGCCCAGGATAGCGTAGCTTACTCCGATAGCGCTCAAGTTTCCCTCGCAGGGCGTAATGATCCCATGGCCGATAGGGGCATCGGCCAGCGTGGCATAGGGATATGCTAAACCGCCGCTATCTTTGACCGCCAAATTTAACATACTTTCTATCAATTTAACCCTTTTTTGGTTATATCTGTCCGCTTTTGCCCGTTCACCGCGCTTAATAAAATCATCGGATAGCCTCTTATACGCGTTGATTAGTTCGAATGTCCATTCCGGAGAGACCATAGGCCCGCGGCGCAGCGTCCTGGCTGTATTATGGTCGGTGTAGTCGGCCCCTTCAACCGTGACTTTCTCGCCGCCGGGCTTAGTGTAACTTGCTTTAACCAGGCAATTTTTCTCCACAAACGCTATCATTTTTTCAGCTAAACCCGGTTCGATCCCATCGAGCGTTTCTACTCCTAATGCCGAGATGCCCCAGGAATGGACATCGGTAGCTACCACGAGATCGATCTCTTTTATGCCGCCGCGATTGAGCCTGCCCTCTTTTTTATTATGGGCGACCCTTTTAAGCCAGACCAGGATTTTATCTTTCGCGCCCTTATATTTTTCGTATTTTGTCTCTTGATAGAGCATATTAAGCAAAGCGTAAACGTCGATATTATGTTCCGTGGCGAATACTTCCGAAAAACTTGGCATCTCGACGTCATAATTTATATGCTGGTCGCCGGCTACCATACCATCGCTTTCCGGCCCCAAAGGAACACCTCCGTAATTCAAATCTTTCTTATTTTCATTTTGTAAGCTGACTATGAAATCAGCTATTTTTTCGGCAAATTCTAAATATTCCTTTCGCGATGTCGCTTTGTATAGATGAAAGGAGGCAATGGCCATCCACGCGTCTTCTCCGACCCAAACTGCCCAGCTCTCTCCCGACCCGTTAGGATCGGGGGCATATACCGCCCCGATTATCCCTCCCAATCTCCAGACACTTTCATTTTTTCTATAAAAATCAATTATTCTTTTCGCTCTTTCCGGTTCGCCTGAAGCTATATAGGCCAACGAAGCTACCGCCGCGTCATAAGTAATACACCATTTCTCGAATCTTTTATCACCGATATGGCTATAAGGCAGGCCCGTTATTTCATCGGAGTTTTTTTCCAGCCACGTAAGGAATTTTTTACGATATTGGCTATAGGGCTCTTCTCCGTGGACGGGCGCGCAAAAAATAAATGACATAAATAGCGTAAACGCCAGCGCGCTTATTTTATTTACCGTTTTTATCGTTCTCATAGGTTCTTTATTTCCGAGACCTCCCTGTCTATCAGATGCGCGACTTCGGAGATCTCTTTGATCGCGTGATCGACCGCCTTCTTGAAGTAGATGGCTCCGGGATGCCTCTCCCCGAGTTCGACTAAGCGCGCGCCCATATCTATCAGGGTCAAATACATCTTCTTGAGTTCCTGCGCGTCCTTATAATTCCCGAACTTCCTGTTGAGAAACTTTGCCAGTTCTTTCTTTTCGTCCGGGTCGATCTTCACAAACCTGACGCCGATCCCCGGATAAAACGTCGGGTTTTTGTCCTTATCGGCTATCCAGGCGACCCGCCCCACCACATCTATCGGGTGGGAGACCGTAGGAAGCGCGAATTCCAGGACCATCTCCATCCCCATCCTGAATTTTTTGGCTGTCTTAAGAAAAAGTCCGTGCTGCGCGAAATTTTTCGTCCTGAAGAGATACGCCTTGCTGCTCGAGGACTTATCCTTCTTCCTGTGCCATTTGACTTCAACGTCCAGCGCCAGGCGGCGGTGTAACCTTTTATTAGAAGCCATATGATGTCCTTTCGCTAATTTGTCTTCCTGATTTTTTCGATAAACTTTTTCACGAGGCCGTGGTCTTTCCTGCCCGGAGAGGATTCAAGCCCGCTTGAAGCGTCCACCGCGTACGGTCTTACTCTCCTTATAGCCTCCTCTATATTAGCGGGATCAAGCCCCCCCGCGAGGATTACGGGAATGCGGACGCGCCTTCCTGATTTTTTCGCTTCGGCGGCCAAAGCCCAATCAAATTTTATGCCGGTGCCGCCTATTTTTCCTTTTACGTAAGAATCGAGCAGAAAAGCGCCTACGTCATATCCCTTTAGCCTTTTAAGGCTCTCCCTGCCGCTTACGCGGACAGCCTTGATTATTCTATAATATTTCTTGAGTCCTTTGCAATAGCCGGGCGACTCGTTACCGTGCAACTGAAGACAGTCAAGCCGGCAGTCGCGGGCTATCTCGAGGACCTTATCCTTCTTCTCATCTACGAAAACCCCCACCGTGACTATGTGGGGAGGCAATTTTTTAATTATACGCTTCGCTTTATCGGGGGTGATCCTGCGCGGGCCCTTCGCGAAGACGAAGCCTAACGCGTCCGCCCCGAAACGGCAGGCCGCTTGGGCGTCTTTGTAATTTGTTATTCCGCAGATCTTCACCCTCACCAAGCCATTACCCTCTTTACCTCCGCGCCAATGTCATCGGCCTCCATGAATACGGCCCCGATAAGGACGGCCTTTATACCGGCCGAAGCGAGGGACTGCACATCCTCGGGTTCCCTTATCCCGCTTTCCGAGATCACGATCTTGCCGGCGGGGATCTTCGCGGCCAATTCCAGGGTTATCCCGAGGTCGACTTCCATGGTCTTAAGGTTTCTATTGTTGATCCCGATTATCTCCGCGTCGATCCCAAGCGCCTTATCAAGGTCGCGCTGGTCGTGGACCTCGATGACCGTATCCATGCCAAGCGATTTAGCCTCGTGAAAAAGCGCTTTCAGCATCCCCCTGTCAAGCGCGGCGGCTATAAGGAGCACCGCGTCCGCTCCCGCCACGGCCGATTCGTAGATCTGGTATTCCGAAATAACGAAATCCTTGCGCAAGATCGGCAGGTCGACGGCCCGCCTGGCCGCTTTAATATGGTCGAGGCTGCCTTGAAAATATTTATCCTCGGTCAGCACCGAAAGCGCCGCGGCCCCGCTCTTTTCATATATCCTGGCAACCGCCTCAGGATCATAATCATGCCTTATTACGCCGTGCGAAGGTGAGGCCTTTTTGAGCTCTGCGATCAAATTTATTTTATCGCCTTTGGATATCGCCGTTTTGAAGCCGCGGTTTTTGACAGGAGCCGCCATCTTCTCTATTTCGGCAAGAGACAGGTCCTGTTCCGACTTTTCGAGTTTATGTTTCTTGTGTTCGATTATGTCTTCAAGGGTTATCATACGTTCGTAGCCTCCTTCAACTCCTGAAGCTTTCCAAGAGCCGCGCCTGATTCTATCGACTCCTCGGCTAACTTTATGCCCTCTTTGATGTTCGGGGCTTTATCCGCGGCATATATGGCGCAGCCGGCGTTTAATATGACGATATCATACGCGGGGCCCTTTTCTTCGCTCAAGATATCCATAGTGATTTTGGCATTCTCGGCAGGATCACCGCCTCTAAGCTCTTCCGGCTTCACTTTCTTTATGCCGAAATCGCGCGGCGAGATCTCAAAAGTCTTTACCTTTCCGCCTTTAAGTTCGGATATCCGCGTCTTGTCTGCGGTAGTGACTTCGTCGAGCCCGTCTTTTCCATGGACGACCAGCGCGTGTTTCGAACCAAGCCTTCCGAGGGCCTCAGCCATAAGCCCGGTCAATTCCGCGGCGTAGACGCCAAGTAATTGGTTTGTGGCGCCGGCGGGGTTGGTCATCGGCCCCAATATATTAAATATGGTCCTTATCCCGATCTCCCTGCGCGGGCCTATCGCGTATTGCATCGCCTTATGCAGCGCCGGAGCGAATAAAAATCCTATCCCGACCTCATCAATGCACTTTGAGACTATATGTTCTTCCGCTTCTATGTTTACACCGAGCGCCTTCAGGAGATCCGCGCTCCCGCATTTGGAGGAGACGCTCCTGTTCCCGTGCTTGGCGACGATCACACCCGCTCCCGCCACTACAAAAGCCGCTACCGTCGAGACGTTGAAGGTATTACACCCGTCGCCGCCGGTTCCGCAGGTATCGAGGACGACCGGATGCCTTGTCTTGATCTTTGTGGCATGCCTGCGCATTATCCCAGCCGCGCCGACTATCTCATCGAGCGTTTCGCCCTTTATCCGCATCGCCGTCAAAAACGCCGCGATCTGAGTCGGAAGGGCCTGGCCCGTCATTATCTCTTCCATCACGAGTTCTATCTCGTTCTTGGATAGGTCTTCGCCCTTTACCAGCTTGACTATAGCCTCTTTTATCATTATCCTTTTAACTCCAGAAAATTTTTAAGCATCTTCTTTCCGTCGGCCGTCAGTATCGACTCGGGATGGAACTGTACGCCCCATACGGGATATCTCTTATGCCTCAGGCCCATTATCTCATTCTCCTTCGTCCGGGCCGTTATCTCAAGGCATTTGGGAAGGGACTTGCGCTCCACGATAAGCGAATGGTAACGTATCGCGTCGAAGGGATTCTTTAACCCCCTGAAG
>JAZDOS010000051.1:0-2946 GCA_043798375.1 Candidatus Omnitrophota bacterium | reverse complement strand
CCGCCTGTTCCGCTGAAGAAGATCCGGTTATCTACATAATCATAGGTATAGAATCTCGAGCTTCTCTGTTCATACTCATATTTACCCTCAAGAGACAGCCATTTTCTGACATCGTATCTGACCGAAGCGCCGCCTATGTAAAAGTTATCGTATCTTTTGGCGTAGAGGCCGCTTTCAACGGTCTGGCCGGGATAAGAGTTGAACTGGTATGAACCGAAAGCCCTGCATGAAAATTTCTTTGTGAACTTATGCGTAACCTCGAGGCTCAGGATATTCGCGATATAATAATTCATATTCTGATACAACGACTCATAGATACCCCTCTTGACCCCGAAATTGAGCGTATCATCCTTGGTAAGAAAATAGTCGAGCCCGCCCTCCGCCACAAACCCGACAAAGTCTTTATCGTTGTATATCTCCGACTTGTCGTAGCCCTGGTATCTGAATCCCGCCTTGGCGTCGGCTAATATCTTATTTGTCGGCCTGCCCTTTATGCCTACGGTGGGCTCGATATACCATGAATCGGGCGGAATTGAACTGTTGTAATAATGTATAAACCCGAGATCCGTTTCAAGAAAGAGGAATGTCTTCGGCCAAAACCTGTAGCTGACCGACATATCCACTATATTGTATACCCTGTCCCTGTCGCCGTAGGCAATGCTCTGATAGATAAGGTCGTCCTTGGAGCCGTATGCGTCTATTATATTCGTGTAACCTACGTCAAATCCAAGCCTGTTAAGCTGGGTTGACACGCCGGCCCTCAATTTATTATTGAACCTTGCGACGCGCCTTGAATTTTCATCAGCGGCGCGGTCGGTGTAGTCCCTTAACACGTCTTCCACCTTTATTTTATAATCGGTGAGATTTATCTCGGCAAGCGCCCTCGCGCGCTGGTCTACGTGGTTTTCAGTCTGGTATGTGCCGTACAGGAAGACCGCGGCATCGTAATCGATGCTAATTCTATTCTGTTGAAGTGGGATTTCTATTCCCGCGGACGGATTGAGGATGGTGATCGCGTCGAATTTTTCTTTTGTATTGGCAAGGTATATGTTCGTCTCGAGCTCTTCTGTAGTCTTGAACGCGCCGTGGACGATGACATCCCCGATCTTGACGCCTTCCCTGTCCGGCAGGTCGGGATTATCAAATTGGGCAAATGCGGCCCCGCCGCTCAAAGCGAAACAGCCTACCGCGATAATCGCAAAAACATTTCTTTTCATAAAGTCTCCAATCTTTAGTTTGTAATTATATGAAAGTATATCATGTAAGGTGTAATTGTCAATAGCGCGATATAAAAACGAAAAGAGGCCTCTTTTTAAAAGGCCTCTTGTTAACCGAAAAGCTCAGTATCAATTTAATTAAATCCGGCTTGCCGCGCCCTCCTGATTGACTTCGGGCGCAACGACATTGTCTATGCGATCCCTTGCCGGTTCGCTGTAAGGTTCCGCGACCGGCGGCTCAAGAGTATCAGCCATTACGAATTCTGAATTAGGCCCCATCGTAAATCCGTTGTTTGGGCCTGTCTCCATATAAACACTGCCATCTTCCAATGTTTTTACAGCATCACCTTTATTTAACAGATCTCCGACTTTAGCTTCAACCCAATCCTCGGTACCGGCTCTTTTTATAAGGACATTGCCTTTCAGGGCCGATATTTTATAAGCGCCCTCTTCGGCAAATATGTTTCCGGTAAACATTATGCCGAGGACAACAAATATGATAACAACCCATGTAAATTTCATCATTATATTCCCCTCCGAGATTGTGTTATAAGTATATCATATAAAATCGTAAGTGTCAATACCTCAAAATCAAGCTTTTTTATAGCTTAACCCTGGAAGGTTTATAGACCCTGGGGACACGGTTGGAGATGCCGCAGATGAATTCGTAAGCGATAGTTTCGGCGAGACGGGCAAGTTTTTCTGTCCTTATTTCGTTCCGGCCCTGCCTCCCTATCAGGACGACTTCGTCGCCGACCTTCGCGTTTTTGATGTGGCCGACGTCGATCATCATCTGGTCCATCGTAACCTTGCCGACTACCTTGGCGCGTTTGCCGCGGACAAGAACATCCGCTTTGTTTGAAAGGCTCCTCGCGTATCCGTCAGCGTAGCCGATTGGGGCGGTGGCGATTCTGGTATGTTTCTGCGTGACATAGGTCCGCCCGTGGCTTATCGAGCGCCCCGGCGGCATCTCTTTTATATAGACGATCTTCGTTTTGAGCGACATCGCGGGTTTCAATTTTATCAGTTTCGGGAATGTGTATTTGGGGTACATTCCGTAGATGATAAGCCCCGGCCTTACGAGGTTCATGTGCGACCTCTTGAAATCGACGGTCGCGATGGAATTCGCGGCATGCTTAAGCGGGATCCGGACATCAAAACCTTCGAGCTGTGTCAGCAGCTTCTCAAATGCCTCTATCTGGTAGTTCGTGAAAAAGTCGTCGCGGCCGGCGCTGGAAAAATGCGTGTAGATGCCTTCGATGAAAACTTTTTTATCCTGCGCGAGGTTTTTTATGAAATTGAGCGCCTCCTCATGCCAGATGCCGATGCGGCCCATGCCGGTATCGATCTTAATGTGGACCTTTGCCCTATGCCCGTCGGAGATTTCCTTCCTGATAGCTTCAAGAAGATCGTCGCTGCATAACGTAAGCGTAATATCTTTCTCTATCAATACCCTGACTTCTTCCGGTAGCACTGAGCCCAATACAAGGATCGGCGTCTTTATCCCGTGATCCCTTAACCGCACCGCTTCGTCGGTCGTGGCGACGCCGAGATAGTCCACGCCCAATTTTTCGAGGACAGCCGAAACTTCGACGGTGCCGTGGCCGTAGGCGTTCGCCTTTACAACGACCATGATGTTTGTGGATTTGCCGACGAGCCTGCGGACCTGTTTGTAATTATATTCTATGGCCGCAAGGTCAATCTCAGCCCACGTAGGCCTGTAACGGGG
>JAZDOS010000049.1:0-22754 GCA_043798375.1 Candidatus Omnitrophota bacterium | reverse complement strand
AAGTATCGAGGTGTCTATATAGCCTGAAGAGCCTTCTATGGCTACAAGCTTCAGGTCATAGTTAGTTACAAGGCTGTCTAATATTGAAGATATGGACTCCTGGGCTGTTAATGAGGCGTGGGCGTCCTGGATGTTTATTATAGTTCGTTGGTTCGTTGGTTCGTTGGTTCGTTGAGAGGAGCTATAGACCTCTTTGGTTACGGCTACGTCTTTGGGAATGGTTATCCTGGCAATTCTAACCTGGTTAGATTGAGGGGGGTTAGAAGACGGGGCAGGTTTTGACCAAGCGGGAGTGCCGCCCTGCGCCCAGACGATGTCCTGGTTGATAAAAGCCACAATGAGGACCAGCGCGATAATGCGAATCCATCGCTTATTTCTTGAACTTTGCAGATCCATAATAAGCGGTTTGGATCCCAGATCTTCCTGAACACTACTATCTTTAGCTTGCCAAGCGTCCATCATTCTCCTTCATTTTTCGATTAATAGTGCATATATAATATCATATGCGTTAAGTTAGTCAATGCCTAATATCTAGATTTTTTATATTTTAACATCGATGACGACCGCGTAGGTGGGACCTATGCGGCGGGGCCGCGCAGGTCAGCGGTGGTTAGGTTATGTAGCCCATCTTCGCCCTATAAAGGG
Organism: Candidatus Omnitrophota bacterium; assembly: GCA_043798375.1. Classification (GTDB taxonomy): domain Bacteria; phylum Omnitrophota; class Gorgyraeia; order 2-01-FULL-45-10; family 2-01-FULL-45-10; genus JAPLMI01. Next base: position 22,109 of record JAZDOS010000049.1, on the reverse strand, counting down.
TGCTTGGCAGCGCCTTCATATAGGACGAAGATGGTTTGGGTAATCTCCATTCCCTGCTACATATAATACATTAAGCGGCGGTTCGAATGAACTCGATTGCCTTCCTGTAGAGATCTATCTCTCTTGTATAATCTATCGGAAGTATCTTCGGCAGATACTTCAATATGCCTTTTACCGAATCTATGGTGACGCCCGGAATGGTTATCTTTTCCAGCGTCATTCCTTCCCTTTCCAATTCCGCCATTATCTTTAACAACACCTGGTATGAATTGAATGCCATATAGACCGGTTCCCCCCCTACCTCGACAGGTTGGACTTCCAGGTATGTTCCGGCCTCTACTTTTTCATTTTCGTTTAACAACCCGTCTTCGGCAGTCGCCCTGACGCCTATATTCGCGTTATCTATCCCGAAACTACTCTTCGTGTCCTGCCGTATCGCCGAAACCAATGCCGCGTATGACGGATAGTTTCTCTTGTCTATAAACCTGATATCGTTGATATCGCCTTTGTAGCCGCACGCCCTGGCAAACTGCCCGGCTTCATTTTCGGTTTTATAGATATCTCCGTATATGAAGTAGTTTGTGATGCCCTGACTTTCGGCGGCCTTCATATTGTCGAACGTATACATATCATACGAGGCAACCCTTTCGGTCGTTGCTATGGCGATCCTTCTTCCGTAGAATTTTGCGGGATTTATCTTTTCCCTGTTATAGACAGGCGCCAGGCCGGACTTTCTTTTGCGGACGATCTCTTTGACCCTGTTAATATGTTTGGCATTGTTTTCCTCCAGCGCCAGCCTGATATCTTCATCTATATCACGGCGTTCCATCTTCATGAGATTTTCTTTTATTTCACGAAGAAGCCACTGAAGCTCCCGTCTGGTCTTATTGTGTATCGTGAATTCATTCAGATTCAAGACAAGAGCTGTTACGGAATCTGTAAATTCCGGTTTCGATATTTCCTCGAGCGTGACGCTTTCGTCTATAAGAATGGCCGGGATTCTACTGTGGCACGTCAAGCTTTCGAAGGCAGCCGCGTTCTCGGCCCTCACTATCCGCGCGCCGATTCCGAGCGAAGCGCGGAGAGTTTCCTCCATTTTCGGGGAAGCATTTTGCGATATTCCTACGATAAATTCGGGTTGTTTCAAGGCCTTGATCATCGCGCGGCGCAGTTTATTGATATTATTCTCTATGCCGGGGAATTCAGCGAGTATTTGCCCGAGGACCGTCATTTCTTCGGAAGGTTCGGCGGGTTGCGGGGCCTCTTTGCCCATAACCTCCTTATGGCCCTTCTTTGATAAATCGGTGAAGTTTATAATTTTCCTGAATCTCGCCGCGGCGAGGCCTGCGCTTGTCATATAACTACCGAGCGTAACGCCTTTTTTGTTTTCTCGAACGAAATTAATTACATTCGGCGCTAAATAATATAGAATGACGGCAAGGCCCGCGGCAACTGCCGCGATTATGCCGGCAATTATCATCGTCTTAACCCATGGGCGGTTCCATACGCTTATCGACTGCGGCGCGGCCTCGGCAGCAGCTGCTTTTTCCGTTTCAGGCGAAACGGGTTGAGATACCCGCGGCGTTGCGAGACGCTCTATCTGGATTTCCGCCGGCAATGCCTTTTCGGAAAATTTGAACACTAGGGACGGCTGTTCGATTTCCGATTCATCCGGCTTTACTTCAAATCCCAATTCAAAATAGAACTTGTTATTTTCGGCGGCCCTCGGGCGCCTGGCGATAAAATCAGGGTATTTCCTAGACGACGCTATGGACATCGCAAGAAGCATCAATGCCCGGCCGATACCTGTATATCGCCGGCGGTATGATTCTTTCACTTCAATCGCGTCGTATGCCGTGGACTCCCACCTCGAATCGAAACTTGTGGATATGAGGTTCCCGTAAACGTCAATATATCCTGCGTCATTTCTACGGCTGTCGCACACCTTTATCCTGAAAGCGTCCGGCCCATATTCAAGGGCGGGCTTCTCCTGATATATGAATGTGAAATTACTTCCGTCAGTAGCCTCTATTGAGATTTGATGCATCCTGCGCAACGCATCAGCTGCTTGGGTCAGTTCAACCGGCGCTCCACGAGCTGGAACTACCGTCGTGGCAGCCGCCGGCAATAATACCACAGAGCCATAATAAGCTGCCTTCTCCACCATGTCCGGATAGCCAAGGATTGGATGAACATTCCGCACTTGCGCTAACGGCGCGTTCAGGATCGCATCCATATCATTGTTCTTAACGATACATATGCATAGCACCCATTCGGCCTCGCCGGGTGGCTGCGTTTCTTTAGTAAAGATTGTTGCGCCAAAATCTTTGGCCAGCGCATCGAGGGCTTCGTAAAAACCTCTGAACACCGGCTTGTCTTCCGCAAACACCGCGTAACTCGTAATCAGGACGCCGCCGATTTCCAATTGATTATAGAGATTGACCAATGCTCTTATAGGATCGTTAAGATATTGCAGTGACGCCATGTTGGTAATAACATCCATCTTGGCGGGCAATTTCACATCCGTAATATCCGCTTTCTGGAAATGATGCTTTCTGGCGAATATGTCATCGATACCTTGCAGCCTTCCTCTTCCCCTTATCCATGATACTATTTCGGAAGGAATATCTGCCGGCATCCATTCCTTAATGTCAACCATGTATGATTCCAGGCCGTGTGATCCATATCTTGCCGCCGCTTCGTTCGCCGCGCATCCTATACCGCCGCATGCGTCCATATAACGCGTTGTCGTCCTGCCGGCCGCCCTGTTTCTTGCCATAGTATCTTCGATAAGGCCGATAACACCGCGTTCGAGCATGGGAATTCTCGGGTACCCGCTTCTCACTATCTTGTCATAATCGCTAATCATCCTTGAAATGCTGAATCCCGGTTGCCCGTCATGCATCATAAATCTTCTCGCGAATTCTGCAGCCGTATTGGAAGCCGGCGAGGGTCTTTCGGGCAGGGGCGGTTGTTTTTTGAAAAGAAGCGGCAGCAAGTTGTAAATAAACCTTAAGCCGAATATGCCGCGCTCGGCCCTTGTCGCGCCGATCTCGCCGGCGCCGCCGAGGTGCGCGAATTCGTGACGGAGGATCTGTTTCAGATAAGTTCTGTTTTTGGGCTTTAATAAGGATGGGGCGATTTGTATGGTGCCGTTTTCTTCGCTGCTTTTCGCGATAACAGGAGGCGATGTCCGTAACAATTCTAAATATGCGGTAAACTCGTTATCCGGCATCCGGGCCGCGTCCCACGTCAATGGCGTAACTTTTTTCGCGTCAATATCTATTCCTTCGCGCCTTAATTCGGCCAATACGTCCCCGAGAGCCGAGATTTCATCGAGCGCGACGTCCGATATCCAGCCATCGCCTATTCTATCGCTATTTAAATTACGGATATCGTTCCTGACTTTCACATGCCGCCTTGCCTCGACGAGGAATCCCGCCGCCGCCAGCCCGAATCCGAAACTTAATGAAAGGCCGGCATCGATTCCGACCGCATAACCGATAAGCGCCATTAAACCTCCCATTATTAATACGCCAACGGATTTTACCGGCTCCAGATCATGTGTCGACGACGACTTTACCACATTAGCCGTCTTTATCGATTTTACTGCCTTTAGGACCAAGAAACCCAATAGAATAATCAGGATAGGCGCGACTAGCGCAATGATTTGGGAGTTTGATATGACAAATGGCGTTGTCGCTTTGTGTGTTATTTCGGTTAGCATTCTTCCGAACAAAAAACTTTGAATGTCGTAACGCAGGCCAAGGCCGGTCATGAGAACAACTATCACCATAAATCCGTAGCTCCGCCAAAGTTGGAGGCCTTGCCTTCTATCCATAAGCGATTTTCTGCCATCGGCTCCCTTTTCGGTAGCCTTTTCGTTAAACATCTCCTTAAACGTTTTGTCAAGATAATCCGACTCTTCTTTACTGCCTGCTTTGAGCAATTTCGCCTTTTGTTTTTCCACCATCTGGGCCAATATAGCCACCGTTCTTGGAGTGCGCCACCAATACCCAAGCTTGCCGCCGTTCATTGTCTCTCCCCATGCCTGCCGGTTAGCGCCGAGATAGTTCATATGGTATTCGGTTATAAAGAAGTTCGGCCAGACCGTCCTCACCCGTATCGCCCTGACGCTTCTTTGCCTTACATCTTTTGCGTCTCGTATATATTTTTCAGATCTGCCCATTAAAATCCTGTAGATAGCGGTAGCGGATATAAAGGTAATGACGGTGAATACGGCGACGTCAAATTGCGCGCTGAACATCGCCAGGATGCCAAGCCCTACAGTAATGAGTAATTTGTGATTTATCGATAGAGGCGATTCTTCCAGCGCTGGCGCCGTCTGGGGCGCCTTAGTTATATATGGCTTAAACCATACCATGAAAGCCGCGATCGCGATCAATGCCCAGGCTCCATATGAAATATAGACCGCCAGCGGCGATAAGAATCCGAGGCTTAATATGAAGCCGATAAGGGCGCCCATGTAGAAGCCTATCCCCATCACAAAACGGCGGGGTGAAACTACCCCTGATATCTCGATGAGCTCTCCTGTACGGACTACCTCCCTTATCCTTATGACGTGTTCCATGGTATCCAGGAGCACTATGATAAAAGCCGCATCCTTTGCCTTAAGCATTTCTTTAATATTCTCTATTTCATCTATAATGGGTGCCGCGTGGTCACCCTCTTCATCCACCATTTCCCTGAATTCATCTATCTTATTTCTTAAAACTTTTAGCTGAGCTATAAGGCCGGGATCCTTTAAGGCCCTTATCTCTTTCCTTAAGCCCTTAATCTTGTCTTTGCCGTTTATGAGGTCGTCGATCATCTCGTCATATTCTTCCAGGATCCGCTGCCTGCCGAGGTAATCATCCGCACCTTTTATAATGCCCAGTATAGTAAAGAACCTGTGGAAGAATATGGGTATGCCAACTATAAACGGGCCTATACCCCATATCCATCCGATCGGAAACATGCAGAGAATGCTCGGGACAAGGTCATTGACCTTGTCCTGGACGTCATTTATGAATGTGCCTATGGGTACATGATTATTGAACCAATTTGCGTACGGGGCAAGGCGCGAGGCCATTATCGCCTCACCTATCTTATCGAGCGGTATGAAGTGGATGATCCAGGATAGTGAAAGCACTTTGGCAACCTGGAATGTGAGCGGAGAGATCGCGCTGCTTAGAGTCGGGACAAGAAATACAAATATTCCCCATAAACCTTTCCGTTCATATATTTCGGGGATGTTCTCGACGAATACGAGTAAACCTATGATGTAGCCTTTTATCCATCGCGACATCTGCTTCGGCCGGAACATGAAACTCAGGAAAGATTCGAAACCACCCTGGTCTTCGGGTGTCAGGCTTAAAAATCCCGCGACGTTAAATCCGTATAACCACATTACAAATCCCAGCATATAATCTTCTGCCACCTGATACTCGTCCCAGCCGCCGACCGTGAGAAGCTTGTTTGTTATTTTATAATGCCTTTCTATGATTTCGGCTGGCGTGACCTCAATATCTTTTCCATGGAATTTAATCGTCTCTTTTTTGTCTAGCCCGAGCCTTCTTACTATCTCGGGATCCTTCCAATCTATCTCTTCGACCGGTTCGGTGCAGAAATACCCGGTAGTTCCGCCAAGAGGCTTGAACGTATCCGCCGAGCCATGTAATCCTGCCCAGCCGATAGGATACCAGCTCGCGTATTCGCCGTACATGAATGCCGCTACCTGGCCCTGAGCCCTGTGCAGGGCACTGTTTATCTTGACGAGCCTTCCCTGGCCGTTCCTCGGCTCATTGATACGCCTGAACTCCGCTATGACAAGGCGTTTTATAAATTCGTCTTTCGTTATCTTTCCCTTAATATAGAGATCACGCGCGAGACCTGATCCTGGAGCATTAGCGATCGATATATAAAGTTGCAGCGCCTCCTTCCTCTTACGCGCCCTTTCTTTTCTTTCCTTTCTGGTTCTGGCAACCCCATCGTCCAGATATTTTTCTATCTCACCTCGCATCATCGCGGTAGCTATGTTTATAAGCTTGCCGCCCTCCAAGCCGCATGTCACTTCCAAGAGCGTCCTTAACGTATGGCGCGCGAAATAGGCAAGCTGGAGTTCGAGTATGGACCCTGTCTTAAAATTAAATCTATGGGTCAAGGAAATATCGTCCTCGTTAGAATTAACTTCTCTGGTGTATATGCGCGCCATATCGGTGACGCTGGCAAGGGTTTTTTCAACAACGGTATCGATATCGTCATTGTCATCGATCGCTTTCCATGAGCTTGTCTCGCCTTCTAACTTTGGTTTAAAATATGTCTCGTTAAGATGCCGGAGTTTGGCAACGCCGTCCATCGTACCCAGGATGAGCTGCAAAATCTGATTTGGATTCGGTATGTTCTCGGCATCGTAAATTATCCCTGCCCTGCCATCCGATATTCCTTCCACGTCATCTGATATTTTAGGGACTAGCGCACCGGTATTGGCGCCGGGTTTTGTAAATGCTTGAGCGGCTTCTGCCGGTTTCCTTATAAAAATCCACCAGTATAACAGTTTAAACGGGCGCACAAATCTATTGCTATTCTTTATACTGTCAGGAACGGGGGTCGCGGGCCTGCCGTCTTCCCTTATAGCCATGCCCCTAAATATCAATTGCGGCGGATAATCCCCCGCTTTTTTTCTTTCGCGCACCGCATCCTGTATTTCTCTATCCCAGTTCTCTCCGGCGAAGATAAATTTCGTTTTATTGAGAGGGTAGCGGAAACATAGAAGCGCGTTGATTAGTTTGAATATCGCGTCGGCGCCGCCGACAACGACTATCCATGGCGGGAATCGTGACAGAAAGTCGTACATAAGCACGATCTTCCTTTCGTTTGCTGAAGTATCCATAAAAGCCCTCAGTTCGTCCGCGGTCAGTCTTATAACGCTCGGTTTCGCCTGCACATCCCACAATGCTATCTTTGAGCAATCTATGAGATCGGGTATTGTCGTCTTTAAATTTTCAAAATCGACGGGGGTCATCGTGTTCAATTCTGCCAGCAAGCGCTCCGCCTCATCTTCGTCCATATCTTCCGTGTTAAGAATGCCGGGATGACGTTTTACGAACTCAATATCTATGGAATCCATGTCAAATAGGGCGGAATAATCGCGCCTGTGTTCTTTTTTTAATTCATTGAAACCGGCGCCGGACATCCTGAAGACTATCTGGTCTCTGGTAAGCTTTTGATAGGCGCCTTCGATAGCCTTGAGCCTATCGGCCGGGTTTGCGCTGTCAAGGCCTTCGTAATCTACCCCTGAAGGTTTATCGCCGCTGCCGAACTTCTTTTCATACCACATAACCTTTTCGTGCGCGGTTAAGCCGTCGGGATCGGATGTCATATGCTCTTTCCAATTATCGCCATAGGTTCGATAAGCGTCGTTTGCCTCTTTGATTACAGCATAATCCGCATCCTCTATTTCACCCATCACTCGTTCAACAAATTTATTGATCGATAGCTCTACCTCTCTTGCCCAATTACCTATCTTCCTTCTTTCGGCTTCCACTATATTTAAAGTGTTTCCTCTTATATCTAATGTGCCATCTTTCTTTACCCTGGCATCCGTTAAGACGTCATCCTCGCATATCGCCCTGTATTTATCTTTCGCCGATTGCAGCACGACGAGCAGCATAGCTGAATATACCAAAGATACGCCGCTTAACATGCTCATCACTACCAATACGGGATTGGCATATGCCCCGAATATGCTGCCCGCGGCCATTGATACTACTGGACCGCACATTATGACAGTAGCAAGGAAAACTGCTGATCCGATAAAAACGGAGCCGTAGAAAGATAGCTTCTTCACAGTTACTACCTTGTCCTCCTTGTAAGTCTTTGTATATTGCCCTACGAAATAGAACGGGCCGTATTTGCTCCAGAATAGCACAAAGCTTCCTATCATCGATATCTGGAATACGGCCTGCGTAAAAGCCATCGGCAGCCAGTATGCGGCATCCCACCAGTATCCTTTAACCAACGCTTCCCCGATCTTGACTATACCGAATGGCCTGTCGAACAGCTGGCTCCAACTCAAGATATCCTGTCCGCCCAAAACCTGAACATACTCTCTGGCGCCTGCTATCCATAGAACCACTAGAAGGTGTGCGGCCGCTCCAAGCGCAAATATGACGGCGGCTATCTTCAAAAACATCGATATCTTCCGCGGCCATCTTTCAAGAGCGGTCAGCCTAAATGCGCTCATAAAATCGCGATTCGTCTCGGTGTTGCTCACTACCAGCATCGGCACCTCTTCCGAATCCAATCCTTCCTGCAGGTGTTTGTATCCCTCGCCCGGATATTTTTCCATCATCTGTCCGAGACCAGACCTGGCCTGGACCAGGAATCTTCTTATTTCAATTATACCGAGATTCGCGGCGGTGTCAGCGCTATAGATCAACTTCTGATAATCTTTGAATATCGCCCGCATATCCCTGGCCGGATATATGACCGTCATGGCTTTCGCGTTGATACCTATAATGAACGCGAACGCCGCCAATGAAATTACGATTACTGCGGGCGCTCCTATTATAGCAATTGGTAGTGCAACTAAATGCAGCAGTCCCGCGACAATAAAGCTTGCGGCAATTATGGCGCCCGGAACAAGAAATACGGCACCCCAGAAACGGATCGTAGGATTAAAATCTGTATTTAGTCTCTCGTTGCACATATTAATAAGCTCTTCCTTTTTGACTATGGCCGCGTTGATGATTTGCTCGTACTTGGCTGTCCTGCCGACCATGCCGCCTGGATATTGTCTCTCTTCCCACCCCGGTAAATTACGTGAGCGTAACGGCCGTGTCAGATTGTTCATTATTTCCGGTGTTAATACGCTGCCCATTTTGGACAGCGCCAAAAGACGTCTCTTCAATTTTCCGAGTAGTTTCTTCTGCAGCTGTTTCTTCGCAGCCGGGTCCTTTTCGTCCTTCAAATTAAAGTTTACGTCGTCGATAAAGACATTCTTTTTTATATCCACGTATTCCTTCGCGGTATCGCTCAAACCCGGATATACCAAGATCTGATCTATAAATTCTTTCACATCTTTTACCCTGTCGGTATCGATCGCTTCAACAGCCGCTTTCAGTGTTTCGTCGCCGTCTCGCAATAGCAGCAATATCGACCTGGCCAGCTCTGCCTGCTTCCTCTGGTTCCTGATGAGCTCATGCGGATTGGACATCGCTTTGTAATAACGGGTAAAAAGCCCTGATAGGTAGATGAATATGACTACCGCGGTAAGCGCAAGGCTTGTGTAATATAACGGGGGTATGGGGCAAAATTCTGCCATGAAAACCTGCGTTGCCAAAAATACGGCCGCGATCATCAGGGCCTTTGAACGCCTGACCCAATTAAGAAGCGCTGTTATCATTATGAGCGCAAGATACGGAAGAGCGTGAATAAGGCCCGGATAAGCGTCAAAGGAGAAATGGCCGAGCCACGGCACACCAAAATATATCGCGGCACTTGCCACGACAAAGATGGCGCTTCTTTTTATGATATCGATGTTATATCTTGGGGTGACGCTGGAGTCATATGAAGCCCATACCTCATTCTTCCGCATCCTTGGGAAGAATATCCTGCCGTAAAATTTGGTTCCGTCTTCCTGCTGGGACCCCTCTTGTCTTAAGTCAACGCCGATCTTGTCGACAAAGTCGTTTATATCATCTACCGCGACGGCCATCGCTTCAAGAATCGCCTCATCTGATATCGGCTCCGGCGCTGCCGGCTTGGCCGCTGGTAAAGCCGCCGAGGTTTTTTCGGGAACGGGTTTTTCTTCACTCACAGCCGGTTTGACGGCTTCCTTCGCAGCCGGCTTTTTCGTAAATTTTTGTAAGAGCATCCTGAAGGGCCATATAATAAATAAAATGATCTTTGAGCCCCAGATCTTATCGCTCGGCTTTTCAAGATAGTCGATGAGGCGGGCTCCAAACGCTGTCAATAGATGCAGCAGCGCCAACGCCATTACCAGCAATATCGATTGACCGATGGTCGGTGCGGTTTCCGGCAGCTGGAATCTTAGCTGTAAAAATTGCATAGATCTCAAGTCACAGTCTTCGGGTATTTCTTTCGGGAAAGTCACAGTCGTGTCCACCCAGCCATCTTCCAATGTCTTTATATCTTTTACGCTATATGAACCGGCGCTGTTAGAATTATCTCCGAAGGAAAGCGTCACCGGAATGCCTTCGCGCCGGCAATTTTCAGGCAATTGATACCTGATGCGGTATGCCTTTCCGCTGACATCGACCGGTTTAGACTCTTCTACGGCGAGTAGGAATGATATCAACGCTTCAGGCTTATCTCCCGTGATCCAGGGCGCTCTCTTACTGACCTTTCTTGCAAGTTCAAATCCCGCGGGGGTCTTTTCCAGGGGCTTATTCAAGGCGGCATCAAGCGCGTCCTGAGTAAGCGCTATATTTTTGCCATCACCGGTTTCATCCCGGCCGCCGTGCCTATCCTCTATCCTTACATTTTCAAAATCAAAATGGGCGAGGTCTTCGTTCTCCACCTTGAAACACACAATTCGCTTATAGTTGAGAGGGGGCTTAATCTCCTTCTTGGTGATCCTGGTACGCTCATCGCGGGAAGACGGCACCAGTTTTATGCGATGTTCCGTGAAATCCTTTTTGTCTTCTTCCGAATATCTGTCAAGAAACGCGTGGCCTTCTATATCCGCCTCTATAGAAATCTCGTTTCCGTTATCATCGACGGCTATTATCATTATGGGAGATGTCACCCTTCCTCGTATCCTAAGAATCAGCTCGCGATGGGACATATCCACAAAATTGCCCGAGATATTGAAGTTTTCCGCGACGTTAAGAACTAATTTGCTTTCACCCGCTCTCGATTCATTGTCCTGCAGCTTTCTGATGCCATCGCTATTCAGGTCGATCACCGTACGGTGCGGGTTTAAAACCAAATACGCCTCTTCAAGGCCTGCCGCTTCAATTTTATTGAGGATCCCATTCCAGACATACTTGACGTTATTATAATGATCCTGCGATCTGCCCTTCGCCTTAACAAGCTCTTCGAGGGAGAGCCGTTTAAAACTCTCGAACATCGTCAGGAGAAGTTTTCCGCGCGTTCTGAATGAGTCGGGGTTGAATCTCCCGAGCCTTTTGGCCTCTCTGGCATCTTTTACCATATTGTCCGCCTCGCCCCATATTTCAAGTTCAAGAACCTTACATGCAAGCGGCCCGTCACGATCGGGCGTTATAGACTGCGCATGGTCGTTGTATATCGCCCTGCCTATGTGCGAAAAAATTTCCTCTCTTATTCTATCGGCATCTTTTTCAGCGAAGATAATGCCCAGGCACCTCCAGGCGTTCCATGCCTGCTCTTTAATAATAGCATTCCCTTGTTCGGGTTCTTTCGTCAACTTTAATTCCCCGAGTAACGTACTAGATGCCAGTTCATCAATTGAGCGCGCTTCGCCTTTATATGTTCTAAAAGGACGCGACTTATCGAGACTACCATTTAATCCGGTAGGCACATAAATTGTCTTGGCCGGCAAAATCTTACCTCTTATATCTGTATCTTTTGCTATCATCAGCACGCCTTCAGGCGTAAAATAACATTCTGTGCTGACTCTGTTATCCGGTTCTGTTATGCGACTGATCCGGCCCATCTGCATGTCAGCCTTATCCAGAAGAAGGACGCCCGTCTGGGTATCATATTCGAAAATCCTGGTCGTGCCGGGGAGAGGATTTCTGTTTTCGTCGAGAGCCGTCTCTTTAATCCTCGATACACGCCTTGTGTCACCGTCGTAATCGATGCTCTTCTCCTTGCCCTTTATGTAATCGCGTTCGAATATCAGTCTGCCGGGATTATCTTCGTCGCCGGGCTTATCATAAAAATAACGCACGGTTATCGCGCCATCTATGGAATCCATCAACGTGTCTGACTGCCACGGCGTAGTTTTATCCGCCCTGAAAATTTTCCCCCGGAGATTTTCCGGAACATAGGATTCATTAGCATAGGAAGTGTAGCGGTTATTGCCGCGGGTGATTACTTCGGCGTACGGCTTACCGCCGAGGGGATCGACCCGGTGATCTTTCGGGATAATTAGGCCATAGCGCATTCCTACAAGTTCGGTAAGGCTCTCGTCGACGGCCTCGTCCTTGTTAAATGCTAATTTGGAAACGTATGAAATATTCAGGGGAGCGCCAGTTTTCTGCACAATACGGATTTTAGGATTTACCCGGTTGTCATATCCGAATGTGTAATGAGCGCCATCCGCATCCGTCTTTTCGATCAGCAGCCATTTGCCGTGCGCGCGGTATATTTCGAGGTCAAACAGGTATGTCCCCTTTTCCTTGCCGGAGGTAACATCTTTTACGATCGCGTTATTTGCGGCGTCAAGCCTGTACCTCTCGAGATAATTCTCCGCGCCGGTGACGGTAACAACGCCGTCTTTAATCGTCACATTGGCGCCGTCGATGACGTCCGGCGGGAATTCCGGAATGAGCTCGTTTATCACATAGACCTTGTCTTCTCCGGCATTCCTCACGTAAAGGCGGATGGGATCGCCCGGCTTCTTTCCTGTATCGGAAACGCCTTCACCCATGGCAGTGATGGTATGCGTGTTCATATTCGCCTCTATCGACTTTCGCATCTCGACCTGAATGGTACCCTCCTCGACTATCCTCACTTCTATTTTGGGATTGCCATTGGCGTCTTTCACGATCCGGCCGTATTTATCCTTTACGGCAGTCTTTATATTTTCTACTTTATACACGGCAAACACCTGCTCGCCCTTTTCGTTCTTCATCTTATCACTCGTCACGGCCATCCGGCGCGGGTCTTCGGGATTATCATATAAGAATAGGTACGATTCGTCGCCGGTCGTCTTCCGCGCGATGAGGCTGTTCGGCATGCGGGTAATTTCTGTCGCCGCGGCCCACAAGGCGTTTTCCGCCAAGCCGGGGTTAATATTTGGTATGTTTGATGGGCCGGGCACCGACGTCGGTGCCGGCGCAGTGGGCGCCTGAGACTTTTTACCTGGATATTTGCCGATATCGGATATCACCTTCTGGTGGTCTTTGTCGATCCAGAAACAAGCGCCATCATACCCAAGCTCACGGACTTTCTTAAGGATATCAGAAATGTCTTTATTCTGATTCTCCTCGTAGCCCAATTCTCCTATTACGACCTTAATGCCCCGCGGTACCGCAAGATTCGCCTTCGCCGGCAGATTATCCACCGAATCATACCAGTGAAGTTGTATTATGTCGCCCGGTTTAGCCAGGTTTTTCCATTTTTCAAGGTCGCTTACCGTGTGCGCGCTGAATGTAACGCTCTTACCGGCAGCCCTCAATTCCTGCGCTATATCGCTCAGGAATATTTTCATTTCGTCATCCGATACGGCCGCGGCAAGCTCGGGTTCATTCATCCCTTCCCACGCGATTATATTAGGATGCTTCCCGAATTTTTGCAGAAACGGCGCGAGTATCTTCCTCAACCCCTCTCTCTTCGCCTGGTCCTTTATGAGGTCCGGCCGTTCGCCTTCTTGGTTGCCGGCAATTTTATCCGCCAGATGAAAATCGAATAAGGGCAGTATGAGCTTTATGTTATATTTAGCTGCCGTATCCAACAGGGCCTGCATATCTTCATTGACAAAAGGAGTGAGGCCTTCCGGATTGCCGCTGGAATCGAACCTTATGCCTCCCCTTAAATCAGAGAATAGGAATATGCGGACGGTCTTTACGCCTTCGCGGGAAAGCATCCCGAACCTTTGCTCGAGATCGTTCCTCCCTTCGGCGGAGCTGAAGCCCATGTGAACGCCGCGGCCCGTTACCATGCCCAGATTGGCGCCGTAATGCGACCCGTCCAGGGCTACGGAATGGAAGCTCACGCCTGAAAGGTCCATGAATTTTTCTTCGTCCGCTGCAGCCGGTGACTTTGCCGGCTCCCCTCTTATTATGTCCGTCACAGGAATATACATAATCGGCCTGCCGCCCGGACCAAGTATCACCCAGTTTGGTATGCCGTCTATATTCACGATAGGCGCGTTCTTTAAAACCTCCGCGCTGATAGAGATTTTTGCCGCTTCAACGCCGGGTTTTGCCGAGGGCGTTTGCGCCGAAGCCGGCGCCGCCGTCGCCTCAAGCTGTTTCAAAACCTTATCTCTATATTCATTCCACTCATACCAGTGCTTCCTGAACTCTTTCTTCGCTTTTTCCTCGCCAAGTTTTCCATCTCCGCGCAGATTTTTATACATCTCTTTATAGAGCTCAAGGATTTTCCTGTCGATAGCGTCTTTTTGCGGGAAATCCCCTGTCTTTATCTTTTCTTTACCGGGTTCTGATTTATCAACCTCTTCCAGCACCTTTTCTTCGCCGTCGATCACGGCTGTTGTCTTTTCCCCTATAACAACCCCGTCTTTATCGCGAATGAAAAATTTCGTCTCTGTATTGCCCGGGGCCGCCGGGATAATCTCGCATATCGGCGCCTTTCTGTCGATATCAAAGATGAATACGCGCCCCGGCGATTCCGGATTGTCGGTTGTATGTTCGACCCGCCAGACATTCTTTTCGCCGTCCCATGTTATTACCTGCACAACCTTGTTCCATTCGTCGTCATATTTCAATAATTGATTACCGCGGACGATCACATGTTGATCGATGAAGCTAAAGGCTTCGCCCATTACGTCAACTCTACCATCCGCGCGAGGCTTCCGGCCGTATATAAACTTTACGATGAGCGAGCGATCGGATTTTTCCATGCTTTCCACGATCGACGGAAGCATCTTCGCCGCCATAGACGCCTCGGACATAAGTTTATCGTGATCTTCTTTTTCCAGTATCTCGGCGAGGGGTTTATTATAACGCGTTTCAAAGAACAGGCTCATCGCCGTGAGGAGGTTGAACAGGTCTTCCTGCTCCGGAAGAAGCTGATCATCGGCGGTATGCAGCGCCCGCCGTATGTTTTCTACGGTGCATTGCGGCGTTATCTCGGCAAGGGCCTCGGAATAGTAGCGATAGGCCTCCTTTTTTTCCTCGACATACTTCTGGTCTATCTCGAGGGCCTGGAGATCTAACCGGCCGTATTCCTCTTCCTTAGACATTTCAAGCTTGAGGATGGAGAGCCTTGATCTCGCTATTTCCAGCTCTCTCATATTGTAATACAAGGCTTCGAGGCCGTTAACATAGCTGTCGGGGTCGAACATCCGCGAGGTTGTCATTTGTTCGCCGCTCTGAAGCGCGTACCACTTTTCCTTATTGATATAACTCTGATATTTTATACCTACATATTTCGCGTCGCGCCTCAATTTTTCCATCCAGACAGCGCGCCTCTGTTCCGCTTCGCGCAGTTTTACTTTATACTGGTCCTGCGCCGCCATAATCCTTGCCGTCCTATCGTTATTGAAATGGTTTGTGACCTTCCAGTATGTTTTGAAACGTTGGAGATCGAGTTTAGCCTGAAGCCTGGAGAGGTCGCGGAATAGCAGTATTACCGGTTTAAACATTCCGGCCGGGCCGGCCATCTTCTCCATCTGCCGGGCCGAAAGCCCTTCAAGATTCTGGAAAGAGACGCCTGTGCGCAGCGCTTCGCTATCCACATAATCGTCTGGATTCAGCGCTCTACCGACCAAAAACGATATTACCGGAGATACGCTGTCAAGCCTTTGTCTTTCTATAAGGGCCGGCCCGCCCTGGCCGAAGGTCGGGACGAGTTTACGGCTCATGGCGCCGGTCTGCTTATCTACTTTAGTCTCTGCGAGGATAAACTGTGTCCGATGTACTCCGCACATTGTGGACGCTATATTACCCGACAATTCATACTTAAATGCTTCCCAATTGGCCTCGTTTAGCTCGCCGGCCTTATGCGCCTTCATGTATGCTATAAGCTTATCCCAGTGTTTTATAACCCGCGGATTTTTTATACCGCCTGCCGCGTCAACACCATACAGATTAATGTATATCGAAGCGCCGAGCGCCCCCAATATCCCCGGGTGAGCGCGTTCAAGCTCATAGCACTGTATCGGCGTCAGTGTGCCGCGGGCATATATCTCGAACTCCTCAGGAATTTCGATCCGGCCGCTATCCTGCATTTTAACGGCCTCATCTAATTTTTCGTTGATACCTTCGAATACCGGATGCACGTCATCAGGTAGAAGCATATCATTCGGCATAGGCAAATTATTATCTATGACCCGGTAAATAGACGAGCACAAGCCGATAATAGCGTCGGTAGATAAGTACTCCCTCATCTCATCTCCCGCATATTTGGCAAGATGGCCATACAGAGCCTTGGAATCGCCGCGAACTATCTCGTTTCGCAGGCTTGCCGGGAATTCGTCGCTAATCTTCTTATCTATGACATTGCCGTCTTCGTCATAGCTATAAATGGTAAAGGTTTGCTTTCCCGCGAAGTTCACATTCGGGGCGGTAAAATCGCTTGTCAATACAGGCCTGCCGGCGCTGTCGAAGAACAGGGTAAAACATGTCTTGCCGGCCCTTTCTACCCCCGTAACGGTCATGTCAAAATCGCTGCGCTTTATTGCAAGGGCGCCGTTTTCGTCATAGACGCGCTCTTCGGCCCTATAAGCGACTTTCCCGGCGACGGGTGCGATGCCGGCATTGTTCTTATTTAATCTCGCCACCCAGGCCTCTTCTTTTTTAACATTACCGTTCGGCCAGAACGCGCGGCCTATGAAAACTCTGTCCGGATACCTGGAATCGGCGGAGAGAGACAGGATGTTTTTGCCGGTTTTATCCTTATACAGGTATGATCTCCGCACCGCCTTGCCGCTGGAGGCAGCCCACGCCTCCGTCACACGGCTTCCCTCTTCGACATCTATGGCCTTGTTACACTTGAATGAGGCGAAGCTGTTAAGCGTTAGCGAAGGTTCCAATACTCCGGAAAACTTTACAGGGCGGCCGCGATAGATAAACAAAGGATTGCCGGTAACGATGCCGTTATCTATATTAATCGTATCCGGCACAATCTTATAGATCTCGCCGTCCGGATCCCTGACAAATGCTTTTCCTCTGAAATTTTCTTTGACGGCCGGATCGCCCGTGTATTTAATATAGGTGTATGTCTTCTTTTCGCCTGATTTACCGATAACATAAGCATAGCCAATCCTGGCCGAGAGCGCGCCTTTGGTTTTGAGTTCGTCGTTTTCGAACACGGCGCCGAACCTCATCTCGAGCCTCTTGCCGGATTTACTCACATACCATATATTTTTTTGCGCGCCTTCCGCGCCTGCTCTTTCATACTTAAGGTCTCCTATAAAATGAAGCGGTGATTCGACCGGCGGCACGGGTTTACGTTCGATTTCGCGGAGAGGCAGTTCGGCCTTAATCTCCGGGGCCGGCAGCGTGATAGGCGCCGGTAAGGTTTCGAGCGCCGGTAAGCCTTCGGGCAGCCGCGGCGCCTGTTTTTCGATTATTATTTCAGGAGGGGCTAACGTTTCCACGCGGTTTAATTCCTGTTCTTTTTCAGGAAAGGCCTCTGTTGGCTCGGTAATTGCCTTTTCGGGCGCCGCCGCTTTTTCGGCCCGGGGCATATTATCCGTCTCAGACGAAAGCACGCGCTGTGTCATGCCGAAACCGAATACGCCCAGCACGCGGTCTAATATTGTATTGCCGACGCCTATGGCGCCCTCGTGCCCTTCAACGAGCGCCAGCGTATCGTGAATATATGTCCTATCGCCGCCGAATAAAACCGCGTCAGCGGACGCCGCCTGGCCAAGAATCATCGGTATTTCTATTCCCACAAACCACATTCCCCACGTGCCCATCAGGACCTGTGCGGCGGCCGCGCGATTAAAATATTTCGACATTCGCACATTATCACCATGCCGGTAATCCCCGCATACGCCTTTGATTATTGCCCAGAACCGCAGCATAATGACGGTCGAGAACGAACCGATTACCGCCGACATGGTAAACTGGCGGCCTATGCCGGCCTTCAAAAATTCTCCGAGTAAAGGAGCGAGCGGGATAAGCCCGATTCCCGCGATAGCGTGATCGCTCGCGGCGGAGGAGATTGTTCCTTTCAGGACCAGTTCGTTTATATAGTCCGCGAACCACGCGCTATCGAGATTAAACATTGCCGCGAGAGGGCCCAGTATCAGGAAATGGCCTATTCCGCTTGCTATGGCCAGGCCCAGCCTTGCTTTAAAAAATTTGAGCGTCCCCTTTATAAATATCGAATCGCTCCAGAGGGCCGCGAGGACTCCGAGCTTACTTTGCCATATCTTCGAGGCGATCGTTTTCTGATTTGAAACATTCGGCAGAACCGATCTCTTGAATATATCAAGAGCGAGCGCCTTACCGGTGATTTCCGCGCCGGCCTCTGTTTTCACCAATTTTAATTTCGCGGCCAGCTTTTTCTGATTTTCGGTAAGGTCGGTAAGATTGGCGCCGAGCCTGTGGGCCTTATACGAACGCCGGAGGTCTTTCCAGTAAAAGGCGGGATAGAAGCCGTAGATTACATTAAGCAGTTTTATGGGATTAAATAAATCATTCAAAAAGTTTAATGCAATGCCCATCTTTTCCTTATGTGACGCGGCAATCAGGGTATCGATCGTATCAAACCATGTCTTTTCGGTAAGTTTATACGCCCGCAGAAGCTGACGTTTATCAAGGCCATCCAGCCCTTCTTCGGGTTTTATTCCAAACCGTAATTCGAATGCCTTAAGTATATCGTCTTTCGTTGAGGTAAGGTCTATCGCCGGGATCGTCTCTCCGAAACCAAACCATTTCAGAAGCCGCTTTACACCGAGCCTTAAAGGCATCGACATGGTTTCAAATAGCGCCAGGCCGGCCATAATCTTGCCGGCTGATAAAATTAAACCGAAAGGTGTAAGCGATGTGTGTGTAACTACCGTCCCGATCAGCCATTCAAATGAACCGACGGCTGATATTAAGGACGCGGGCTGCCATACGAAGAAAAGGCTGAGGATTATTGCGGCCGCTATACTGTATGCGGCGAGGCGTGAGGCGGTATCCGCGATAGGCGGCCCGCGGGCAGGAGGCGTCTGGGCAACAGCCGGTTTGGGCGCAGGTGTTTCGAGCAGAGCGGCCGGTAATGGCGCAGCCGCTTCTTGCTGCGGCGCGATCGGCGCCGGCACAGCCAATTCCTGCGGCGCGGCCCCGCCTTTCCCCTTCTTAACAACTTTCGCTTTATAAATTGTCGCTTTACCGCGACTTTTAACCGCCTCGACAACCCCCTCTTTAGTTAAAAATTCCAAATCGCTGTAAATGGTGGAACGGCTGAAACCTTCCTTTTTTATCTTGGAAAGATTCAAGGCGGCGGTAACCGTCATCGTTTTTGCCTTCTTTAGCTCCCCAGCAATATAGGCCCTTCGTTCGCCGCGGCTCATCCTCTCCGGCATTTCGGCTTTTTCTCCGATTCCGATTTTGGCCGGCGCTGCCTTCGGGAGCCTTCTTTCCGCTTCCGGGATCAATCCTTCGAATTCAGCGTCCTGCAATATCACATCGCGGGCCTTTAAGGACCGCTTAAGCAAGTTTCTAAGATCGGGTGATTTTGACGGATTTTCGACGATCGCCGCAACCGTCCTCTCGACGGCCCTATCTATTCTGGCCTGCCTGGATTCTCCCGCGCCGGCCATGCTCTCCTCAAGCCTCTTCAGCCTCTCCTCAATTTCTACCAACCGCGCCTCCTCGGGCTTTGCGGTAATGTCGATATCCATCGTCTGGACAAGATAATATAGGAATTTTTCGACTTCTTCGGGTTTCAGGGCTTTATCTTTTTTATCGGATTCGCCGTAATCTCTTCGGTATCCGGCAAGCCATCTGTCTATGAGCGAGCGGCAGCGTTCGGAAACTCTGCCGGGGTTACTCTTCATCATCGCTTCAAGATTTTCTTTGGCTTTTGCGGGATCGCTTGTGTCCGTAACCGATTTCGCGATCATGCCCAAAAATTCATCGCCGTAACACGCGGCAAGTTTTTTGGGATCCGCGTTACGGGTAAGCCCTTCAAAATAGGCGCTGGTTGCCAGATAATACTGCCCGCTATTTAACAGCGGTTCGTACGGAGCTTTCTTATTGGTCAGTATAGCCACATAGGGCCTCTGGCCTTTGGAAGCGTCAAATTTCGGAAGTATCACCAGGTACGAAGTCTCTTTCCGCCTTAATAGCTCGGATAGCCCCTTCGTATGATAACCTCCCGTGACAACAGCCGCTATCGTCTGGCCTTCCCGGTCCATCGCCTTTATCGTATTGGCGAGCATGATGTTATTGCGTTTCTCGGCGGTTTTATAGAACTCCATGGCGATGGGAATATTTGAGAATATGTTGTCGAGGTCATAACCTGCCGCCCCTTTAGCCCCTATATCCCCCTCTAAACCCCTTACAAACCCCTCTATCTTTTCTGCGTCGTAATTTTTTATCGTTTTTTCCAAATATTCAAACTCGCCGTTGGTCAGCTTAAGCTCGAATAAATCTTTGATATGGCCGACGCACGTGGAGATTTCGCATAGCTTCTTCTGGTCGGGGCTCGTATAGATCTTCTCTTTTATGGCGTCTTCAAAATCTTTCGCTTCGCTGAATATTTCGAGGAGATCTATCGATTCGTAGAGCGCTATGTATCCGGTATATGCAATAAGGTTCTTGTAGGGCTCCGGATCCACGCCGTTTTTTTCGGAGAGCGCATGAAGGAACATGTAATACTCACCCTGCGAAATCTTATTGCTCTTGAAGGAGAGGGATCTTAATACGAGTTCTTCGAGTTCGGGCTTAGCCAGCTTTTTACTTAACGTATCTATAAGGGCGTCCCGCTCCCTGTTAGCCTTTTCGAAATTGATGCCTTTCTCAAGTTTCAGGCTCTCGACAAGTTTTGAAAGATTAACGTATCCGGAATAATCCAACCCGTGCTTTTTCGCCAGGGCGCTGGCGAAAACCCACCTGTCGGTGAATAATAGCTTGCCGTCCTGGTGCAGGACAGAGTTGGATTCGAGCCTCTTCAGGTCTTCGGAATATATCTTGCCTTTTAACGCTTCCAGTGTTTTTAACAGGTTTACAATATCTGTCTTCACCTTTTGGTTCAGCTCATAGACCTTGCGGAATTGGTCCACGTTCTCCAAGTATAGGTCCTTATCCTCGATACCGTAGAGTTTAACGGGTTTATTCGATGTAATCGAGAAGAACTCGCCTGCCGACATCTTACCGCGAGCCATTAAGTCTTTGGCGGTATCCTTACGTATTGATTCATCGGGGAAGGTCTTAAGTATCGAGGTGTCTATATAGCCTGAAGAGCCTTCTATGGCTACCAGCTTCAGGTCATAGTTGGTTACAAGGCTGTCTAATATTGAAGATATGGACTCCTGGGCCGTTAATGAGGCGTGGGCGTCCTGGATGTTTATTATCGTCTTCCGTCGTCCGTCTTCCGTCGTCCGTTGGGAAGAGTTATAGACCTCTCTGGTGACAGCAACGTCCTTCGGAACAGAAAAGGTGCCTGGCACCTCTTTTGAAACGGTTTTAGTAAGCCAGGTGGGAGTGCCGCCCTGGGCCCAGACGATATCCTGGTTGAGGAAGGCTATTATAATAAAATAAGCCACAATCCGTATCCACCATAAATTTCTTGGACTGCGCCAGTCCATTATGAGAGACACTTCTTGCGGCTCGTCTTTTTGGGCCTTACTCCATTTTAAACTTCGCCAAGCATTCATCGGAGATTACCCCTTTTTGATACTTTTTAAACTTATTTATTAACTATGAAAATAAAAAAGGCTTTCGTCCGGCCTCCCCCTTCTTATTTACATCTATAGTCTATCACCCCCATACTGAGGTGTCAATAGACAATATCTCACTTTTTTATAATCTAACACAGACTTAACTGCAGATTTTACAAGGGGTTACGATTGGTATGATTTTTCGTAACAGACCAGTAGTTAGAGAAGCACCGAGATAAAAATAGGGACCATCCCCAGCGCGGCTATTAAAACGTAGGCGGGGACTGTCCCAGTAGCGTCCCAACGTTTCAGCGTTAATGTTTGTAACTGCTTGAGCTTAATATGATAACAGAGCAAAACGTTTTTATCGATTTCAACTCGGTTTCGTGTTATTTTGGCGCTCTATATAAAGGAGCGCTCAATGAATACC
>JAZDOS010000042.1:0-70979 GCA_043798375.1 Candidatus Omnitrophota bacterium | reverse complement strand
CAGTATCTGACCATGGCCAGATTATGCCACAAATTCCTTCGCTCCGCCAGCTAAAGCACGCTTCGCTAGCTGGCTCCGCTACGGGCGGCCATTCATCCCCGCCCTTGAAAGGGCGGGGGTTTCTGGCCGGTTTTCTAAACTACTATTATACCAGCTTTATATCTCCCCAGCTACCAAATTTATCGCCTGCTATGATCAGGACACCCTTGACTCCTTCGATAGATTTGGCGATGATTATCCCCTTCTCTATGTCACCGGGCCCTTTAACCGCGTTCCCCGCAGCCGTCGCGGCCGCATCGGCCAAGGCCGTATTATCCGATATTATTAGAACCGCGTCTGCCTTTCCGAAACTCAATGAATGGCTGACGGTGCCGCTTGAGGCGCATACGCCGATACCGTTTTCGGCAACGCCGATTTCAATGGCAAGCTTTCCCGTAAAAGGTGAATTATCGCCGGCGTATATGCCGAGCGTCCTCGGCCTCGACGTCTTAATAAAAATATCTCCGCCGTTCTCGACTATAACCTGGTTTGTGAATGCGAATAAGTCCCTGCCTGTAAATTCCGCCATGGCGCCTGCTACGGCGGCCATCGGGCCGACGCGGGCCAGGCGGCCTGCCTCTGCCATAACCTTCACTATTTCAGGCGCGTGGCTTGAGACATTTAACGGCTCAAGCGCAGTGTAGAAATCGGGGTATTTTTTTATGTACCGCTCGATATCGCCTCTATTAGCAAGGATCGATTCTCTCGCCTGGGCCGCCAGCTTCTTTTCCGCCGATATAAGAAGGTCTGTCTGGCTCTCTCTCACTTCGAAAGATGCCAGATCATCGCTTTCAACCCATTTTCTGTAGGCCCGCGGCTTGAACATATCCTAACAGATCCTCGGCAGTTGTTCTCCGGATAACATATCGACGAACCTCCTCCCGCCCGCTATGGTATTCAGGCAGGCCTTCCCTTTGTATTCGGACGTAACATGTCCTATAATTTTGGCATTCCTGCCTGCCGGGTTTATTCGCATTGTCTTCAAGACCTTCGACGCGTCGGCCTCGGCGACGACGGCTAAAACCCTCCCCTCGCACGCCAGATAGAGAGGGTCGAAACCAAGTATCTCGCAGGCCTCTTTCACGCCGCTTCTTACAGGAACCTCTTTCTCGTCTATCGAAATACCGAAATTACGCCCTTTCACTATCTCATTCAAAGTCGTGGCTACACCGCCTCTTGTCGGATCTCTCATGAATCTTACCTTGCGCGAAACCTTCAGTATCATATGGATAATATTATTTAAAGGCGCCGAATCACTTTTGATATCCGTCCCGAACTTTATGCCTTCCCTTTTCGACAACACGCTTACGGCGTGCTCTCCTATCGGGCCGCTTATCATGACCATGTCGCCGGCCTTTATTTCATCGATGGAAAGCCTGTCGTAATAAACTTCGCCAACACCGCTTGTGTTGATAAAGACCTTGTCGCAGGAACCTTTTTCGACGACCTTCGTGTCGCCGGTGACGATATAAACACCTGATTTTTTAGCGGCGGCCGCGGCCGATACGGCTATCTTCCGAAGAAGTTTCTTATCAAAACCTTCCTCGATTATAATCCCTAAAGATAAATATAACGGTTTCGCGCCGCAAACAGAGAGGTCATTCACGGTTCCGTAAACAGCGAGGCTTCCTATATCTCCCCCCGGAAAAAACGCCGGTTTCACGACATACGAATCGGTCGTAAAAGCTATTCTTTTATTGCCGATATTGAATATGGCGGAATCTTTCTTCTGGCTTAAGGTTTCATTATCAAACTCTTTCATAAAAAGAGAATCTATCAACCGATGCATCAACGTCCCGCCGCTTCCGTATGATAAGGTTATCTTATCCATTTCTCCGGATCCTGTATTTATAATACGCCGCGCATGTCCCCTCGCTTGATACCATGCACGCGCCGACCGGATTTTCCGGTTTGCAGGCCCTGCCGAAGAGCCGGCAGTCAAGCGGTGTCTTCAGGCCCTTGAGAATTTGGCCGCAGAAACAGCCATTATCTTTCCTGGGCAATTCTATCCTTGGATTGAATTTCGACTCCGCATCAAACTCCGAAAATTCACTTTTAAATATTAGTCCGCTATCTTCGATCGCGCCTATGCCGCGCCATATAGACCCGGTTTTTTCAAAAACCTTTTCTATCGTCTTTCGGGCTAACCTGTTACCCGATCTATCGATGACCCTTGTGTATTGAATATCAACCTGCGGCTTTTTCTGCTTAATCAGCATAAGCAATGCCTGGAGAATATCTACCGGTTCAAAACCCGCTATCACGCACCTCTTCCCGAATCTTTTTGCCAGAAATTCATACGGCTTCGATCCTATTATAGCGCTTACATGCCCGGGTAATAAAAACCCGCCAATGTTAACAAGTTTGTCCTCTGCCAGCAGCTTCATGGCCTCCGGCATCGTCTTGTGGCCGCATAATACGGAATAATTTTTAATTTTTTCCTTTTTCGCCGCCAGAACTGATTGCGCTACCGTCGGAGCCGTCGTCTCAAAACCTATTCCTAGAAAAACGACTTCCTTGTCTCGGTTATTTTTTGCCAGGGACAGCGCATCGATGCTCGAATACACCATCTTAATCTGTGCGCCGCGGGCCTTCTCTTTTTCCAGGCTCGAGCGTGAGCCCGGGACCTTGAACATATCTCCAAATGTGGCTATTATAACACCATCCTGATTCGCGAGCCATATCGCTTTGTCTATAAATTCATTCGGCGTAACGCATACGGGGCACCCCGGGCCGGATATGAGGCGTATATTTTCCGGCAGAATATCCTTTAGCCCGAACCTGAATATGTTCATCGTGTGCGTCCCGCACACTTCCATGAATTTATATGCGCGGTCGGACTCTACGGTTTTGCGGATCTCCGCCGCGAGCTTATCTATAAGATACCCGTCCCTGAACTCGTCGACGTATTTCATAACTCTCTAAGAACCTTAAGTGTTTTTTTCGCTTCGGACTCCTTAATCTTTTCTATCGCAAAGCCCGCGTGCATGAGGATGTAATCGCCGGCCCTGACGTTCTTCAATAGTGAAAAATTCGCCGGCTTCCTGAGTCCGCCTGATTCGACGAGCCCTTCATCCCCGCTTATTTTCATGACCTTCATCGGTATCCCTAAGCACATTTTACCCTCGCATTGGCGATCGCGATCTGACCGATCGGTATCCCTGAATCATTAGTCGGAACTTTCGAATGCAGCCAGGCCTTCGGTCCCGGCCCCGCAAGCATTTCGGTTATTCTCTTCGTCAAGAAACGATTCTGGAAGACCCCTCCGCTCAATACAATATTCCGCGACTTATATTTATTGCTCAGGGTAAGCGCCATCCTGACTATGATAACGCTTATAGTATTATGAAACTTGCCCGATATTAACCCCTTATTGACCCCCCTTCTCATGTCCCCCATAATCCCTTCTATGATTTTACGGCTGTCGATCTTCATTAAACCACCCTCTTTGCAAATACCGAAATCGTATCTATCGCCGCATAAGCGATCCGCGAGCTTTTCCAGGGCGATGGGAAGTTCCGCCTCGTATCTGGCATTGGGTTTCGACAAAACGATGCTCCCGACGGCATCGAATAACCTTCCGACGCTCGACGTGAGCGGCGAATTGATATTCTTATCTATCATCTTTAATAAAGGTGCCTGGCACCTCTTTTGAAGATTTTTTAAAAAGTTCGGCTTTAACTTCAGAAATTTTTTGCCGAACGCGCGCTTGTTGAACGCGCGCTTGCCGAACGCTTGATAAAGATAGCTTACGGCCATGCGCCATGGCTCACGTATAGCTTTATCGCCTCCGGGCATCGCGACATATTCGAAATGCGCGGCGCGGTGAAAGTTCTTCAGGTCCCCGACAAAGAATTCGCCGCCCCAGATAAAGCCGTCAGAGCCGTAGCCGGTGCCGTCTAACGCGACGCCTATAACCTTACCTTTGATGGCGTGATCTACGATAGCGCTTGCTATATGCGCTTCGTGGTGTTGTACCCTGATTAAATTAGGGATAAAAGGGAAAATAAATGGGTGTGACTCATTTATTTCCTCCGCAAAATGCGTAGAAAAATAGCCGGGGTGAAGATCGCAGGCTGCGATTCCAGGCTTTATCTTCAGCTTTTTCAACTCGGACTTAACGGCCTTTTCGTATATTGTAAAATTGTCGGGGTCGCTAAGATCGCCGAATCCGTCAACGAGGATCGCTTCCCTGCCGTAGGCAACAGCAAACGCCCCCTTCAAATCCGCTCCCAGGGCGAGTATAGGCCTTCTTACCTTAAATGGCAGCTCTATCCGTCGGGTCATAGTAGTATTATAGCAAATACGTATTTGATATAGGAAAATTTTTCGGGTCCTGCCCCCGAAAAATTCTAGAATAGGAATACGGCTGCGGCGACTACCGTGGAGAAACTGCCTTCGGGGCCTATTACCGCGGATTGCGTGATGTTGGAGGTGCGGACAATCTTATCGCTTAAGTGGTATATCTCCTTATTCTCGTCCCAGGACTTATCTTCGTCGAATTCGAGCCCGAGCGTAGAGGCCAACATTTCTACCGCGAGGTCTTCGGCGAGGTCGCCGGCTATTTTTTCATTCTGGCCGAACGCGTGGTGTTCGCTCAGGTATCCGTGCGCGTGGGGATCGGCCGGGACCGCGCAGCCGATGGAGGCGGCGATAAGGCGGTGCGGCTCGTTGGCGGAGCACCTGGATATTACCGCGAATGTTATCATGCCGGCATAAAACTCTCTCAGGCCCTCATTGCGGGAGACCACTTTGCATTCCGGCGGAAGTATGCTCGATACCTTGACGAGATTGCATTTTTCTATCCCCGCGTCGCGAAGCGCAAGCTCGAAACTCCGGAGCTCCGCCTTGTGGGTGCCGACACCTTTCGTGAAGAATATCTTCTTCGGGACCAATAAATTTTTACGCGGAACGAGGAGCATCTTGAATCCTATCTCTTACTGCCGAATACATACCCCAAAAGCCTGTAAATGAGCTTGGCTGCCAGAAAGTCGGACGCAGGAGATCCCTGTATGGGGCAAAGTTCGACGACGTCAAATCCGACTATTTTTTTATCCTTCGACACATCCATTAAAAGATCGAGCGTCTCATACCATCCGATCCCGCCGGGTTCGGGAGTTCCGACCGCGGGAACGAGAGATATGTCAAAAACGTCAAGGTCTATGGAGATATAAACGTTTTCGCTCAAGCTATTAGTCGCGGCATCCTTCCACATAGGATTATCCAGTATATCATATACGTTTATCGTCTTAATCTTGCCGTTGGCCTGACTGCCGAGAAAATCCTTCTCTTCTTTTGACATGCTCCGCGTCCCGACCTGCACAACAGGGCAGATCTCGGACATCCTTCGCGCGACACAGCCGTGGTTTAGCTTCGAACCGAAATACTCGTCCCTCATGTCGCAATGGGCGTCCAGGTGAAGGACGGAGATATTGGGATATGCATCCTTGAAGGCCTTGACCGCGCCTATCGAGACGGAATGTTCTCCGCCGAGAAGGACCGGGAATTTATTCGATTTTAAGAGTTCGGCCGAAGAGGCACGGACCTTTTCTACCATTTCTTCCGGCGATAATTTTTCGACTTCGAGCGGGGGCATCGTATGTATGCCTATTTTGTACGTCTCCTGGTTCAGCTCATCGTCGAAGAGCTCCATGTATCTGGACGCGTCGATTATCGCCATGGGGCCTTTGGCGGTGCCATGAATATAGGTCGTTGTCCTGTCATACGGAACCTGCATTATAGCGACTTTCGATTTCTTGAAACTCGAATATTCTTCGTCAAGCCCCATGTAGTTCTTGACGGTTGTCGTGCCAGACACGGGTGTTATTATATATTTTTCGTCCATAAGCAAAGGGTGATGGGTGATTGGGATATCAGGATTTGGGTATTTGTGGATTAGGATATTGGTACAAAAACCCAATATCCAAATATCCCAATTTCCAAATCCCAATATCCTGATTTCCTAATAACCGCGATTGACTTATTGTTTTTCTTGAAAACTTTCTGAAATTGTTTTTGTCATCTCAAAAATTTTAAAAGCCCTCTCCTCATCAAGCGTTCCCACCCCGCAGCTCGGGGTGATAATCGACGATATGCTGTCTTTCGATATCCCCTTTTCAGACAGGCTCGATAAAACCGAATCCATCTTCTGATTCAGGCTTTTTCTTGTCTGGCTGTCGATCGCCTCCGAGCTTGGGACGATACCCCACGCGACCGTCCCGCCTCTATTAAAAAAATCCTTCAGTTCGTTCCCGTACAGGACAAGCTCTTTCGTAAAATTATAGGCGTCGAAGCTCAATATGTCAATATCGCTCTTCAGGACAAGCCCCCAGTCCGTGTTGCCGCAGCAGTGGAGGCCCGCCAGGGCGCCCTCGCTCTTGACGGCCTTTATAACCTCGTCGAGTTTTTCAAAAGCGGTTGAAGCATTTATATTGACGTAGCTCGAGCCTATCGATACCAGATACGGTTCGTCTATAAAGATAATCACCGAGGCCCAGGCCTTCTTAAGTTTCCTCACCTGCCATCTGGCCTTCATCACCATCGTCTTTGTAACAATTTCAAGGAGGTCTTTATCGTAGATTATGGCGCGCTTGTTCTGGTCGGTCACGGAAAGGGCGAAGCTGACCGGGCCCGTTATCTGGCCTTTGACGAATTTAATCTCTTTCGGGGGATTCTTGAGGCTTTCCAGAAAATGATAGAAACCGGGCGCCCGATCCTCGGACATCCTGAAAAATTCGGTATCGCCTTCGAGATATTTCCCGTAGACCTCCTCCACGGTCTCCGCCACCCCGGTCGTATCGATATACAGGCTCTTATTCGCCTCGTCCAGGACGAGCCCGGGCAGGTGTTCGGAGTATTGGGCATACATATTTTCGAGGAATGATCTTTTCGGAAGCTGCGGCCAGAACGGGATTTCTTTACAATTTTCGAATATTACGCGCAAGGCAACTTTGGGATCTTTGAACGGAACGCTTCCGAGGCCTGTTGCTTCGAAATTGAACTTCAAGCTTTTCCCCAATAACTCAGGCGTTCGATGCGTTTCAGCATATTCGGGTGGGTGCTCAAAAGCTCCATCAGTTTATCGCCGAAACCCAGGCGGATGTTCCGGGATTGCAGGGCGCTTAATTCATCGGCGGATATAGTGCCTGACTTGTCCAGATCGAGCGCTTTAAGTTCCTTTAAATCCGAAATGGCTTTCGAGGGGTCGTTCGCGAAAAACGCCTTCATGCCCTCGACGTCCTTCAATGCCTCTTTTGGCATCCTCGCCGAACCATAGACAAGCTTATACAGCGCGGACGCCAATGCCGAAGGATCGTTTCCCAGGTCCACAGAGCCTTTGTCGGCAAAATATTCCCGCACCCTGGAGGCGTAAAGGACAAGAAGGTTCGTCACAAAATAGAATATAAACGCCGTAAGGCCGACCAGCGCGGCGTTGCCGCCGGACCTGTCCCTGGAGCGGCCGAAAAATAAGGACTGCCACGCGATACGGTATAGGATCATGGGTATCACCGACAGGAGCGTAATCGTAAGAACGTCCCTGTTTTTAATATGGCTCATCTCATGGCCGAGGACCGCCTTCAACTCATTTTTGTCCAGCAGATTCATGATCCCCTCGGTAACGCAGATTCTTCCATCTCTTATAGTACGTCCGAACGCAAACGCGTTCGGGATCGGGATCTGCGCAATCCCTATCCTCGGACTGGGTATGCCTGCGGCCCCGGCAAGCGACTTCACCATAGACTCCAGCCCGGGGTTTTCGCCGTCTTTTATATACTTTACGCGCATCGACCACTCGACGATCTTCGGCCCGATCATGTATTGTACAAAGATTATGGCAAATGACAGTATAAGATAAAAATAAAAATTTCTTATCCCGAGGAAATAACTTATCGCCGATATTACGGCGTAGATTATCGCGAACAGGACCGCTGTTAAAAGCCACATCCTTATCTTCAAGCTCCACATGGTAATAATACTCCTTCTTTTAATTAATTCGTCTTTCGTTTATCGGTTGCGCTGCTCGTTACGTTATACGGTTAACGTTAAACGTTACGAGTTGCGCAACCGCAACCGTAAAACGCAATCTTTTATTTAGGCTGGCCCGAATGGAAGACGGAATATACAAAACCCTTCAAAAGAAATCCTTCCCGCCTCTTCTGTTCCTGAAGGACATCCTCTATATCTTCCACGTCAATAATACCTTTTTCGTTAAGTATACTCCCGAGGTTCTTCTGGATCTGTTTCGTATCCCATATTTCCCTCTGTGTCTTCAGGGCCTCTTCCACATCTTTTTGCGTGGCAAGGCCTTTTTCGACCAGGAGCTCGCCGAATTTCGGCCTATTCTTTTTGAATAATCCCATTCTTACCTGTCAACCTCTTACCTGTCAACCTCTGAGGTTGCCTTTGCTTACCTGTCAACCTCAGAGGTTGCCTTTGGCAACCTCTGTTTACCTGTCAACCTCCGAGGTTGCCTTTGGCAACCTCGGAGGTTATATTAGCGAGGTTATATCAGCTAGAACTGTGTCTGGACCTTCAGCACCCATTCCTGCGCCGCGTTCGTATTCCTTCCCCAGACCACCATGCCGTATTGAAATTCTATATTGAAGAGCTTATTGCCGGCCCTGAGAGTGCTGTCGCCGAAGACCTGCCATACGCCGCCGATACGCCATATGCCGTAGCTCTCCTTGATACTGCCCGTGCCGCCATGGAACCTGTATCCGTCCAGTTCCGTCTTGACCAAAAACCAGGAGGATGGCCAGAAGCCGCATTCGAAGAAGTACGGGATATCGTTGCAGACGGCTTTACTCCTCCACCTGTAGCCTATCTCGGTGCCCCAGTAGACCGGCAGCCTCCAATCATCCCTGATGGGAAATTTGAACGATTGTCCCATGAGCCATCTCAATTCGAACGCGTCATCGCCGTAGCCTATCGAAGGCTGATACGGATATCCGTCGGCTCCGCCATTTGCTTCGCTTACGTAATTCCCATAGCCGGGATATATAAAAAACTTGCCCTGCAGGCTCTGCACGACCGGTTTTTCGAGAAAACGCCACTTGCCTCCTATTTTGACATTTGTGAGGCCGTGGTTCTTCTTGGTAAAAGGGCCCCAGCTTGGAGGCCTGTCGTATTCCTTGTAGTGGCCCTCTTTAAATTCCATACTGTAGAGGAAGTTAAGATAGTCTGTAATACCATACTCCAGCTTCGGTTCCTGCACGAATTCCCATGACCTGAAGTTCTTCGAATGGTTGCCGCTCGACGTAAAATTCTCGCTCTCGTTATAGGTATCCTTCGCGTAATTCCATTTCATGTAATACTCCGCCCAGACTTTGTATTTCGGGACTGTCCAGGCGCCGGCATGCGCCTTTTCAACGCATATCAAAGAGGCAAGCATAAACACCGCAACGACAAACACCGCCTGTTTCTTCATAATGTCACCCCCGAATTTTGTGAAGCAAAATCATTATACTACTTCTTAAGCAATCTTTCCAGCTGTGTTTTCGCGATCTCCAATTCCTTCTTCGCGTCGGCCTTCTGCAAAATCACCTTCTGAATAGCCTCGTCCATATATCTGGCGCATGAATCCCAGCTCGCGACTACCGGAGGCCCCTTGGAGTCATTGGCTTGAGAAACCAGGACCTCTTTAAACTTCGGGTCCATACTAAGCATGGGCCATGCCTTCATGCTCGGAGGCAGGTACGTATCCTGTTCCGCAAGCGCCGCTTCATAGAGTTTAGCTTGAGTTTCGGGCCTGAATAGAAACTTTATGAACTTCCACGCCGCAACCTTATGTTTCGACTGGCTGAATATGCCCATTATCCTGCCTCCGATAAACGCTGTCTTCTTTCCCGTCGGGCCTTTGGGCAATGTAGCGATGGACCATTTTCCCGCTATCTCCGGCGCCAGCAGCCTGAGGTCGTCTATCTTCCAGTTTCCTGAGATCGCTATAGGAAAATCTCCCGTTCTCATCCCCTGCTCTATCGGGATCTTTGTCTTCGGAACATTATATTTCAGGTACAGGCCGGCGAAGAAATTCATCCCTTTGACAGCGGCTTCCGAATCTATCGTGATGGCCGAATAATCCTCATTATAATAATCACCGCCTGCCTGCCATAGGAAGGGGGAATATCCTATCCAGCTTAAAGATCCCCAGTCGAAGATCATCCCCTGTCCTTTTTTATTTAAATCCGTCAACAGGCTGACCAGCTCTTCCCAGTCGCGCGGAGGATTCGCTATAATATCATTTCTGTAATAAAGAATGTATTCGGTCATGTCGAAAGGTATGCCGTAGACCTTGCCTTTATGCTCTATCGAATTCCAAAGGCCGGCGAAGACCGTTTCCTTTATCGAATTTACCTCTTGCGGATACTCTTTCTTCAAATCTACCATGGAATCGAGTTTGCCAAACTCGGCCCCCCACGTAAGCCCCATCGTGCCTATGTCCGGCGCAACGCCTCCCGCGATAGAGGTAAGGTACTTCGAATGCGCGTCGCCCCACGATATCGCGTCGCATTTCACCTTTATCCCGGTCTGGCTGTAAAATTCTTCGGCTAATTTTTTTATCGTGAGCGCCTGGGCCTCGGAGCCGATGAGCCACATCGTTATCCGGGTCTCGCCCGGCGCCTTCCTGCCCTCGGATTTACCGCAGCCGGATACCAGGAGACAGCTTATAAGAAATATGGCGAATATTTTTCTCATCTTTCCCTTTTTCTAACCAGGTTAAATCTGTCAGGTTACCACAAGGTTTAACCTGGTTAGAGCGTTACTAACCAGGTTAAATCTGTCAGGTTACCACAAGGTTTAACCTGGTTAGATCTTCGCAAATATCTGCTGCATTACAAGCGCCGACGCGCCGCAGGCTATAGAATCCTCGCCGAGGGACGCCGGCACGATCCTGACGACCTTGAGCGATTCTTCGTAAGCCCACTTTTTAACGCTCTTCCTCACGGCGTCCATGAATATGTCGCCGCCCTTTTCCATGCCTCTTCCGATCACGATGGAATCCGGGTTGAACAGGTTTATAAGAAACGATATCTTCGCGCCGAGATAATCTCCCGCTTCGGACAGAAGCTCTATCGCAAGTTTATCCTGAAGCCTGGCCGCTTCTATTATCGTATTAAGTGAAACGCTGTCAAGCTTGCCGTTCACAAGCTCGAGGATTTTGGAATTGCCGTTTTTATTCTGGCTTAAACGGGATTTCGCGCGCGAAGAAATCCCGAGATCTATGCCCCTCGACCTGAAGCCGCATCCGTAATCATATTTTGCCCAGCAGTTATCGTCCTTATAATCGGGCGATGGAGGGTTTATATTCAATTCTCCGGCGCTTTTTGAGACGCCGTAATACAATTCGCCGTTCAGGATAAGGCCGCAGCTGGAATCGGAGCACATATAAAGTATGTTCTCGGCCTCCTGGCTCAAGCCCAGCCCCATCCACTTCTCTCCCAGGGCGCCGGCTGTAGCGTCATGCTCTACGAGCGTGGGGACGCTAAACTCCTTTTCGATTGAAGATTGAAGCGCGTTGTAGCTGAAGACGCTGCCTTTCTCGACCGCATACCTCACAGTGCCTTTATATCTGTCCAGGACACCCCATATCGCTATCCCGACGCCTTTCACCCTCGCCTTTTCCACTTTAGACCTGCCGTAAAGGTCCCTGACAATGCCTGTTACCCTGTTTATAAAATTTTCCTGGGACTCTTCCTCTTTTTTGGTCTTCACCTTGCAGATGATCTTCCCTGCGGTATCCACCAGCGTGCCCACAATCATGGAATTCTCCATGATATGGGGCGAACCGAGGTCTATGCCGATAGTGTATCCGAATTTAGAATTGATCTCCAGGAGTTCCGGCCTTCTTCCGCCGCTGGATACATCGTATCCCTTCTCGAGGACGAGGCCTTTGGCAATGTAATCATCTATGTAGTTGGATATTGTTACTATATTAAGGTGGGTGATCTTAGAAATCTCGGCCCTTGAGACTTCTCTGGTCCTTCTGATGATATCGAGTATGGCAAGATTGCGCCGTTCCTTTTCAGTGAAGCGCTCGCTTTTTAATGTCCCTTCCCGTAACGCCATTTCTCACCTCGTTTAAATCTACCAGCTTGACTCGAGATAAATCACTCCGAATGTCCTGCCGCCTTTGAATCCGCCCTTCATAAGCGCCCAGTTCGAGACATATCTGATCCAGCACCATTTCAAAAACTTGCCGCGGGGCGTAAGTTTCAACATCGGCCTGAAATACCTATATTTGAAGAACATGGTAAGCGCAAGCCATATCCAAAGCCAGATTGTCAGGTTCTGCGTGAATAATGTCTGTAATAAGTTTACCACAAAAGCCATCCCAAATAAATGCATAAAATGATAATCGCCCAAGTAGATAATAC
This sequence comes from Candidatus Omnitrophota bacterium, assembly GCA_043798375.1. Taxonomy (GTDB): domain Bacteria; phylum Omnitrophota; class Gorgyraeia; order 2-01-FULL-45-10; family 2-01-FULL-45-10; genus JAPLMI01. The sequence continues at coordinate 58,566 of JAZDOS010000042.1, read as the reverse complement.
CCCTAACGGATGAGGGCATTACGAACGTTATGTAGCGCGGCGTCCACTGGAACTGTATCTCGATGACTTTTTTGGCGTGTTTCAGGACCGCGAGCGGATGGCCGAACCCGTATCCGTACAGCTGTTTGCAGTACGCTTGAAGCGTCACCCTGTGCATATGGTCGACTATGGCGGATGGTTTGTAATAAAGCCTGAAACCTTTCTTCAGGATCCTCAAACTAAAGTCGACGTCCTCGCTCGTTATCTCGTGCCAGAATTCCCGCCCTATGGCGTCCGCCGCCTTTTTACTGACAGCTGCGTTCGCCGTCGCGAAGAACGGGCTGTGGATATTGCCGTTCACTTCCGAAGGAAGGTCCTGTGTGATGCCGGGATAGTAACCTTCTTCCGTCGCGAGGCACCTGCCGGCCACCGTCAGGAACTTCGTCTGTTCGCAATAGGACTCGACGTCGTTATCGGGGTCGGTCCTCAATGTATGTATCTCGCCGCCGACCATGCCGATAGACGGGTCTTTCAGGAACGGTTCCAGAAGTTTTTTCGCCCAGTCTTTTCTCGGGGCGCAGTCGCCGTCGGTGAATAGGATATAATCGCCCTTGGCCATTTTGAGCGCCGCGTTTCTCGCCTCGCCGGGTGACTTGGAATTCGGGACTATTACGAGCTTTATGAGCTCGTATCTTTTCTGCCAGTCCCTTATTATATCGACGGTCCTGTCGGTGGAGCCGCCGTCGCCGAATACTATCTCGCATCTCTCTTTCGGATAATCTATGCCGATCAAATATTGCAGGTTTGTCTCTATAGTCCTCTCAACGTTCCTTATAGGATTGATTATTGATATAAACGGCAACTCACTCATTCTTAGCGCTACTCCTTTCTAATTAATTCGTCTTTCGTTTATCGGTTGCGCTGCTCGTTACGTTTTACGTTTAACGTCATACGTTACGAGTTGCGCAACCGCAACCGTAAAACGCAACCTTTTACCTTTCACCCCATCACCACTTCAACTTTATGGACATTCTTATCCTTCCGCGCCGGGATGATCTTGCCCGGCACTTTTACGCCATCGACCGTCATCGATTTGACGCCCTTCTGCGCGCCTTTCGGGTTTTTGACCTTTATCTCGTATGTCGCGCCCCTGAAGGCCCTCTTTACCTTGAATGATTTCCATTTCGCCGGTATGCACGGATCGACTATGAGGCCTTTATAATCGGGCCTCACGCCCAGAATATACGCTGTTACCGCGTAAAAATTCCATGCGGCGCTTCCGGTAAGCCACGAATTCCTCCCGCGGCCGAATGCCGGATGGCCGCTTCCGGCTATATACTGCGCGTAAACATAAGGTTCCGTCGAATGAGTATCCGATATGTCGTTTCTGAACGCAGGGGCGATCTTGGCATAATAATCGAACGCGGCATTGCCGCGGCCGATCATGGTCTCGGCTATCATCCCCCAGGGATTCGCGTGGCAGAATATACCGCCGTTCTCTTTCAGGCCCGGCGCGAATGTCCCGACCGCGCCGATCTTTGCATCGTAGCCCGTGTATGGCGGGGCGATGAGCATTATACCGTGTTTCGAATCGAGATATTTTTTCACCATATCCATGCATCGAACCGCCCTCTTATCTCCGGCGATTCCGCCGATTACGGCCCAGACTTGCGTCAATAGATCAATCCTGCCTTCTTTGTTTTTGGATGAGCCGACAGGATTACCATCGTCGTCATAAGCGCGAATATACCAATCTCCGTCCCAGGCTATTTTATTTATCCTATCCTTCATCGCGTTCGCGGCGCGGGTGTATTCCCTGACATCGCCGGCCCTGCCTAAAAGCCCGGCGAGCCTCGAGAATTCATTCGCGGCCCATACCAGGAACTGCGCCACCCATACGCTCTGGGCGGCGTTATTCTTCCCCGTGAGGTTCAGGCAGTCGTTCCAGTCGGCAAATCCTATCAAAGGAAATCCGCGCGGGCCGACTTTGGAAGAGACGAAATCGATGGCCCTTTTCAGGTGTTCATAGACGGTCGCCTTCCCGGAATCGGTGAACGGGACCGTTTCATTAAGGAATCCCGCGTCCCCGGTCTCTTTAATATAGCCGGAGCACGAAACGACCAGCCACAGCGGATCGTCCGAGTAGCCGCCCTTTTCGCCTTTTTTGGTGAGCGGGAAGAATTGGTGATAGGTTGAGCCGTTTTCGAACTGGCACTCCAGAAGCTCTTTGATCCTCGCCTTGACCCTGTCAGGAATGGCATGGACGACGCCGAGCGTGTCCTGATTCGAATCCCTGAAGCCCATTCCCCTGCCGATGCCGGATTCGTAGTAAGAGGCCGAACGCGACCAGTTAAACGTCGTCCTGCACTGATACTGGTTCCACGTATTTACCATAAGATCGACCTTATCGTCCGGCGTATCGCAAATGTAATTCTCGAAATACAGCGCCCAGCAGGCTTTGAGTTTCTCAAATTCATCCCTGGCGTTTTTGAGGCTTTTATATTTCGATATAAGATTATCCGCCTCTTTCATCGAATCGCTGACGCCGAGTGAGAATACGACCGTCTTCTCCTCCGACGGTTTCAGCGTGATCGTATTACAGAGCGAGGCTATCGGGTTACCGCCTGAATTTACGGAATTGAATGACTTTCCGAGCGATACAACAAGCGGGTTCGCTTCCGAATTATAGGGGCCGATAAATGTTTCCCTGTCGCAATCGAAACCCCTGACCTTTTCGCTGGACGAAAAGAACGCGAAATCGTTCCTGCCTTCGGAAGGAAAATAACCGGTGAGGTGGTATATCACATCCTTCCTGCACACCGCTTTTGAAATATTCAGGGTATACTGGAGGTCGGTCATATCCATGACGGCATGCCACAGGCAGAATTCGAGGTAGGTAAATATGGAGAGCCTCCGCTTCCTCTTAGAGGTATTTTTTATATTCAGTACCCATAATTCCAGGTTTTCCTTCAGGGGCACAAAATAAGTAGTCTCTGCCGCTATGCCATTATACCCGCTTTTGATCCTGGTATAGCTCATCCCGTGCCGGCATTCGTATTTATAATTTTGCGGTTTTCGGTTTGCGGTTTTCGGTTCTAACACCGGCTGCCAGGTGGCCGGCCAGTAATCGCCCGAATCCCGGTCGCGCAAATATATATAACGGCCCGGCCTGTCGGCGGGAATGTTATTATACCTGTATCTTGTGATTCTTCTCTCTTTGGGGTCGCGGTGGAAACTGTATCCGCCGGCGGTATTGGATATGAGGGCGCAATATTCATCGCACCCTAAATAATTTATCCACGGAGTAGGCGTGTCGGGGCGTGTAATTACGAACTCGCGGTTCTTGTCGTCAAAATAGCCGTACTTCATTACACTTGCTACCCAAGTTAAAGGTAAAAGTAAAAAGGAAAAAGGAAAAATTACAATTTAAAAGTCAAAATTTTTAATTTTTACTTGCACTTTTACCTTTTTACTTTTTACTTTTTACTTTAATCTGACAGCTTCACATTGTCGATGTAGACCGGCCCCTTGTACGCGATCTTGCCGTTAGACTCGATCCTGATGCCCAGCTTCTTTATATCGCTCCTGAAGTTGTCGTCTATGAACTTCCGCCAGGACATGCTATCCGGGGTGAGGTCCAGCTTTATGACAGTCCACTCGCCCGGGGTAAGCGGGAACGCCTTGTTGCCTTCAGTCCATTTCCAGCCTTCGCCTACGGTCAATATAACCCGCGCCCTCAAGCCCTGCGGCGCGTTCTTCGGAAGGAAGATGTCGACGGACAGGCAGCTGAACGGGCTCCAGTCGGTAACGTCTATAACGCGCTCGACGTATGCGCCCTCCCATCGCGGACTGCCGGAAAATTCAACATCGAATTCCAGCGAATATCCGCCTTCGCTCGCGTTAAATTCGGAGACGCTTATCTGGCGGCCGACATGGTCGGCTTTACCCATCGTCCAATCGGGTATCTCCCACCCTTGAGGGTCTTTCTCAAAACCGTATAGAACGATCTCTTTTGAATATGCCAATCCCGGCAGGACGGTAAAAAAGGCAACTGTTATTAAAAGAATTAAAAATATTTTTAATTTCGGCATAAAAAATTTTAGTACTTCAACTTTGTCGGCACATGCTTCTCATACCACTTTTCCACGATCTTCTCGGCGGGTTTATTGCGGAAAATATAACCCCTGTTGTTGGGGCCGCCGAAGTCCTTATTTGTCCCCCATCTCCACCAATAGACCCCGTAAAACCAATCCTTCTGCCAGAAAGTTTGCAAAAGAGCTTCGTAACAGTCCGCCTGAAGCTTCACATTCGTATGTCCGGTAAGCTCTTCCCATGGGGTTTTCGCCGTCCAGTCCGCGCTGCAATATCCTACCTCCGGGAATATTATCGGTTTATCGACCCTCTCCTGAAACGCCTCGAGGTCTTTCACCCACGGCTCCCACCCTTTCTTTATCTCTTCTAACGTCGGCACAGCCTTGTCTTCCACAAGCGGGTAATAGGCATCGATGCCTACGTAGTCAAGGGCATCCCAGAATTTGATGTGCCCGTATTCATCATTCCAGTTTGACGCGTATGTCAACGGCCCCTTATATGCCTCTCTGACCGATTTAATTACTACGTTTCTCCACTTATCCTCTTTTATCGCGGAAATGGATGTAAGCTCGGTACCGATGCACAACATCTCGGCCTTGTTCTCCTCCGCCAATACGGCATAATGGACAATGAAATCTTTGTAACTCTCAAACCATGCGTCCCAGTCGGTATCTATCTTGCATCCTATATCTCCGCGCCAGCTCCCGTCGGAAGTGTCTATGATATCGAGATGAGGCTTTATCATGACCTTCATCCCGAGAGAATGCGCTTCTTTGATGGCGTGAATGATGCTTTCGTCGCTTGGGGTCTTCTCGGTGGGGTGTATATCCGTATCGTGACACGTATCCTGATACCATGTGGTCAGGATGCTTACCCAATTAGCCCCGGTTTCAGAGAGGGCCCGGAGGGATTCGTCGGAAGCAGTGGACGAGTATTTATCTTTCGCCCAGGCAGTATAGCAAATACCCTTTTGCCATTCATAAGAGAAGGCGGGCCCGCAAAAGAGAACCATTATAACGATTATCAATATAAGTCTTTTAATCATTTTAACCTCTTATGAGAATATATATTATACTACTTTTCGCGGGCATGGTCAAGACCCTGCTACCCTAACCCATATTAACCTTTAAGGTTGCCGTAGGCAACCTTAAAGGTTAATACGGTTATTCAAATTACTTTGTAAGCCTTATATTATCGACGTAGAATGGGCCCTTATATTCCGGTTTCCTGTTCGACTCGACTCTGACGGCTATCTTACGGACGTCTTTCCTGAAATTATCGTCAACTACCGTCCTCTTCCAATCTTCGCTTCCGGGCATAAGATCCGCGGTGATCGTAACCCACTCTCCCGGGACGAGCGCGATCGAGCGCGCCATTTCGATGAACTTCCAGCCTTCGCCTACCGTCAATACTATCTTTGCCTTTAATCCGACCGGCGCGTCTTTGGGTATGTAGACATCGACGGATATGGCCTTGTAAGGCGTCCAGTCAAAATACTCAAAATCCTCCACCAGCCCGGCCGCCCATATCTTGCCCGGGAAGTCCGCCATTACTTTAAGCGACCCCTTGCCTTCTTTAGCGAAATCTTTGGAAGACTCCGCCGTCTTCGCTACGTGATCCTCCTGCTCAAGCGCCCATTCCGGTATCTCCCAGCCCTGGGTATCCTTTTCAAAACCGAATATGACCTTCTCTTCGGCCCGGGCTAAGCTCGAGAAGCCGAATGCAAAGGCTATCGCCAGAGCTATGACCATTAACTTTTTCATACAACTGCCCCCCTTTCTATTTTTTATCCTCTACCTTAATTATACATTACCTGCGGTTAAAAGAAGGTTAGAAGAATATTAAAATATTCTAATGCTTGTCCGCCGAAGCACCTGCTCTATCACTAGTTGATTGCGTAGGCGGAGAGGGGCAGGGAAACGGTAAATGCTGTGCCTTTGGAAGACCGGCTCTCTACCTTGATATCGCCCTTGTGCGCCTCTACTATAGATTTGGCTATGCTTAGCCCCAGGCCGAACCCCATATTTGCCCTCGCGTTCTCGGTGCGGTAGAACCGGTCAAAGATGTGGTCTATTTCCTCCTTAGAAACGCCTATTCCCGTATCGTCTATCTTTACATTTACAAACGAGCCGTGTCTTTCCGATGTCACGGATATGCCGCCTCCGGGTTTTGTATACTTGACCGCGTTGTCCAGTATATTAAGGAACATGGTCTTCAGCCTGTCCTCGTCCCCTTCTACGAACAGTTCGTCTTCGGCCCTGCATGAAACGCTGATATTCTTGGATTCCGCGACTTTCCTTATATTATTGACTATGCCGCGCACTATAAGATTAAGGTTAAGCCTCTTCTTCTCGGGAAATACCTCTTTCGACTCAAGCCTTGCAAGCTCAAGCAGGTTCCCGGCAAGCCTCGTCATCCTGTCAACCTCTTCAAGGGCGCTCTTCAGTATCGCCTCATACTCCGCCTGGGAGCGGGTCTTCTTCAGAACCACTTCGAATTCACCTTTCAATATGGTCAGCGGCGTCTTCAGTTCATGCGACAGGTTCTCGAAAAGTTTTTTCTGTGACGCGAAGGCATGTTCGAGGCGCTCGAGCATGCTGTTGAACGTCGCGGCAAGTTTCTGGATCTCGTCTTTCGTATTGGGATTCTCGAGCCTCAGCCTCATATTTTCCGCCGTGATCTGATGTATCGTATGTATCATCCTGTCGACCGGGCGAAGAGTGACCTTGGCAAGAAGCGCGCCCATTATTCCGGTCGCAAGCACGGTGATGGGGAATAACACGAAGAGCGCCACTCTTATATTGTTGAGCGCGGCCTGTAACGGCTGAAGGGAGCTTGCGACCTGCACGATATACGCGACCTTTTCATTCTCAAATACGGGCGTCGTGTATATTCTCATCGATCCTACGGTGTCGAACCTGGCCTTGCCCTGCAGAACGGATATAAAGTCTCTTCTCGGGATCTGGGTAAGCCCCCGGGCATTTTTGGATGAGGCGATCGTCGCGCCGTCGGTATCGAAAACTGTGACTATGATGCTCAGAAGTTCCGGGTCCTTCGACTCTTCCCTTACCCAGTTCTGGGCGACTTTCGTGAAGTTGAAATTGCGCCTTTTTCTTAAAACCTCGTCGGGCTGGACACCGCTTGCCAGCTCTTCCAGGGTCGATGTCTCCCAGTAGGTATTGATCGCCTTTGATATACCGCCGGCCTTTGACTTTAAGAGGATGTCCATATTGTTGTACAGACCCTGGGATACATTATGGTATAGGACGGCGCTGAAGGATGAGATGGTCAGGGCGAGAATCGCCATGTAGAGGATCGTTATTTTGAAGCGGATGGACTTATAAAACATGCGTTATTTTCCCTAGCGGGTTGCGTTATTCGTCTATCGGTTGCGCTGCTCGTTTCGTTTATCGTACATCGGTTGCGTCTTTTTTAACGATAGACGCATAACGTTTGACGTGACGAGCCGCGCAACCGCAACCGTTTTATGTAACCGGATTTATGCTTTCAGGGTGTACCCTCTCCCCCGAACCGTATGGATCAGCTTCTTCGCGTGCCCCGCGTCGATCTTGTTTCTCAAATAATTGATATAGACATCTATCACGTTCGTGAATGTGTCAAAGTCTATGTCCCATACGTGCTCCGATATCATCGTCCTGGTGACGATGGAGCCGGCATTACGCATAAGGTATTCCAACAGCGCGTACTCTTTGGCCGTTAAAATTATCTCTTTGTCCCGGCGGGTAACTTTATGGGTAATGATGTCAAGTTTAAGGTCCTCGACCTCGAGCTTCGCCGCTTCTTTCGAACCTTTCTTCCTTAATACGGCGCGGACTCTCGCAAGCAGTTCTTCGAAGACGAAGGGTTTCGTAATATAATCGTCGGCGCCCGCGTCGAGGCCGGTGACCTTGTCTTCAACGGTGTCTTTCGCCGTCAGCATGATTACGGGAATCGCGATCCCTTCTTTCTTCAGATTGCCGCAGAGGGTAAGGCCGTCGATTTTCGGCAGCATGAGGTCGAGAAGAATGAGGTCATAGCTGTTGGTCTTCGCCAGGAACTGCCCTTCGGCGCCGTCGTATGCCGCGTCGACGGCGTAACCTTCTTCCTTCAGGCCGCGCTTGATGAAATCCGCTATCTTCTTCTCGTCTTCGATGACTAGGATACGCATAGGATCGTCTGTCGTCCATCGGTTGCGCTGCTCGTTTCGTTTATCGTACATCGGTTGCGTCTTTTTTAACGATAGACACATAACATTTGACGTGACGAGCCGCGCAACCGCAACCGATTAACGCAATCCATGATCATTTTAGTTTACCGAACCACTCCACAAGCACCTTCTCGCCTTTCTTCCCGCGGAGAGTGTAGCCAAGGGGGCCTATGTCGGGCCTCGGAAAATAGTTCCACCAGTAGAAGCCCTTGAACCACGGCCTCTTCGAAAGCGCCAGGAAGAGCGCTTCAAGGCAGTCCGCCTGTTCGTCCTGGCTCTCTTTATATTTCGCCATTGTCGGCAGAACCCGCCATGGCTGTTTGTTAGACCCTTCTATAGTATCGTATCCGACCTCGGTGAATATTACCGGCTTATTCAATTTATTATCCTTGAGCCATGTTTCTATAACGTCGGCGTTCTTCTCCCACCCCTTTACAAGCTCTTCTCCGGTAGGATTTGTTTTGTCGGTAAGCGGAAAATACGCGTCCATTCCTATATAATCGACGCCTGTCCAGAACGAAACGCTCTCATACTCATCCCAATTCGCCGCGTATGTTATCGGCCCTTTATAAACGGCCCTGATCGCGGCTATGACGTCCAGCCACTGGGCCTTCCATTTCGAAAACGATGTGTTCGACAGCTCCGTGCCGATGCAGAGGAGTTCCACGTTGTACTTTGCCGCAAGCCGCGCGTAATGCAGGATGAACTCTTTATAGCTCGCGAACCATTCCTCGCTCGAGATAATGTTGGTCCGCACTTCCCCGTCCGCGAGGTCCACATGGGGTTTCAGCATCACTTTCATGCCAAGGGCATGCATCGTGTTTATCGCGTGGCTCAAAGACTCATCGCTCGGGGTCTTCTCGGGATCGGTATAGATCTTCTTTGAGGCGGCATCCGCCTGGTACCAGACGGCCATCAGCGCTATATGCTTGACGCCCAATTGCGACAGGTATATCAGGCTGCAATCCGACGTATCTCCGGCAAGCTCATCCGGTTTCCATGAAGTGTAGTTGATGCCTTTCTGGAACTCTCCCGAAGTTATCGGGCCGGGCGAGGCGACTATACGGCCTTCTATCTTCTTTAAAAGAACTTTTCTCTTATTCTCAAGCTCGATCTTCTCTTCGCTCGACTTAAAGATCTCTTCCTTGGGCAGCTCTCCGGGATTCAATGCCTTTGGCCCATAGGGCTCTATCTCCCACATCGAAATGCCCCATTCAGGGTTCGCGCGTTTTACACCGACTACCTTTATATATCTTGCGGTGACAGGGGCGAATTTTATATCGCTGGCATCCCCTTTCTGGCTCTTCAAAGAGAAAAGGTCCTTCCATGCAACGGCGTCGTCCGAAGTCAATATATCAAAATCCGCCGCGTAAGCCTGCTCCCAAATTATAACCACTCTCGATATCGTTTTCGGTTTGCCGAAGTCAAGGTATATCCATTCGCCGTCCGTATACCCGGAAGACCACCTCGTCTCCATATCACCGTCGATCACCGCCATGGCATCCGGCTTCGGCGCCCAATCCGGGCTTTCGTCGAACCCGGAGGCGACCGCGTTCTCGGCCTTAAGATATACAAGCTCGTTGTTCGTTGCTCGTTGTTCGTTGTTCGTCTTCGTTTGCGGCTCGTTCGTCGTCTGCGCGCAGGAGACGCTTGTGAGCATAAACAGGCATGATAACGCTAAAAAAACAACTTTTTTAATTTTAAATTTTGAATTGAACTTTTGCCTTTTTACTTTTACCTTTTTACTTTTCATGATTATCCTTTCAGCGCAATGCTCTTCACTATTTCCTATTTTACCGGCCTACATCTTTTCATACCCCTTAAGCCCCGTCATCGCTATCCCCTTCATGAAATACTTCTGGAACAACAGGAAGACGATGAGCATCGGCGTCGTCGCCACCACTGCGCCGGCCATGACCATCGCGAATCTCGTGCCGAACTGGCTGTTGAGCACGGAGAGGGCCAGAGGCAGCGTGCGCATCTCGCTCGAGCTTATCACTATGAGGGGCCATATGAAGTTGTTCCATTGCTGGAGGAACGTAAGAATCGCCAGCGTCGCAATGACCGGCTTTATCAGCGGCAGTATGACGAGGCGGTAGATGGTGAACTCACTGCACCCGTCGATCTTCGCCGCATCCACCAGGTCATCCGGTATTGACATTATGAACTGCCTGCACAGGAAAATGCCGAAGACTCCCGCCATGGCCGGAACGATCAATGCGTTATACGAATTGAGCCAGCCTAATTTCCTCATCAGGATGAACCCTGAAATGATGTTAACCTGCCACGGTATCATGAGCGAACCCAGGAGGACAAAGAATATCTTATCTCTACCCCAGAACCTGTGTTTGGCGAACGCGTAGCCCGCCAGCGAGCAGAGGAATATATTGGCGATAGTGACGGCAGCCGCGACGTATATGGAGTTCCAGATGTACCTCAGTATCGGCATGAGCCGAAAGAGGTCATGATAAGGCAGGAGCGTAGGATGCCTCACAATAAAAGAAGGCGGGTACGACTGCACCTCTTCGACGGGCTTAAGGCTTGTGACGAACATCCAGACATACGGGATCGCTATGGAGACGGCGCCGAGGATGAGGAACGCGTATATCACGCCCTTCATCGCGGTATTCCGGAACCATCTGCTCTTCTTGAATTCCATATCATTCCATTATATCAAAATAGGCCTGAAGAAGCAATCCTCTCGGCCAACATCGGTATTATCTTCTCAATCCCTATCCGCGCCATTTCCTCCGCCCTCTCCTGTGAGTCCGCGATAGCGTAATTCCTGAACTCCGGCGCGTTGCCGGACGGCCTTAAGTGCGATATCTCGCCGTTGGTAAATCGTATCCTTATGCCATCCGTATAATTCACGTTTTTAACTTTTCCAAAACCATCACACTTAAGAAATACTTCTTCTATCCTCTTTTTAATGATTTCGGACTCTTTTCGGTCATTCAAATCTTCGGGGGTTAAATAACTGATTATGGCGTTACTCAAAGCAATGGGAAATTCTTTAATTCTGTCCGCATGCGTAAACCTTGAGGGAAGCGCCTTTAAAAATCGCGAAACGCTCGATCCGCTTTTTACGATCAAATGTATGGCGCTTACGAGCGGAAGCACCGCGTCTCTGGTAGGTAAGGCCTTGAGGGTTTTATCTCCTATCTTGAGATCGGTTCCTGTTAAAAAACCGCCGTTCGATTCCCATGAAACCACATTCCATCCGGCCGAATGGCGGCCGATAGAATCATTCATCGCGGCAATAACGAAAGGGGACCCTATCCTGGTCTGGGTCAATTCTATGCCTTTGTCTTTACAGATCTTTTCGATAGAATCATTCGCGCTTACGGGAACGCACACGGCGTCTATTTTTATATTTAATTTTTCCAAACCCAATACGGCAAGTAACCCTAAAATATCGCCGGTTATATATTTTACCCCGTTAGAGAACCGCGGTTCTCTAACGGGGTAAACTTCGTCAGTCGGTTTGCCTTCTTCATAAACCCTGTAAACCAGAAGCGGCCTATCCGAATCGCCGTCCAGCGTTATTCCGATATCAAGATCATTATCCGCGAGAACCTTCTTAAATAGCGATAAAGTCTTGTCGGAAACGCTTTCGGTATCGACCGGGACAAACTCATCGCTTCTTAAGGGTTCATCGCCTATCTTGATATCGGGGGCAAAGACTTTAGCGCCTAAATTTTCAAAGATCTCCTTTACGATATCTCTACCAACAGCGGAATGTTGATACAGAAATATTTTTGTCCCTTCAGGAAAAAAATTATTGCCGAACACGCTTCTATACCTGTCTATATATAATTTACGAGCCTCACCCGTATAATATTCGGCCCTTAATAACCCGTTAAACTCAGGCCCGAGCGCTGCCTTAAAAGCCCCATCTTTATCAAAAATTGAGCCTTCGCCGCGGGTAGAATAAACTTTTACCCTCTCTTTCTTTACATTTTCCAAAATATCCGGCTCATCCGATTTTAATATCTCGCCTGTTCGTTTCGTAAACTTTATACCATTCCTATCCGCCGGTATATGGCTGCCCGTAACCATGATACTGGCCATATTATTGCGCATTGCGTAATAAGCCAGGGCGGGGCTGGGAATGCGCCCCTGGTCGTCTACCATACCGCCCATATCGTAAATAGCGGCCGCGACAGCCCTTTTTATCTTATACGTACTGGGCCTTCTATCTCCGCCTATCGCGATACAATCGCCTTTTTCAAACTCTCCTGTCTTCTTAAGATACGCGATGAAGCCCCTTGCGTTAACATAACATTCCATGTCGGTCATATTTTCGACCGTATCCCTTAATCCGCTTGTGCCGAACTTTAATTCATTCATAAGCTTCCCGCCGGTAATTTTTAAACGTTACTCAAAAGGCCGTAGGGGAGGTTTAAACCTCCCCTACGGCCAAGGCTGAATAAGACGATTACTTATACCGTGCCCCTGCGCGCTTCGAGCTGTTTTCGGATTTCTTCGGATTTTTGTTTTGCCAACGGCACGCGCATAACAAAAATAATAGCGATGATGAGGCCCACGACCGGCAAAAAAGCGAGGCTTGAGCGGATCCAGAATATGGTCTGGGGCGCCTGCGCCTTAAGCTTCCAGGTAAAACCCGCCCATGTCAGGATAAGGCCGGAAAAATAATACCCGAATGAATTTCCCAGTTTTAGAATATAGGAAGCGCAGGCCGTAAAAGAACCTTCTCTTCTTTCTTTCGTATTGAGCTCATCATAGTCGATAATGTCGGCGCCGATGGAACTATGCAGCATCCATAGAGAAGCCGCGGCCATTCCCATCAAACACGACGAGATCGTTTGCAGCCACTGGATCGCCGGCGTATACAGGAACCAGGAACCGGCGTAACCGCATATGCCTATGAGACAGGCTACCACCGCCGCCTCGCGTTTGCCGATACGATGCGAAAGATTCGCATGCAGAGGAACTCCTATAATGCCGCCCAGCATAAAAGCCACACCCATCCAGAATTGCCAGTTATCCCCGATAATCTTGTCGCCGCCGGATACATAAAAAACCGTGGCATAGTAACCGAGCGAGCCCACCATGCTCGTGCCCAGGGTAAAAGCGCCGCCCATAACCATCATCTGGCGGAACGGCTTACACCTGAGAGTCTCGCCAAAGCCGCTTAAGATTGAAATTTTCTTGGTAACCTTCACCACCACTTTCTCATAGTAGCGTTCTTTAACCCTGAAGAAAATGATTATGGCAAAAATGGCCATTACCACACCCAGTATCGATGTGTAGACCCGCATTCCCATGAGGGTATTCTTTTGCGCCGTTCCCGGAACAAGAAACCAGGCCAGGTTGGTAAACCGAAGGGCATAAAAATTGCCCAATTCCGATATCTTTTGGGCAATACTGCGATAGGACATGATGGAGGTGCGTTCTTCATAATCAGGCGACATTTCCGCTCCCAGGCTGTAGTAAGGTACGGTAAAAGCGCTGACTATGGGCATATAGATCATGGTGGACACCACCATGTACCAGAAGACCATGGAGACGCCGAGGAATTTTATATCAACCCATGATGGTGAAACCAAAAACAGGACCGGCAGGCACAGTCCGCATATAATACCGGCGATCAGAATAAAAGGACGGCGGCGGCCCCATCTGGAACGCAAATTATCGGACAGCCACCCCACCACAGGATCAATAAACGCGTCCCAGACCCGGATCAGCGTAATCCCCAAACCCACCAGCCACGGCTCAATGCCCAAATACATATTAAAAACCGCAAAAGCGACGGCCGGGTACAGCCAGAGGCCCCACATATCAACTGCCGTGCCAAGGCTATAGGCCAGCTTGGTCGGAATCGGGAGACGATCACGCGAGAACTGTTTCTTCCCATCGGCTACATTAGCTTCTTTCATTCTATTGCCTCCATTTCCCTTTTTTACAGATTAATCTTAACGATTATAACACGCGTCGATAAGCCGCTCCAGGCTTGTGATGGCCACGCATTGAACCGTATCGGCGCCGCCGTAATAAAGCTTGACCTCGCCGTTATCCTCCAGCACAGCGCCGCAGGTAAAGACCACGCTGGGAGTCTGCCCCACAAGTTCGTAAAGCTCTTCGGGAATCAGGATCGCGTCTTCAGACATAGCCTTGACTTTTGACGGATCCTTCAAATCCAGAAGGCAAACACCCAATTGATAAACAAAATGCGATTTGCATTGAGTGCGCACTCCGTGAAAAATATTCAACCATCCCTCGGGTGTTTTGATAGGAGCGGCTCCCGGCCCGATTTTTGTCCAGGCCCAGCGGATCCCCTCCCAGTTCCTGAACACGCATTCACTCTTTCCCCAAAAGATCAGATCCGGAGAATAAGACACCCAGATATCTCCCGTATCGGCCCCGGTATTGGGCCGGTCAAGGCGCGCGTACAACCCGTTGATCTTCTCCGGGAAAAGCACCCCATTGCGGTTATCCGTTTCGGAAATAAAGCCCATCCATTGAAATTTCTTAAAGTCCTCCGTTTTCACCAGGCTTAGCCGGCAGGTGTGGCCTGAGTGCGCGGCATGGACCATATAATATACATCCCCGATCCTTGTCACGCGCGGATCATAATACATGCAGTCGGCATATTTCTTAAACATCGGATCGTCGTGGGGCATATCCACCGGCTTCGGCCGCGGTTTAAAATGATAGCCGTCGGAGCTTTCCGCGATCCAAAAACGGTCAAGCAAAGCGGAGTTTTCCACCCGGCAAACCATGAGATAAATATCATTGTATTTCACGATGCCGGAATTAAAAACATTTTTAATATCGGCCTCAGGCGGAAAATCCCTGCCTGTCAGGATGGGATTGCCCTCAAACCGTTTACATATAGGATACTTATCCGTTTTCATGTCTTCCTTCCTTTCTTTATAAATGTTTTGAAAGTATAGCATTTTCAGAACTAATAATCAACCTTCGTTTTTACAAACCTTATGTTGATTATCGTTATTATGAATACCACTATGAACACGATATAACCCAACGCGGAGGCGTACCCCATCTGGAACTTCCTGAATCCCATGTCGTAAAGGTAGGCCACTACGGTCAGCGCCGAATCGAGGACGCCGCCTATGCCGAATTCCGATTCCGTCATTATGTAAATCTGTTCGAATACCTGGAATGAAACGATGAACCCCATTATGACGACGAATACCATCGTAGGTTTTAAAAGCGGAAGGGTTATATTCCAGAATTTATCCCAGACGTTCGCGCCGTCTATATCGGCCGCCTCGTAAACCGTCGCGGGTATAGTCTGCAGGCCCGCCAAAAAGAGTATCATATTGTAGCCCAATCCGGCCCATATCGACATTATCATGATGGCGGGAAGCGTAAAGGTGGGGCTCATCAACCAGTCCACCGGTTTCAGGCCGATCAATATCAGAAAATAATTGATGAGGCCGTACTTCTCCCCGGCGAAGAGCCATTTCCATATTACCGAAATCGCGATGACCGACGTGACAGAAGGTATAAAATATATCATACGGAATAAATTCTTGCCTTTTATCTGCTGATCGACGGCTATCGCAAGGAGAAGCGATAGCGCCACGCCGGGCGGTATCACGCCCACAGTGTAGAAAACTGTATTGCGTACCGCCTTCCAGAAACGCGGGTCGTTAAAAAATATCGCCTTGTAATTGGCCAGGCCCACCCAAACCGGCGCGTGTATGCCGTCGTATTCGGTGAACGACCAGTAGAATGAAGCTATCAGGGGGCCTAAAACAAAGATGAGGAAAAGAAGCACCGCTGGGGCGACGAAGACATAGGACATCTTCTGTTCGTTGAGTTTCGCGAAAAATCCCGGCCTTTTTTTCTTCATATGGACATTAGCCGACCGACGCGGTCGGCGTACGCCGACCGCGTCGGTCAAATATGGTTATACGCTAGAACATTTCGTACTTCTTCATAAACTGCCGCACCATCGCGAAGGATTTCGGGACGTATTCGAGTTCATCCTCTTTTCCTTCGTATTCGATGTTGAAAAAACCGCGCCAGTTCGCGTCTTTAAGAATCTTGAAGATTTTATCGAAATCGAATTCGAGCTCTTTTCCGTCCTTCGACAGCTTATGGATCTTGCAGTGCATGTGCGTGGCGCAGGCGATAGACTTTTTCAATGCCGCGTACATATCCGGGTCCCGGTAGTTGCCGGTGTCGAGATTCAGCCTGACCCACGGCGAGCCGACGTCTTCGAGAAGCTTGTGCGTTTCGACCGACGTCGGGAGGTATCCGCCGCCGTTATGAGATTCTACCGCCATCACAACGCCTTTTTTAGCGCCATAGGCGGCGCAAGCTTTGACGCTATTTACGACTTTTGGCCAGAGTTCGGCGTGTTTCTCTTTCGGCGCCCATCCGGCAAATATCCTTAAATTCGGCGCGCCGAGGATATAGGCAACGTCGGTCCATCTGTTTATCTTGTCTACCTCTGCCTTCTCATCCTTGAGGTTATCTTTCCCGAAGCTGTTGCCCGGCGATACCGCGGATATCGTAATCGCGAGGTCAGCGGCAAGCTTTTTTATCTTAAGGAGGTAATCCATGTCCTCAAGAAGTTTGTCGACATTATCTCCGTTCCTGAAATGGATATCTATGATGTCGACGCCGCCGGCTTTCAAGTCATCGGCGCACATATGGAGAAGCTTCTCAAGATCCATCCTGCCCGCTTTAAATGTCCTGTTGTATGACCACGTGCATAGTCCGAGTTTCATTAAGTCCTCTTAAAAATACGCGATTCGTAATTAGTAATGAGTAATGCGTAATGAGTAATGAGTAATGAGTAATGAGTAATGAGTAATTAAAAGGCGGCACAACTTACTCTTTACTCATTACTCTTTACTAATTACTTTAATCCACTTTCCTTTATCATTTGACTCATACGCCGCGTTAATCACGCGCATCGTCTCTCTTCCCTCAACGCCTGAGACGAAAGGCTTCTCTTTGTTAATAACGCAATCGATAAAATAATGGACGGCGTTCTCCCAGCCGCTTCCCGATCCGATTTCCGGATAGATATCCTCCAGCGCGCAGTTCGGATCTTCGCCCTTGCCGGTCCTGGCGATCACAACTTTAACGGGTTTCTCCGTGCCGATCGCCGTCATCATCTTGCCCTTACTGCCGTAGACGAAGGTCAACACTTCATACGGCCTCGTCGTCCAACTGCATTCGATCTCGCCCTTGGAGCCGTCTTCAAATTTGAATAGGACGGTCGCGTTATCGTCTACGGGCACTTTCTTCTCTATCGTTCTTATGGTCGCGAATACTTCGGCGATCTTCTTATTCGCGAACCATCTTATAAGGTCGGTTATGTGCACGCCTATATCGATCATCGCGCCGCCGCCCGACTTTTTCTTGTCGTAGAACCAGTGGGCTTTGCCTTCGGACCAGTATTCCGGCCCGGCGTGGCCGATACGCCCCCTGATATTGTGGATCTTGCCCAGCATTCCGGAATCGAGGATCTTCTTCGCCGCCTGGTGGACCGGGTCGAACCTCTGGGTCTGCTCTACCATAAGATATACGCCCGTCTTCTTCGCGGCCTTGACCATGTTGTCCGCGGCCTTAGCTGTAATCGAAATGGGTTTCTCGACAAGGACATGTTTCTTGTTATTCGCCGCTCCTATCGCCATCTCTTCATGAAGATAGTTCGGCGTATCGACAAAAATAGCGTCGATATCATGCCTTGTCACGACCTTCTTCCAGTCTTTGACTATATCGGCGCCCGAAATTTCGAACCGTTCTTTTAAATTTTTTGCTTTCGCTTCCTCTATATCGCAGAGGGCCTTTACCTCAACCTTTTCCTTGTAATTCACCAGATTCGGTAAGCTTGCGCGCTCCGCTATCTTACCGCAGCCGATTACTGCTACTCTAACAACCGCCATACTATTCTCCGTTACGCGTTTAGTTTATAGCTAATAGTTCAAAGCTTATAGGTTAAAGAAAAAATAATACCAAACAAAGTTATCTTTGTAAAGAATTAATCAGACCCGATAACATTTTCGCTATTTCTTCGGCATTGCTTAACAGTTCTTCATCATATTCTAACCCCCCATATTCTAACCTGGTTAGAATTGGCAGGTTAGAAATACACGCGCTTATTGCGCTTCGAGGATTCGTAGATCGCCCACACGAGTTTCTGCGTCTTCAGAGCGTCTTCACCCGTTATCGCGGGCTTTCGGCGCTTGCGGATAGCATCATAGAAATCCCTGATCTGATTATAATGGCAATATCCCCAATAGTCGCGGACACCGTCGCCGTAATCTATATATTCGTCGTCTCGCGGCCGTGCACTCTCATTCTTACCGCTGTAATATCCTATGTATGCCGAGTCCTTCACTATGCGCACCCTCGCCTTTTCGCAGTCCATGTCGATAAAAGGATCGTCGTCGAACGAGTAACAATTGATGAGATAAAAACAAAGATAAAACCCGTTTTTAAATTTCATCACGCCTTCGGCCGTATCTTCGACGTTTACGAATGAATGCATGCGGCTTGAAACCTTCGCCTCGACGTAATCGATGGGGCTCGGAATTAGCCATCTGACTATATCAAGATAGTGGATTGCCTGATCAATGACTACGCCGCCGCCTTCTAAATCTTTGCGCCCCTTCCAGTCGCTCTTTTTATAATAACTGTCGGGCTTATGGTAGGTGAGGACGAGTTTTGCGGCTTTCAATTTCCCGAGCGAGCCGTCTTTAATTCTGTTTTTCACAAGTTGGGAGCCGGGATTGAACCTATTTTGCGAGATCACGCTGAAGGTTACGCCTGTCCTTTTGGCGGCGCCTATCTCCTTCTGGCCTTCGGCCGGGTTAAGCCCCATCGGTTTCTCGGTAAGAATGTCGATCTTTCGCTTGGCGGCTTCGAGGACCATCGGCATGTGGAGGTAGTGCGGGGTACAGATGTGGACGGCATCAAGATCAGCCTCATCCAGCATTTTCTTATAATTTGTATAATAATTACATCTATAAGCGCGGGCCGCGGCCTTCGCCCTCGGCTCCTTAATATCACAGACTGCGGTAAGCTTCACATTCTTTATATTGTTAAGCGACCGGGCGTGCATCGGGAATATCGTCCCGCAGCCGATTATGCCGACTCTTAGCGTTTTCATAATGAAGATTTAGATTATCATAACGCTTATTTTCCGTCAAGAACAAAAGGTGCCTGTTTTCTTGGGATTACAGCGACTCGACGACGAGCTTGGAGGCCTGGTAGAGTTTTTTCAGCGTTGTCGTGTCGAATTTTCTTGCCGGAGGCAGCAGCCTTATAATAAAGTCCCTGGCAAATCGGATAGGATCGTGGAAGTCGGCAGAGGCAAGGACTTCGGTAAGCCTGTCTATATCCCTGGTTCCGATCTTTATTAACAGCTCTTTGATATAATCGATGAGATCCCTGTCTTCCACCCTGTCGAGAGGCCTATTGATCCTCACGATAGCTGCCATGAGGTCAAAAAACGGCTTGATGGGAACAAACTGGCCGTCATCCGCCTTCTGCATCGATAATATCTTTGCCTTATCCGTCATATTGCCGGCTTCAAGCTCACCTGCCAGCTCTTCAAGGCTTTCCTTATCGACAAGCCCTATTATTGTATCATTCCTGGACCAGTTGGGATTTCTCGCGAGAAGCTCCATGGCGGCCTTGTGATCGTCGACGATATCAACGGTATAACCTTCGAGTTTATCCGCGTAATATTCCCTGCAGAGATTTAAGACGTTCATCGCGATTGTAGTCGATTGCTGAATATCGGGGATCGCCTTCCTGACGAATACAAGGTGCATTTCGCCGGGGAATTCGGCCTCCGCGGCCTTCCTGGCGTCTTCGCCCGCGTCGGAGGATGCTTCTACCACAGCGTTAATATCGTCATCGCTCATTACAACCGCCGGTTCGGCTTGAGGCATAGCCCCGGTAACAGAAGCGGCGATCGCCTTAATGCGCTGGCCGTTCTCGCCGGGCAATAAGTTCAGCGATTCCCCGAGAATATTGGTCCTTATATCGGTCATGGGCGATCCCGCCTTTTCGCCGAACGCCGCGAGCGCCGCGACGGATTCGGACGAAGAAAGAACCATCGAAATAAGATCCGCGAGCCTTCTTCCGAATATCAACCTGTCTCCTCCGGAATGCCTGGCGCCGCCGACAATAGCCCCGCACGCGTCTTTAGTGGAAGGGTTCTCCATTAATCTTGCCAGCAGAGCGTCGTTTTTATCGATCTCGATATTCCCCGCCAGCACCAAATTGAGCATATGATAGTTATTGTAGGCTTCATACGACTTCCTTATTATGGCCAATAGAGATACGGGCTCGAGCGCGGGGATATATACGGTCGCTTTCCCTATCCTCTCCATTATGTACTCATCGGCCCTGGATACGGCCTTTCTGTATTTCAGGTCCGATATGATATCGTCGGCGTCCGGCCTGGCGATAACGCATATATTCGGCCTTCTCCAGCCATCACCCCTTTTTGCCTGCATCTCGCTCGCGGATTCCGCCTGGGAATTTAACCACATGATGGCATGTTCTCTATTATAACCGGCTGGATGCGCGGGGCTTTCGGTTTCGGGCATATCGGGAAGGTTATCTGTCGGCGAGGCATATCCGATAACGTTTCTTTCGGACAATTCCTCATCCGTATAGAGGCCGCTGTCATCAAGGCCTACCTTTCCTGTCGCCTCGGATAAAGGTATGACAGACACTTCGACGTCTTCCGCTTTGGAAACGGTCCTCTTTGCGGCGATACATACACCGCCCGCATTTATTGCCTTCGCGCGTTCGTCCGGATCTGATATTACGCGGCTCGCTAAGTCGATCGCTTTATCCGCGACGGCGCGGTCAAGGCTGTTTGGCGCGGAAGCCCTGAAGCTGTAATTCGGGTTTTCAAGCAACAGGTTCTCTTCCCTTATCAATTTTAATTCTTCGTCCCGGGCGAGGACTTCCGCGAGAAAGTCCGCCACAACCAGTCCGCTGAGATTAGGGTTCCCCTGCTCATCGGTAGAGAGGTTCGCGAGTTTTGCCGATAATAATTTATCCTCGAGGGCGCCCTCCAGCAATTTATCGCTATCGCATTTAAAAACTCCGGACGAGTCCCTTGTGATCCTGGAAAGCCTGAATCCTTCCGATATGACGAGCGTCGCGGCGCCGTATTTCTTCATCCTTACCCTGACCGCGTCAATTACATCCGAAAGCGGTACCGGCTTATTTGGCACGAGCGTTGCGACGGTGGGCCGGACAATATCCATCTTATTTATCTCGGCGTCGGTATAACCGTCCCGAACCTTCGGCTTCATATCTCCCGCCCTTACCGCGAAATAGCCCATGTCGCGGCCCATCATCTGGACGACAACGCACTTGCCGGATCCCGGCAGGGCCGCCGCGCGCAAAACCAGTTTGTTGGCGTTCCGGGCGGCGGTATCGGCGCCGATCGGATAAATTTTCGTATCGCGGTCTATCGTCTTAGGAAGCGCCACTACGGCCATATCGGAATCTTCGGATTTTAACCGTTTCGCTATCTTTTCCGCTTCGCCCAGATGGTCATTTCCGCCGATGACGACGAGCGTTTTACAATAACTTTTCAGATTATCCAACAGGGCCTGCATGCCCGCGTCATCGAGCCTTACCCTCGCGGTCCCTTCAAAAGCGCCCGGCGCGTGCAGTATATTCTCGGATTTACCCCAGTCGATCCATACGCGATTTCCGTCGAATTCTACACTGGCCCGGACAAGCCCGTCCAACCCGAATCTCACGGCCTCCACGGAGCAGCCCTGCTTCGCGAGCGACTTTGCCATAAGCGAGAAGTAATCGTTCACCCCCGGCGATTCGCCGCCCGATATGAGCATTACCACGCGTTTTTCAGGCGGAGTTTCTATGGGCCGCGGGAACCTTTTCTCTATCGCGCCCGACCACTGCCGCATCTCTTCAGCCACAGTGAGCCACGCGTCGAAGACGCGGCTCAATTTTATCGCGTTAGCCTGATGGTGCGACAATTGACGCAGGTTAGCCAGAATATTTTCATCAAGGCCCGCCTCGTCCTTATAACCCAGCGAAAATAGTTTCTTATACGATTCAAGGTAAGCATGGCTCACTCTTTTATTCAGCTCGGGATCATAGGCGCCGCGCCGCAATTTTTTCAAATCGCTTTCCGACAGGGTAATTTCCGGAATAATGGTAGCCCCTTCTCCGAGTTTATTAAAATTAAAGGGGATGCCTGCCTGCAGTATTCCCTCGGGCCAGGGCGGCGCTATCTGCAACCCGGCGCACCTTTTTATATTCGATTCCGTATAACCGGCGGCCTCCGTCCTCGGATCCGAATCCTGGACCTGAGCGTCTGAAGCGGCAAGGATAAGCCTCTGAATTTCTATGTCGCTGTCGGGGACAAATATAAAATTGCCGGGGTAACCGTCCGGATCTTTGCTTTTTGCCTCGCGCAATTCTTCGGCAAGTTTATCCAGCTCGTCCCTGTTATGTTTCTCGCTCTGGACATTAAAACCTATCACCACCTGGACGCCCATCTTCACCAGAGTTATGATGTTGCTGTTTGACAGGGCCCTGTTCCTTCCGGCTTTTTCGTCAACACCCCTTCCGGAATATGAAAGAACGGGTTTGTCCGGGCTTATCCCGAAAATATACTTATCGCCGAGCCGCTTGATCAAAAAGGCGTTCAGGTTTTCTTTCGCGCGCCTGTTCGCCACAAAGACCTGCATGGGGGTCAGGCTTTCGATGTCGGCGGCCGCGAGCGCTTCCCTGGCGGCCTCGGCAAAACGGGATTCGGTGATCGGCAGGTAATCTCCGTTTGTTATGGCTACAAGCTCGAAGAAATCTTTCCACTTTCCCCAGTCGTCATACATCGATACGTCGTCGGCCTGCTTGGCGCTTACGCCTGCCTGCCAGTCCGCCGAGCGCAGGCCCGCCGATGTAAAATCGGCTACTTCTCTCGTCTCCTGGCTCAGTTCTTCACCGATAACATGGGTAAAATACTCCCAGTATTTTTCCGGTATCCCGAAGCGCTTCAGGACTTTTATGCCATACCCCTCATCCCCGTTCTTCTCGCGCACATCGAAAAAGACCCGGTTCGGATAGGTGTGAGTCTTGTAAGCGACTAATGCTTCCTTGAGAATCGGGTTATTGGAAAAATGTTCGAACGCCCGGCGGAATAACGGAGCGAGCCCGAGCTGGCCGTCATTAAAATATACGACCGGATAGTTCCAGAAGGATGAGGCTTCCTCGGAAGCCTTTTTTTCCCCTGCCTCAATTCTCGCGACAAGCTCAAGCGAGGCGGCAGAGAAGAACGCGGAAAAATCTTCTATCGGAACAGCGGCGGGCGCTTCAGCGCCGCGATAAAGATACATGCCCTCCGTATAATATGGGGAGAGGCTGCCGTCTGCGCCCCTCTTGAGGAGCTTAATTATATAACTTTCGATCCCATGCTGATTGAGGGCGCGTGAACATACCGCGATTGCTGTCTCGTCACCAACCGTTACTTCGAAAGTATCCACTTCTTTCAGCCTATTTTCTTCTTTGCCCTCGTAAGCGCCGAGTATCTTATCGTAATCCAGGGGCACTCCGTCTTTTCCGTACGCGTAATGGGGTTCTATGGTTCTCAGACGGACATCGCCCGCGCATTGGCCTAACATGTCGCGGAAAGAAAAGGCCTCAAACTGCATTACGCGCCCTAACCCTCCGCCGGGATTCCATATCTCCGAGGCAACCTGCCATACGGTTCTTCCTTTTAGATTGGGCGCCTGGTGCCCCAACCAATCGGGCCGCACCTTCTTCTCCAGCATAAGGAGAACGGAATCCGCTATTTTAAGATCCGCGATAGCATCGCCGCCCTGTTTAACCGCTTTAACAAGCTGCAGTTTCTGCTTCCTATTCAGTAAGGTTACCGCCATAAGCAGAGGATAGCGGCTCTGTATCGGATGCCTTTTCATCTCGTCCGACGCGGCATCGCAGACGGCGAGAATATCGAAGAGTTTCGACGGATTATTGCCGATTCTCTTTAACGCGTCGACTAACATCTTTTTCAATTCAAGCGGTTTATTGTTGAGGACGGCGTCGCGTATATCCTGCTGTTCCGTCTTCCACAGCCTTATCGCGTCGCCGAGGCTGTTCCTGGAATGGTGCTCGAGCATATTCGGGGAGAGGGAGAGCGCTTCTTCTTCCGGCAATCCCCAGAAAAATTGCGCGGCCAATCTGAGCGACGTTATATGATTGGCCGTCTCGCTCTCGATGTAAGAATCGTCTTTGGAAATATCCATTGCCGCGTGCAGTAACTCGTGAAACAGCTCTTCGGCGGCAAATTTCGATAACGGGCTTTCTTCATCCAGGAATTCGGAGGCGAGGCATATCGATCTCGATGTCCCGAAACCGAGATAATAATGAGCCGGGTCTTTGTAGCGGGCGGGCGTGTAACCGAGCTGCCGGCCGTCACGGCCTTCTTTAAATGCCGACAGGGTATAAAAAAGCAGTTCTTTCAGATTATCCGGCGCGCGGGCTTTTAAAATATCTTCGAGCTCATCCATGACCTTCCTGAAAGCGCCGGATTCGCTCCATGCCGTAAGCTTGACTTTGTTGACATCCTCCACGCTGAACCCGTGTCCGGTGAGGGGTTCATCCTGACTATCAGTTGTTTTTGCAAGGCTTTGAGATGCCGAGCCGGAGGAATTCTTATGAAGGGTTATCGAGTACTTGCCCTGCCTGGGAATAAGCGCTACCGTATATAAATTGTCCGGTTTGCCTTTAAACCTAAAGACGCCCGCCTGTTTCTCTCTGTCGTAGCTTATAAATTCAACTTGACCGAGTTTTAGATTCTCCCGCACCAGGATAGACGGTTCATTCAAATAAACTTTTTTCCTGTCCAGAAATCTATTTTTTAAAACGGAATTAACGGACGAAAGCTTTTCACCCTTATATAAAAGCCTTTCACCGTAGCATACCTCGAACTCAGCAAGGTTGGATATGGCTCTGGCCTGATTGGCGTCGGGATGGGTTAATTTGGGAGTGGCGAGCGAGTCGGCATACACGGGGCTTAGCGTAAAGGCCTGGCTTATTATGACAAGCCAGGCCAGGGTGTTGATGATAATTCTGTATTTCCGCATAATATTATTCAATGTCGAATTCCTATCGGGTTACGTCTTTCGTCTATCGGTTGCGCTGCTCGTTTCGTCTATCGTCTATCGGTTGCGTCGATTAATTTACGATCGCCGAATCTATCCCAAGCAATTCCCAACTTATAACACTGCCTGCTTATCTTATCGTAATTATCTATTAGACTTTCGCATATCTTTATATCAATCACTGAAGAATATAAATCTTTCGCCTGGGTCAATGAAACAATTGTTTCGTTAGATTCTGCCATTGCATCATCTAGGTATTTTTGAAAGCCTTTTTTCTGATGTCTTTTAGAATGCCCTTCTGCTATCAAGCGAGGAATGGCTTTGGTCGAACGTCTGAGCTGATCAACCAAGTCGTATTTCTCCTCTGAAGGCAGTTTGGGCAAAATATGTTTAAATGCGTCAAGCATCGCTTGATATGCAATTTGATAAACTTCCAAATCATGAAAACTTCTGATGGTTTTCTTTTCTTCCATAACGTTTTACGATAAACGAAAACCGTGGCGAGCCGCGCAACCGCAACCGTTTAACGATAATTACACGCTCCACAAGAGCTGCCGCCTTTCACGCACGCCTTCATCGGCCTTGTGCGGCTGGATCCTGACCTGCAGGTTCTTGAGCAGAATACTTATCCTGTCGGCGAATGACATCGCCGGGTCCGGCGACTTCAATAGCGTCGCGAGCATCTCCCAGTCGATCGCTTTGTTGCCGGTCAACTTCGACATTACGGTCTTCAACCATCCGGCTATAGCCGTCTTATCCCGGATATCCTCCGGTTTTGTATTACCGAGTATTACACCGGCCGATTCAATCTCTCTGATGAACGGTATGCCGCGGTTTTCGCCAAGCTTGACATTGGGAAGAACCATGAGCCTCGTATCTTTCAAAAGCCTCGCTATGTCCTTATCGTCTTTGATCGAATTAAATTCGCCCTCGGTAAGTTGGACGACGTAATTGACGCCTTCTTCGCCCTTCATCAAACCCTGCAGGGCCTCTTTCAATTCGCCCGCGTCACAGCTTATGACTTCCGATAATTCCACCCTGCCGTCGGATACGCGGTTTAAAATCTCCTTTTCATATCTGAACGAGCCGGGTTCGCGGTCACGCACGTCACCCCTTCGGAACGCTTTTGAAGTCGTGAGCAAATGAACTTTCTGGCTTCGCACAGCGGGAAGATTGGCGCGAATTGCCTCAAAGCCCGTGTTGACGAGCGCCTCGGCCGGAAGAGGTTTATACATCACATCAACGATAGCCTTCCGGCCCTGAGCGGCTGTAATCTTATAAGACGGATATGCAGATAGATTAAGCCTGTACCTATCTTCTGTTTTGGCTTTCAATGTCGTTATCGGCACATCTTTTTCTGTTGTCAAATCCACCGCGCCTTCCTGCACCATGATTATGCTCGCCCTGCCGAACGTGAGCTCCTCAGCTAACATCGTCTGGCCTGCATGGATCTCAAACCTCTCAACGACAAAGCCCGGCTCTAACATCATGCCTTCCAGTTTACCGCCTATCGCTTGGGGACGTAAGTTTATAACCGGCGATTCATAATCTTGAGGTTTTGCCTCCTTCAGCATATTGTTCTCGGCCATAACGTTTAATGCCCTCTGCCATGCCTCGCGGGCCATGGTCAATACGTCTTTTCCGGTCCTCCTGGAATCGATGCCAACAGCCTTTGCAAGTTCCGCCGGATTATTCTGTCTCATCGTTGGCCATTCGGCCGGAGGCGTCTTCTGTCCTGCCGGCACGCTTAACCTATCATATATGGAATTGGTCATACCCGTATCAGGTTTTCCAAGGCTCTGTTCCTTTATCTCAAGGACATTGACAGGCCCATAGGCATGCATCATGCCTTTGGGAACAAGATAGGGTTTTCCCTCCATAAGAACAACCCTATTAAGCGATTCTTCTTTTCCCCGGATCAATTCTTCTTCCAATTCCTGGGGCCCTATATCTCTCGCGAATCCCATCACCGCAACCGATTCTTTATTTAAAGGTATTACCCCTTCGGTAAATACATGGTTCTGGGCGGATAAGTATCTGGCCGAATTGAGGTGTTTTATCAACAAGCCGAAATCCCGGCCGAATGCGTCTAAATGATCCTTGCCGAAAGTTTCTTCGGGATAATTACCGAATAGCACATATACAGGCGCTGAATACTTTGTCTTTACATTTACCATTGACGGATGCTCCATGTCCGCGCCTATCCAGAGCTCGCTCACCACATCATCGATATCAATCTTAAGCCTATCGACAAGCGCCTCTTTTTCCTGCCGAGTTCGAGCCCCCAGCCCTTCGAGTATCATCGACACGCTGACAGGCACGCCCCAAGTCTGATTGTTCTTCCTGCCGCATCTCACATTGGGTAAGAATTCTATAGGATTCCCTTGCCCGATCTCTTGTTCTAATGCCTCAAAGAATAAGGCCGCTTCTTGAGCGCTGCTATTCAAGACATCGATCGATTCCGGCACGATGGTTTCTTTCGGATGAATTGCCTGTATCATGGCAGGCGCAAACGGCATCTTCTCATTAACTGTCTCAAGATATCGAAGCGACATCATGGACTGAACTATGCCTGGATTGGCCGCGTAAATCTCCATGAGGCCTACTTTAAGTTCTTTTTCGGCCATCGTCGGAAGGCCAGCTGACATTACCCTTATATTGAGGTTACCTTCGGGCATAACTTCGGGGTTGAGCGCAACACGCGTCTCGCCGTTATACATGTAGAATAGATGCGCCATCCCTTTCGCCGGCAGTTTCTCATAGAAATTCGTATCCATATCTATTTTAAAGCCGGTCTCGTTTTCGAGTTTTTCCAGTTCCTGCGGGCTCAATTCATAGGAAACATCATTAAATCTCAATGCCCCTTTATTCACCACTATATCTATATAGCCGGGCAGGGCGTATACCCATTTGCCGGGCGCCATCTCCTGCACGATCGTATCGACCACGACGACCTTGCCGGTCTCCTCAAACGCCTTCCTGTCAACCTTTACAAGATACTGCAGGCCTTTACCCTCGGTAACATACTTTATGTCAAAGACATTCGCCTGGTAATGGGCGCCCGTAACCTGGTACTGTATGCTTCCCGGGAACAGCGGATTCACCTGCGGGAAGAATGTATCGTGAATCCTGTAATTTTCCGGGCTTACGTTGTTATAAGACGCCAATTGCCTCAACGTCTCCGGGATCGGAAGAGCGCCGTGGTTCATGGAATAAACCGTCTCATACTGGTGCCGCGCGAACAATTTCCGCGCGCTAACCAAGGCATTCGCGGCCAGGCCCCTTAGTTTCATGTAAGTAGAATCGTGCTGGCCCCTGTCCTTGTAATCGCTGGATGACGGCACAATAAGGGCGCCTGTTTCCCCATTAACCGTAACGTCCCTCACTTCCTGAGTTGCGAGAAACTGCGCGGTCGTTTCCTGAGCGGCTATGCGGGTCCCGAGACGCGCCGCTTTAACCCTCGCTACCACTTCATTATATATGGAGGCGATCCTATCCGTATGCTCGCCGGGAAGGCTACCCTTTATTTCCTGCATCAATCGCTCTCCCGCCGCCGCGTTCCTCGCTTCGCTTATGCCTTCGGGCACCACAACCTCTTCCATAATCGACGCGATTATTTCATCCGCGCCGGGCGTAAGCGGCGTTTCATCTGCCTGCCCCACAGCCAGCATGCCGACTGATTTTCTGAAGATATCAGCTCTCTCGACAGCTCTAACTTCAGAGACATCCTTGCCTTCGAGCCTTGCTTTGAAGACAGCGCCAAAGTCCGAGGGCTGTATCTCGTCAACCTTAACCCATCTCTCATAAGGACGGAGAAGGTCTATCACCTCCTGTTTGATCTTATGGGCGTTCATAATGGCATTTGCCTCCGATTCGGCATGGACGCCGACTACCGACTCCGCGGTGACGACTATCTCCGCCGAGGTACCGGACGGCCTTATAACAAACCAACCCATAAGCTCGCCGGTCTCTCTCTCTTTTACATCTATCTTGATCCCGCCTTCCCGTTCCAGGTCTTCCGTCTCCCTATCAGGATTCTTCTCGTATATATACTGATACTCTGGATCGCCGATCCTCCTCTTGCATTCTTCCACTGCTTTCGCGGCCGCCTCTTTGCGCGTATCGTCTGTTAACATCAATACGCGGCCCTCTCCTATGGGATTTACCTTAAAATATCTGGCATTTAATTCCTTCCGCATGAGCCCCATTACCTCCTGCGGTGTCACGCTAAGCTCGCGGGCCTTCTGTTTCAATATGCCTATAAGCACAATCGATGCGAAAAACGCGTCATCCGAGTCGAAATTCATATCCATCATAATGTGTGAGGAAAGCTCCACGCCCATGATCGCTTCATTACCCTGATCTCTTAACTCGGTCATCTTCGCTTTTACATTAGTGAAACCTACATTGCATTCAACCGCCCTACCGCCCGCCTCCCTGATAACTTGTTTCAGCTGATCACTGCAGAGATTATTGACGATAACGACCGGTTCTTTGCCGGTCAATTCCTTTCTCATCTTTATAAGTACGGGAGCTATAAGGCACGCTATATCGTCGCCCTGCAGATAGTCGCCTTCGCTTGAAATAACGCCGAGCCTGTCGCCGTCGGCGTCAAAGGCCTCCCCCATACTTGCCTTGTTATCGAAGACTCTCCGTATGAGGATACGCAGGTTATCCGGGATATTTGGGTTTGAGTCATGCCTTCCCAGTCCTTCAAATATTCCGTCCGGTATGTGCGTCGGCGCGGCCGGGATTTCTGCTCCAAGGCCTATCAGTAAGGGAATCGCTATCGGCCCCATGGAGCCGTTGCCGGGGTCTATTTCCATCTTCATGCCGCACAGAGGATTACTTCCCATATATGCCGCGACCTCGTTCTTTATATCATCAAGCGCTTGTTTTAAAGTCTTCCCATTATTAAGGACATCGTTTCTCCCCAGGCGCCACTTATTCACGAGGGCCTGTCCTGCGGCATTTGATTCATCATTTATTATTTCGGCCAGGGTAGCGCTGAGCATCAAATGGTAATAACCCAAGACCGATGCATCGCTCGTCTCGGCTCCCTTGTTTCCGGACGGTTTGATCTTCCCGTCAATAATATCATGGGTCAGTTCTTCCCACACCTTCATCTCATCCGCTGTAACGTTCCTTTTCATGATGGTCGGTTTAATACCGTTTGCGGCTTTAGGTAGGTGGCTTGCGGTTATCTCGGTAGCAGAGGACGGGTTGAGAAGCTGATTGGCAAAATAGATGAGAGGCGTACTTACCACCTCGCTTACCTGCCTTCCTTCAAGGGTATCGATCTCCGTCTTGGAGATGTCCAAAACATTGGCGCCCATATCAAGGAGGCCTCTCTTATAAGCGGATAATATGCGCCGACCAGTGATCCGCGATTCTCTGCCCACGACCATTTTTAGTTTAGACGGATCGGTCAATTTTGTCTGTTTCAGCATAAGCATCACCATAGACTTGCCCAATATATTGGCTATGGTATCCGATAATTCAAGTTCGGCGTCTTCTGCCCTGACTGAATCGCGCCTGCATATGGCCGGACTCAAGGTAATAAGCTCTTTATCTTTTAAGATGCGCTCCTTCTCTGTCCTGGCGGCATCTTGTAATATTTCGTTTTCCTTTGATTCGGCAAAGACGGTATTGCACAGCCGGACCGTTTCGCTCCTGACCCGTGAAGATTCCTTGTACTCCGCCCTGTCTTTTATGCCTTCTACGACAAGCCTTATCCATCCTGGAACGAGCGTGCCGCGGCTCTTTCTCTCGAGCACGATATCTTTTACCGTCTTCTGCAGCTTTTCGATCTCGCCGTCCAAATGGGCTATTTTAGCGGGGTCGCTCCTATCGATTTTAAGCCTGGAGATGCCTGCCGCGATCTTTATTATTCTATCGATATCTTCTTCGTATATCTTACCTATCTCCGTTTTCGCGATATCCTCGCTCACGCCGTAAACGCCGGCATATGCGGCGGGCGTAATGTGATTTATATCCAGCCGCTCAAGCATCATCCTTGTGTTCCCTATCCGCTCCGCAGGTGTCTCTAGATGCGCGAGTGTGATCCCCGCGGAAACTGCCGTACCTGCCGATGCCGCGGCAGGGCCTTTCTTCTCCACTGATATATTTATGCCGTCAGCGGTTGACTGTCGCACGTCCAGAGAGACGTCTTTCATATCAACAATTGTGGCGAGCCCAACACCTACAGATATACTGCATCCTTCGGATCCGATGATTATGCCGTTGCCCTGCAGATACTCTTCGACAACATTATTCTTCTGGTCAGCTTCTTCCATGACAATTGAGCTTGTCTTATCATCATACCTGCCCCTAATCACCGCTCTCTTTTTTGACGGCTCAATCCCTGATAAATTGCCCAATACATAACCTTTTAAGGCGGCCCTCGCCCCTATCCTGCCCTGAAGCTTCTTTATAGAATCGCCTTCTACGCTAATAGGCGCCACCATAACCGATTTTGTAGTCGGGTTATAGATTACTATCGTTCTTGTGAGATTCTTAAGCGTTATCCTCGCATCAGGATCATTGGCAATGACAAAACATTCTGAGCAGCTTTCAAAATTAACATAGGGCGCCGGTGTTATGTCGGAGGATTTGTTCACAACGATATTATTATCTGCGTCTTTATAGACACCTGTTTTTGCGGATGCGTCTCCTTTGTCAGGCGTTCCGAGATAATCATCTTTATAATATGCATAGGCCATCGCATAACTGCCTATATCTTTCCATTTGAATGTGCCCGCAACCATAAATAGCGCGATCCTGTCGGTTTCCATCTTCGAGACGGGCTGGGCTAATACATAATCCACCGATACGCCCTTGCGGAATCCTGTCGGTTCTCCGGAATGAATAAACCCACCCTTCTTTTTATTCTCACCTAACTGCTTGAAGGCCTTCGCCTCCGTCTCCAGCGTAGCCTCCGGGTCCGCTATGGCATCGAACGCCTCGCCGTAGACAGGAGCGACTTGCCTGAACGCCTCTAAAAATATATCGGGTCTTCCTATGAACATCCCGCTATTATAAAGCCATACGTGGCTATTATCAGGGAGTCTTTCCTTGAATATATCTTTCGCGTCTTTCCCTTTCGGTTTTTCGATGAACTTAGCGGCTACATGGCCTCCTTCATAAAAGGTCTCTCCGCCTTTCCTTATACAGCCGTATTCTTCCGATACGCCTATTGGCTCGGGATCGATGCCCAACGTACCTATCGCCTGATTGTGCTTGGCTATCTTAGCCGCGTGCATATAGGCGCTCCTGAAATCGGGTGAGGTTACATCTATATAATGGTCGGCGGTACATGCGAACATCACGTCATTGCCTCTGCCCAACCTCTTTAACTTTGCGGCTGCATAGCCTATCGCGCCTGATGTGTCCGCAGATTCCGGCTCGGCGAATATATTTTCTTTCGGGATATTCAGACCGGCATCCTTTAACAATTTTACGATCTTATCTTTAAGCTTTGGGATGGTCTGGATGTAGACATTCTTCCTTCCCAGATGCTCTATCACCCTGCGGACGGCCATGACAAGGAGTTTCTCGTCAATGATATCGGTTATCTGTTTGGGGTCTTCCGTAACGCTGAGCGGCCACATCCTTTCTCCGCCGCCGCCGGCCATGATGACCGCGACAACATCTTTAGGCGTTATCTCGTGGTCCGCGCCTGATTCCGTACGCCACTGGTCCAGAAGTTCCATGGTTCCCGGGGATGCTGTCCTAAAAAGGTCCTTCCTTATCCATAGCGGATACCACTTGGCTATCTGAAGTATAGCCCTGCCGCATATCTCTTTCCTCATACCAGGTTGTGCGGGGATCAGGTTTATGATATTACTGAGCAGTTCGTCATCGCCGTAATTCGCAGCCAGCACATAGGCCTCGGTAAGCGCTATCCTCATTTTTTTCTCGTCTATATTGGTCAGCGCCCATCTGGCCCTTTTGTATATCCTCAAGGCCTGTAATGCCGCTATCTTCTTCCGGATCTCGATGGTATTGCAGTTCGGGAAATCCCCGGGACGAGCATCAAGCGGCACACCGTTCATCACCGCCCATTCCTTTATAGGCATCTTGTTTTCGGCGTCCTTAACAATATCTCCTTTATCATTTGTCCCTTTATTGGCCCATTTTGTCAAAAGGCTTACCCAGCTCTGAATATTATCTACAAAGTCTTCCTGGTCTACGAATTTCTTATATATCGCGCAGTACTCCAGATAGAGAAGCCAAAGCCTGAATATATCGCCCTTGCCTGCGAATATATCGAGATGGGCCTTTTCGTGGTTTCCTACCACCTCTTTATCCATTTTGGTTATTTTGATACTGTCAGAAACATCCGCGATCTTTTCGCTGTCCCATATGTACCTGCTTACATGTATCTGCCCAGCGATCTCTTCGATCTGCCCATCGATTTCCCGCGAAAGAGCAGAGCCTCTGTATGTCCCGGGATGCACTCTTGGAAATGGAATCGTAGCCCCGCCGTTCAGAAGGGCATCGTCATTCTGCGCGGCTATTCCTTCCTCGAAACTGCCGTTGATATCGCCGTGGACATGGACCCTGAGGCCCGGTAATTCCTCGTCTCTTGTCTCAACCCTGCTTGCCTCAAAATTTGCTCCGAGATTGCTGTCGTAACGGCCGAACTCATCTGCCCTTAAAGCGCGCTCGCCGATTCCCGCTACTGCGTCCCTGCCCGGGCTTTTCCGGCCGGATTCCGCGGCGCCTTTACGGCGCGCTTCCAGCGCCGCACGGTTTGCAACGCGCTCGTTGTATTCGGCCTCGAATTTGTCAGTAATGGCTTTAAACTCTGGCGATGTCAGCTTTTCCTCGAGAAGAGCAAGAAGATGCTCGATTGAGATCTTCGATAAATGTAATCTGTCGCATCTCTGATGGAGGTCGTGCCTTAACTCATTCACTATACCGGCAATGCTTGCCCCCGTATCTTCCTTTAAGCGGTCGACGAGCCCTTCGATATTAACTCTGCCGACAGGTGTAGCGGCTCCTTCAGCGCCGCTCACGGTTACGTCCACCCATTCTTCTTCTGCAGCCTTTATTGCCAGGGCAAGCTTTTCGCCGGCCTCAAGTCTTCCGACATAGTCTTTGAATGCGCTGTCCGGCATGGTAATAAGTTGTGCTCTTGAAGGCGCGGCGACCATCCCTTCCTTCGCGTGGGCGGTGCCGATAAGAATGTCCTCAAGGGGGGTGCGTTGATTCGTCAGTATCTGTATGTACGGTGAGGGGACGTCTTTTGTGATAGACGGGCAGACGACCATGTAGGAGACGCCCTGCTTTTCGAGGAGTTTGGCTATGCCTTCTGAGTGGAAGCCGCCTGTCACAAGGACCGCGATGTTCTGTTTCTCTTTCTTCATCGCGTCGAGCGTGTTATCGACGAGCGCCTTGTCGCGCTTTATGGCTATTGAGTAGAAATCCTCTAATTTCGGTATGCTTTGCGCGACTGCCTCGGTTGGCGCCATTACATCATAGGCAAGGCCGAACTGGATAACCTTCTTCTTTATGAAATCCTCGAAATATTCCGATGTAAACTCGCTCTTATCGGCCTGGTAGTAATCGAAATCGCCGTTCATGAGCTTTATATTGATGAGGCCGAGAAGTATGTCGATGTGGCGGGAGAGTTTTTCGAGCGCTCTCTGGTCATCGTTGGCAAAGAGCTTCTCTTTGACCGCGATCTCTATCTTCTTTAAATCCTGGAATAATTTTTCATTCTCTATTTTGGAGTAGACGGCGTTATATATTATATAGTTATAAAGATTGGGGTATTTCTTCGAAAGATCAATGCCGTTCGCGGCGGCGAGGTTCTTCAGATACGCGTAATATTCGGCGGATGAAATTTTACCTGATTTGAATGATATGGACTGCGTTACGAGCTGCTGAAGCTGGTCTTTGGCGACGGCCTTGCTTAATTCATCAATCAGCGCGCTTCTCTCCTTGTCGGTGATATTAAAATCTATCTTCTTTTCATATATGAGGACGCTCACGAGCCTGAAGAAATTATCGTAGCTTCTTAAATTTATCTTATGTTTTTCGGCTATCGCCTGCAGGAATCTGATATAATCATTGAACTGAAGTTTCTTCGATTCGTAATCCTGAATCTTTGTATCGAGAACCTTAAGCTCTTCGCTGTATATAAAGCCTTTTAAACGGTTTAAAACGGCTTTGATAGAGTTGAAATATTTTTCGGTTTCGTCTTTTAATGGGTAACTTGAGGTAAACGCGTTCAGGTTCTGGATGTAATAGGAGCGGGTTTCGGCGCCGAATAGTTTAAACGGCAGGTTTGTGGTGATGGAGAGAAATTCGGGGCCGGTGATCTCGCCCTTCTTCATGAAATAATCGGCGACCTCTTTTCTCACCTCATCGTCCGGGAACGCCTTGAACCACGAAGTGTCGATGAAACCGTCGGCGCCTTCCACCGCCACCAGGCCAAAAGAGTAATTCTTTACCAATCCCTCCAATATTTTAACGATATTAGACTGGGCTTCATAATTACAGTGCGCGTCCTGGATGTGGACTATAAGTTTGCCGGAGTTGCCGTTAAATTTACTCTTAACAAGCCCGAAATCACGCGGTACAACTATGCTCTCGGGGGTCGTGACCGTCTCATTATTCCCTGCGAGTTCAATGTTGGATTTAGCCGGTACGGCAAAAGCGACGTTCGAGAACAGAAATGTGAAGATTACAAAAACCGAAATTGTTTTCCTGAATATCATATTTTATCTCCTTACAATTTGCCAACCTCAAAGGTTGCCTAAAGGCAACCTTTGAGGTTATATATGTAACAAATAAGAGCTGTTAAAGTAATAAAAGTATAGCTCTGTTTATTTAAACTGTCAAGCCATTAATTCTTACTTTTTTATAACCTAACCATGTTCAACCTCGTAGGTTCAACCTACGAGGTTGAACATGGTTAAGCAGCCTATCCTCGCCAATTATAAGGCAGCTTGGCCTTACCTTATATAGGGCGAGGATAAGCAATCTAACCTGGTTAGATTAACCAGGTTAGATTAAGAACGTTATGCCGCGCTCGCGAGTAGCGCTATCGCGTCTCTATACGCGCCGATCTCCTTATTGTAATCGTAGGGCACGATCGGAGACGTGAATATGATCCTGCCGCGTTCATCTATCTTAAGGCCGGGTATAGCCAGGCCTTCGAGCGTCATAGTCCCTTTCAGTTTAGTCACGACTTCCAATGTGATCTCATAGGTGTTGATCGAAACGTAGACTTTCTCACCATTTATGGTTACGGGTTTTATCTCTACAAGTTTTCCGAGCAGCGGAGTCTCTCTGCCTTCCTGCAGTTCACCCTCGATCGCCCTGATACCGATATCGTTATACAGGTCGGGGGTTGTCCCGAAGCTCTTGAACACCTCGCGCTGTATCTCCATGACGATGTCGTTGCGCGATTTCGGCGCATTAGAGCCGTCGTCCTTGCGGAGATATTTATCGACGAATATTATAGATTTCATGGCCTCATCGATCCTTCCTTCGCTGATGCCCTGGACGCGCAGGCCTGCCCTGGCAAATGCCGCGGCCTCCTCCGGAGTCTTCAGTCTATCCCCGTAGATGATCGGGCTGACAATGCCTTTTTCGGAGGCCTTTATGATCCTGTCGAAAAAGTAGATGTCGTTTTCGGCTATTGTGTCTGTGGTAGCTACAACAACCTGGTTATTGAATTGAGCCTCGGGTAGAGACATCGTGCTGTACGCCATAGCCAACCTGGCCTGCTGTTCGCGTAAGAGAGCGGGAAGTATCGCGTTTATTCTCTTTGTATACATAGACACCCCCTCGCCGGCGGATAAGAGTTTCTGCCTGGCTGTATCGATATCGAATCTATCCATGAGCTGTAACTTCTTCTTGAGGAAGTTGACGAACCTGCGAAGCTTCTCGCCGTTCTTGTCGGCAGCGATCGCCTGAATCGCCTGGACCGACAGCCTGAAGTTATCACTGCCTAAATAGGATTCGGTCATGCCTTCCGTCAGGATGATGCCCGGGGTGCCGGTACCGGTAAGCTCGTCGAAAATTTCCCGGTCTTTGGTTACTATCGCGCCCGGTTCCAGGGCATTAATAGCGGCTTTTTCGAGTTTGGCCGGTACCAATACGGCGATTTCGGCAGGCCCGTTGATTAATTTCTTCCCGGTTACAGGCTCTCTCTTATGCTCCTCGAGTCGGCGCGCCAGTTTGTCGGCCAACAGCCTAAAGCCGCGGGGCCCTGTGCCGGGAAACTGCGCCGATTCTAATCCTTCCGTATCGTAAGGCAATCTTTTAAAATCCACGGCCTGTCCAAAGTTCACCGCTCTTTTGACAGATTTGAGGGCCGGCCCGTCATTGGCCCTGAAGGCGTCTCCGAAGAATATCATGATATCTCTGGATGCTCTTAAACGCCCCGCTATCGTCATGATACCGGAACCTTTATCCGCTCCCGGCAGTGTAATATCTATCGAGCTCTTGCCGGAAACGGTCACTTCAAGCTCTATGCCTTCCTTACGCAGCTCTTCCTTTATATATTCGGCATAAGGATTCCTGATGACAGCCTCTACGCCTTTGTCCGCTTCGGAAAACAGGTCCTTTTCCTCCGGCGAAGCCTCATTGCCGACAACCATAAATGATATCTGCGTAACAATATTTTTATAATCGTGATCTTTTCCGATCTTTACCTTTCTTTTATCTATGATATGATCCCTTCGAAACTCCTGCCAGTCTTCATCATCAAATTCCCGGTTCATCACCTTGCCCAGCATCTGCCTGATATTGAGCTCATCGGCGCATCTATTAAGAACCTGCACTGCCCGGCTATACCTGTCTTTTCCTAAAACTTCAGCCATGTCTTTGGCCCAGACGCATTCGAATCCGCCGGCCTCGGTATCATACTGATAAACCTGAGTTCCATTATCGCTTGCGATAGGGATGCCTTTTAAAATATCTCTTTCTTCGGGAGTTGTCAGGTAACTAACCATAGGTTCGAGGAATTGATATTTGACCCTGTTAAAACTTATCCCGGATAACACCGCAAAAATGGCGCCGCTTTTAACGAGCCTGATGATCGCCCTGGCGTTCTCCTCGGATATCGGCTCATTAGGTTCCGTTATCGTTCCGTCCAGGTCGGCAACGATTATCGGCGCGTAACCGCGATCCATTATGCCCGACGCCATGTCATTGAATTGCTTTATGGCTTGCGCCGGCCCTTCGACAGGCTCGAGGCCCCTTGTCCCGGGCAAGGCCGGTGGGTTTGTGTCGGCGGAGCCGAGAACTTCTTCGATCGGCGCTTGGCTGTCAATCAGAATATTTTTTATCAGCTCGGGGCTATCTTTTAACGTATCGAACAGTTTTTCCGTGTCCGTTATGATATAGCCTGAGTGTTCCGCGGCCCCTATGCCGGCATGGCTTTCTTCATCCAGCCGTACAAGAGAGGCGGGCCTTTCTTCTGTTCCGGCCTGTAACGCGAACGCGTACTTCCCGTCGATTATCCTAAAATTTATCATCGGTATGAGAGACTTCGATTCGATGACGCGGATATCTTTAAGCAAAATCTCGCTGATCTTTTTTATGTCTGTGCCGATGACAATCTTGACCGAAAACGCCTTATTAGCGCTATATTCAACCCGAACTGTTTTCGTGCTTTCCTCTTCGGAATATCGGGTGTTTAACACGCCTTTCGCGTAATTCTCCCATATCGTGCTCGATCTTTTAAATACCTGCCAGTGATAATGGCGATGCGCCAGGCTCGTCCTGTTCGGATCAAATCCGTTGAATATCGCTTCGCGCCCTTCACCCTTTTCAGACATGTATCCCGCTATGTCTTCTATCTGTTTTGGGGTAGTGATAATTTGAGGCAGCGGTTCTCTGGACGCAAAAAGCGCATGATCTTCGGCAAACGGCGAAGTGTTGACGACGATAATATATTGACGGCCTTCGCCGTTATACGCCTTTTCATCGGCAATGATCGGACTGCAAAGCGGACAAATAGCCTTGTCATGATCATACGGTGAAATCGGCCGCGTCTTATCCGGTCTTTTTTCAAGCACCTGCGCGGCCGCGGCCTTGTATTTGCCTCTCCATGGAAGGTACGCCAAACTGAACTTCGAGCCGTCTTTTAAAGTCACGTCTTCGAATTTCGCGGCCGCAAAGTCCGCCTCCGCCGGCGCCTGCGGCCGGGTGTCAGGCGGGGCGCGCTTGCCGAAGACCAATATCGACAGAATCCTATCCCTGCCCTGGAAAGACGGAATGACATAGGAATTATCTATGTTCATCATCGCGTCGGCACCGTTATCGAATATGACGGCGCTCGCGGCCCCCATCTCTTTCAGTTTCTTCTGGGCCTCCTTGAATGTAATACCTATCCTGTTCGATTTACCGGATACGATAACCCATATAAGATTTCCCTTGGAATCGACGCCGCAGATATTATGAGGATTTATGCCTCTAAAAAACCCTATTTTGATTTCGCCGAGATCCTGAGCGATAAAATAACTTCCGTATGCTACCTCGTCTCTTGAGGCGGCCGGCTCATACCCTTTCTCTTTAAGGCCCGCTTCCAGCGCCACTATATCGTAATTGTCCAGCGGTATTTTATTCTCTTCTAATTTTAAAGTAATCGGCTCTTCGTCTATTGCGGGAGATAGAAGCGCCGTCACAACATTTCCTTTGCTATCGTAGAATTGATCTACTCCAAAATGAATATATTTACCGGTATTCGTTTTTCTGAAAGGGAAATCCAGATAATGCCTGACATCAGAGTCGTGCCAGCAGTGCGCGGCAAGATCATATGGTGCGGTTTCCCGGCCGGGACCTTGTTTCAATAATCCTACGCCCGAATTCGTAAAGATAACGTCCTCGGTTATATCTTTATCGGTGGACGCCTGAATAATCCTTCCCTCGCGCGTAAATTTAACTTCCTCCGCGCTGTAACGGCCGTTCTCCTTCCATAATATCAGCGATGGGTAGTTTCTGCTATTGCCGTTATATATAAGCTCTTTTTCCTGTTCTGTTGCCCATAGCTTTCTCTCAACCCACATTACACTTGCAGAAAGGCCCGTATTCGCGAGTATATTACCGTTTCCTACAAAACCTATTATCTCAACATCCGGATGCTTTTTCCTGAATTCAGCAAGATGCTCCTCTATTGTCCATATATCTTTCCTTACGTGCTCATAATCCGGCGCTTCGTCATCCACATCCTGAAATTTGCCGCCTTCCAATTGATAGCCGAAATGCATCGTAGCCCTATCGCGCTGCATTCCGCGGCTTGATTTTATATTCCGTTGAAATACTGGATAGACCGTCACTTCGCTGGCTTTTAATCTGGCCACAGCCATTGCCGTAGACGGGCCGCGCTCGCTCGTGAATGATTCTATGGTAACTTGTGGAGCAGTTTTAACGACTATCGGCGGCGCGTTGGGCTGAATCTCGGGCCTTGCTTCGAGCGGGATCGGAGAATGGCTTCTGCCGTACCTGAGTTCGCTCGTTGCACCGCGCTGATCCCAAAGATTAGCGTTGTCGATAGTTAAATCGGCTAAAACGGCGGGATTGCCGCGCTCGTCTTTTTTCTCTCGCAGAGCTTCAATCAATCTTTTGTATTCCGCAAGCCTTTCCGGCGAAATATTTTCATCGAATATCCTGCCTATCGTCATATGAACGATGTCGGTATAATGTGAGGATATGCCGCGGAAATGCAGTTTGTCTCTTATCGCGAATAAATTGTCGTTCT
Organism: Candidatus Omnitrophota bacterium; assembly: GCA_043798375.1. Lineage (GTDB taxonomy): Bacteria > Omnitrophota > Gorgyraeia > 2-01-FULL-45-10 > 2-01-FULL-45-10 > JAPLMI01. The sequence goes on along the minus strand of JAZDOS010000042.1, from coordinate 17,453 downwards.
CCACAAATCCGAGGGCCACTATTTCGCCGCCCGGCGTAATAGTGAGATCTTTGTAATGGAATTTAAGTTTTACCGCTCCCTGGCCCTGAATGAGGCTGCGGACCGCGGACAATCTGCGCAATATTTCTTTTTCCACCGCGGGATCCTGTGAAACCTCAAGAGTATTCTCTGTAAGGGCGGCGGCGGTAAGGTGGAAATTTTCTATCTTCATCAGGTAAAGCTTTTTCGCGTCCGGCTCTAAACTGCTCAAGGCGTTCTCAATCTCACCCATATTTTGCTGGATCGGCCCTTCGAACGGCAGGCCGAGTAAGAGCGTTATGCCATCGCCCTGTTTCCAATCCCAAGCACCAGCCGCATCATCCCATTCAAACAATCCCCTTGATTTTTGCATTTTTACCGCGTCAAAAGGATTAGAAAGATCCTTCATGCTTTCATATTCCATCGCCATCCGTGCGTTCTGATGAGGCCGGAAGAAATCGGCCAGCGCCGTGATATCTTTCTGCGAATTCTTCATGTCTGTCTCGTTTGAGTCGGATTCAAAATTGACGATTATGGGTTTGGTTATGCCTTTTTTCGCGCGAAGCTCGAATATGTAACGCAGAATGTTCTTTACGTCCCCGGCCTCAACGCTATCCGTATAAAAAGGAAGATGGACATCCTGCCACTGGCCGGTCTTCGCGTCATAGGCGGGCACGGTCAGATGCGCTTCGTCTACAAGGGCTATGGTATCTTCATCGATGATCTGTTTCACGTATTCCATGTAGTCGTAATCCGGCCGGCCTAAATGTGTGTTCTTTGCCGAGACATACATGTGGGCGCAGTCGGCAAGGAAATGCGCGCCTGTCCGCGCAAGCACTTCCCTGATAAACGCGGGTTCGGTGATATATTCGTACGCGCCTTTCGTCAGGGCCGCGTCGTGATAATCAAGGGACTCGACGAGAACCGGATTATTATGGCCTATCGTTTTTAAATTGTCCTGAAGAGTATTGATCCTGTCAACGAACCGATTCAACACCTCCTCGCGTGAAAGAAGAGGGCTTATTCCGACTTCGTATGGCCTGTCATCAGTGCCAAATTCCCTTTCTTCCATCGGAGCGCTAATATGGACGCTCACATATTCGGGCTGAAGTTCCTCAACGATTTGATACAGGACGCTTCCCTTGTTCTCTATAAGTTCTTTCGTATCCGGTGAAGAAAGATTAAGCTCATACCTTTTCGGCTTTCCATCGACAATTCTTCTCTTATCATTTAATATCTTTAAGTGGAAGGTCCTTTTATCCGCGCGATATTCCGGCGTGCTTTTTATTCTCGCCAGCTCCCGCTCGTCCCTGCACTGGTCCTCGAACGAATATTGGGTGGTTACCGATGAGCCGGTAAATATGGCCCTTAAAACCTCAAGCCCCTTCCTGAAATCGGATTCCTGGTCTTTAAAATCCCTGGATGCGTTCAATGTGAAGCTTGGAATGATATTGGCGCGGTTAAATGTTTCGCAAATTTTAGCGGCCTCGCCGGCTTCGACCGTTTCGCGGGCGGCGGTAACTGCCTTCATGATCGCAGGGTCCTCAGCACGGACCAGTTTCACGAGAGCGTCCACCGGTTCGCGATTGCACCGTTCAAGCATCCCGGCCGCGGCGAACATACCCTCTATAAAGGTAAATGTCTCGGGGAAGTTTTCCACGCGATCCTTACCTCTCTGGACAAGCTGGGTAAACCTGTTATTGCCGTGCTCGAACATGTCCGTCAGATATAATATCGACAGGAGCATCCTCATCCTGTCGGCGGGAATCGAGAAGGCCGGTTTATCTTTCACAAAGCCCGCGTAATCCGCGTGATATTTCAAGAGAACCTCGAGATCGGGGGATATAACGATATTATTCTTCCTTAATATCTTCAGGGTGTTGGACGGAACATCGAATATGGAATTAAGAAGCTCCTCGTTTTGCGCGATCTCATGCCGGCTCAGTCTCGCTATAGCCGCGAGCCCTGTTTTGAATAATTCGTATCTGGCTCCTATGTCTTCGGGGACCGCGATACCCATACTGGACGCGGCGCGTTCGACCAATTTATCCGCCGCCTTCTTTATAGATTTTTCGTCGGCTGCCTGTTTGATGCGCTCCGAATATTCCGAGAATTTCTTTTCGTTGAGGGCTCTCGGATCTCCGCCGACATCGTGAAGCGCGGAAGCGTATTCCAGAAGCTTCATCTCCTCTTCCGAAAGGCCGAGTTCGCGGCCTATCCTCATACTGATAACGGTTGCCCTGCCCACATGTTTCAGTAAAAATCCGTGGTTGAATTTTTCTAAAAGTTCGGGCGCGGGGATATTGAATACACCCGCCTCTTCCCCGGGCAGTAACGCGTCCATAACGAGCGGCGGGATATTGTAAATCGTCCTCAACAGGCCGCGCTCGGCCCATGTCGCGCCGATCTCGCCGGCGCCGCCGAGGTGCGCGAATTCGTGACGCAGGATCTGTTCGAGATATAATTCATTTCCGGGAAGGAGTAAAGACGGGGTTATTTCTATATATTTTCTGACATTACCTTCATCGTCTATTTCGGTTTTAACCGTCGCGATCCTGGGCGGCGAGGTCTTGAACAGTTCCATGAATGCCGTCAACCAGTTTGTCGGCATCTCGGCGGCTGTCCACGTATACGGCCTTACCATATCTTCGGGTATGCCGAGGTACTCCAACACGGGCTTCAACGCCGCAAATTCGTCAAAATCGCCGAACTTAGCCCAACCGTTCGGATACATAAAACCGGCCTGTGATTTTCGGATACTATCAACGTTATGTTTGTTCATGCGCGCCCTTGAATGCCGCGACGCTTCTATGATAAATCCCGCGATTGACAACCCCAGCCCTATACCCAAAGACAGCCAGGGATTGATATTCGCCCCGGCATGAGTGTTTAACAACGTTATAATGCCCAACCCTATCAAGCTTCCGACAGCCAGGCCTCCGGTCAATATTCCGAGCGGCCTTACGGGTTCGAGGTTACGGGCTTTTTTCGCTTTGCCCGCTCTTTGCTCAACAGCCCTGTTCATCGATGATTTTATATCAGGGCTGCCTATACCGGTTACGAAGGAAGGCCTTATCTGGATTCTCGGAGCTCCAAATCTAATTACCAGATTTGGACAATCTCCAGCCGCATTTCCGCCGATCTTTATAAGAACAGTTCTTATGTTTTGCCTGTTAAAAACCCTGCTTCTGTCTTTTTCGCTCAGCCATTGTTCGGCCGGCTGTTTTTCCGGCCTGACACTCGCGCTATCCTTCAGAAGTTTATTCGAGAGAGGGTTGAAATACGTGTTTCCATTTCCGTCAATTACCATCGATTGGATGGTTCTATTTCCGATCTGGCCGCCGGAAATACCATAATCCACGATAAATTCCTTACCGGCCATATCCACCGAGTCCGGCAGATCCGCCTTCACTATAACATAGCCGGCGTTCCCGGATACATTTCCATCGATCGAGCATTTAAGCTCAAAAGAACCGTCTTTACCTGTCTTTGTTATCCTGGCTTCCGCGTTGTCCGTCTCTATCTTGAATTTTGCGGCGTCGATAACTTCAGGTTTGGCTGGAAGCACCTGATAGTACAGGTCGAGAATATTGTATTTGGCGCAAAGCGCGAAGAAAATTTCTGCAAGCTCTTCGAATCCTTTTATGGCCTCGGCGTCATCGCCGCCTTCAGATTTTATATAATCTTGCCCGGCTCTTATACCCTCGACGATCCACGCGAGTGTCGTCTCGGCTGACTTGAGAGATTCGGCGTTGCCGCTCCGGATGTGGTTGGCGAGGTATTCGTCAAAAACTTTTATCTTGCCTTCAACCCATCCGTTCTGGACATATATATAAGGATCGGAGCGCAGAATGCCGTATATCTCGGACGAATCGAGATTATAGTCGCCTGATATATGGTTCTGATACTCCCTCTCTATTTCAAGCGTAATCTGCCTGCCGATCATTTTAGGTTTGAGATGAACTTTGACCATCGGGTCACCGACTATAATATAGATGGGCACAAATAGAAGCGCCAATATAAGCCAGTTTGTGCTTAACCAATTTGAGAGTATATTTCTGTATTGCCGCAGGCTTCCTCTTTCGCCATACCTTGGCGGTTGAAGGCCCTGCCTTCCTCTGGTCCAGAAATTCTCCCCCTGATACCTGTCTACGGTCATGAACAGGCTGAGGATGCCGGCAATTATGAGATTCATGTAATACGGCAGCATTAAAATTTGTCTTATGAAGTAATGGTAGGCATGGTAGGGCCTTCTTCCGATGGAACTCAAACGATAGATGCTCTTGCGCGCCCTTGGAACACGGCTTACGACCTGTGTCAGGATTGCAGCTATCATTATCGCAAGACCCGTCCACAGCGCGTAGTTTCCAAGAGCCGCGTAGAACCAGCCTGTGCTCATCAGGTAATTGCTGACGATAAAGAGCGCGGCGCCGAACGCAAAAAATTTCCAGGAGAATCTGACATCGCCGCGGATTTTTGTTATTAGCCCGTGCGCGAAATCTATCGCTTCAGTAAGCGCGCGCCTGTAAATCTGTATATGGTCAGGATTGGCTGGATCTAAACCATTTCTCCAGTTTCTGTTCAGGTCGGCCCAGCCGAAAGCGTTATTGGGCATACCCACAACGGCATGGTTACACGCTGCCGCGGCCTCTCGAATATACATATTAAGGAAATTTATTACGAATTCGTCGTCCGAGAATCTGGAATAATGCCCCGCTATGACGCGGCCGGGAACAACTATGTTCGTATTTATCGTATCGGCATGCATGTCCGCGATCCCTATCATGGGCGTATCGCCGGCCTCTGTCAGATAAACCCTGATAGATTCGGTCGTCGATTCTTCATCCTGTATATCATATTGCAGAGTAGCGATCATGCCTTGGATAACCTGCATAAACGGAGGGATAAAGAATACGATAGCTCCTATAAATACTGTGGGAAGCCAGCCGTTCACAAAAGGAACATAGACCTGCAGGAACCTGACGGCATCCACTATAAAGGCGCCCAGCCCGCCGCCCATAAATTCCAGCCCTGGAACATTTCCTACCGTGGCTATACCGTAAAGAATGGTAAGTATAAGCGTTAAAGTTGTGGCTACAACGGCCGGCGTTGCGGCCGCGAGATGCGCGACATGTTGAAACCTCCAGTAACCCATGGCCTTGACAGGGTCTACCTGCCATTGGGCATTCCTTTTCCAGCCGGCCAATATAAGAAGCCCGTTTACGATATGCCCTATATAGTAGAAGGCGAAACCTCCTATAACGAAGCCGGCGAGACCCGCGCCAAGCCCCTGCAAAATAAAACCGTTGGCGCTTCCAAACATCATCCAGCCGAGAGCCAAACCGATATACTGGCCAAAGAACATGAAGAAAGCCGCCGGGTGCGCTATAGTAACGGCAAAGGTCTGCATTATTATCCACCTTGAGCGCTGACGCCACCATGGAGCGCCCATGACCGGCAACAGGTCTTCGAGTATCTGCGTAAAAGGCCCCACAAGCCTGGTAGCTTTCAGTTGATACAGAGGGAGCCGTCTTCCGAGTTCCGAGTCTTCGATTATGTTGTAAAGATCCCACGCTCCGCTTATGTTATAGGTATTCAGATAATTTCTTAAAAGTCCTGATGGAACACGCGTTCTTTTTACGGAAGGATCGAATATTGATCTTATCGGATGCACTATAATGTGAAACATGAGCCTTATCGGCAGCGGAAAGCCCGCGTAAAATTCCGCCATCCTCGTCTCTTCCCTTTCGATATTCTGCCTCAACGGAAATAACATGTCCTGCAGCCTGGCCCTGTCGTTCAAATAACAGAGCGCTCTGCCGCTTCCATCAAGCTCCTCTCCGGCTATCATATCCCACAGGAAACCGTTTCCGGTACCTCCGAGGAACAGAAATCCATTGTTAGTCTGGCCGACCTGTATCTTCGTATGCCATAAGAGATAATCCGAATGGGACATGTAGGCATGCGCCGGGCTCTTGTCGGAAACAAGCCTTAGTTCCGATTGAATAATGGCGGGAACGCTCCTTGTCCTGAATTCCGACTCGGCAAAATAGTCCGCGTTCGCGTAAACCTGCCTGAAGGCATTGAGCATAAATGCCGCGCGTTCACGGGCGTCTCCGTCCGCGTCGGGGGCGGCGCCCCACGCAGCTATTCTAAGCCTGGCCGTTGTCAGATAATATGTAAGGCGCAGTTTCCACTGCGCTCCGCCAAGGCCGTTAAATTTTATCCCCCATCTTCTTCGATCACCGCTGTTCCTTCGGCCGGCAATCTCATCGCTGACCGTCCGGTCATACATCTTCCACAGAAGCGTCTTCGACTTTAAGAGAAGCGCGCCTAGCCTGTCTTCCTGGTCGACAAGCTCAACAAATCCTGGCAGTTTATAGTCGGGGCATGCGGCGCGTCTTTCGCCGTAAATCTTCTTGAGGTACTTGACAGTTTCGACGTCGAGGACAGGTTTCATGCGCGCCTTCCTCTGGTTCTTGCCAAGGTTAGACCCCCAGTTTGAACCCGTATAGATTATGATATTATCCGCGTAAGGGGCAAGTATACCGCCCGGCTGCATGGCCTGGCGGATTGCGTCAACCCCGGGATCATCGTCGTCCATCGACAATGCTATGTCAACACGGCCATGATAGCTGTTCGTTGCGCTTTCGAGTGTCGCGCGGACCTGCGCCGCCGCATTTCCGAAAACCGTATCCATCAGAACGACCGCTTCAAATATCTCGTGCGCTATGGCAGGGTCGTTTACTATCCTATCCATGTCGGCAAGTGTCAGCCTCTCTGCTATATCCATGTTCGTCGCGCGGCCGCTTCGCCGGTCCACCGGAGGATCGGCCGGCAGGCCTTGTACATTGAAGCCGTGCGCGGCGAGAACCTGTATTATGCGTCCTCTTTCGCGGACGTTATTGACAATATCTGCCACTTCCATGACAGAAGCAAGGGCATGCCCCTCGCCGGTCCTGGAAGACATTCTTATTCTGTAAGTAATCCAATCGGACAGCGGTTCATTCCTCACCAGCCTTGAGGCTTTGCTCAAACCTTTATACGAACCGGAGATTTCCCTGAAGATAGCCCTGACATCCTCATTGTCTCCGATCAGGCGTCGGCCGGCCGGCCTATTTCGTACTATACCGGGCAGGTTCCTGTCTTTGCCTTCGTTTATAGCGTCCTGGATAGCCCGGTTCAATATTCCTCTAAGTAGATGGTCCGGCGTATGGTCAAGAATATCCTGATCCCGTACCTCATTACTCTGTTCGCCGGAAGACACGACAAGATAATAAATCCCGATGATTGCGGCTGCCGCGCCCAGAACAATTATCGTATAAGGTAAGACCTGAGGCTGGGCAAGATAGTCAAATATATTATGCGCGGAATCAGGTAAAATCCGGTCAAAGAGCCTGGCGATTTTAATAATCGGTTCACTGCAGTATGAATAGAGGAAATAGCCGATGCCGCCCAGAGCGCCCAGGGCCATTATCCGCCTCGGCCTCTCTGCGGAAGCGGCGCCGAACAATAAATATTTGAATATTCCCACAATCGTCAGGAATCCTATAACGGCGGCGATTATCTCCGCGGATGTAAATGCCATCGGAGTCATGATAGGCATGTCCTCGGCTATCTTCAGCGCGGCAAGATGAAGCCTGAATCCGTAAGCGGCTTTCGTTATCGCGGCCGCCACGCCCAAGAATATCATGCTATGCCATAAATGCCTTTTCCAGAAAAGTTTCGGGTAACTTGTAGATTCCGGGCCGGGGCCGTAACGCCCGCTTACCGCTCCGATTGAAAGCTCCGCGACCACCTCTTCGCGTTCTGTTACAAGCCCTATATTGCCTAGCGCATTCGCCTGCCTGGCCCTTTCCCTTATATGCGCCAGATAGACGTAAATATTGTTAAGCGGCACAAGCGGCTCTACGGGGTCGGCATATGGGTTTCTTACGCGCCCAAGCTGCGGAATAGGCAGTCTCGTTGTATTTGCATACCGCCTGAACCCGTTCCGGGCGTCTGCTTCGCCTATTATAGGATAGCCCGGATGGTCCTGTTCATTCCCAGGCATGATTGTTGTTATCGGCGCTATACCCGGGGTATGCGCCATATAATATTCCGGTCCCTGTGTGTAGAATGTAGGCATTACGTCGTGGCGCTGTTGGTCGGGCGGATATTGAAGCCTGGCGAATACTCTGTAATCTTTGCGTTCCTTCAGGAATTTAACCCATTCGTCACAGTAATCAAGGTATTCCATAAACGATATGTATTGAGTCCTGATTTCCTTCTGATCATCCGGTTCGCCAAAAGGAACGTGGGCCGGAAATTTCAACAGTTCGCGCCACTGATCGGCTGTGAATCCGTATCCGCCGCTATTGATCAGGCTGGTAAAATACCGCCTTTGCACCGCAATCTCGCTTTCCATTATCTGAAGAGCCAACATGCGGCGTCTTTGCCTCAACGACGGGCTGATAATCAGCGCCATATCGGCTATAAATTTATAACCGTTAATCAAGGAGAGCAGCATCAGGCCCGCCCCCAAAATCCATATCCATGGCCCGTATCCTATCGATAATCCTGTCTGGGCCGCCTTCCAGATATTGACAACTGTTAACCCGGCGCCGGCCGCAAAAGTAAGGAATGTCCAAGGACCATATCTATATGCCGGTATATGAGGCCCGGTGTCCCGCCCGTATAACGGCGAATTCGGCTCATAGAACATAACTCTGAAAGGCTCAAGCGTCCTGTATATATCCCACATGGCCCGGCGCATCTCCGCAATACCCGCGCCCATCTCATCCCACATCCGCGCATACGCGGGATTTGGATTGCATAGAGGCTGTCCCTGCCGGGGCGGAGTTTTCCAGGCGTAAAGCTGCTGCCTTGTGCTCCAATACCTGTTTTCATCAATCCCGGTTTTATAAATCCTCCAAATCAAGGCCGCTATCAATATGCCCGCTACTGCAAGTGAAAAATACGGGGCATGGGTAAATATGCCGATGATATCGCCCGGAATATCTATAACATTCGCTATCGGCTTCGCGGCGATATCCGCCGCGTAACCGGCATTTCCCATCAGCGCGAATATGACAGCCGGAAGGCCGAGCCATTTTAAGGCAGGCGCAAATCGTGTCTTTGCTTTTATCTTTTCCTGCGTCTTCTTATAATCTTTTTTATCAAGCCGTTCCGTCTGAACTTCGAGAAATGTTTTTTTATCGCCGCTTGAGAGGCCTGCGGTCTGGCTGGCAAAGCTGGTTATCTTGTCGGCGAAGATCTCGAATCGCGACTGCGCGGGCAGTTTCGCAGCTTTTCCTTCTTGAGCCGCCGTGGCATACCTGGCTTTAAAGTAATCATTCACTTCTTTTTCATATCGTATTATACCGTTAAACGAGGCCAGGAAATCCTCAAAAACAAAATCTTTTTTGTTCTTCGCCCAATGGACAAGTTTACCTAAAACAAATTTGCCTTCGTCCGTGTCAAAGCCGATGAAATCTCTCATTTTTTGCGTCTTGGCCTCCTTGTCGAAGTTCTTGAAAGCTTTCAGCACGGCGTCGCTTAACGCAGCCAGATTGGATTCAAAACTCTTCATATCATCGGCCGTCCTTACCGCGATCTCGCCTGTAAGCGGATCTCCTATCATCAGCGCTCTTGTATAATATAGGATATTACCCGCGCTCTCAGCTGTCACGGGTACCTTTCCGGTTACCTTTTCAAAAGCGTCCTTTACGGCAATGGCATTGATGATAAATTCTCTCAGCTTCTTTATGCTGTTCAGGCTATTCGTCCTGGCGGTTGTATAAATACAATCCAGAATTTCTATATCCGCCTTACTTTTAAAAATAGGATCCTTTAAACCGCTCAAGGCGCCCAAAACAAGGTTCATCGCGTTTTTACTCGTGCCTATTTCATATTCGGTCTTAAGCCGCCTGTCATCCGGAGTGTAGTATTGGACAACCTTGCTCCCCTTGTCGTTCAGCGTCAGGTGTTCGCCTGTCTCCTGCGATAAGGGCAATATATTTTCTTCCGTTACATCCGTCTTCTCCCAATGCACATCTTCCTCAACCGGCATCGTCTGAACTCCGCTGAATGCTGAGATGGGCACGCCGCCGGCGGTCCGCGCATTCTTAAGCGAACCGATCTTTTCAATTCCCTGCGTATTTAGCGACATGCGGCGAGCGGATTTGTTCCTGACTAAATATCTTGTGCCGAGCGATTTACTGATTTCCTGCGTATTTTCATCAATCGGGCTTGCGTATAATTTTGTCCTGCCGGCCTTTATGCCTTGTTCGATTCCCGTAATAGCGACGACCGTTGGTAAGCCGGTATCCCTGTAACTTGCCGGCGGCTCGGGCGTGGCGTATATCCAATCCACGCGGGCAAATCCTCCGGGAAGACCGGTCACTTCGGCGCTCGGTTTGTCGGAACGGACTTTCTCCTGTATTTTCGCGAAGTCCTGACGCGTATTACCGGAACCGGGAACGAGCTTCAGCCTCGCCATCGGCTTATTACCGCCTGCCAGAAGCATCCTGTTAAGATAAAAATAGCCGTTTTCAAAGTCGCTGCCCGTAAGCGGTATGCAGTATGCGAGGCTCGGATCGGCGGCATCATAGAGATACATGGCTGGCGCCATATCGCCGAGGTCTTTCGTGATATCAACCTTTACCGATTTTTTGGTTTCGGGATTTATTATGACCGCATACCCCGTATCCCGGTCAACTTCGCATGAGCCGGTACCGGGATTTATATTTATGAACTTTTCGTCGATACTGAACAGCTCTCTTACCCTTCTTTTGCCGTGCACTCCATAGAATTCATATACGCCCCTGCCTATATACGCCTTCTTCACGGAATATTTTCCGGCAGGGCCCTTTTCAAGATGGACCGTTACATACAAATTGGGGTCGAGCCGCACCCTGTAGACAACAAGCGAGCCTTTGACCGTATCTATCCATACAGCGCCGTCCTTACCTATTATAATAGGCGCCCTCCATTTTTGTGTTTCGAACTCTTCCGCCTCTCTCCATAGAGTCTCTATGTCGAGAGGGGTAATAAGGCCTGTCACAACCTCGCCTTCCCTGAAAGGCTCTTCCGGCGCGATCTTCGCTCCGTCAGGGCCGCGCCGATCGCTCAAATCTATGATAAGACGGCTCTGGCTCCTGCCGTCATAAATATAGGCCATATTTTCGATCAAGGCGCCCTTTTCCATCTTATTGCTTTTCCGGCCTTCCGGCAGCAGTAAGTCATAAGTCCTGCTCCTGACCGGCTTATCGCCGGCGTATGAGCGGCTGAGCGCCCTATCGATATCATATTCGTATTCGGTCCAGTACATCCTCTTCTTCGATATTTCACTTAAAAGAAGCCATGTGTCCGCTATTTCTGAATTGTGATAGGTGACTTTCGTGGAATGTTTATCTAATATGTCTATTTCTCTATCCGTGCCCCTATCTTCGTCCTTCTCCCTGAAAAGCGCGTGTTCCTCCATCGTGGAATTTTCGGGATCATAGATCAATACCTGGTTAACAAAACCATTCCCGAAGTAACCGGTATCGATATCCTGATACACGGGCTTGGCGTAAGCGTCATATATGCCGAACGACTCTTCGCGCCGGACGGTGTCGCGCTTCGTCTGGACTATCCATCTGGCGCCTTTTGGTATCGCTACGCCGTTCCGCGGCCTGCCGTGGGGCCCTTTGGCGAAATTGGCAAAGAGATTTCCTTCTGCGTCGCTGTATACGACGGCCGCCGCGCTCCCGTTTCTTTTAAGCTCTTTCGTTTCGGCGGTTATGATCTCATAATAATATTCCATGGGTTTTCCCATGTCGCTCCATATATCGCCTTTTTTGGGATCTTTCGCGCGCCATTCGGAATCTATCTTGATGACATTGCCGAACATGTCTTTTGTCGTGATTATCTTTACGAAATGGCTTAAGCCGGTTTCATTATCCGTCCATTCCTTCGTTTCCGTGACGATCCTTGTCGATTCCGGCGTCAGCTTTATCTCCTTTGTCTGGAGGTATACTACCAGCCTGTCGGTATTATCTTTATAATTATGGACCTTATCCCGCACCTCCCCCTTCGACCACAAGAACGTCCATATATCCCTGTCTCTATAACGCCTGTCGAAAGTTATCTTATGGTATTTGCGGAATATCTCTTTGCCGGATTTGTCATATAACAATGTCTCATAGACATTGTTATATGTAACGCCGTTCACTTCTTTTGACTTATAGAGCCTTATGACCTCGGTCTCGCCCTTTATCAGGTCCGTCGAGACTTTAAAAAGAAGCCTGTCCTTCTCGTACATCACCGTGCGTTCCACGCCGGTGGTAATAATCGCGCGTTTCTCCCGGTCAAAATCTCTTGTTACGGTATATTTATATCTGGCTTCGGGTACAGGCAGCTCGTATGTATGCCGGCCCTGATAAGCGTCGGGGAAAGTAAACGTCTTGCCGTCAAAACCGGCTCTGTCCGCCGCCCATTCATTATCGCTCGCTGTTTTGGCGCCGTTCATGGTGCTGTCGCTTACCGGAAGCGCGGAGAATCCGCCCGCGGCCGCCTTACCGGCTTCTATTCTAACGCCTTTCGCGGAAGATGAAATACTGCTGTCGAAATCCAGAAGATACACGCCGCCGGAAACATACCTGTAACGGACAACCCCGCGCCTGTATTCATATGTTCTGCCCTTCTTGTCCCGGCCGATTTCGACAGGGAATTCCTCGCCGCCGATTATCTCCGGCTTCAGCGCTTTCATCCAGGAATTATCCTCAAAATTCCTGTATAATACCCTGTCCCAGATTATCTCGCCGTTCGAATCCTTTTTACCGCAGTCGTAAACCGTCATCGATAAGGGCCGGGTCGGGTTGTTGCGCCATTTGTGCCACCTTGTTTCGGTTATTACCGCTCCCGTCTTTTTGTAACGCTGTATTTCGACATAATTATCCCGCGAACTGGAATCATGGACCGTCTTGTCTATCATATCCCGCATGCCGTTCTCATCGGCCTTCGTCTCGTTAAATTCCTCAAAATAGTTGAACGCGCCGGTCAATAGGTCGATCCCGGTCTTTGTCATCGTTCTCGTCCCGTCAGGGTTATATTTAAAGTCTACGTATTCGGCAAGACGCGGCTCGGCGTATCCGGCCAGCGGGCCGGCGTGATTATTAAAATCGATTTTAATTCCATACAATGTCTCGATGCGTGATATGCCGCCCCTTGCGTCAAAATGCTCTATATCTACAAGCGCGACTTCTTCGACCGGGATTTCCGGCCTCGCCATATTTTTCTGGATGATATTCAAAACCCTGCGGCCTTTATAAAAATACGCTATGCCGTGTTTTATAACCTTGGCGCCGGCATCGTATTGCTCAAACTCCCGGGACATGCTGCCCGGCGGTATGTTTATGACCCTGGTATGGCCTGCCTGCGCAGCGGCTACCGGCATTTGCGGAAGCTCCAGCCTTATACCGCCGGTATGCGGCACCGGGGCGGCTTTCGGCTTTTCAAAAATCCATCCTTTGATCGGCCGCGCCTCGCCGCGCAGCCATGCTTCTTCGTCAAACGCGCCTTTCCAGATTTCTCTCGGTTCGGTCTCGTTGCCGTAAATAAGCTTGACAACCGGCCCGAGATTATTATCGGTTACCGCTATATATACTACCTTCACGCTCTTGCCGGATTCATCCTTGTCCATGCCGACATATAATTTGCCTCTGTTCGCGGCATAGTAGAGAGACTCGTATACTATATCTTTACTTGCGTCGTCGGCCCGTAATTTCTTTTCTATCTCGACCGTTTTATTAAAACATTCCGTCCATTTTTTATTTTTAACCGTCCTCTCAATGATTTTATTTATTTCTTCGGCGGACATATCGCCTATGCAGGCTCCGCCGGCGCGGTTATATTCGAGGATTATCTTTAAGGCCTTGAACAAGCGGTCAAGCTCAAGGCATATCTTGGCATTTATCGCCAATGGCGTGTTTTCGCCGTTGCCGGAGACAATCTTCATCGGAACGTAGTAACGGATGAGCGTAACTAACGCCGCGTACGATCCGGCCATTTTGCCTTCCGGAAGCTGTAAAATTTTATCCAAAGGCATGGCGCCGTAATCTCCGAAGTTGCCGTTCAAAACGGGCCTCAGAGTTTCGAGGGACGATGTAACCGCGTCTATCCTGCCGGCATCCTGCGGATTATCCCTCGACAGCAGGATGTCCTGCGCGGTAAAAAATCTGTAAAATGTGTCGAAAGGCCAGCTATCGGTATAATATAAGTCATCGTATGAGACTGCGGGAGCCGAATCGGGCGTTATACACGGCCATGCCGGATAACGCTGGTAACGTATCGGCTTCGGCTCGACAGAATCACCCCTGTATCCTAACCGCTTATCCTTGAAAAGCCGTTCGACGAGGCCGCGCACGCTCGTCCTGCCCATCTCGGCCTCCCAGTCATTAAGCTGGTATAGATCCCCGAGCATAAGAAGCGCGCATCTGGTCAATTCGCTTCTGGCGCGGTAATCATTTTCTTTTTTCTTAAGCTCGGCCAACAGATCCAATATGTAAGCTACGCTCTTTTCCACCCGGTCGCGAGCCTTGCCGTACTTTCCGTTTAGCGCCTTTTCCTCGAATGACAGAGAGCGTTCTCTCAATGCCGCCCTGTGGGCAAGCATAAGAATACTCATCAAATTCGGGAACGGCTCTTTGATCTTCCATGTGTCCTCATATGGTATGCTGTCATAGAGCATATTATATAATAATTCCAACGGGTATGTATTCCCCGGATCGAGAGCGCCGCCGACAGCCTTATCGAGAGCTCTCGACCTAAGGCCGCTTATTATATTTTTATCAAGCCAGTTTGACACGCCGGCTATGTGAACACCGGCCTCTTTGTCGGTCAGGCGGGCATTCTCGCAGACCCTGGCCCATATCTCCACCCAATCCTCAAGCGAAACTTTGTAACCGACCCCCTTCATTTCCTCGGGATAATATTTATCAAGGACGGCTGTCAGTAATTTTACGCTCGGTTCTATCGCGCGGCGGTCGACCTTGCTGCGCAGCGTAGGAGTAAGATTGCGCATATTTTTCATGCGGTCGGTATCGGCGTAATTATTATCCGATAAAATATACGGGCCGTTTCCGTTATTGACCGCCAGTATATATCCGATCTCCGCGCCCTTATCGTTGTATTTTAAGGTAACCGTGAAAACTTTGCTTTCCGGGCCGTCCGAGTAACCGGCCAGAACGCGCGGGCTGCCGTAATATACGCGCTCGATTATTTCCGGTGTGCCGGTAAAACGGTTATCTATCGAACTCATCCCGCTCCCGTGAGATGTCGCGGTGGGCCGAATATATGCCTTTATCTTTTCGAAACCGACTGTTCTTCCGGCTCCGTCAAGTATCGAACGGTTGTATAGGCGGTATTGATCATGTGTGTCCGGAGGCTGCGCAACGCGGATCATTTCGCCGTATGCGGTATTCTGAGGCACAACAAACTCCTGCGGCCGGCTGACAGCCTGATCCTGTTTCAAGGCAGCTGCGGGGGTTTGGCCTTGCGCGGCCGGAACTTTCTCCGCTTCAGCCTTTTGCGCAGCAGCCGGGGGAGTTGAAGTAAGTTTTGGAGCCGGCGGATTAGCCTTTGAGGCCGAATTCATTACGAACGCTAAAATCAAGGTGCCAACTCTGGATAGATTTCTTATTAAAGAATGCGGCGCTTTTTCAACCGGTTCCCATTCAAAGAGCGGTGGAAATGTTGCGGTAAGTTTAGTCCCATAACGGCCTATCGGTAACATGAGCGCCGTCCACGTCTTATATATAAGGTAAGCGCCGAAACCTAACACAGCTACCATACCGATAAGATTCCCGGCTACCGGTCCGAATATCGCGGGGGCGAAAAGGGCGAATACGGGAAGGCCGACTGCCAGCCATAATTTAACGTTGAGAAATAGCTGCGGCGGGGTTGAATATAGCGTACTGCCGTCTGATGGTTTTGGCTGGGTTTTAGGCGCTTCCTCGACTTCGGGCGCGGGCGTTTCTTGCGTTTCACCCGCCGCAGGATCGTATCCGTATATAATCTCTCTGGCTACAGGCGGCGGCACAAGTTCATCGGCGGGGAAGTCCGTACCGAGGGCAATCGTATCGTCACCGCTTGCACCGGGTACAGGGGTCATCGGCAGCCTGTCCCCGTGAGTGGATTTACCTGCATCGTAGGGGACGTTTAAACGTCCCCTGCCGCTATAGGCAACATCCTCTTTTACAAGCTTCTCATAGCTGGATTCATAGCTTTCTATCCATGCATTCTTTAAGGAAGGGATGTCTTTTCCGTCTTTATATGCTTTATCAAGAGTAGTTTTGACTATCTCTTTGAAGAAGGCGTTTACCCTTTCGGAGTAGTTGTCGTTCTTATTGGTCAGTATGGCTACGTAGGGTCTCTGGCCTTTGGAGGCATCGAACTTAGGAAGGATTACAAGGTATGAGGTCTGTTTCCGCTTAAGTATATCTGACAGGCCTTTGGTATGGTAGCCGCCTGTTATGAGGGCGGCGACTTCGGTTCCTTCGGCGTCCATCTGTTTAATGGTATTGGCGAGTATTGCCCGGTTTCTTAGTTCGGCGGTGCGGTAGAAGTCCATGGCGATATCAAGGTTATCGAATACCCGTTCAACCTCGTAGGTTGAACCTCGCAGGTTGGATAGGTCGGTTTTGCAGGATTTGACGTGTTTTTCCAGGTATTCGAAGTCGGTATTGGTAAGCTTAAGGTTAAAGAGGCCTTTAATGCAGTTTACACATTTTGATACGTCATGGAGCTTCTTCTGTTCTTCTGTTGTGTAGAGTTTTTCTATGATTTGATCTTCATAGGCTTTTACCTCGTTAAATATCTCTAAGAGGTCTATAGACTCGTATATTGTGATGTATTCGGTGTAGTTTATGAGGTTCCTGTAGGGGATGGGGTCGATATTGGTCTTATTGGCTAAGCCCTGGAGATAGGTATAGTATTCGGATTGGGTGATCTTATTGGTCTTGAAGGCCAATGATTTTAATACGAGGTCTTCCAATTGTTCCTTATCGAGCTTCTTACTTAATTCGTCTATAAGCTGGTCGCGTTCCTTGTTGGCTGTATTGAAGTTGATGTCTTTCTCAAGCTTTAAGCTTTCTACGAGTTTTGAGAGGTTGGAATATTGTTTATAGCCGATATTGTATCTATGGGCGAGGTTTGAGACGAGCTTCCACCTGTCGGTGAATGTTATCCTGCCGTCCTCATGAAGGATTGAGTTTGATTCTATCTCTTTCAGTTCAGGGGTATAAAGCTTGTCTTTCAGCTCGTTTAGGGCCTTTATGAGGCTGTCGAGGTCTTTTTTGGTGGATTGGTTCAGCTCATAAACCTTGCGGAACTGGTCCACGTTCTCCAGGTATAAGTCCTTATCCTCAATACCGTAGAGTTTAACGGGTTTATTCGATGTAATCGAGAAGAAC
>JAZDOS010000050.1:0-13615 GCA_043798375.1 Candidatus Omnitrophota bacterium | reverse complement strand
GGCCCACATAGGCGGCATAAGAGCCATAATTCAGCCGGGCGGATCGATCCGCGACGAAGAAGTCGTCAAGATGGCGGACAAGCTGGGCATGGCGATGGTCTTTACCGGCGTGAGGCACTTCAAACATTAAAAATAGTAATTAGTAATTCGTAAAACGTAATGCGTAATTTTAAAACAAAAGTTTACGGGAATCGAAATTTTTTTAGTTACTTTTTGTGCATTACCGATTACGAATTATAGGATTATGGCCTACAAAGAAGCCCTGCAATATCTCGACTCGTTCATCAACTACGAAAAAAAATCGGACTACGACTACAGGAAATCACTCACGCTCGACCGGATAAAGGCCCTTGCCTCGAGCCTCGGCGACCCTCAAGAAGGGATAAAATCGATACACATAGCCGGATCCAAGGGCAAGGGGTCGACCGCCGCGATACTTCATTCCATACTGAAAGAAGCCGGTTTCAGGACGGGCCTTTACACTTCGCCGCACCTCGTATCATTCAGGGAGAGGATAAGGATAAACGATTCGCTGATAAGCGAAGACGATATCGCGAGGCTTCTGGAACGGATAAAAACGGCCCTTGCCGATTCCGAGAATGGCCCGCCGTCTTTCTTTGAAGTCTATACGGCGCTCGCCTATATGTATTTCAAGGAATCGAACGTCGATTTTGCTGTTTACGAGACGGGGCTCGGAGGAAGGCTTGACGCAACGAATATCATCCGGCCCCTCGTCTCGGTGATCACTCCTATAAGCTATGAACATACCGATAAGCTCGGTTCCGCACTGGCCTGTATCGCGGCCGAGAAGGGCGGAATAATAAAAGACAGCGGTGTCTGCGTTTCGGCGCCGCAAAGCGCCGAGGCGCTTGGCGTGATCGAGAATATTTGCCGTGAAAGGGATGCGAAACTCATATGCGTGGGAAAGGAGATATTGTTTGAGGAACTTGATACGCACGACGAAGTAGAGGAGTTTAGCGTCCGCGGTATATTCGGGGAATATCCAAGGCTTTTGACCCGGCTTCTGGGTTCGCATCAGGTTGTGAATGCCGCGACGGCGATTGGAGCAGTGGAGGCTTTGCGCTTTTCCGGTATAACTATTCCGGCGGATGCGATAAGAAAAGGAATTGAGACTGCCAGGTGGCCGGGCCGGCTCGAGATAGTCGGCCGGCAGCCTTTCGTCGTGCTGGACGGCGCGCACAATAGGGCGAGCGCAAACGTGCTTGCCAAATCTATAAAGAGGATATTCAGCTATAAAAAATTAATTCTTGTCCTGGGCGTGTCTAAGGATAAGGATGTAAACGGGATCCTGGACGAGCTTCTGCCGATAGGCGATTCCGTAGTCTTGACGAAATCGAAAGTCGCCGAAAGGGCTCTCGAACCCGGCCGGATTTTGGAGAGGATAAAAGAAGGCGCGGGGAAGGCATGGCAGGCGGAAGGAGAGAAGGGAATATTTCTAACAACCGGCGCGGAAGAAGCGATAATCAAGGCGAAAGAGATAGCGAAGCCCGACGACCTTATCCTGATAACAGGGTCCTTATTTCTTGTCGGCGAGGCAAGAACGATATTGATGGCCAAGCTATGAGCATAAATAATCCGGAAGATACGATCGTCGCGATCTCGACGCCTGTGGGGGAGGGCGGCATAGGCATTGTCCGCATGAGCGGGCCGCGATCCTTAAAGATAGCGAATGATATATTTGTGTCGCGCGACGGAAAAACTGTGTCGACGTTCAGGACTTACACGGTTCATTACGGGCATATCATTAATAGGTCGTCGGTTGTCGGTTCTCGGTTATCAGGAAAAAGAAGATACCGACCGAAAACCGAACACCGAAAACCGAAAACAGAAACCATCGACGAAGTTATACTGACCGTAATGAAAGCGCCGAAGAGCTACACAAAAGAAGATATCGTCGAGATCAACTGCCACGGAGGGATACAGGCTGTAAAAAAAGTCCTGGATCTGGCGCTGAAACGCGGCGCGAGGCTCGCCGAGCCGGGCGAATTTACCAAAAGGGCGTTCCTGAACGGCAGGCTCGACCTCGCGCAGGCCGAGGCCGTAGCCGATGTCATAAGGGCGAAGACCGGGGCCTCGCTCAAAGTCGCGATGAACCAGCTTGAGGGCGAGCTCTCAAGAGGCGTAGACTCGATAAGACAGGACGCGATCGACATTGCCTCGCACATAGAGGCGGGGATAGATTTTCCCGAAGAAGGCCTTGAGCTGGGCGAGAAGAAGGCCCTTATCGAAAAAACCGAAGGCATCATCGGCAGGATCAAAAGGCTGGCCGATAGTTATGAAGAGGGCATCGTATTTAAAGAGGGTGTCCTGGCGATTATTTGCGGGAAACCCAACGTCGGAAAATCGAGCCTCATGAACCTGTTGTTGAAACGCGACAGGGTCATCGTCTCGCCCGTGCCCGGCACGACCAGGGACGCGGTCGAGGAGATGATAAATTTAAGGGGTATCCCCATAAGGATCGTTGACACGGCCGGAATATCGAAGACGAAAGACGCCCTTGGGAAAAAGGGCGTGAAAAAAAGTAAGCGTTATCTTGAGATGGCCGATATCGCCCTATTGATGCTCGACGCATCCGTTAAAATAGATAAGCCGGACCTCGACATAATAAAATTGGTAAAAGGCAAAAAGAAGATAGTCGTAATAAATAAAATCGACCTTGCCCGAAGGAGAAAGACGGATAAGGAAAAAATCCGGAGGTTATTCGAAAAAGAGAAAATCATTGAAATATCGGTCGAGAAAAAGATGAACATAAAAGAGCTGGAGGATATGATCGCCGATACCGTTTTTGAAGGACGCTTCAACCAGGCCGAGAGCGCGATAGTGAGTAACGCAAGGCAGAGAGACGCCCTTGACAAAGCGTATAGTTGTATGCTATCAGTTAAAAGAGGGCTCGATAAAGAATTGCCGCCCGAGCTTACGGCGATAGACCTGAAGGAAGCGATATTCGAACTCGGGCTTGTCACAGGAAAGTCGGTTTCCGAAGATGTTTTGGATCGGATATTCGAGCGGTTCTGTATAGGTAAATAAGCATGCTTCTAACCTGACAAATCTAACCAGGTTAGAATGAGGAGGATGGATGGATAAGAAACGAATTGAAAAAGCCGTAAGAGAAATATTGACGGCGGTCGGCGAGGACCCGCGCCGCAGCGATATAAAAGATACGCCGAAAAGAGTCGCCGAAATGTATGAGGAGATATTGAGCGGTATAAAGACGAATCCGGCGAAGGAACTTGAGGTCGTATTCGAAAAAGAACACGACGAGATAATACTGTTGAAAGGCATTCCCCTTTATTCGATCTGTGAGCACCATATGCTCCCATTTATAGGAAAAGCCCATGTCGCGTATATTCCGAGCAACAACAGAGTGACGGGTTTAAGCAAGATTGTACGAGTTGTAGATGTCCTGGCCAAAAGACTTCAGGTGCAGGAGAGGTTGACAACAGATGTTGCCGAAATAATAATGAAGAAACTAAAACCAAAAGGCGTTCTTGTAGTCATAGAAGCGGAACATCTTTGCCTATCGATGCGCGGAGTGAAGAAGCCGGGTGTTCTTACCGTAACAAGCGCCGTGCGCGGCGTTTTCAGGCGGAACGAGAAGACACGCGCCGAGGCGCTCTCATTGATCCGCGGTTAAAACCCCCTCTTATATCTAACCAGGTTAGGTGCTTATGCCTAATTTTAGTTGAAATATTCATAATAATATATTATAATAATTACCTCTATATATAAGAGAAGGTATAGATGAACCCCGTTAGACCTATTTATATATGTCTGGCGGGGAGGAGGTCTAACGGGGTGAACTATTTTGCCGAATTCGGCAAGAACTACATATTCTGGACATCCGCGGCGGCCTGGATAATAGCGCAGTCCATCAAGGTCGCGCTCGGCGTATGGAGGGAGAAGCGGTTCAATTTCAGATGGTTTACCGGTACCGGCGGTATGCCCAGCTCCCATGTGGCCGGAATGTCGGCCCTGTCGACTTCGGTCGGCGTGACGTACGGATTCGATTCCGCCATGTTCGCCGTGGCGCTCACGTTCACCCTCATAGTGATGTTTGACGCGCAGGGTGTAAGGCACTCCGCGGGCAAGCAGGCGAGAGTACTCAATAAGATGCTTGACGATATATACTGGAAGAAGAAACTGGACGAGAAACAGCTCAAGGAGCTCCTGGGCCACACGCCTGTGGAGGTGTTCGCCGGCGCGTTCCTGGGAATTGTCATATCGCTCCTTTTCTACAAATAGACGAGGGGCCTTTAATAAACCCCGCGCCTTCTTATAGAAGGACGGGGATAGAAGGAGAAGGTGCGGGGTGAAAGTTAAAAATGCAGCCTTGGCTTTGATAATAATCGCGATAGCGCTCGCAGTTCTGTTGGCAGCCAGGGCCCTGTTGGCCCCGCCGGGCGATAAAATATCTTCATCGGAAAAGAAAGGCATCGAGGCGATCTCGGCCGAGACCGAAGGCGCTTTCCTTGCGATTGCCGATAAGGCCGAGAAGTCAGGAAACCTTACGAAGGCCCGGGAGGCCTATCAGAGATTTATCGAGAAGTTTCCATCATCCGATAAACTGCCGAAAGTCCAGGAAGCGCTGGAAAGTTTACATATAAGGATATTGCTCTCGCCTATAACGACGAACGATTCTACCGTGTATCGGGTCGAGAAGGGCGACAACCTTACCGGGATCGCCAGGAAATTTAACACGACGCCCGAACTTATCTCCAGGGCGAATAATCTGAAAGACAGCAATATCAGGATCGGCAAATTGCTAAAAATCTCCAAGGCGAAATTCAGCATAGTCATCGACAAATCGCAGAATATATTGACCCTCAAATCGGACCAGGAGATATTTAAGACCTACAGGGTATCCACCGGCAAGAATTCCTCTACGCCTGTAGGGTCCTTCGCAATTACCAGCAAAATAATCGATCCGCCGTGGTATCCTCCTTCCGGCGGAATGATCCCTTCGCAAGACCCCAGGAACGTCCTCGGCTCAAGGTGGCTTGGCTTGTCAAAACCCAGTTATGGAATACACGGGACAACACAGCCCGAATCGATCGGCCAAAGCGTTACCGAGGGCTGCGTCAGGATGAAGAACTCGGATGTCGAAGAACTCTATTCCATAGTCCCCGTAGGGACGGAAGTCGTAATAGTGGATTAGTTCAGGAGGCGGACCGGAAGATGGCCACGCACGTGACAGGGCTTGAATTCGAAAGGCCTATAATAGAGCTGGAGAAGAAGATAGACGAGCTCAAAGGCTTCACCGCCCACAGGGATATAGACATATCCGGCGAGATCCGCCGCCTCGAAGTAAAACTGGACCATATTAAAAAAGAGATATACGATAACCTCACCCCGTGGCAGAGAGTCCAGATCGCCCGCCACCCCAAAAGGCCTTATACCCTGGATTACATAGAAATGATTTTGACGGATTTTATGGAGATTCACGGCGACAGGCATTTTGCCGACGATAAGTCGCTCGTCGCCGGCCTCGCGAAACTGGACGGCGAGAATATCGTGGTGATCGGGCATCAGAAGGGCAAGGATACGAAAGAGAACCTGGAGAGGAATTTCGGCAGCGCCCATCCGGAAGGTTACAGGAAAGCGATGCGCGTGATGAAGCTTGCCGAAAAGTTCGGCCTTCCTATAGTAGCCTTTGTCGATACGCCGGGGGCGTACCCCGGGATAGGCGCGGAGGAACGGGGCCAGGCCGAGGCGATCGCCTATAATTTAAGAGAGATGGCAGGCCTTAAGACGATAATCCTGGTGTTTGTCATCGGGGAAGGCGGGTCAGGAGGCGCCCTGGGTATAGGCGTCGGGGACAGGGTTTACGTCCTGGAGAACGCCTACTATTCGGTAATCTCTCCGGAAGGCTGCGCCGCCATATTATGGAAAGAGCGTTCGAAATCTCCGGACGCGGCGGCTGCCCTGAAGCTCACGGCAAAAGACCTCTTCGATATGCGCATAATCGACGGTGTGATTAAAGAACCGCTCGGCGGAGCGCACAGGAACCCGCAGGAAGCGGCCGAAGCCGTTAAAAAGACGATAAAGAAAGACCTTGCGTCGCTCGGGGCGATACCTAAAGATAAGCTGATAGATGAGCGTTATAATAAGTTCAGGTCGATCGGTGTTTTCAGAGAGCCTTAGCATGAAGGTGAAGAAAAAAGTTTTTATAGTGCCGAGCCGGATCGAATCGATAAAGAAGGTTTCTTCAAAAATACTGGATTTTCTTAAGCCTTACGGGGTGAGCGAAGAGACGCTTTTTGACATACGCCTTTCGACCGAAGAAGCGGTCCGCAACGCCATCGTCCACGGCAATCTTTCCGACAAACAATTATTGACTACGGTATCGTATTGGATAGAAAACGGCTTTATTAGTATCGAAATCGAGGACGAAGGAGTAGGATTCGACCGCGGCGTCCTGCCCGACCCTACAACGGAGGAGAACCTGATGAAAAGTTCCGGCAGGGGCGTATATCTGATCAATAGATTGATGGATTCGGCCCGTTTTAACGAATCCGGTAATATTATCACTATGACAAAAAGGTTAAAGTGATATAATACTAAAGGAGGCAGCCTATGGCAGTAAAATTCGAGGAAAAATTCGGCTTGACCGTATGCCATATCGAAGGCGACGTTGACATAACTTCAAGCCCCGACATAAAGAAGGTGTTCGATAAACTAATATCGAAGAAGATGCCGAAGATCGTGATAAACCTGTCTAAGGTGTCCTATGTCGATTCATCGGGGCTGGCGACACTGGTCGAGATATTGAAGAATATGAGGACATACGGCGGAAAGATGAGGCTCGCGAACCTCTCTCCTAAGATAAAGAGCCTTTTCGAGATAACGAAACTCGAGAAGCTTTTTGAGATTATGGCGAGCGAGGAAGAAGCCCTCTCCAATTTTTGAGGGAAGCCTATGAATTTCATTGAACGGACAGGCAGCGCGGTTATTTCCACGGGCCGGCACATCAAAGATGTGTTGGCCTTATTTTTCGATACGCTCTTCTGGCTCGTGGCCGGCCCGCTTAAAAATAAGTTCGTAAAGAAAGAAGGCATATTCGCCCAGCTGGTCTTCGCCGGCATCGGCTCGCTCGTAATAGCGCTCTTCGTCTCCTTCTTTACCGGTATAGTCATCGCGATGCAGTCGGCCTACCAGCTCTCGAGGTTCGGCGCCAATATCTATGTCGCGCCGATGGTTGCGGTCGGGATAGCGCGCGAACTGGGGCCGGTTCTGACGGCGCTTGTCGTCGCCGGAAGGGTGGGCGCCGCGATCGCGGCCGAACTCGGGACGATGAAGGTCACCGAGCAGATAGAGGCGCTCGAGACGATGGCGCTGGACCCGATACGATTTCTTGTGGTGCCGAGGTTCCTGGGCCTATTGATCATGCTGCCGTGCCTCACGATATTCGCGGATATCATGGGGATATTCGGGGGGTTTCTCGTAGGGGTTTTTAATCTCGGCCTCGACCCGTACAGGTATATAACGTTTTCATTCCAATTCATGCAATGGAAGGATGTCTGGACCGGGCTTGTGAAGAGCGTCGTCTTCGCCATAATAATCTCGATGATAGGCTGTTACATGGGATTAAGGACTAAGGGCGGCGCCGAAGGCGTCGGCAAAGCGACGACACTATCCGTGGTGACGAGTTTTATTCTGATAATTCTTTTCGATTGTTTATTGACAGGGTTCTTCTATTTCACGCAGAAATAGGATATAAGATTATGTAAAAATGGGCTCTTACTAAAACTTTTTAAAAAGAGGTGCCAGGCACCTTTTCTATTTGTAAAATATGGATAAAGAAGTTGTAATAAAAGCGGAGAATGTGGTAAAGAAATTCGGGGACCGGACCGTTTTGAACGGTGTGTCTCTCGAGGTCTATAAGGGCGAGACGTTCGTCATCATGGGCGGCTCCGGATGCGGCAAGAGCACATTCCTGCGCCATCTGATAGGCGCGTTGAAGCCGGATTCCGGGAAGATAAGCCTTCTGGGGAAGGACCTCGCCAAATTAACTGATGACGAGCTGGACGCGGTAAAGAAGAAGATAGGGATGTCTTTCCAGTCTTCGGCTTTATTCGATTCGATGAATATAGGCGAGAACGTGTCGCTTCCTTTGAAAGAGCATACCAAGCTCGAGAAGAGCGTTATAGATATAGTGGTTAAGATGAAGCTTGAGATGGTGGGATTACGCGGGTTCGAGGACCTCATGCCGAGCCAGATCTCCGGCGGGATGAGAAAGCGCGTGGGCTTGGCGCGGGCGATCGCGATGGACCCGGAAATCGTATTTTATGACGAGCCGACGGCCGGCCTCGACCCGATAGTGGCGGGCGTCATCGATAAGCTGATCATCGACCTGTCGAAGAAACTTGCGATCACGACGGTAGTAGTGACCCATGACATGAAGAGCGTATTTTCCATCGCGGACAGGATCGCGATGCTTTACGAGGGGCGTGTCCTCGAGGTGGGGGCGCCGGATGAGATCAGGAAGAGCAAGAATCCCATGGTCCAGCAATTTATTTCCGGGTCGGCGGACGGCCCGATAAAGTTCTTTCAGCAGAAAGACGATTACCTGGAGCAGCTGATCAAATAAGACCGTATCCAACCTTTAAGGTAACCTTAGAGGTTACCTTAAAGGTTGGATACGGTTAACCGAGGAGATGGCTATGGCTATGAAAATCACCAACGAATTTAAGACGGGGCTGGTTGTGGCCGCAGGCCTCGCGGTCGGCATTCTATTCTGGGTGAAGACGACCGATTTTAATTCAAGCCCCTACAGGATAAAGACATATTTCAATTACGCCGAAGGCATAAAGACCGACTCCATAGTGAAGCTTGCCGGCGTGGAAGTGGGGCGCGTGGAAAAGATCGGGTTCAATTATGTCCCCGAAACGAAGATAGAGGTTATTCTTTCGATCGACAAGAAGGCGAAGATCCGCGAAGATTCGCTGGCGTTCATATCGACTTCCGGCATGATAGGCGACGCCTATATCGGAATAACGCCCGGTTCGCCGGATAAGGTGTTCGTTAAAGACGGGGCCCTCATCATGAGCGAGGATCCGATCGAGATGAGGAAGCTGATGAAGAAGGCGGACGCGATATCCGAGAACCTGGATAAGACGCTTCTCGAAGTGAAGGCGCTCGCGCAGAGCATGAACGACGTCGTCAAGGGCAGCAAGGGCAGGGTCGACGCGATAGCCTCGAACATCGAGGCGACGGCCGCCAACTTCAAGGAATTCAGCGAAGATATCAAGCGGCATCCGTGGAAATTATTGATGAAGGGCAAATAAGGGAGGGGCCATGATTAGAGCTATAAGGAGCGCGGTTGTAGTTTTGTGTGCGATATTTTTGGTATCCGTAATATTTTGCGGCGCGGCCGTTTGTAAAGATAAGACCGGCCTGATATCGGTAAAGGGCGAGCCTAAAATTATGAAACAGGGTAATTCAACCTGGGATACGTGCAAGCTCAATAGTGCCGTAGATAACGGCGACAGGATTAGGACATTAAAGGGCGAAGCCGTCGAAATATATCTTTCGGGCGACAGCGCCAAAATCGTGAAGGTAGAGGAGGATTCCGACGTCTATATAAGAAAGTGCCGGTCGCCTTATTCGATAGAACTCTTAAGCGGATCCGCCATGGCATATCTGGAGAAGCTGCCGAAGGGCTCCACATTTGAGATCAGGACCCCGACGGGCATAAGCGGGGCCAGAGGCACCGGCTGGGGCGTCCGCGCCGGCGAGTTAAAGGCGGTATTCAAGGCATTTGAGAATGTCATCTATGTAAAAGGCATCGACGCCGACGGAAACGAAATTCCGGGCGAGCTTGTCGTGAAAGAAGGATGGCAGAGCATAGTGGATAAATTCCAGAAGCCCGGCGCGCTCGAGGAGCTCGCGGCCGGCGATTTCGAAAAATGGCTCGAATGGAAAAAAGACCTTATGGAGAGGCTGGAGGAGCTGAAGAGACTTGGCTTTGAGGGAGCCGAAGGGATGGAGAACCGTATACAGGAACTCGAAGACAAGAAGAATGCCGATGTGAGGGATGCAAGAGATTCGGATGCGGTAGGCCAGAGGCAGGATTCAAGCGGCGGAAGCGGCGGACGTCAAGATGAGTACTAATAAATAAATATTAAAAAATAGGAGCCATACAGCATGAAGAAAGATCGCAAATTAAGCTTCTTTATTATCATAAGCGCCATATTGTCATCGGCGGTATTGACGGATTCTTCGACGGCAAGCGTTGCGACCGTGGAAGAACAGGAGCCGAAGTATAAGTTAACCGCTCGCCCGTCCGAACAATTCTTTATAGAAAGGTCGCCTTCCGTCAATGATCTCGTGTCCAATGTCACTGTGGGCGTGATTCAGGGCGTGGACTCAAACCCCCTCCTGGACTCCACGCATAAGGCGGACAGCTATACGCAGGAGATGGTCGACGTCCACTACAGATACCCGCTTTTTAAGTCGCTCTTCGGCTCTACGGATTCAAAATTCGGTTTCAACGTGACGAACGTCAACTACTACCGCATAAATGACGTGGACATATTCGACGCCGCCGTGGACGCGAACATCGAACAGGAGTTATTGGACAGCCTTACCATGACCGCCGGCTACGTTTTTGAGATGATGTGGTTCCCGCACGATACGAACGGGACGTACGCGGCAAACCAGGTGAATGTGAGCATCAGGCAGAAGCTGGCCGGGTGGCTTTACCAAAAGACCACCTACAGGTTCCTCATCAAGAATTTTACCTGCAATAAGGTGCTCCTGGGCAATAAGACCCGCGGAGAGCCCCGGAGGGAAGACTCAAGAAACGTTTTTGAAAATGAACTGGGCGCGTATATAGGTAAGAGCACTAAGGTCAAGATCGTAAACCAGTTCTATTTCAACGAGTCAAATTACACCTACGTCGATTTTTACGATTATTTCAATTATAAAGTCGGCGGCTCCGTAATCCAGTTCTTCACAAAAAAATTCTACTGCATAGGCGGGTTCTCTTATCAAAGGCGTAATTACGACAGCAGGTATGAGGCGGACAGGCAGTCGCGCCAGAAAGACAACCTGTACACTGTTACGGGGTCTCTTCTTTACGATCTGAACAAAAACGTATCCATATTCATCAATTATTCACACAGCGAAAACCATAGCAACGAGCCGCTGGACAGGTATGTGGACAGCCTTTATTCAGCGGGCGTATACTACGCGTTTTAAAAGACCCGAATGAAGAAAAGATACCGCAAATATGAGGCCGCGAAGATACTCTCGGAAGTAAGCCGTGTCGTAAGCTCATCGCTGGATTTGAACACGGTAAGCGATCTGGTATTGAAAGAATCGATAAAGGCCCTGGGAGCGGACCACGCCTCGTTATTTTTAACGGATGAAAAAATAAAGCATCTCCTCCTGGAGAAGGCCAGGGGTTTCAGCCGGGATGAAATAGAAAATATAAAACTATTGGGCAGCTGGGAAGTCATAAATAACCAGGTTGCCAGAAAAAATAAACCCCTGATAGTCAATAACCTTCGGCGGCACCGTTTATTCAGGAATAAAAGCCTTCCTTTTTCCAGCGAAAAATTACCCGTGAGCTCATTTTTGGCCGTGCCGCTGGAAAAAGACAAGGCAATCATAGGCGTATTGATCGTAAGTAATTCGAAAAGATCGGGCCATATGTTCGAGAAACGCGACGAACGGCTGATGGCCGCGCTTTCAAACCACATAGCCATAGCGCTCCTGAACGCCGCCCTGTATAAAAACCTGAAAGATCTTTTTATAAGCACGGTGAAGTCGCTTGTGCGCGCCGTCGACGCCAAAGACCGCTATACGAGCGGCCACTCGGAGCGCGTCATGAAGTACTCGCTCGCCATCGGAAGGGAGATGCGTTTGCGGGAGAAGGCCCTGGAGGACCTCGGCCTATCGAGCCTTCTTCACGATGTTGGAAAGATCGGCGTAAGAGAGGACGTTTTATCGAAGCCCGGCAGGTTATCTCCGGCCGAAATCAAGCAGATCCGCCGGCACCCCTCCATCGGAGTCGGGATAGTCGAGACCATCAAAGAATCAGCCGACATAATCCGGGGCATAAGAGACCACCACGAGCGTTTTGACGGGAAGGGTTATCCCTGCCGTTTAAAAGGAAGGGCGATCTCCCTTGCGGGGAGGATCATCGCGGTGGCCGATACATACGATGCCCTGACAACCAACAGGCCCTATCAAAAAAAGTATTCTAAAAAGGAAGTTTTCTTCGAGATAAAACGGGGCGCGTCTTCGCAATTCGACCCAAAGGTAGTAAGGGCGTTTGTCGTGTCTTTTTCCAATCATCCCGCCGCGTGGGACATTGAGTAATCAATGAACCTGAAATTTTTTAAGAAAGTATCTAAATTCGCCGTTCCCTTTGTCCTGGCGCTTGCGGCCCTCTCTTTATCATACTATCGGCCCCTGGATAATTATGAGCTTGAGACGCTCGACCTCAGATTCAGGCTTCGGCCTAAACCTCCGGTATCGGACAAGATCGTTATAATAGAGATAGGCGGGGATACGATTGAGAAGCTGGGCCGTTTTCCCTTCGACAGGAGCTACCACGCCCTCCTCATAAAGGCGCTCAGCGAGGCCGGCGCCAAAATGATATTCTTCGATTTTCTTTTCAGCGAACCGCAGGAACATGACAAGGAGTTGGAATCCGCGATCAGCGAAGCCGGCAGCGTCTACCTGCCGGTTGCCTTCGATATAGAAAAGGCCGGGGGATCCAAAATAATCGCCGTCCGCAGCTACATCGCGAAATACGGCACCGGCCATATAAACACCGTTCCCGACCCGGACGGTAAATTCAGAAGAGTCCCCATATTCATAAATTATGAAGGTACGCGCTGCCCCTATATCTCTTTTGCGATGGGATGCGATTATCTCGGCGTAGGGCCCAAGGATGTGAAATTCGCCGCCGGTAAATATGTCGATTACGGGCGGGACGGCAGGATCCCGCTGGACGAGGACTCCAACGCGATTATAAACTTCTCCGGAAAGTGGGGGGGCTCGTACAGGCACTATTCGTATATAGACGTGCTTCAGTCGTATTTTACCAGTGTCTCCGGCCGGAAACCCGATCTCAATTTCTCCGATTTCAAAGACAAGATATGCCTCGTGGGATTGACCGCGACCGGAACGAGCGATACGCATCCCAATCCGTTCGAGCCCATGTATCCGGGCATAGGGCTGCATGCTGAGCTCATAAATTCGATGATAAACAGGAATTTCATCAGCCGCGCGTCAAGGGCGGTTAACCTGGCAATACTCATCATTCTATTCATATTCACATCGCTTGCCATATTCAGGATGAGGCCGTTACGAGGGCTTTTTGTCCTTCTCGCGGAGATATTCTTTTTTGCCGGCGCGGCAATTTTGCTATTCGATTTTTTCGGCATATGGATAGACTTGATTTATCCCGTCCTCTTGATAGTTCTTTTGTATCTCTCCTTTACTTTATACAAATATGCCGCGGAATGGAAGAAGAGGCTTGTCTTCGAGAACGAGCTCGGCATTGCCAAATCGATCCAGGAGAGCTTCCTGCCCCAGAGAGCGCCCGAGATCGAAGGCGCCGATATATCCGCGGCCATGGCGA
>JAZDOS010000021.1:0-25851 GCA_043798375.1 Candidatus Omnitrophota bacterium | reverse complement strand
ATGTTCGATGTCAAAGAACGACGATTATATTTTATGTTGTGACACAGCCTGAATGGCAGGCCCCGTAAAAATTTTACTAAAAAAGAGGGGCGGTAAATTTTTACCGCCCCTCTCTCTTCAGCAGATCTGTAAGCCGAGTTCTGTCTTGCCCCGCGCCTGCGGGGCGAGGTGCTCATCTATCTAGCCTTCAGGTTGCCCTGAGGGTCGAGCGACCTTACCCGTTCCGATACTCATGATGTTGGAGTAGGTGCGAGCAACACCTTGATCGGAACCTATTTGGTCTTACTCCGCGTAGAGATTGCCGCGTTTCACGTCAGCGTATGAACTCGCGTTTATACGCCTACTCGTCTCTGTGGCTCTTGATTGCCCTCGTTTCCTTCAGGCAATCATCCCGAGCGCCGCTCACTTACGCTGATGGCGCGAGGGAGATCCTCGCCTTCCGGCGGGCGGCCGTTAGCCGCTACGCTGCTCCGTGGAGCCCGGACTTTCCTCCCTGCACCCGAGGCACGAAGTGCCGAGTGGTACAGGGCGAACGCCCGATCTACTAAAATAAACTTGATAAATTTATCGCTTTATTCACAAGCTTGTCGGCCTCTTTGTTCTTCGACCGATCTATATGTTTTATCTCGAACGATTTAAAACCTTTGAGCGCCGCGAGCGCCCTTTCGAACAAAGGTTTTATTTCCTCATTCTTTACCCTGTAAACGCCTGTAATCTGCCTTGCCACCAGTTCGCTGTCGAGATAGACAACGGCCTCGTCGGCCTTCAGGGCAAGCGCCTCTTCGAGCCCGCATATGAGGGCATTGTATTCGGCGTTATTATTCGTCGTCTCGCCGATATATTTCGACAGCTCCTTAACCCTCTTCTTCTTTTCATCCAGTATAACAACCCCTATGCCGGCAGGGCCCGGGTTGCCGCGGCTGCCGCCGTCAGCGTATATGTAAACTTTTTTATTCTTCAATGTATAATATCCTCGTGCAGTTTTCGCAGAAGATGAGCTCTTTCTTCATCCTTATCTCATTTATAACCTGAGGCGGCATAACCCTGTGGCATCCCTGGCATGCCTCGCCGGAAACCGGAACGATCGCCACCCCGTCTCTATTCTTTATGAGCCTCTCATACTTTGACAGCATGTTCTTATCTACTTTTTGGGACAAGCCCTGCCTATTCTTTTTCAACACTTCAAGCTCTGACTTACAGCGGACAGAGTCTTCATTGAGTTTTTTCTTATCTTCGCTGAGCCGGACCTCCTGTTCTTTCAGAAACTCTTTCTCTTTCTGGATCTTCTTACTTTCGACGTCCATCTGGTCCAGGATATTGATTACATCTTCCTCTATTATCGAATTATCCGCTTTCACGCGGCCTATCTCGTCCTGCAGGGCGGTGTATTCTTTATTCGTTTTGACCTGAAACTGCTGGGTCTGATATTTCCTTATCATTCCCTCTTTGACCTCTAAGTCGCCTTCTTTCTCTTTCCTCTTCATCTGAAGAGCCTTCAGGCCTTCTTCCAGCTCCTTTAAGTTAGCATTCTTTTCTTTAAATGCTTCGTCGGCGTTCTTTATCGTCTCGGGGATCAGCTCAAGCTCATCTTCGAGCCTGAATATCTGCGAATCAATCCCCTGGAGTTCAACAAGTAATTTTATCTGCTCTTCCAAGTTTTCCATATACCTCTATTTTTTATATGGCCCTGTACCATTCAAAATGCCTTCGGCATTTTTCAGGTTCAGGGCATGTACCACCTACAGGCAAACGCGAGTGGTACATGGTGGGCACTAGTGGACTTGAACCACTGACCTTTGCGATGTGAGCGCAACGCTCTAACCAACTGAGCTAAGTGCCCTATAATACGATCCGAGAGATGCCCTATACTTACCATTTTGGAAAGGAACATTAAGGAAAACCTTTTGTTAAAAGGTTTTCCTTAAACAAATTTGGGCGATTAGCCCCCGCCTTCCTTTTAAGGAAGGGATACATTAAAGGGAAACGCAGTTTCCCTTTAAAACGTTCGGACGCCAGTCCTGCTGTCTATCGCTAATCGGCAGGGCGGAGGGCAAAAGCCGGACTACACTTTTGCCCGAAGCCCGAACGTTATTTGGTGGGCCCACAAGGATTTGAACCTTGGACCAAGAGATTATGAGTCTCCTGCTCTGCCAGGCTGAGCTATAGGCCCGAAACCGACGGAACTACTAAATTTATATCGTTTACCGTCTGAAAATGGCTTGGATATTGCGTGATATAACGGTATACGCTACTGTTATTAAAAGCGCTATCCGATAACCATAATTTAACCATAGTAAACATACCCGAGGTTTTATGGTCTATTCGGAGCAAATAGCTACTTGATAGCCGTTATAGGAGAAAACTTCTCTCCTGCCTCTGTAAAAATTGAATTATACCATATGGCAGAAATAATTCAAGGACTTCTTTTACGCTTTTATGCTTAAATTTATTAGGTCTTAATTCTGCCCTTGGGTATCTGCGGATACTGTAGGCGCTGAGGCGGCAGGATATGTTTGTAGGCAACTGCTTGGACTAACGCTTTGCCTATCATCGCCATGCTTGAAGAAAGATACTCTATAGGTATCTGAATTAACTTCATTTGTCCAATAGTTCTTTTTCTTGTTTAGCTCATCCTCATAATTTTTGGCTACATTTATAGTAAAACGCCTGCGTATAGGATCCATCTTATTCACATTTATCTGATAACTGAATGGTATTACGCCGATTTGTTTAAAGGTAACGTGTAAGGCTGGTAACGTATATGGGGAGCCCTGCTCGTCTAGTTTAATAGGTTTAATCGGTGGCGCTTCTTGACTATCTATGTTGAGCGGTATTAATTCTCTGCCGGTCTCAAACTGAGTGAGATAGATATTATCACGCCCTATACTCATCTCGACATTATTTACGATCTGCGGAATATCTAACAAGATAAATCGAATAATACCTATAACAGCCAATACTATAGTAAGACCAGCAGACAC
This sequence comes from Candidatus Omnitrophota bacterium, assembly GCA_043798375.1. Classification (GTDB taxonomy): domain Bacteria; phylum Omnitrophota; class Gorgyraeia; order 2-01-FULL-45-10; family 2-01-FULL-45-10; genus JAPLMI01. The sequence continues at coordinate 22,870 of JAZDOS010000021.1, read as the reverse complement.
AGCCAGCTTTGGATGCTCTCTGGCCCATACTATTATGGTTTTGATATTATTCACAACCATTTTCACATCACTTATCCCTTTACTGTCTCTTTACGTTAGAGGGGATGTATCGCTTGGGGGCACTTCGCCCAAGTTGTGTGTCTCTTTTTGACACGCCAACTTTTCTATTAAGGGTTCCAACGGCTATGTTTTTGAATTCTCTTTCTGAATTTCTCTTGAGAGATTTGGGAAAAGTACTCTACTATCTAAATTATACCTATTCAGGAATGCAGAAAGATCGCATATTTTGTTAATAAATTCTGTGTATAAAATATTGTATTCTTTCTCTAATTCTTCGATCATTTTAGACTTGTCTTCAATTTGCTTTAACCGCGATTCGGCATTTTCGTCAATTTGCCTAGCTTGTTCATATTCATACTGTGATGCAAACATCATTGACCTCCATGATGTTGCGCGTTGTCTTTCTGATTTTACATAACTCTTAAGCTGTTCATTCTGCACAATATGGACATTTTTTCATATTATTTTATCTTTATCTTAAACGGATCTACTGTTCCTTTCTTGCCTGTAAAGGGATTAGCATTACCCTTTGTCGACCAGTTATCAATTTTAGTATTATTAGGTGACGTTTTGAAATGAGGTGGGCGGTAGATACCTGTTTTTGTAACGCCACCTTTTACGCTAACGGTTTTGCCAAGGCACATCGACGGCATAAAAAATATAATTACTGCTATAACAATCATCATTCGTCTCATAGAGCCTCCTATAATTAAAAAGGCAACCCCTTTTGAGAGTTGCCTAAATTTTTTGCGTAATACTTCACCCGCAGGGCTTTAATTAGCTCGATACTAAATTGGGTGCCTCAAGAAATCTCAGGATAGAATCAAACTCTTCGCTTAATTCATAATCGGTCCGACCCGCAAGCTGTGGTAATACCGCACCAAAATCATCTATGGTAACACCCACGACTTCCTTAGTCGAACGATCTAATCTAACAAGGATATCCGCGGACATGCTCACATTGATAGTATTTGACCTATCGGCATCTTTTCTCATAACGTATAGAACGTCATTTTCTAAATCTCTGGTAATGTCTATATCTTTAGCGCCCATCGTAAGCCTCCATATCAAAGCCAGGGACATTATCTTGTCCGTAGCAACTTGTCATCCTCGCCTCTTTGTCATTGATTAACTTCACTGTTATCTTTATATAATTGTAATAGGGTAATAAATGTGGACATTTTTTAAATATTGCTACCCGACTTGGGTCGCGCTGTTTTTGGTAAATAGCTATCGTGTCATCTAATGGGCTTTCTAATATCTTTTTGACCAAATCAGCGCGCTCGCTTACCTCTTTATGTTCCTTACTAATATGATGACGCCATATGTCATCAAATAATGTAACGGTTCGATGTAGGTAAGGGCAGGAAACCTGTATTAAAATAAACCTCTTGGATTTTGTTGACTCCTCCATACATTAGCCTTTTATTTTGGAGTTGCCTTACTATACCTTAAATCTAATAGCTTGTCAAAGATTATCTCGTATCTACCTTTCGACCTAACAATACATTGCTCTATTAAAAAATAACCATAATTTTAACCATAGTACCCGACGGAGACAAACACGGTTATGAGTCTCCTGCTCTGCCAGGCTGAGCTATAGGCCCGAAACCGTACAAAAATCCATACCCGGCTCCTGACAGAAGAAAACCGCTCTCCTGCCTCCGGAAAATGAATTATACCATATCTCGCAGATTATTCAAGGACTTACTTCTCTGAAGGGAAAAAAGGGGCATGTTCAACCGGTTGATTCAGCTGGTGACGAGCTTGGTAATCAGTATCGAACTTTTAACAACGGGCGAGTTTTTGTCCTTCTGATAAAGACGCACCCGCTCCGCCCGCAGAAGCTGCATTGAATTATTTAAATTATGCAGGAATTTCATCACGGACGCTTCATCGCCTTCCGCCTCGACCTCGACCACATACTCCCTGTAAAAACCCGCGGTCTTCGACGCCTGCGGCTTCATGTCTACAAGGTCAAGCGCCGACCGGCGCGCCAGTTCCTCTATCTCCGAGAGTATCCTGGCCGTCTCCTCCTCGTCCGAGCCGGCCGTCTTTATATACTGCATATATTTTTGATACTCTTTCGAGATATTCCCTTTCTGTTTTATATTGCGCAAATGCCCTATAAGCTCTTTTTCGGCTACCCTCGTCTCCTTGTCGAGCCGATGGATCCTGCTGTTTATGGGCGCGATCACCAGCCGATCCAGAAATACCGCAAGAACCACCGCCCCTGCGATGAAGATGCCCGCCCTTTCTTTTTTAGACAGTTTATCTATAAACGACATCGGTTACCCCTCGTAAGCGCATATAATCTCAAATTCGGCGTATTCGGCATCTTTATCTTTCGCCGTCGTGGTATGGGCCGGCTTCACGTTCTTAAACATCCCCGACGCCTCCAGCGTCATGACGAATTTAAAGACATCCGACATGGCATACGCGCGCCCCCTTAAGACAACGCGCTGTTTCTCCTCGACATTGATGTAATTCAGCGAAATCTCTTTCGGAGTGATCGCGGCTATCTCATTCAGTATATTTATGGATGAGCCTTTGGAGTCCAGCCGCCTTTCGATCAGATTCACCCTGGCGCGCATCTTCTCGACTTCCTCCGCGTTATTTTCTACCTGCGAAATCTTGTTTTTAAGCTCTGCGAGGTACAAATTTTTATAATGGATCAGCGTCAGCAATAAAATGGACGCCATCATTATTATCGAGGCCGACAATACCCCCGTGGCCATGAGGTTCCTTCGCTTCGCATCCATAACTTTCTGAACCCGTATCTCGCCCGGCGTGAGGTCTATATCGAGGTCTTTATGGTTAATCGCGATTCCAAAAAGGGCGGATACCGATACGCGTTTATATTTTTCGTCCTGCGGCGCTTTGGCGGCGTCCTTGAGGCGTATATTTTTCAGGGGATCCGTCGTCTCCGCCGGCATGTCCAGCGCCGCGCTTAAAATGGCGTCGAGGCCCTTTATGTTTCCCGCCGCTCCGGAAAGAAACATCTTCGCGATCTTAACGTCCCTGTCCTCATTCCGATAAAGCTCCATCGAATGTTTGAGCTCACCGATAAATTTATCGCGCCAATTTTCCTGGTCGCCCAGCAGTTGATTTGCGCCGATCAGAATATTCCTGGTGAATGCCAGCATGCCTTTATTGATAACGATGAAATCGGAATAGTTCGAATCGATATCCAGAAGAACCGCCGCCGGCGCGCCCGGCTTCATGGCGGAGGAGTAAGCGGCGCGGAACCAGTTGTAGACGCCCTCGGTGCTCAGGCCCATCTTCTCTATGCCGACGCCGGTTTTCGCGAGCGCCTCAACGCGCTCTCTGATAATATTCTGCCTGGCTATGACCAGCATGACCTTCGTGTAGCCCTCCTTTGCCGTATCGATTATCTTATAAGAGGATATGATCTCCTCCTTCGAATACGGCGTCTGTTTGCCGGCTTGAAGGTTCACCATATCGCTTATCTCTTTAGGGTCCGCCGAAGGTAACTCGAGTATCCTCACGGTCGCCAGCTGGCGCGGGATATAACTAATCACCCGGCGCTTGCCGGACTTCATCTCTTTAAACATGCTCGCCAGCGCGCCGTCCACGGACCCCTCGATCTCGGCGAGTTTCGCGAAATCGGCCTTCTCAATGCCGCCGCCCAGGGCTGTCGGGACGCTTTTGGCCGCCTTGAGCCAGTCATTGCCTATCTCCACAACAACGGTTGATTTTTCAATATGGAATTTCTTAAACACCTACTCTTCCCTCCAATACTTTATAGTTTTCTTATTCCTGTTAAAAACGAACGTTATGCGCGCTTCACCCGGCCTCATTCCGACGCGGCCGCAGGAATGGCCCATGAAGTTGTCCGAACGGACGGCGAGAAGGCCCTGGCTGAAGGCCTTGTTTATCTCGGCAACTTCGGAATTCGACAGCCCCTCCGCGTCGTTCAGCGTATCCGCTATTGTATCGGCCGCCATGAATGCATTGTCATGCCGAAACCGCGCTATCTTTTCTATCAACCCGCCGCTTAATCCCAGTCCGCGCAGGACCGCCTCATCGGCCGTGTTTATATTGACGGGGCCGTCGGTATAAACCGTGAGCCTGTCCTTAACCTTATTGAAAATTTCATACGTCATTCCCCTGACCAAAAGAAGCTCTTCCAAAACCTCAAAGTCCTTATTCTTGCAATGGTATCCGGCAGGGCTCAACGTGGAATAGTAACCGTCCTCCGTATCCTCGTCTTCTGTCGAGTCATCATTCTTATCCCGCCAGTCTACAACCGCGGCGGCTATCATAACGGCCTTTTCGGCAGGGACGCCTTCGGTCATCTCGAAAAACCTTTTAAGCACATCATATGAGGCCTTGTTAATATTTATCTTTCTCTCCTCGTCTATCAGGCCGTATATGGTTGGCGAATCATCGGGTGCGCGGGCGGACGGATAAGCGCCAACCACGCTAAAAGTTCCGCCATCCAGCGCAACGTCCTTGAACGCGTTCGCGCTGCTCGACCACAAGTCGGTCAGGCAGTCATAATCCTCGGTTTTATCGTTTTTTATCTCCACCATAGCCCTCTTCACGCCCGCCTCGGCCAGATAATGGGCCTCGGCCTTTGTCATGAATTTATCCGCGAAATTTATCCGCGGCCACACATACGCGTTCACGGCCACAGCCATCGTGGCAAGGAAAAATATGGACCACAGGACGATTATCAGTATGCTACCTCTCCGCGAGCGGCATGAAAACGGTCCTTGCCAGTTTAATGTCATTCTTGCCATCCTTTAAGGTTACCTCTACATTGACCGCCAGGGGGAATTTTTTCCCGGGCGATTCTTCGTCGTCCGATTTTTCTTCGTCCGATTTTTCTTCAGTGTTCCACGAATCTTTCCACTCGCATCTATTGTCCTGGCTGTTAAAACAGAAATAACTGAATTTGATATCGTCGGCGGCCGCAAGCTCTTTCAGGGCGTGCTTACCGGTATTTATCTCTGACACGGCGCGGGGGTAATCCGCCTCTTCCTTCAAAAGGACGCCCTCCAGGCCGTCGGCATAATAGGATATCCTGCCGAGCGTCATGGCTTTTTCCCCGCCGGGCCCCGCGGACTCCACTATCGCGGCGAAGGAAATCTTCTTTGCGTCTCCCCTGAAATCGACGCCGGAAAAGCCAAGGGAGTTTCTCATGTCCCGCTCGATCTTTTCTAAGGAGATGAGAATATCGTATTCTTTAACGCTGTAGGCGCGCAATCTATTATAAACCCTGAGGCCCCCCGCGAAAGTCGCCAATATGATCATACCTATCATGCCTATTATCGAAGCGGCTATCAACAGCTCCGCGAGCGTAAACCCCCGGTTATTTTTTACTCTTCGGGCCGGCATCCACATAAGTCTCCATACTGAATCGTCTCGGCGGCTTGACATTGTCGTTATATACAGTGACCTTCACCTTATCAAGCAAGCCGTCCATCTCTTCGTTGCTGAAATTCAGCGGCTGTACTACCGTCTGCCATTTAAAGCCGCTGTCTTTGCCGTCGAATTCGCCGTTGTAGACGCCGGCTGTCAGGGCCGTACCCTCAAGAGCGTCCTTTTCAATACCGGCCATCCTCTCCCTCAAAAGGCACATCGCGTCCACGCTGTACTGGCCCGCCTCGACGGCGGTGACCGCCATCGCGAACGCGCGCAGGACGCCTATCGTGCCGAAGGCCAGTATCGTGACCGCGACCATCGCCTCGACGAGCGTAAATCCGTATCGCGGTTTTCGGTTTTCGGTGTTCGGTGTCCGCCGATAACCGATAACCGATAACCGATAACCGACCTTAATCCCAATTCCTGATATCATCGGCCGTGCCATCACTGCCGTCCTTTCCCAGTGAATACAGGTCGTAGGTCATGGTATTGTGGGCGCCCGGGCATTTATACTGATAAGGGTTGCCCCATGGGTCGACGGGCTTGGTCTCCAGATACGGCCCGTTCCAGTTGATCGGCGCCGGGCTCGATGATGGCCTTGTATACAGCGCGTTCAGGCCCTGTTCCGTCGTCGGAAAGTTGCCGTTATCGAGCTCGTATAATTTCAACGCCATGCTTATATTGGAGCTGATATCGGCCTGGGCGACGGCAACCCTCGCCTGTTCGGATCTTCCCGAAAGCCTCGGCACTATCATAGCCGCTATCGCGGCGATTATCACCACCACTATCATCAGTTCCACGAGCGTAAATCCTTTTGCAGGGTACAGGGTACAGGGTACAGGGTACAGCTTTCCCTTTCCTGCCCCCTGAACCCTGCCCCCTGAACCCTGAACGCGCATTAATCTACTCATACTACCCTCCCCCGTAATATTCCAGCCATTTTTTCTCCAACACTTCCTGATTGGGTATTGAACCCGTATAGACAAAAGAGAGCGCTTCATCCACGCTTTTACCGTCCCGCAATTGCCTGTAAAAAAGCGTAAGCCTTGAACCGCCATACTCTTCTATCAGATAGTTCACCAGCGTGGTCGCCTGGGCGTAAAATTTAACCGCTACCTGCGGATCTGATTCCTGCCTTATGTCCATCCGCATCAATTGCGGCAGCGGAATGTGCCTTTTTTCTTTGATGAGTTTCCTCACTATCGCTGCGGCCTCTTTCCTTTTGGATTCCTCCTCGCGCTCGGCGGCCCCTTCCTCCAGCCACAGAGGCACTTCCCCCTTGAAACCCACAAAATCCCTGAAGACGAGATGCGTTATCTCATGCGGGAGGAGCGAGCCCAAAAATCCTTCGCTCCATCTGTAACTTAAGATCTCCTTTTCTTTGTAGCGCGCCAGGCCTTGCGGCCATCCTGACCGGATGCCGGCGGCCTCCTTAAATTCCTCCGGCGTCCTGTAAATGTATATCTTGACCCTGTTCTCCCACTGCCAGAAGTTGTCGTATCGCGAATACCCCAGGTCGGAGGCTATGGTATCATAATATCTCTCCGCCCTTCGCGCCGCCTCCCGGGCAAACTGCTCGTCCTCGAGATAATAGATTATGAAATGCTCGCCCTTTACCTCTTTCCATTCTTCCGCGCCGGCGGCCGCGAAAACAAGAGAGAACGGTAAAATCAAAGCTATTATTAAGGGTGTCAGGATATCCCTATTCACCCCGTTCCCCGATCCCTGAAACCTGAAACCCGACCTCTTGCTCACTTCACTATCGTCCCCATATTGAATATAGGCAGCAGCATCGCGAGCACGATGAATCCGACGACCGCGCCGATCGCCAGTATGAGGACCGGCTCAATGAGGGTAGTCGCTATCTTTATCGTCTGCTCGACATCCTTTTCGTAAACGTTCGCCACCTCCGTCAGCGATTCCTCCAGCCGCCCGCCTTCCTCGCCGACGGCTATCATATTGACGGCAAAGGCCGGGAAGATTCCCGCTTTTTTGATGCTGCCGGCCAGCGTGGAGCCCTGGTTGACGATTTCCCTGCCGGAACTCCTTAAACGTTCCTTCAGAAATTCGTTATTTAATGTATCGGCGGCGAGCTCCAGGCTTTCGGTGACCGGGATGCCGTTTTTGATAAGGAGAGAGAATGTCCTTGAAAACCTGGCCGTTTCGGAATTGATCAAGAACTTATTTATTAAAGGCACTTTCAATTTAAATATGTCGAGAAAAATTTTTTGTCTGAGGCCGGGTTTCATCCTTCCGAAAATAACTATCAGAAATACCGCGGCTATCAGAAGAAAAAGCCAGTTTGCGGACATAAATCTGCTTAAACACATTAAAATTTTCGTCGGGAGCGGCAGTTCCTGCTTCATGGTAACGAACAATTTCATCAGTTTCGGGAGAAAATACGTGAGCATGACAAAGACGGTGCCGAGGCCAACCATGATCAGCAGGGCAGGGTATGCCATCGCCGCCTGGATCTTCTGCCTTAATTCCTGCGCCCGTTCGCGGTGCAGGGCCAGCGCCCGCAGGACCTCGTCCAGCGCGCCGCCGCGCTCGCCCGATCTGACTACGCTCAAATAGAGGCTGTCGAAAATATCAGGATAAAGCGCCATTGCCTCCGAGAGCATATGGCCTTCCTTCACCTGTTTCTCCAGATTGTTGACCACGGCCTTAAACGGCCTGGCTTCCGTCTGCTCCGCGATCAGCGCCAGCGCCTTCAGCATCGGCACGCTCGCCTTGACGAGGCTCGCCAGCTGGTGCGTGAACGTGTCCAGATCCCGCGCCTTAACCTTTATGAACGCGGTTGTTTCGGTTTTCGGTTTTCGGTTTTCGGCTGTCGCTAACTTATAACCGCTAACCGCTAACCGCGCGCCGTTAACCCGTTCATCCGCCGACTTCTCCGCCACGCTCACCGGGAAAAGCCCCATCTCCATCAGCTTGCCGGCGGCGCTATCCTGCGACTCCGCCTCTATCTCGCCGACAGCTACCTCCGACGGGCCATTTTTGGCTTTGTATATGTATATGGGCATTTTTCTTTATCCCTCTCTATTCTTATTTATCCCTATCTATCCTTTTTTTCCTTTTTTATCCCTATCTATCCTTTTTTATCCCTATCCACTCTTATTCCTCAAGCTGCGTCACCCTCAGGACCTCCTCGGGCGTCGTTATTCCCGCATTGACCTTCTCCCAGCCGTCTTCCTTTAATGTGCGCATTCCGAGCGCAACCGCCTTTTCCTTTATTTCATCGGCGGAGACCGTCTTTGAAATCAGTTTGCGGATCTCCTCGTTCACCGGTAATATCTCATATATGCCGGTCCTGCCGACAAATCCGGTGTTGCCGCAGGCCTTGCAGCCCTTTCCTCTCCATTCCTTGCCGCTCACTTTTTCCTTGCACTTCTCGCATATGACCCTCACCAGCCTCTGCGCCATGAACGCCTCCACCGACGACGCCGCCAGGTACGGCTCGACGCCTATATCCAGAAGCCGCGTTATGCCGCTTGCCGCGTCGTTCGTATGGATCGTCGATAAGACGAGATGGCCGGTAAGCGCGGTCTGTATCGCGATCTCGGCCGTCTCAAAATCCCTGACCTCGCCCACCATCATGATATCGGGGTCGTGCCTCAAGCTGCTCCTCAGGGCGGCCGCGAACGTGAGGCCGACTTTCGGAGAGACCTGTATCTGCGAAATCCCCTTCAGCTCGTACTCGACCGGGTCCTCTATAGTTATTATATTTCTGTCGCGCGTGTTCAATTTGCTTAAACACGCGTATAAGGTCGTGGACTTGCCGCTCCCCGTAGGGCCCGTCACGAATATTATGCCGTGAGGTTTCTTTATCAGCGCCTCCAGCATCTGACTGTCTCTCTTCGACATGCCGAGATCCGCCATGCTGAAAAGCATCTTCAGCGCGAGTATCCTTAATACGATGCTTTCGCCGTAGATCGTCGGGATTATGGATACGCGCATGTCGTATTCGTTCTCGCCTATCTTCACCTTCGAGCGGCCGTCCTGCGGCAGGCGCCTCTCTATGATATTCAACCCCGACATTATCTTTATCCTCGAGACGATCGCCGGATAAAGATACCTTATATTCTCGCTCATCTGTATATCATACAGGACGCCGTCTATCCTGTAACGCAGCGTCACGTCGTTCCTGAAACGTTCGATGTGTATATCGGTGGCCCTGTCTTTTATCGCCTGCTGCATGATCTGGTTCACTAATTTCACGACAGAGGCGTCCCCCGCCATCTTCTCGAGGTCTTCGACCTTCTCATCCGCGGCCGCCGCTTTCTTTTCGGCCTCGCGCGGCTCCTCCGCCATTATGCGCTCTATCGTATCGGCTCCGACGCCGTAATATTTTTTCACCATCTCCATTATGTCCGAAGAACTCGCCAGGACCTTATCCACCCTGTAGCCCAGGTGCGTCTCAAGATCGTCGATGGGCCACATGTCGAAGGGATTGGATATGGCGATGGTCAGGATGTTGCCTTCCATGCGTATCGGCATTATTTTATAATGCCAGGCAAATTTCGGCGGAACGCTTTTAATCACGCTTTCGTCTATTTTGGTCTTTCTTAAGTCAACAAACGGTATGCCCTGCTGTTCGGCCAGCACATGAAGCATATCGCTCTCGCTCACCGCGCCCATCCTTATCAGGACCTGTCCCAGTATTTCGCCCGTCCGCTTCTGTTCGGCTATCGCCTCTTTGAGCTTGTCCTGCGTTATCATTTTCTTTTCGACCAATATCTCGCCTAATCGCAGCGCCATCGTCTCTCCTTGTGTCAAGTATCATGTGTCAAGTGTCATGATACATGATACTTGACACATGATACATACTTTTCAACTTTCGGCTTCGCTCACCTTGCCTATGAAATAGAACTTCTCCTCCGGGACCTTGTCGAGGCGGCCCGTCATTATCTTATCGCATCCCTCCAGCGTATCCTTGATGGCGACGTACTTTCCCGCATGGCCCGTATATGCCTCCGCCACGAAGAAGGGCTGGGTGAGGAAATTCTGAAGCTTCCTCGCCCTCTCGTAGAGAACCCTGTCGGTGTTCGAGAGCTCCTCGATGCCCACGATCGGCACTATCTTCGAGAGTTCCTTATACTTTGTCAATACCCTCAAAACGCCTTGCGCAATATCGAAGTGCTCTTTGCCGACGATCGCGGGATCGAGATTGCCGGAGGAAGAAGAAAGCGCGTCGACCGCCGGATAGATCTTCATCTGGACCTTTTCCCTCGACAGGACGACGATCGAATTCAGGTAACTGAATATCGCCACCACCGCGGGGTCCGTCAGGTCGTCAGCCGGCACGTAGACCGTCTCTATAGCCGTGATCGAACCTCCTTCTTTCGAGCGTATCCTCTCGTGAAAATCGCTCACTTCGGAGGCGAGCGTCGGCTGGTAACCGGTTTCCGACGGCACGCGCCCGAGAAGCGTAGATATCTCGGCTCCCGCCTGCACAAAGCGGTAGACGTTATCAATAAAGAAGAGGACGTCCTTGTTCCGGCTCTGCAGATATTCCGCCAGCGTTATGCCGGTAAAGGCCACTCCGAATTTCGCTCCGGGAGGCTCGTTCATCTGCCCGAAGGCGAACATTATCTTATCGAGCATCTCCTGTTTTTTGAATTCGTAATAGAGCTCATTTCCTTCCCTTATTCTCTCGCCTGCGCCGGTAAAAACGCACGCCCCCTCGTGTTTGGTGATTACATTATGGATCAACTCCAATATCAGGACAGTCTTCCCCAGCCCGGCGCCGCCGATTAGCCCCATCTTCGAGCCCTTGACTAAAGGAAAGAGCAGGTCCACAATCTTTATCCCCGTTTCGAGTATCTGGGGCTTTTCGCCGATGAGCCTGTCCGGATTGAGGTAGGTCTTCGATACCTCTTTTTCTACCGTTAAGAACTTCTCCGGTTTTATATCGCCTTTTTTGTCGATAGGCTTTCCCACGGCGTTTATTATCCTGCCGAAAAGTTCTTCGCCGACGGGGATTTTAAGGGCCGAGCCGGCCGCCTCGACCTCGGAATTCCTTTGTAAATTTACAGTCGATTCAAGGGCGATACAGCGCGCTATCCCGCCCTCCATGTATTCAGCTATCTCAAGAAGTAAGGGCCTGCCGTCAAACGTCTTTGCCCTGACCACTTCGTAAAGGAACGGCAGGTCGTCAGCTGCGTCAAACCTTACGTCCACTATCGGCCCCTGCGCCGCTATCACTTTCCCGTATTTGCGCGTAGTGTCATGTGTCATGTGTCAAGTATCATGTATTTAACCTATGCCTGATAGAGCGGATAAGTCCGTTAAGTAGATTACCGACTTTATACCGGTATTTCTCTAATTCTTCAAACTTATCATTTCCGAGATATCTTAGATCGTGCGCGGTTTCCAAAAGATATTCCATTTCAACAAGTGAACGGTTAGCAATATTCAAAAAATTCAAAAATTCTTTTTTGCTGCTGCTTGCCTGGCCCTCCACTATATTAGCAGAAATCGATACAGCCGCTCTTCTAATCTGCGATACCAAACCAAACTCCTCGTTTCTAGGAAAATTTTCCGTATACTCATAAATTAAAAGGACTAATTTATGGGCTTCTTGCCAGACCTGCAATTTTTTATACCCCTTATTATCGTTTTTCATATCATCTATTCCTTAATCCTGACACCTGACACATGACACCTGACACAATCCTACCGCCTCCTCCGAATGACCTGCGCCGCGAACAGTTCCCTCGTCCCCTTATCTATCACCTCATGATACGCGTGAAAATAGCGCAGCTTCAGGATATTTTCCTTCTCGGCGAGGTCGCGGCCGCTCCCTTCCAGATGAATAGCGCGCGCCGCGAACTCCGACATCTTGCTGTCCTCGAAAACTTCGATCAACTTATGGAATATGGCCTGCTCCGCGAGATATTCCACGATCCCTTCTAACGGCGATTCGATTATCACTTCTCTCCTGAACCCTGTCCCCTGCCCCCTGTCCCCTGCCCCCTGTCCCCTGTCCCCTGACAACGGCAGCACTTTCGCGACATCCACCCTCTGCACCAAGAACGACACCGGGTTCGGATAGGATAGTATCACCCTGCCGAACCTGCCTTCCTTAACGCCTTTCACGATATATTCCTTCAGTTCCGAAGCAAGCTTATACCTTGCTTCGAAGTCAATACCCCTGAAAGCGGTGAATGGCTTGCCTATCTCGCCGAGATAACGCGCGCCCCTTTCCCCGAGAACGATGAGCTCGGAATTATCGGCGCCGGGCTGCGAGACGGCGGTGTTTATGACCTTGAGGTTGAGGCCGCCCATGAAGCCCTCGTCTGAAGTTATCATCACTATGGCCAACGCGCCGGTCCGCGGGTTTATAAAAGGCCCTGATGCCTGTCCGATATCGACCATCCTGAAAAATCCCTCCAGCGCGCCGGCAAGCAGGCCAAACCGTTCCTTTTTTCGCTGAAGGGCGCGGAATTGAAAAACGGCGATGTTCTTCATGATCTCCACAATGTCCATCATGCCTCTGTTGAACTTCAATTCCTCTTTTATCTCGTTAACCGTCGCCATGTTTTGATTCCCGAATCACAAGAGTTTATTTTGTACTTTGAATTTTGTCATTTGTCATTATTGAATCTCGTCCCTTAAAAAACCTGACGATGCAGTCCCTCAAGGCCTTCCTGTCCGTCGCCGCCAGATCCTCGCCATTCTCCAGGTTCTTGACCACATCCGGGATTTCTTTTCCGGCGAAGCCAAGGATGTCCCTTTTAAACTCTTCGCACTTATCGTTGGGCAGGATGTCCAGGACGCCTTCCTTGAGCGCGAAAAATAGCATCATCTGTTCCGCCATGGATGAGGGGGCATTCTTATCCTGGATGAAAATCTTTTCTATCTTTTCGCCGTGTTTCAGGCGGAGGCTCGCGTCTTCTGACACCGCCGCCCTGAGCTTTGTGGACTTCAGGAGTTCCCTGTACTGGATATATTTTAAACCTGCGTCCTGCACGAGTTCCCTCATCATTTTGGGAAGAACCTTGTTTCCTATACGCGAGACGGAGAGCCCCAGATCTATCGCAGGTTTAAAACCCTCGCTGAAGAGCGTGGAATCGAGATAAACCTGCCCGTCCGTCATGGAGATTAAATTCGTCGGAATAAACCCGGCTATATCCCCCTGCAGGGTATCGGCAATCGGGAAAAACGTCATCGAGCCGCCGCCCATCTCGGGCAGTAATTTACCCGCCCGTTCCATAAGTTGGGCATGCAGGTAAAAGATGTCTCCGGGATATGCCTCTCTGCCGGGCGGCCTCTCCAGGAGGAGCGAGAGTTCCCTGTATGCCCAGGCATGCTTTGTCAGGTCGTCGAAGACGACGAATACATCGCGGCCCGAATACATGAAATACTCCCCCAGCGTCGCGGCCGTGTAAGGAACAAGGTACTGTTCGCCTATCGGAGTCGAGGCGAGCGCCGAGACCACTATCGTGTAATCCAGGGCGCCGCGCTCCTTCAATACCCCAACGACCTTCTCTAAAGAGGAGTAGTCGCGGCCTATACAGCACCAGATGCATATGACGCCTTTTCCTTTTTGGTTCAATATTGTATCGACGGCTATCGTGCTCTTCCCTGTCATCCTGTCGCCTATGATAAGCTCCCTCTGCCCCTTGCCGATGGGTATGCACGAATCGATGATCCTTATACCTGTCTGGAACATCTCTTCTATCGGTATTCTGTCAAGGACGGCGGGCGCGTTTTTGAATATATTATAAGGGGAGGACTCTTTTATACGGCCCTTTCCGTCCAGGGGTTCGCATAATGAATTGACGACCCTCCCCACAAAATGTTTTCCTACCGGCACTGTAAACGGCTCTGTCTGTGAATAAACCCTGCCGCCGACCCTTATTCCTTTAGCCCGGCCGAAAAGAAGGACGAGGACATCTTCCTCGTCGAATCCCATCACGAACCCGCGGGAATTATCGCTGAAGTTCACAAGCTGGCCTATCATGCAGTTATACAGGCCGTCTATCCTGACGATGGATTTGTTGATCTCTCTTATGCGGCCGATCTCTCTTATCGAAACAGCTTCTGTCTTTAGCGTCATAATAATCGGTTATCGGTTTGTGGTTGTCGGTGTTCGGTGTTCGATTGTCGGCGCTAACCGCAAACCGAAAACCGCACACCGCTAACCGGATTCACTACGCGAATAACTGGAACAGCACCAACAGCGCGATCACGGCTATCGCTTCGGCGAATATGAGGGCGACTATCATGGCAAGCAATATCTTCGGCGCTGAAGAGGGGTTCCTCCCCAGGGCGCGGATAGAGGCGTAACCTATCGCCGCGATTACGGCCGACGGCCCGAGAATCGTCACGAACATCACGAGTATTATGATCAGATTCCGCATAGTTTCGGTGTTCGGTTGTCGGTGTTCGGTTGTCGGCGCTAACCGCAAACCGAAAACCGCAAACCGCTAACCCTTCCTCAACGCCTCTTTCGCCTGCCTTAATCTATTCAAAATACTGCCGTCGATTATAAGCGTTCCCACCTTGACCTCGATGCCGGCGATAAGCTCTTTATCTAGCTTCTCTTCGAGCGGCACCTTATTCCCCAATTTCTCGCAGACCGCTGACGCCACTTCGCTCTTTTCTTCTTTTTCGAGCGGATAAGGCGACGAGACCTCTATCGTCTTCGCCTTCGCGCTGAACCTCGACTTCTCCAGCGCCCTGATCTCTTTCGTGACTTCTTTGACAAGTTCCTTGTGGGCCATCTCTTTGGCCCTGGCGGATATGACCTCTTTGAACATCTGCGCGGCCAGCGCCGGCACTTCCTTGCGCATCTCGAAGTTTATCTCCTCGCGGATCTTCTCTTTAGCGTTAAGCGCCGTTTTCATCACAAGCTCCGCCTCTTCCCGAGCCCTGGCGAGCGTCTTCTGCCTTATCTCCTCGGCTTCTTCTTCGGCCTTCGCGCGCAGGCGCTTGGCGTCCTCCTCGACCTTCGCTATCTTCTGCCGGTAGGCGCCCTCCGCCTCTTCTAATTTCATCTGCAGTTCCTGTTCTTTCCTGGCGTTCGCTTCTTTTAATTCGGCGAGCCGCCTCGTCTCCTTCGCCGTTTCGGTGTAGAGCAGTTTCCTCAAGACAAAGACTATCGCGATGAATGTGATAACTTGAATAATTATGAGTTGAATCAGCATGTAATATCTCCGTTGTTTCGGTGTTCGGTGTTCGGTTTTCGGTTTTCGCAAACCGATAACCGACAACCGCTAACCGACTCGCTCCTCCACCACCGCCACAAACTCGTCGTCTCGCATCCTCATAATGCCGCCGGCGATCGGTATCTTCTTATTCCAGTCAATCACGATATTTCCTCCCTTAAGACGGCTTACAATGTCCTTGTGAAACTCCAGGACCTCAAACTCCCCCGCCGCTCCGGGCAGGAACACGCTCCACGCTTTGTCGTCATAGAGCACGCGTTGCGAAGTCAGTATCGTCGCTTTGAACATATATTCGGTTATCGGTGTTCGGTGTTCGGTTATCGCCGTAAACTCTTTATTAAATTACGGATCATCCTGGAGATATGATCTATCTTTTCGGATATTGAATTAAATTCCTCTTCTCGCGCAAAGCTTAATTCCTTTGAAATTATCGCCTGGGTATTAAGTTCTGAGCACGAGCCTAATGCGATATATAAAAACTGAACATATTCATTGGCATGTTGTCGTGTTTTACCTTCTGCTATATTAGATGATATAGACACAGACGATCGTCGCATTTGAGTTATTAATCCAAACATCTCTTCTCTCGGAAATTTTTTTGTTACTGTATATATCTCCTTGACTAATTCTATTGACTTTTGCCATACATCCAAATCTTTATAGCTATTTATCATTTTCCCTATGCCCTATCACCGACAACCGAAAACCGCTAACCGATAACCGATAACCGAACACCGCTAAACCCGCTCACTCTTTCTTCCTCGCTTTCACATACCACAGCGCGAAGAAGAAAGCGCTCATGACCCCGATGAATCCGAGGATTACGAATATGATCTTCCACGTCGTCGCTATGTTCGGCGCCTTCCCCCTGAAGATGGTGTCGGCTATTAGGCTCACGCCCTCGTAACCCCTCATTCTCTGAACCTGCGGCCCGCCGCCTTTAAGCCGCTCCGCCCTCGTTATCGTAACCCCCGGCGTCGTCCCGGACTGGCTCAATATCTTCTCCAACTGGCCTGCGCCGTCCTTGGCCTCCTGCAGGAGAACTACATTATCCCGGTAATACGCGATATGCTCGTTCGGCGCGGCCTTCAGGGATTGCGACTTGGCGATGGCGTCCAGATTGGCATAAATCTTGTCCGCTATAGGCTGGCCCTGGATTAGGAATTCGGTCCCTTTGAGAAGGGACATAAGGTTTTGGGTGTGCGCCTTCAGCGATTCGAGCTCTATGTCCGGGACCTTCCATATATCCCTAAGTTTTATGGTGAATTGCTTCGTCTCGTCCGGAGCGAGTTCCAGATTGTCCTTGCCGACGCGGAAACATTCTTTCTGGAAATCGTAGGATACGTCGAGCCCCGCCGCGTCAACGATATTTTTCGGCATCACTTCGGCGGGCAGGTCGTATTTCAGGTTCGCTGTCTGTTTCTTTTTTTTGGACGGGTTGGATATCTTGACGGTGAGTTCGATCATATCCTCCGGCTTGAGCGCCTCCTCTTCGGCGACCGCGACGGCGAGCGTCTTCGGTATCCGGACGCGCTCCTCCACGACCCCGCCGACGTCAAGGACCAGGTTCTCCAGTATTCCTATCTCCTCTTTCACGCCTGCGAGCGCCGCGACGTTTTCGTAATAGAGGCTCATCTTCCTGGACGCGCTTAAAGCGGCGTCTGCCTGGCTCCTGGCTATCCCGTCAATCTGGATATCTATCTTTCCTGCGAGCTCGGAGCCGATACCGGCGTGCTTTGTCTTTTTGAGTTTTTTAACAAGTTCCCCCGTATGCGCCTTCAAAAACGCCAAATCCTTATCGGGAATGGCCCAGACATCCTCAAGCCTTATCTCGAGGACCTTCTTCTCGGACGGCTTAAGGGTCAATACCTGGTAAGCGTAATAAGTCCCCCTGTCGGAATCGTATTTGAGCTCCATCCCGCCGATATCGATTATGTTCTTGGCCTCGATGCCCTTCGGAAGGTCGTATTTCACGGGCGTCGTCTGCTCTGTCGTCTGCGACGGGTTCACCACCGCGATCTTAAGTTTGATGTCAGCGTGAGTCAGGGTACAGGGTACAGGGTACAGGGTACAGAATAGAGTTAAAATCCCTATTATTATAAAAATTTTGCGCATAAAAACCTCCGTTTATCAGGGTACAGGGTACAGGGTACAGGGTACAGGGTTCAGGGTGCAGATTTTAGTTTCTGCTGCATGCTGAAAAGCATGCCCCCGACTTCGTCTTTTAAGATTAACGGTTCTTTCAAGTTTTCCTCTTTTATATATTCCAGATCTTTAGATAAAAGTAATTGTGTTTCAAGTTCCGAAAGAGACGCATATGCCATAGATAAAAAGTTTATATATTCGGCTCTTCCTTTTCTTCCGTATCCTTCCGCTATATTTGAAACGACCGAAACGGCGGCCCTCCTCATCTGCGCCGATAGTCCATACTGCTCTTCTCTTGGAAAATTCTTTGTTATCTTATATATTTCAAGCGTTAACTTATAGGCCTTTTGCCAGGCTATCAAATCTTTAAAGCTACCAAGTTTTTCTTTCACCATCCCCTACCCCCTGTCCCCTGAACCCTGTCCCCTGAACCCTGACATCACTCGCTCTCAAACCACCCCTCGATAACGGGTTTGTTCGACGTGTCTTCGACGACGTTCCGCATCACCTTGACCATCGCGGTCAGTTCCTCAATCTTATTGTTCAGGTCTCTCACCTGCGCCTCTCTCGCCAGCCCTTCCTTATCGAGAGGGATCGGTTGGATTATCTCCGCGGGAACCACCGCGCCGGACGGCTGTTTCGTGAGGCCGGCCGCGACCTTCCTCAGGTCGGCCTTTATATCCTCCATGGAAGAGACCATCTTATTCACGGACTTGACCTGCGCCTGGATGTCATTGACCTGTGTCTTTATATTGTTAATCTCCGTGAACGCCTTGAGGGCGTTTGCCTTGGCGTTCCTCGAGTCGGTCGCCACCGTGTCGAGCGCCAGGTTATCTATGGTGGTGTCAACAGCGGCTATCTTTCCCATTACCGTATCCGCGCTTGATGTATCAGAGGCGGTTCCCATCAGGTCCTCAAGGGTAGTGGTCTTATTCTGGACGGTCGCCACTATCTCGCCGATGGAGTCGAGCGATTCTTCCACTCCCTCGCCCGCCACATAGAGCGCCTTGACCGTCAGGACTATGCTGTCGGTCGAGTTTTTCGTCGATTCTTCGCATACTACGGTAAAATCGCCGGTTCCCCAGGCGCTTTCACAGGTAACCTCATATTCGTAAATGCCGGTATTGGATATCTCCGTCATCGTTACGCCGTCATAGTCGGAGAGGGCCTCTCCGTCCTCATCATATATGGTCATTGTCGGCGAAAGGCCTGTCGCCGTGCGGTAGCGGACCATTATAGATTGATCTTCCTTTATGGTCGTGTTGCGCGTAAGGATCTCCGAGAGCACTCCTTTTTCGGCGACCGTCGTAATTCTCGATGTGATCTCGGTCGGCAGGGTAGTACTCGTATCTTCCAGGATAGCCGCAACGTTGGTGTTGACGGTGTTGACCTGGGTTGAAACCCCGCTGACCGCGCTTGAGACGGCATCCACCTTGGTTGACACCCCGCTGACCGCGCTTGAGACGGCATCTACCTTGCCCCTCACGCCCGTCGTTGCGCTCTCGATGACGATGAGCGTCGCCGTCGTCGCGGTGCGGAACGCGCTCTGGTAGGCGATCTCAGCCGTCTGAGCCGCGCTTATCGTATCCAGAGCTTTGTCGACGGTTATCGAAATACTCTGGCCGCTCGTGTAGGTCGTTTCGCCGTAAACGATGCTCGTCTTCGCAAAATAAGTTTTGCCGGAACTTAAATTCGAAGCGTCCACCGTTATCCAGAAGGCACCGTTACTGTCGGCTGATAGGCCCGTCCCGGGAGGCGAATCGGTCGTCGCTACAAAGGCGCCTGTCGAATTGAGCTGATCGCCGGCCGAATCGTATATCCTCACCTCGGCGCTCGTTGGAGCCGGCATCAGAGTCCCTTCCTTTTCTATCCAGACGTTCAGGTATAATTTATCGTCCGATGAGTTGTATGTGTATTTCGTATACACGAACCACTGCTTCTCGACGCTCGTCTCTAAGTAAACGGTAAAGGCCTCGCTTCTCTCAGCGGTCCAATCGTTTTTGGAGCCGTCAAAGTAGTCCACCTCTTTTGAAAA
Source organism: Candidatus Omnitrophota bacterium (assembly GCA_043798375.1). Lineage (GTDB taxonomy): Bacteria > Omnitrophota > Gorgyraeia > 2-01-FULL-45-10 > 2-01-FULL-45-10 > JAPLMI01. Next base: position 3,064 of record JAZDOS010000021.1, on the reverse strand, counting down.
TGTCGTCGTATAGGTATCGTATTTGTAATTGCGTACTATTGGTGAAGTCAAGCTATAGCCGGTAACCGACCATGTGCTCTCGGGAGGCGTGGCGTCGTTAGTCTCGTTTACGTTCAAATTGGTGAGAGGCGATAGAATAGCCTGATCTTTTACGTTCCACGTGATCTGATACCAGCAGACCTGGAAGGCGTCGGAAACGTCGTCCGGCGCGTCTTCTTCGTCCACGTGGGTCGTAACTACGTCGGCGACCTTGATGTAGGTCGCGATGTTGCGGTCAACCTGCGGGTCCTGCGCCGCGCTTGTTACGAGGTCGGGTATACCCGCGCTCCATGTGTAGCTGCACGAGTCGGACGCGCTGTATGTGCCGCCCGCCGTAGGCGTAGGCGTAAGATTCGCGACGATGGCCGTCCAGTTTTCCTGATCCGTAGAATAGTATATGCTCACCTTATTTATGTTATCCCCCGAATTCCAGCTTATGATCTTGGTCGGGTCGGATACGCCCCATTCGGCATCCAGGGGGGGCGAGGTTACGGTAACGTAGCGGGTGATGTTGTGGGCAGAGGCGGTGCCCATATCTATGTCCGAGCCGGGCGCTGTATCGTTGTATTTAGTTGTAATCGAATATGCAACCGTTGTCTGCTTCGTCGTGGGGTTCCTTATGCCTGAAATACGTATGCTTACGGCTGTATTCGCGCTTACCGCCGCGCCCGTCGTGATGACGAGTATGTTAGTGTCGTCGTCCGCGGTCGCGCCTGTGTTGCCGCTTACAACGGCAAGATTTCCGGTTAAATCATAATCCGCGTCAAATGTAACCCGTATTCTACCGCCGACAGGTATCGGGTTAACCGTAGTAAAGGCGATGGTGTAATCTTCCGTCACGCCCGCCTTATATGTCCCGCTCACGGTGTTAACGGAGACGCTCGTTAGCACGTTGGCGGTGATACTTACCCCCGCCGCCGCGGTGCCCGTATCCTTATTCTCGCCTGTGGATTTCTTCGTGGTAATTGTGACGGCCTCCGCTGTCTGGAGATACGTCGGGTTCTTTATGCCGGATATGGTGACGTCCTTGGCGCTTCCGGCAGCAAGAGCCGCGTCGAGGGTGACGGTTATCGTATTACTCGCGAAGGCCGCCGTTCCGCTCGCGTCTCCCGATACCGCCATTGAGCCGGGAACCGTGTAGTCGGTATCAAGGGCTATGGCTATCTTGTCGCCCGATGAGAGGGCGTTCGTCAACGTCACAGGGAACGTGTAGGTGGCTGTAGCGCCTGCCTTATAGTCTGTGGCAGTTACCGTGCCGGCGGTTAAGGTGTTGGTGGTGATGGCTTGAGCCAGCGACGCCGTGCCTGAATCCACTATGCCGCCCGCTACGTTCTTCGTCCGTATCATAAAGGTATCTACGGCCTGAACATACGTCGGGTTCTTTATCCCTGTTATGACAAGCGATACTGGGCTCGCGGCGTTCACGATCTGGCTCGTCTGTATCTTCAATATGTGGTCGGTATTCGACTTGGAGGTGATGCTTCCGGTAATGTTGCTCCGCGCGTCAAATGTCGCGCCCGATATGTCGTAGTCGGCGTCGAATGTCGTCTCGATACTGCCGCCGTTCGGGATCTCTCCCATCGTGGTAAACACTATCGTGTATGTGGGGGTGGCGCCCGCCGCGTATGACGTCGCTGTCACGGCCGGGCTTACGAGGCGGCCCGATATATCGTTTCCGGTTACAGTGCCGGAATCTATATCCGTATAATCCGGAGAATCATTATACTCGGTCGTGATGACGTAATCGTCGGTCGTCTGGTTTGTCGCGGGGTTCGTTATGCCGGATATGACGAGCAAAACGTCGGGGCTCGCCGTAGTAATCTGCTGGGTGAGCGTGAATATGACGTCGTTACCCGATGTCGTTACCGCACCCGTGTGGCTCGACGAAGAGTCTCTGGCGGCGGCTGTAATCGTATAGTCGCCGTCGAATGTTATTCTCACGCGGCCGCCTGACGGGACGGCGTTCGCCGCGGTAAATGCTATCGTATACGTCGTCTGGGTATTCGCAAGGTACGACTCGGCCGTTACTGACGCGTCCGTAAGTTCGCCTGCGGTGATATTAACTCCGTCGGCTGTGCCCTGATCCATATCGACGTCGCTTGCATTTTCTGTGGTTATGGTAAATGTCCCTGTCTCGCCGCTTATCGTGGGGTTCTTTATGCCGGATACAACTAAACTCGGCGTCGAGTCTGCCGAAATCTCTGTTTTTACGTTTATGCTTAATGTCTTAGTCGAATTGTCAACCCCGTTTATTTTCGCGCCTTCCGGATTTTCGTCAAGCTCAACATCATCGTCCATCAAGACGCCCGAAAGGTCATAACCCGAATCGAACACGACCTCCACGTCGCCATTCACCGGCACTGCGCTCGTAGTCGTGAAAGTTATCGTATAAGAGGTAACGGCGCCGGCCTTGAGCGAGGCAGGTGTCAACGACGGCGTCCACAAAGTCCCTAATGAAATTATGTTGGGCGGCGCGATGCCTGCATCTATATCGGCGTAGCCGTTCGCCGAGGTGTCCTCCGTATCCACGAAATATACGCTTGTCGCCCCAATCGCGCCGGGGTTGGTAATGCCGGAGATATAAATTGCCACAGCGGTAGGCGCGGTGATAACGGAGGTCTCGTCAAGGTTTATTAAAAGAACGCTTCCGGTCTTCGACGCTATGTTGCCGCGGACTGTCGAAGTGGGATAAGCCACGTATGCGGCGCCGCTCAAATCATAATCTGAATCGAATGTAACCTTCACATGCCCGTTTATCGGGACGGGGTTGGCCGTTGTAAATCCTATAATATAATTCTGCGAGTTATCGCCGGCAGGATATTCGCCGCTTCCTGAAATAACATATACGTTTGAAAGCGCGCCCGTGGTCACTGTATGCGCGGGGGCCGTCCCTTCGTCTATCGGCGCGTCAGAAGCGTTCTGGGTCTGGACATCATATGTCCCCGTAGAGCCTGTGACGGTGGGGTTCTTGATGTTGGATACGACCAAGCTCACCGGGCCGGAGGCACTGACTGCCGTGCCTAAG
>JAZDOS010000045.1:0-9680 GCA_043798375.1 Candidatus Omnitrophota bacterium | reverse complement strand
TTGCTGTTGCCGACAAAGTATAACCTTCTTTCAGCAACTCTATGGCGTGTCGGCGCCGCTTTTCGAGCTGCTTTTGGGTTCCATATGGTCTCATGCATATAGTATACCATATTTTTCATTGTTTATGCGTAAGTCAGTAGGAAGAATGATTTAGGTCAGCTCTTTGATCATTCCGGCGACAGCATCCTGGATGAGCTCCCAGTCTTCCTGATTATGTATCGCGAATTTCTGTTTTCTCTTCCAGCCGCCGTCTTCTTTCTTTTGCCAGAGGTAGAAGCAGACCTGTTTTCTGCCGTAGCTTTCCAGGAGGACCACTGCAGACCACCATCCAAAACGCTTATTGATCGTCTTCTGCGTCGTGACCTTTAACGGGGCTACTATCGGCACCTTCTCATCATCTCTCTGGCTTCTCTTCTCTTCCATCTTTGAATCCTCCGATTTTTGCGAAGCAAAAATCAATCCTGATCCCGCCTCAAAGATATGACGAGGCGCGGCGGGAGAAGGACCTTTTACTACCTTCTCAAATAGACAACATAATCCGGGCTCGTTCCTTCGACTACAACGTGGCCTTCCCTTGCCAGCCATCCTATACTCATTAAAACCCGGTCCTTATCCGTATCTATGCCTCCGGTTATCTGAGAAAGCGAACTTTTGCCGTGAACATCCAGATAATGCCATATATCGCCCGCTGTAATTCCTATCTCGGTAATCATTTAACCACCCCCTTGGCTTCGCGCTTATTATAACTTGAGCATAAAGGACATTTGGATATATCTTCCAGCGCAGAATCAACGTATATATTGGAGCAAACCGCGCATTTCCAGATATAATCAGTCTCCCTGGCCGAATAACTCTTTCTTCGCCTGTATCCGCCCGCAATCCATACGATAATGATAATAATAGCAGATAATAAGGCATAAAAGAAGATTAATGTAGATATGTCTAATTTTATCATAATATTATTATGGGGTCAAGGGCGAATCGTAGGATTATTCTAAAGCCTTTTCTATTAATGGCGCCATCGTAAAATCGTCCCGGTGCGCCGGGGCGCCTTTTTCCGCGGCCCTGTCATAAAAAACCCTACGGCCCTCAACTCCGGATACCGGTATATCGACGAAATTCTTTCGGTATCTTTTTTCCAGAAAAGATGTGGGTTGCGGCGCCACCTTAAACTCTGACAGCCCGCCGGGCCCCGATGCCGGCCCAAGAAACGATACTTTAGAAAATTTTACGCATCCCACCCCCGAGGGGCCGGTGACTATCTTCACCGCTGAAATCCAGAAGATATGTATCATGATAGAAGCTGCGATTGCCATTACAAAAATCCTGAATTCCAACGAATTGATTTTTCTGACCATCTTTTAACCGCGCCTTATCTGCCGGTCGCTATGTTAACCTGCGACACGCCCTCTTTTCTGCATGTATCCCAGATGCCGACGACTTTGCCGAGCGTTGCATGGCTGTCGGCCTTTATCAGCAGCGAGGCCTTCTCTTTTGCTATGATCTTCAATTTTGACCTGAGTTCATCTTCGGAAATTTGCCTGTCATTCAAATATACCAGGTCATCTTTGGTGATTATTATCACCACGCTCTCCCCCTGGACAACTTCACTCGTCACCGCCTTGGGCAGGTTTACTTTGATGCCCGGCTGGAATATAAAGCTTGAGGTGAACATGAAGAATACGAAAAGGAGAAAGAAGACATTCACGAGCGGCGTCATATCCACCAGGCCCTTTTCCATCTTTAAGCGCCTCTTAAACCTCATACGTCTCCCGTTTCGATGAAAGCAGGTTTACCAGGTCCGTGGCGCTCGTCTCCATATCGTAAACGAGCGTATCGACCTGGTTGGTAAGGTAGTTGTACGCCACATATGTAGGTATCGCCACGGCAAGCCCCGCCACCGTCGCCAGAAGCGCTTCCCAGATTCCTCCGGCAAGGTCGCCGGGATTCACCGGAGCTCCGACCAGGGCTTTCTCCTGTATAACCTGAAAAGATTTTATCATTCCGGTGACTGTTCCCAGAAGCCCCAAAAGCGGAGTGATATGCGCTATCGTCGCAAGGACGGGAAGGTGCCGTTCAAGCCTGGGGATCTCGAGCTGGGCCGCTTCCTCGACCGCCTCTTTTATTTCGGGTTTCGACCTGTCGTGTTTAAGAATACCCGCCTTTATTATGTGCGCGATCGGGCCCGGCGTGGCGTTGCACATCTCTATCGCCTCTATGATCTTATTTCTTTTCAGGATTTTCGTGATTTCATCCATGAATTTATTTGAATCAATTCTCGCCCTGTTTAAATGGTATACCCTCTCCATGACCACCCCGAATGCCAGTATCGACGCTAATATTATCAGATACACCATCGGACCGCCCCTTTGAATCATCTCCCACATATAGCCTCCTCGTAATAGCAGTGTTAAGTAAAAAGTTAAAACTAAAAAGTAAAAATTGTTGTGTCCTTCGGACCTATGTTATACTTTTGACTTTTGCCTTGTACTTTTGCCTTTTTCCTTTTTACTTTTTACTTTATTTCGCCGTTCTCCACCTGATCCACTCGAGCCTCGACTTTGCGAATTCCGACTCTTCTATGTCCATATCGGCGAGTTTTTCATATAGCGATTTTGCCTCGTTCAGCTTATCGAGCGTTTCGAATATCTTCGCGCATTTAAGCTCGGCCCTTACGGACCAGAAAACGCCTTTTGAATAAAGATATGGAACCTTCAGGTACTCCTCCGCCGCTTTTACGAGATCGCCGCTGTATTCAACGCATTCCGCGATTTCGTACTGTGTCTGAGCGTTTAATTCGTTATTATCTTTGCCGAGCGACTTCTTTAAACTTTCGACGGCGCCGTTGAAATCCTTAAACTCTTTTTTGATCCTGGCTATCTTTCTGTATGCCAGGCCCGCGGAATCGGTGCCGGGGTATTTGGTCGTAACCCCTTCCAGGTTGATAACCGCTTCGTCCGTCCTTCCTTCTTCATACAGCGTGACCGCCAGCTGATACGCGGCGTTTTCGGAAATGTCGGCCGACGGGTAATTTTTTAAGATCAGGGAATAGTATTCTCCGGCCTTATCGAATCTTCCCTTCGAACTGTAATAGTCGCCCAGCCAGTACATGGCATCCGCCGACAGCCCGGAATCGGGGTAATTCTTTAAAAATCCGTTAAACTCGTCAAGGGCCCTGGAGTCCTTGCCCATGTTGTAATAACACCAGGCCATCTGGTATCTCGCCATTGCCTTCGAGGCCGAATCATGCGATTCTTTTTCGATCGCCGCGAAAATCGGCAAGGCCAGGTCAAAATTTGCCGTGTTGTACAATGAATTTGCCAGGTAGAATTTTGCCTGTCCGGATAACGCGCTCGCCGGGAAATCTTTCAGGAATGCCGTAAATTGAGTTCCCGCGCGCTCAAAATCGCCTTTTTTAAAGAAACTCGCGGCCAGTTGAAAAATTATCTTTTCCGCGAGCCCTGTTTTCGGAAAATTTGCAAGCATTGTCTCATAGGCCAGCACCGCCTCATCATACCTTCCCGAGGCGAAAAATATATTTCCTATCTGGTACTGGGCGTAATCGGCGATAAAGCTGTCCGAGTACTTATCGAGGACCATATCGTAACTCTCTATCGCCTTTTTATAGTCATGCCTATCGAAATATATATCGCCTATCCTGGCGATGGAGCTCGCGCTCAAATTTGTATCATTAGACTCTTTCTGGACCCATACGAATTCATTGAGCGCCTCATCATGCCTGCCCGCCATGTCGTACGCCCAAGCCAGTTCGTAGTGGAATTCATCCGCGAATTTTGATTCGGGATAAATTTCAATGGCTTCTTTTGCGGCCATCTCAGCCTTGGCGTATTTCCCGCCGCCGGACAGGATCTTCGCCTTCCTGTAATACGCCTCCGGCGCCGCGGTCGAATCCGGATACACCTTGATTATCCTGTCGTATAAATCCTGCGCCTCGACGGGCTTGTTGGTCTTTTCGTAATTTTGCGCCAATCCCAGCAAGGACGCGCTTTTCAGAAAATAGTTGCCGCTATAATCCAGGAGTTTGGCAAATTCTTTCGAACTCCTCTCGTAATCTCCGGCATAAAAAAGGGCGCACGCTTGGCGATATATCGCAAAACCCGTCCATTTGGAATCCGGCGATATTGACAACGCCTTTTCGAAATACGCTATGGAATCCTTGTATTTCGCCTGATAGAACGAGGCTTCTCCCATAAGATAGTACGCCTCCGCCGTCTTTTCGGATACGGGAAATTTTTCTATGAAAGATTTAAGCTGCCTTTCGGCGCCGGTATAGCGGCCGGCGAGATATTCACACTCGGCGCTTCTAAACTGCGCCTCACAGGCGATCGCCTCGTATGGAAATTTCTTGAACACTTCCATGAAGCTTCTCGCGGCGTCGTCCAAAAAGCCGAGTTTATAATAAGCCCATCCCTTCGAATGGATCGAGCGGGATAAATAGCTTGACGACGGAAACTCATCTATAACCCTCTGGTAAAATTCGAGCGCCTTTTTATAATCACCGGATTTGAGATATACCTCCCCCGTCCAGTACAACGCCTCATCCTGGGCCGCGCTTCCGGACGGCGCGGCGAGGACAACATCGAATTCGTTAAGGGCGTTTGTCGGGTTATTCCGGGAATAATGGCATCGCCCCAAAAGCAAATGGATTTCATAAATGCGGCCGGTGCCCGGGTAATCCTTAAGCAACGCTTCCAGCCGGCTCTGGGCGATGTCATAAAAACCGTCGTTGAATGCCTTCTTCGCGAATACGAAATCCGATTCTTCCGTATTTTGCGCCTCAGCGATTCCGGAGGCCGCGATAAATATGAGGCAGAAAGCGAAAATTAAATTTTTCATTCCAACACCCTGCGCAGATACTGCCCGGTATACGACTTCCCGCTCTTCGCTATATCCTCCGGCGAGCCGCTCGCGACCACCTCGCCTCCGCCGTCGCCGCCCTCGGGGCCGAGATCGATTATATAATCCGCCGTTTTGACGACGTCGAGGTTGTGCTCTATCACAAGCACGGTATTACCCTGCCCGACGAGAGCCTGCAGAACATTCAAAAGCTTATCTACATCGGCGAAATGGAGCCCCGTCGTAGGCTCATCGAGTATATAAAATGTCCTGCCGGTCGATGTCTTCGACAGTTCGGTTGCCAGCTTTATCCTCTGGGCCTCCCCGCCCGATAATGTCGTCGCCGATTGGCCGAGCTTGATGTAGCCGAGCCCGACTTCATAGAGGGTTTGAAGCTTATTCTTTATTGCCGGAATGTTCGTAAAGAGCGAGAGCGCATCTTCCACGGACATGTCGAGGACGTCTGAAATAGACCTTCCTTTATACTTCACGTCGAGCGTCTGTTCGTTGAAACGCCTCCCCTTGCAGACTTCGCACCGGACGTAGATATCCGGTAAAAAATGCATCTCTATCCTCTTTATGCCGTCGCCGTCGCATGCCTCGCAGCGGCCGCCTTTCACGTTAAAGCTGAACCTGCCCGGCTCATATCCGCGCATCTTCGCTTCCGGTAACTTTGAGAATATGTCCCTTATGGGACCGAACGCGCCCGTGTAGGTAGCCGGGTTCGACCGCGGTGTGCGGCCTATCGGCGACTGGTCTATCACTATCACTTTATCGATAAATTGCGCGCCTTCTATCCTTTTATGCGCGCCGGGCCTTTCTTTGGAACGGTAAAATTTCTTCGCCAGCGCCCTATAGAGGATTTCGTCGACAAGGGTGGACTTACCTGAACCGGACACGCCGGTAACGCACACTAAAAGTCCGAGAGGTATTTCGACGTCTATCTCTTTTAAATTATGTTCGGTCGCCCCTACGATCTTCAATGATTTAATGCCCGGCCTTCTCCTCTCTGACGGAAGCTTTATCCTTAATTCGCCTCTCAAATATTTACCTGTTAACGAGTCGTCGGAACCCAAAACATCTTTCAGGGTGCCGCTGGCCATGATATGTCCTCCGCGCTCTCCCGCGCCGGGGCCGAGGTCTATTATATGGTCGGCCTTTCTTATCGTAGCCTCGTCGTGCTCGACGACTATCAGGGTATTGCCGAGATCCCTCAAGGCTGCAAGCGTATCGAGCAATTTCGTATTGTCTTTCTGGTGCAGCCCGATGCTCGGCTCATCCAGTATGTATATGACGCCGACAAGGCCTGATCCGATCTGCGTAGCGAGCCTTATCCTCTGGGCCTCGCCGCCCGAAAGCGTGTAGCTTCTCCTGTCGAGGGTAAGGTAATCAAGCCCTACATTTATCATGAACCCGAGCCGCGCGATGATCTCTTTCAGCGCCTGATGGGCTATCTTCTTTTCGGCTTCAGTCAATTTTAAATCCGTAAGAAATTCCTTCAGGGCCTTTATGGATAACTTGGATATTTCGGAGATATTAAGGCCCGCGATCGTCACCGAAAGGCTCTCGGGCCTTAATCGCTCGCCCTTACATGAAGGGCAGGGTTGTACCGACATATATTTATTGATCTCGGTCTTAATGAACTCGCTCTCCGTCTCCCTGAAACGCCTTTCTAAATTCGGCACCACGCCCTCGAAAGAGGACCATCTATCGCCCTCACTCTCGCCGTACAGGACCAATCTTTTAATATCCTTGGGAAGGTCTTTGAACGGCGTCTCTACATCGAATCCGTGTTGATGCGCGAGACTTCGCAGGCGCCTTCTGTAATAAAGATACAACCCCTTGCCTCCCCGCCGCCACGCGTCAACCGCGCTGATGACAGGTTTCGATTTATCCGATATGACAAGCTCGGGATCTATCTCCATCTTGTTCCCGAGGCCGCCGCATGTCGGGCATGCGCCGTAAGGCGAGTTGAAAGAAAACGTCCTCGGCGATACCTCCTCTATGCTTATCCCGCATTGGACGCAGGCGTAGTGCTCGCTGAATAGAATATCGGTTCTCGGTGTTCGGTTTTCGGTGTTCGTTTTTTGGCGATAACCGCCAACCGAAAACCGAGAACCGGAGTCATCGTAATTTATTATCACAAGGCCCCTGCCAACCTCGAGAGCCGTCTCTACCGAATCTGTGAGGCGCTTTTTTATATCTTCTTTCAACGCGAGCCTGTCGACGACGGCCTCGATAGTATGCGATTTATTCTTGTCCATCGGCGCCGGCTTTTCCAACTCATGGATAGCGCCATCGATCCTTACCCTGACAAAACCATCTTTCCTGGCTTTCGAGAGAAGTTCCCTGTATTCACCCTTTTTGCCCCTGACAAGCGGCGCCAATACCATGATCTTTGACTCTCCGGGTAAGCTCATGACGCTTTCGACTATCTCCTGCGACGTCTGCCTCGTTATAGGCTTTCCGCATTTAGGGCAATGGGGCCTTCCGACTCTGGCGAATAGCAGCCTGAGATAGTCGTGAATTTCAGTCTGTGTTCCTACGGTGGAACGGGGGTTGGAGCCGGCGGTCCTCTGTTCTATGCTGATGGCCGGAGAGAGGCCCTCGATATACTCGACGTCCGGTTTCTGCAGTTGTTCCAGGAATTGCCGGGCGTAGCTGGACAGGCTCTCGACATATCTGCGCTGGCCCTCCGCGTAGATCGTGTCAAACGCAAGCGACGACTTGCCTGACCCGGAGAGGCCGGTTATGACCACCAGCTTCCCTCGCGGTATCTCGAGGGATATGTTTTTTAGGTTATGCTCCTTCGCGCCTTTAATTATGATATTATCTTTTTCCATATATGAGGTAATCTTAACATATGGGTAAAAATAAAACAAGGGAGACGAGTTTCCCCTGTCTCCCTTGTAAACCGCGCCAACCTCGTAGGTTCAACCTACGAGGTTGAACCTACGAGGTTATACATACGGTCTTGCGGATTATCTTCCGCCCCTGCGCATTCTTGCTCTCGAAACGTCACCCTTCTTATCGATGAAATAGAGGTAACCTTTCGCCTTCTTCACCGCGGGTTTCGCGATAACCTTACCGCCGCCGCCCTTAGATTTACCTCTGGCCATCTTCGTCTCAACGACGTTTCCTTTTTTGTCAACGTAATAAAGATAACCCTTTTTACGTTTTATCCCTACCTTTGCGACTTTCTCTGCCATGACATTCACCCCCTTTCGTTACCGAATTGTGGCCGTCACGAAACTATTTTCTCGTCGGAGAACTCAAAAAACGTTCTTCTTTCTGCCCTCCTGCCATTTCTCCGACGGAGAATTTACCGATATCCCGTAAAAAACCCCGTTTTTATCCCTTTTTAGAGGGGGAGGAGGGCAGGTTTTAAGCCTTCCGACTTTCGTGACAACCCCTTGTTTTTTAACCTTTTCTCGTCTGACAGACTTTACCTCCTCCCCTCTTCTTGGCTTATAATAGAGTGATGGGATTTTACGCCCGTCACGAAACTCAACCTGAGGAGGTAATATGTACCAGCCAAGCCTTATTTTTACCAAAGAAACAAATTTAGACTACCTAAAGAAGCTTGAAATCGTCTTTTCTTCAATTACAATGCCGCGATGTAAGACTTATACCACCGGAAGGCCTTCTTACTCCATAAGGGCAATGGTAAATGCCCTTATCTTTAAAAATCTGCGGGGCCTTTTGAATCTGGCTGACCTCGTAAGAGAGCTATCCAGCTATCCGGCGCTTGCCCAGGCCTGCGGCTTTAAATCATTTCCTACCAAAGAGCGGTTCTCCCGATTCTTGAGATATACCGATAACAGCCTATTACGGTCTATTAAAGAAAGTCTCATTAAAGAATTGATTGCTCGCGGCGAAATTAAGGGCGAATACGTATCCTGCGATTCATGCCCGATAAAAGCGCCTGTCAAAGAGAACAATCTAAAAACTAATGTAAGAGACAGATTCAATAAACATAAGATACCGTCGGGCGATAAGGATGCCCGCCTGGGCGCTTATGTCGTATACCCAAAGGCAAAGAAGACGGTGGAATTCTTCTGGGGATACCGCAATCATGTCGTTTGCGACGCCGTCTCCGAGCTGCCCCTGGCCGAGCTTACAAGACCGGCTAATATCCACGAGTCGATATTACTTATTCAGCAATTAGAGTATCTTAAGAGCGCGTTCTCGCTGCCTGTTAAAGCTGTCATCGCTGATTCCGCGCTCGACTCAAGCGCCATCATCGAATATATAGTAAAAACCTTCGAGGCTAAGCCTATAATCGCCAAAAATCCAAGGGGCGGCGGCAACCCCGACATAAAGCTCTCATCTAAGGGTATCCCTATATGCATCGCCGGCATAGAGATGCTGTCTCGCGGTAAATACTATGACAAAGAGCAAAACCGTATAAGGCATAAATTTGTCTGCCCTATTAAAGGCTCAAAGAGGCTCGCCGAAAAGTACTTCTTCTGCCCCTGGAATCATCCCAAGTTCTTCACCAACCGCCTTGGCTGTACGACCAATTTGCGTGTCGATGTCGACACCTCAATACGGGCTTCTATCGATTACGGATCTCAAACCTTCAAAAAACTCTATGCCCTGCGCACTGCCAGCGAGAGGATATTCTCCCGTCTGTCCATTCTCTCTATACAACGGTCTTCAGTAAAAGGCTTGAATGCCACTGCTAATCTGTGCTCTCTCGCCCACATCGCCATATTAGCGATAGCGTTGGCCGCCGCCAAGCATGATCCAGCAGACCCTAAAATCCGGTTTATCAAGTCATTCTTCACTGTTTAAAAAAGCGAGTTTCGTGACGCCCTATT
>JAZDOS010000017.1:0-7858 GCA_043798375.1 Candidatus Omnitrophota bacterium | reverse complement strand
CCGAGAATTAATGGTACGAGAATATAAAGGAGGGGGCGTTTCATCTAGCGGAATAAATCGGAGGCAATATTACACAAAAACTTTTTCTTCGACTTTTTTGATACGCTTTTCGTGGTTTTCCGTTACATGACTTATATCCATAAGAGCCATGTTCATAGAATGAAGTTCCGATTTTATGTCTTTCAGGTCTTTGCTGTTTGCTTCGACGGCCATTGAGATAATTTTAATCTCCGACCTTATAGTCGGTATCTCTTTTACGGCCGTTTCTATTTTATCGAGTCTGTTGCCATGAGAAGACTGGGCTTCTGCAATTTTCTTTATATCAGAATGCATGTTCTCTAATAGAGCTCTGGTTTCTCGTTCCAAATCGAATTCTTTGCTTTTTTGGGCTTTATCGTTTTTCTTCATTCTATAACTCCTCCGATTTACAAGTATGGTTATACCATGATAAAACGGACCTGTAAAGATATTTTTGTTAGGTCAATAATTATTGACGCGCATCTCAAGCGTATTTTCCAACAGACTAAATTCTTTCAGCTCTTTCCTTAAGAAATCGATGATAAATCCATCGACTCGTTTCCATATAGTATGAGACAAATTTAACGGGATGAGGTTTTCCATGTTTATTACGGTAACGAAGATTATAGCTTTTAATCTTCTTGTATGTGATCAAAATAGCTTCCGCAAGCAAGTCGTCCCCGAATCGATCTACCAGGCGAGGAAACGCTATTTTGTAGATTCTGAATTTCAAGAAAATCGCTTCGCGATAACTTGTATGCGATTTTCAGTGGTTAGGAAAGTGTTTTAGCTTGTCGAAGGGTTGAACGGGTTTATTCTACCGTTATGTCATCCTTGATTTTATCGAAAAGAACCGGACCGACGCCCTTCACTTTTTTTATATCTTCGATGGAACTAAACCGGCCTTTTTGCGATCTGCACTCCACTACCCGTTCAGCCAGAACATTACCCACCCCTTTGAGGCCCGCGAGTTCATCCGGACCTGCGGTATTTATATTAATCTTACGATGAAGATTTTCCTTATCGATGTTGAAGCTTCCTATCTTGATATCCGCGCGGGAACGCGATTTTTTATAGAATGACAGGCCGACGCCCAAAAGAAGCGTCAGGGTGAGAAATAGGATCAATAGCCTCTCGTATTTTTCAAGATTGAACATACGATAGTGCGGTTAAAAGTTATACTACGATGTTGACTAATTTTTTGGGGATAACGATAATCTTTTTTACGGCCTTCGATTCTGTCCAGGCCCTTACTTTCGGGTCGGAAAGGGCGGCGGTTTTCACAGCCTCTTCGTCCGTATCGGCATCAACCTCTATCTTTGACCTGAGCTTGCCGTTTATCTGGATGGGGATAGTAATAACCTTTTCGACAATGGCGTTTTTATCGTATCCGGGCCAGCTCGATTTGAATATACACTTCTCTTTCCCGAGCATACGCCACATCTCTTCGGCTATATGCGGAACAAACGGCGAAAGAAGTATAACGATATTCTCTATAGCCTCAGCGACCACCGCATCAGTGAACCCTGAACCCTGAACCCTGAACCCTATTACATCATAAGTCTCGTTCACAAGCTCCATTACCGCGCTTATCGCGGTGTTAAAATGAAAGCCCCCGTCCAGATCCTCCGTGACCTTCTTGATCGTCTGATGGATTTTGCGTCTTAAACTTTCCTCTTGTCTCACCCCCGCTTTTTCGGTTTTCGGTTTCAGGTTTTCGGTTTTCGCCTTCTCTACAAGCCTCCAAACCCTGCCTAAAAATCTGTATGCGCCCTCAACGCCCCTATCCGACCACTCGGCATCCTTCTCCGGCGGGCCGATGAAGAGCGTGTAAAGCCTCACCGTGTCGGCCCCGTAATCCGCGATCAATTTATCGGGGCTGACGACGTTGCCTTTCGATTTGGACATCTTCGCGCCGTCTTTTATTATCATTCCTTGAGTAAACAAGTTCCTGAAAGGCTCATCGAATCCTATCACGCCTATATCATGAAGAAACTTCGTTATAAAACGCGAATACAGGAGATGCAGAATGGCGTGCTCTATGCCGCCGATATACTGATCTACGGGAAGCCATCTATTGACAATATCTGTGTCAAACGGTTTATCGGCGAGTTTCGGCGTTATATACCTTAAAAAGTACCAGCTCGAATCGACGAACGTATCCATCGTGTCGGTGTCTCTTAACGCCGGCCTTTTACACTTAGGGCATTTCGTGTTGACAAAATCTTTCGCGAGCCTGAGTGGAGATTCCCCTGTGGGCCTGAACTCAACATTCTCCGGCAGCAATACCGGCAGGTCTTTTTCAGGCACTGCCACGGTGCCGCACTTTTGGCAGTAAATAACAGGTATCGGCGCGCCCCAGTATCTCTGGCGCGAAATAAGCCAGTCTCTCAACCTGTACTGAACCGCGCGCTTACCCCATCCGTTCTTTTCGAAGAAATCGCCGATCTTTTCGATGGCCGATTCGGAACTTATCCCGTTGAACTGCCCGGAATTGGCCATTATCCCTTCGGCAGCGTAAGCCTCTTTCATCCCGGCGCCATCAAGCGGACTTTCGGGATCATCTATAACGACTTCTATAGGCAGGTTATACTTTTTAGCGAATTCGAAATCCCTCTGGTCATGCGCGGGGACAGCCATTATGGCGCCTGTCCCGTACTCCATCAATATATAATTCGATACCCATATGGGCACCTTCCTGTTATTGGCCGGATTTATAACGTAACTGCCTGTAAATACTCCTTCTTTCTCCACATCCTCCTGCGAACGCGATACCTTAGACTCGTCACGCATCTTCCGGACAGCCTTAGCCAGGCTCGCCTTGTCCGCAGACTGATCGATAAGCCTGTCGACAAACGGATGTTCCGGCGCCAATGCTATGAAAGTAGCGCCGTATATCGTATCGATCCTGGTCGTAAAACATTTCAAAGTCCGGTCAAAATTCTCTATTTTAAAGTCTATCTCGACGCCTTCAGACCTGCCTATCCAGTTCGACTGCATCGTCTTGACGCGCTCCGGCCATTCCGTAAGCTTGGAGATGTCCTTCAAAAGCCTGTCGGCGTAATGAGTTATCTTAAAGAACCACTGCTCAAGCTCTTTCTGCGTTACTTCGGTATCGCACCTTTCGCAGGAGCCATCCACCACCTGCTCATTGGCGAGGACGGTTTTGCACGATGGGCACCAGTTCACAAACGCCTTCTTCTTGTAAGCGAGCCCTTTTTCATACAATTTCAGGAATATCCACTGAGTCCATCTATAATAATCCGGAAGGCATGATATGACCTCGCGGTCCCAGTCATACCCGGCACCCCAGGATTCGAGCTGGCGCTTCATCGTCTTTATGTTGTTGAGTGTCGACGTTTTCGGATGTATCCCGCCCTTTATGGCGGCGTTCTCCGCCGGAAGCCCGAACGCGTCGAATCCCATGGGCGTAAGGACATCGAAGCCCCTCATCATCTTGTATCGCGCCACGACGTCGCCGATTATGTAGTTCCTGCCGTGGCCCACGTGAAGCGCGGCCGACGGATACGGGAACATCATAAGGCAGTAATATTTATCGGCGTAATTTTTCGTATCGACATTGAAGAGCCTCTCGTCACGCCAGAATTTCTGCCACTTAGGCTCTATCTTGTCGAATGGGTAAAGTTTGTCGTCGTTCGTATTCATTTGCATAGCCTTTTTGCCGCCGCAAGATTTCGCTTGTCGTCCTTCTCCGATTCCTTCGGAGTCTCCATAATGAAAGCCGCATTTCTCAATCCCGGGTAATTTATGATCCTTCCCATCGCCTCAAGGCCGATATTGCCCCTGCCTATATGCTGGTGCCTGTCGACGCGTGAATCTTCCGGCGACAGCGAATCATTGAAATGGACTACTTTGATCAGTTCCAGCCCTACGAGTTTATCGAATTTTTTTAAAGTGCCCTCAAGCCCTTTTCTCGTCTTTATATCGTATCCTGCCTCAAATGTATGGGCAGTATCCAAACAGACCCCCAGGCGGGATTTATCGAAGGCGCCTTTTATTATACGCGCAAGATGTTCGAACCTGTATCCTATCCACGACCCGGAACCGGCTGTATTCTCCAGTAAAATTGTCGTCTTCGGCCCGGCCTTTTTTAAAATCCGGTTGATGGCCGCCGTAAAACGCCTTATTCCGTTATCTTCACCGCTTCCGACATGGCTTCCAAGATGCGTTACGAAATATTCGGCGCCGAGAAGATCCGCCCTTTCTATGTCCTCAACGTAGGCGTCTATCGATCTAGAGTATAATTTATCGTCGGGTGTCGCGAGATTTATTATATACGGTATGTGGACGGCGACCGGCTTTATGTCATATTTGATCTTGAGGCGCCTGAATTCATCCACATCATGCTTCTCAATCCTTGCCGCCTGCCAGCCCCTGGGATTCCGGCTGAATATCTGCATCGTGTTGCATCCCAGCGCCTTCGCCCGCTCGAGCGATTCGTAAATATGCCCCGCTATGGAAACGTGTAATCCGATACGCATAGTCTTTAAGCGCTTTCCTTTTTGGAAAGGAACATTAAGGAAAACCTTTTCTTAAAAGGTTTTCCTTAAACAAATTTGGGCGATTAGCCCCCGCCGAAGGCGGGGCCGAAGCCAAAAAGCAAGACGACACTTTTTGGCGAAGGCCAAATTTGCATTGGTGCCGAAGGTGGGAGTCGAACCCACACAAGCTTACGCTTAATGGTTTTTGAGACCATCGTGTATGCCATTCCACCACTTCGGCGATTTTTTCTCTGGCGGTAATTGTAGCATAATCGTATTTATTCCTCAAGAATTATAAAAAATTGTGCTGTCTCTACGCTGGTTTATGATATACTATTCTAGCAAAACGGGGCTGTGGTGAAGAGGGATCACATCACAATGGCATTGTGAGGTCACGAGTTCGATTCTCGTCAGCTCCACCATGTACCACTCACAAAAATTTCTGTCGAAATTTTTGTTCGGGCTTCGCCCTGAACCCGAGGAATGAAATGACGAGTGGTTCAGGGTACATGGCGCAGCCATATAGTAATTTTTGTAAGTAGGACATGCCCTGTACCGGAGGCACGAACGAAGTGAGTGCCGACTGGTACGGGGCAATTCATTTGCCATTGATTTCCTCAGGCAAAATTTGATCCTTAAGGAGCCTGTGGTCAGGATTGGGGCGGAGTCAAATTTGCTGTCGCAAATTCGGCGATCTGGAATAATAGTAGGAATAGTAATAATAATCGCTGGAATTAGCCGATAATTTGTTCAGTATGATGCCTACCACTTTGGCTTTGGCATCGATTAGAATCTTCGAAATCCTCTCCAGGATCTTCTTCGGCGTTTTGCCGCTCTCCACGACCACCACAACACCGTCCGCGCATCCGGAAAGGATTGCGGCGTCTGTAAGTATCGCTATCGGCGGGGTATCGAAAAGCACAAAGTCGAATTCATCGCGTGCCGCTTCGATGAAATCCTTAAGCCTCGGGCTTGCCAGAAGTTCCGACGGATTCGGCGGGTTGGCGCCGCTTGTGATCAAAGAGAGGTTTTCTATATCCGTCTTCTGTATTAAAGTTGTCAATCCTACCCTCTGCTTCGAAAGGAAAGCGCTCAATCCTTCTTTATTTTCCTTTTTAAAAACTTCGTGAAGGCGGGGGTTGCGCATATCCGCGTCCACCAAAAGCACCTTCTTCTGATTCTGCGCCATTGCTATGCCGATATTGCAAAGAGTGGTGGTCTTGCCTTCCTGCGGCGCGGGACTTGTAAAGACAAGGCTTCGCAACGGAATTTCTTCGCTGGAAGAGAAGAGGATGCTCGTCCTTATCGACCTGTAAGCTTCCGCTATCGGGTCCTTGGGCTTAACGTGGACGAATACGTCCTTTTCGAACTCGGTCATCTTCCGTCCAAAATACATTTTCGGCACGCTTCCCAGAAAGGGGAGTTTTGTTATACCGCTCAAATCGGCCGCCTCTTTGATAGTATCATCCATGTACTCATAGAAGAACGCGAAGGCGATCCCGCCGAAGAATCCTATCACTATGGACAGGACAACGTTCAAAAGTTTCTTCGGCATTACAGGCACTTTTGGAATTTCCGCGGCGGCAAGGATGCTTACGTTATTCGCCTTGAGCCCCTCGAGGGCGTATTTATAATCCAGGAGCTCTTCCTGTTTAAGGTAATCTTCCTTAATGGACAAGTCCTTCTCCAACCCTATTTTATTGACAAGCTCCTCGAGCTCTTTCTTAAGCCGCATCATCTCCGGATGGCCTTCTTTGTATATCTTGCTGTATTCGGATAACTTTGTCTCAAGCTTAAGATACTCGTTCTTCAAAAGGTTCAGGAGTTCGGTTTTGCTGATATAGTAGAGATTCCGTTTCACATATATCTCGGCTATGCGGTTCGCTATCTTAGCGGCAAGCTCGGGGTTTTTATTTTCAACGTATAATTCGAGGAGCCTCGTATCGCGCACCGGCTCAACCTTGATAGTCTTAAGGAATTTCCTGATCGGCTCTTTCGCTCTGGAATATTCTTTTGCATCGGCCAGGCCGAATTCGTCAAAGACCTTCTGTATTATGGGAAGGGATGTCAGTATCTCTTTCTGGCTCTGGTAATATTCTTTGTAGGAATAGTAATTCTGAGACTGCAGCTCCACTATTCCGGATGCTGTCAGGACATTAGGGTTCTCCAGATCTATGAAGAGCTCCGCCTTGGCGCGGTAGACGGGCTTCATTATGAAGCTGCCGAGCGTAACCACGAGGACGGTGGTGACGAAGAACAGGACGACGATGCCTTTCCGGCGGCGGAGTATATTCAGGTAATCCTTCATGTGCGGTTCATTTATTATAATAGGATCGGCCATTCTTAAACCTCTTAAAAGAAGCTCTCGGGAACAAAAACTATATCATCCGCCTGCAGGTCTATATCCTTATCCTTCTGGTCTTTTTCCGTTATATCCTTGATATTTACAAATATGGTTTTTTTCCCGTCTTCATCCGCGCGCATCACTTTCACTTTATTCAGGCCCGCGTCTTTGGTAAAGCCTCCGGCCATCGCTATCGCCTCCAGGAGCGTTACGCTTCTTTCGGTAGGCATATCGAATTTACCCGGGCTATTCACTTCCCCCATTACCGAAAAGAAAAATCTCTTGGGAACCACTATTATGTCGTCGGGCTGAAGGACTATATTATTGTCCTTCTTGTCTTTATCGGTTATATCCTTGACCCTGATAGTTATCGCCTTCTTCTCGCCATTTTCTTCCCGGAACACCTTGGTCCTGTTTATATCGGCATCCTTCGTAAAGCCTCCGGCCATCGCTATAGCCTCTAGCAGGGTTATCTCCCTTTCTATCGGTATGTTGAATTTGCCGGCGTTATTGACTTCGCCGGTCACGGAGACTTGCCTGGCGCGGTACTCCTCGATAAATACCAGCACCTCCGCCTTTACGAGGTAATCCTTCTCGAGAAGCTCCTTAATCTTCGCTTCCAGCTGCTGGACCGTCAGCCCCGCGGCCGCTATCTTGCCTATGAGGGGAAATGAGATCGAGCCGTCGGCGGCAACCCTGGTTTTTGTGCTCAGGTCCGGCTGCTGATGCACTGTAATGCTTATAATGTCGAGAGGTTGCAGTTTGTATTGCGATTTTTCGGCATATGCGTTTAATGGCAAGGCAAAAACGATAAGGACAAGGGCTAATGATATAAAAAATTTCATTCTAGAAGCCGCCTGTTCCGCTGAAGAAGATCCGGTTATCTACATAATCATAGGTATAGAATCTCGAGCTTCTCTGTTCATACTCATATTTACCCTCAAGAGACAGCCATTTTCTGACATCGTATCTGACCGAAGCGCCGCCTATGTAA
>JAZDOS010000014.1:0-38419 GCA_043798375.1 Candidatus Omnitrophota bacterium | reverse complement strand
TGCGTCCTTGCCATTTATAGGCTTGTTATCACATGCCCTGTCGGCAATATATCGGTTCTCCCAAGTTCCTGCAACATCCTTTTGATATAGTGCAACGGTCTCAGACCCCGTCGGGCTCTCGCAACCTTGCCATTTACGGTTGCAGGAGTTCTGTCTTATACTAAATGAACAGTATCGACCTCCGACACAATGGATAATTTCGGGGCTCAATTCCTTCACTTGCGTTGTAGCCCTATATCCCGCTCCTTTGGCTTCACGAAGACAAGTTACCCTGTTTGGTGCAAAGGTTGGTTCTGGGGTGATGGCTAATCTTTCCCCATGTTGGATTTCCACCAACTGGATATTACAAGCTTCTCTTGGCGCACCCATAACCTCATCCTTCATCTGGTAAACGCTTTGCTCGTCTTCCTGATCGTGAAACGACTATTGGGAGGATGGCTCGCCCCGATATTCGCGGGGGCGCTGTATCTCCTGCACCCGGTGCAATGCGAGGTTGCGGCGTGGGTTAAATCCCGCGACGATCTCCTTGCGGGGCTATTTTTTCTCGGCGCTTTCCTGTTATGGCTCAGGTGGCGGCCTCATGCGTTACGGATCCGGCAGCTTCTTATTTTGGCGGCGCTATATCTTCTGGCCTGCCTCTCGAAAGAGTCTGCCATAGTATTTCCGCTTATAATCCTGGGATATGAATATTGGGCCGGGGATATCCGGAATTCCTGCAAGGGTATTCCCCCCGCCAATTTATGGATTGCCGCATCTTCCCTATTCCTGACGGGAGGCCTCTACCTTCTTTGGAGATATCTTCTGATAGGCCATATGGCGCAAACGGCTTATCTTGCCGGCGGTTTTATTCCTACGATGCTGACGATGTTTAAAGTGGGGGTAAAATATTTGGGCCTTCTCGTCTATCCTCACAGGCTTGTCATCGATTATTCATGGATAACTCCGCTTCAATCTTTTAGTGACTGGCAGGTATGGGCTTACGGAGGCGCGCTTGGCCTGTTTGCCGCAAGCCTGTTTTTAATCCGCAAGGCGTGGCCGATCGGGTCTTTCGGGCTGGTGTGGGTCATCATTTGCCTCTTGCCTTTTTCGAACATAATTCAGGTCAACGCGTATATGGCAGAAAGGTTCTTGTACATACCCCTGGCCGGTTTCGCGATTCTGGCGGCATCTGCTATACAGTATATAGAGAGACGTTTAGGCCAAAAAACGGCGCTCGCGGTCATAGCCGTCATACTTATAGCCTGCGGCGCGAAGTCATCGGCAAGGGCAAATGTATGGAAAGATAATGTAACTCTTTTCACCGCGGCCGTGCGCGATACCCCGCCCGGCGTAATAAACCCGCGGGTCAATCTTATCGCGCATCTGATTGGTGAAGGAAAATATGAAGAGGCGCTGCCTCTTGCCCGGGAATTATGGGAAAAGGCTAAGGATAAATCAGATATACCTGCCGGAGATAAAGCTGAATACGCCCGCAACCTCGGGTTAATTCTTTTGCAGACCGGCAACATTGAAACAGCGAGAGATCTTGAGCTTATGGCAACTAAAATAGATCCGTCTTACATAAAAAGTTACGTGGACCTTGGAGTCATGGAAGGCATGAAAGGAAATCATGCCGGGGCCCTCCGGTGGTTCGACACCGCCGTAAGGCTGTGCCCCGCCGATCCTGACGCGCATTATAACAGGGCCATCGCGCTCGCAAGCCTGGGGCGGACCGAAGAGTCCGACGATGCTCTTAAAAAAGCCGTATCGTGCGGATACAAAGGGGTGGTGCGGCCATAAAAACTATTCTCCTGGTTCTTTTTTTGATCTTTGCCGCGGGGTGCGTGTTTTTCAACATCTCCGATGTAGATATCGGATTTCATATAAAGACCGGCGAACTCATAGCGAAAGAGCGGGGGATACCCACCAGGAATACATTCTCGTTCACTATGCCCGACCACACATGGGCGCTCCATCAGTGGGCGGGCGCGTTCACCTGGTATCTTGCGAATCTTTACGGCGGATATAAAGGCATCATCATGTTAAGGGTGCTCGTATTCCTGCTGACGATAGGCGCCCTTTTCCTGACATTAAATATCATAGACAAAAACTACTTTTTCTTTAAATTGATTCTCCTTACCGTATTCGCGCTCTTGGTAAGGCACCATTTTTTCGAAAGGCCATTCATATTCAGCGCGCTCTTTCTCGCCATTTTGCAATACCTGGTTTTGCGCGATAAATTCAGAGACGACGCCAAATGGCTCATCCTCCTTCTCTTCATCGTCTGGGTTCAGATGCATGCCGGTTTCATATACGGCATCTTATTCCTGGCGCTGGCCGCCGTCATCCCCAGGCCTTCCCGCGTTCCGGCCTTTGCCGCGGCGGGCCTTATAGCGGGGGTCTGGATTTTAATTACCATAAATCCCAACGGCATTAATGGGATCCTATTTGCCCTCAACTGCCTGTTCGAGCCTCTGTATAGCAGGATCGTCGCGGAATACCAGGTCTCCAATATTATTACCTATAAACTCTTTTATGCGACCTTATTTTCGGCGATCGTTCTTGCCGCCGTCAACAGGGAGAGGCTCGGGACGGGAAATATCCTTATCTTTTCGGCTTTTTCCGTCCTGGCCGTCAAGACAAACAGGAATATCCTCTTCTACGCTATTGTGGCTATTCCTATCTTGTTTGATCTCGGCATCGCGACGATAAAGAAATTTCCGGCAGCCGCCCGGGCTATATCAAAAGGCCTCGTAAAATATGCCCTTCTTGTCGCGCTCTGGGCAGGCCTTCTTGCCTTTGTTGTCATCCCGGATAAAGTATACTGTTTCGGGTTCGGTTTTTATAAGCCGTTTTACCCTTCCGAAATTTTTGACTTTATTAAAAAGAATAAGCCTCGCGGCAATATATTCAACGATATGCCGCTCGGAGGCCCGATGATATGGTTCCTATATCCCGATTACAGGGTTTTTATCGACGGCAGATTCGAGGCTTATGATAAAGCCGAGTTCTGGATCGACGACTACTTTCACATCCTGACCACAAAGAAGGGTTGGGAAGACAAGCTGAACAAATACAATGTAACGATGTGCCTTCTTTCTTACGGGCCGGGTGAAAAGGAAGATTTTATCGGCAGGGTGCTTCAGAACTCGCGCGACTGGAGGATAGTTGCGTTTGATGGTTATACGGCCTTATTTATGAAAGATACCCCGGAAAACCACGATATCATCCTAAAGGTTTCACGCGACCGATGAAGCCGGGCATGTGCGGTTCTTCCCTTCGTGCTTGGCCTTGTACAGCGCCTTGTCCGCTTTCTCTATTAAATCATCTTTATCCTTCTCATTTGAATATTCCGCGACGCCCAGGCTTATAGTAGTATTGTATGTCTCCGATTTAAACTTAAACTTCTTGGCTTCCACCGCGAGCCGGATTTTCTCCGCAACATCAAAAGCCTGTTTTTCTCCGGCCCCTGTCAGCATCACGATAAATTCCTCTCCGCCGTATCTGGCAACCACGTCTGTCTCCCTGCATTTCGACTGCATCGTCCTGGCAAATTCCCTCAGTATGGTATCGCCCGCCTGATGGCCGTATGTATCGTTTATATGCTTGAAATTATCTATGTCGGACATTATGATCGAAAGCCGCCTTGATTTATACATGGAGACATTTTTGAATTCGGCTTCAAGCAAAAGATTGAAATGCCTTATGTTATACAGATATGTGAGCCCGTCTCTCGTCGCCTGTTTGAAGAGGCGCATCCGCTCAACGGATTGAAGGATCTGCGTATAGAGCGATGTGAGGCTATAGGACAGGAATACGGCCAGTATCGGATAAAATGTCAATATCACCGTGCTGAAAAGGCTGAAGGCTATGATCGAAAAAACGAAATAGATAACTATGGTGGCTATGGACATCAGCATGCCGCCCAAAATACGAAAATTCGACAGGAAGAGAGTGACGAATATCGATATCAGAATTACGATAAGGATGTTGTACCTTTTCGGAAGCATGTATAGAAAATCATTTTTCAGGGCGCTGTTCAGTATCATCGCGTTAATCCCTACGGCCGGATAGAGATTCTGGATAGGAACCGGTTTTATATCCGTAAGCCCCGAGGCGGTAAGGCCTATTATACAAACCTTGTTCTTTAACTCGTTCAAATCGATTATGGGCGTTTTGCCCTTTTTGATCATGGCATACGAATGTACGATATCTATATATGAATAGTGCCTGAATTCTTTTCCCCACCTTCCCTGCCAGTTTATTACGATCTGGTTATTATCGTCGAGAGGTATTTTCATAATTTTATCGCCGGGCATGCCGGCCAGGATAAAATGGGTGCGGGGACAAAAAACTATATCCCTGTTTTTTACTCCCAACATGTCAAACCCCATTTTCAGGCCGAACTGATACGTCGTAATATCCCCGAATTTAACGATGGCCGGCGCCCTTCTCAGGATACCGTCCGAATCCGGAACGGCGTTGATGTGGCCGATGCCCTTCACTTCTTTTTCGAAAATCGGAAGCGGCCTTGTGATGGAGCTTATGCCGTAGCCGCTGTATACATACTTTGTATCGCCCGCCTTCAGATTATACAATATGGGAAGATAGACATTCCCTGCCTGCCTTATCGCCTCTTCCAGGGCGCTGTCATCCGCCCCATCCTGGGGTTCGGAGAAAAGGATGTCCAGCGCTATCGCGTTTGAGTTGTATTCGGAGAGGATCTTGATGAGGGCGGCATGCCATTTCCTTGGCCAGGGCCATCTTCCTATCGCCTCTATAGAGTCTTCACTCATGTCTATGAAAACTATGGGTGAAGTTTCTATAACAGGGCGCCTGAGGATAAAACGGTAATCCAGGCTCATAAGCTCGAACCTGCCCAAAACGTCAAATTCATACAGGACGAGCACGATGATAGCGACTATAAAGGCCAGTATCCATCTTACGCCGTGCTTGTGCCTGAAGGCGCTTTCATAAATGGAATCTTTTACTTTCGTAAAAATGGAAAAAATCATGGGATTTCCGCGTACGTTAGAAAAAAAGGGTAGCGCTTTTTTTAGCTACCCTCCCGACAAGAAAATCGCTTCGCGATAACTTGTATGCGATTTTCAGTGGTATAGGAAAGTGTTTTATACTTTCCTATACCATGAAAAAAAACCCATTATCCCTTAAAAATTTTTCTGTCACCCTGCCGCCCGCCTTCAGGTCTTCAAACCTCGCCATATACTTTCCTATGATGTCGAATTCCAGGTTCACCTTATCACCGGCGCGTTTCGAGCCGAGGTTCGTAATATTTAAAGTGTGAGGAATTATATAAACCTTAAATCTGTTCTTTTGAACATCCCCTACCGTCAGGCTTATGCCGTCCAACGCCACAGAGCCTTTCTCCGCAATAAGCCTTTCGAACTCCGGTGGAAACTCTACTTCTATAGATGATTCGCCGCCGCTTTTTCTGATATCGGCTATCCAGCCTGTGCAATCGACGTGGCCCTGCACAAAATGGCCGCCTATTGCCTCGCCGGCCCTTAAAGGCCATTCCAGGTTAACCGTATCACCCGCCTTTAATTCTGACAGCGTCGATCTTTTTACAGTCTCTTCCATTACATCGAAACCCATAAACTTCGGGCTCTTTTCGACCAAGGTAAGGCAGGCGCCGTTAACGGCTACGCTATCACCTGTCGCGGCGTCTTTGGGTATATCGGAGGATTCGGCCTCCAGTCTGTAAACGGGGCCGGTTTTCCCGAATCTCTTCACAATACCCGTCTGGCTTATTATTCCGGTAAACATTCTGCTATGCCCTTCTGCTCACCTCTGCCTCGATAAGAATATCTTCCTTGAATCTTTTTATCTTAACGAATTTCAGCGGAATCGCGCGGCTTATCCTGTCAACGCCCACCCCCTCAACGGCCGTTTTGGCGAGCCTGCCGCCGATTATCTTCGGCGCGATGAAGAATAGGAAGCGGTCGACGAGCCGCTCTTCCACAAGGCTCGCGACGAGCTCTCCGCCGCCTTCGACAAGGATATTCGCGATTTCGCGTTTAGCAAGCTCCGAAAGAAGCCGCCTCAAATCCATCCTGCCGGCCTTAGACCGCGCAAGGATTACAGGAGACTTATCTATTTGCGAAAAAATCCTGGCATTTCCGGGGATCGTCCTGCGGCCGCACACAACGATTCTTACGGGCTGTTTTGCACCGGACCGTTTACTCAACAACAAGGAGTCGTCTTTCAATATCGTGTTCGCGCCGACCATAACAGCGTCGGACTTTGCGCGAAGGCTATGAACGTACCGCCCGGACTCTTCACCTGTGATCCATCTGGATTCGCCGCTTTTTGCCGCGATTTTTCCGTCGATGGACTCGGCCATCTTAACGGTAACGTAGGGCAGCTTTTTCGTTATAAACTTTATGTAGGGCTTATTTAAGGCTATGGCTTCTTTCCTTAAAACCCCTGTCTTGACTTTTATCCCGCTGCCGGCGAGTTTCTTTATGCCGCGGCCGTTATTGGCGGGGTTGGGGTCCTTCATCGCTATTACGGCTCTTTTTATACCGCTTTCAATCAAAGCATCCGTGCACGGCGGAGTTCGTCCGAAGCGGTCGCATGGCTCCAGGGTCACGTAAAGGGATGCGCCCCCGGCTTTCTTTCCGGCGTCTTTGACCGCGTTCACCTCCGCGTGCGCCGATCCGCATCTTTTATGATAGCCTTTCCCGACGATCCTGCCGTTCTTCACAATAACCGCGCCAACCATCGGATTCGGGCTGGTGAATCCTTCGCCCTTCTTCGCTAGGTTCAGCGCGACGCGCATGTATTTTTCATCTGTATTCATGGGAGATCTTCTCGGACTCTTTTTTTAGCCTCTCAACAAGCTCATACGGCACTCTCACCGTACCTATCAACGCCCGGCCCTTTCCCAAGCCGTGGCAGTCGGAGCCGCCCGTAACAAGGATGCCGTATCTTTCGGCGATTTCCTGATAATGCTTGCGCGCGCTCTGGCTATGGTCAGTATGATATACCTCTATTCCGCGTAAGCCGCATTCTATCAATTCCGGAATATATTCGTCCCTGCCCATCGTCCGCGGGTGGGCGAGCACCGGAACGCCGCCGACTTTCCGGATCGCGCCAATCGCTTCAGCCGGGGTGAATCTTATATTGGAAACGTAGCAAGGCTTCAGGAACCCGATATACTTTTCGAATATCTCCTTAAAATTTCTTATCTTTCCGGTCTGCAATACCGCCCGGGCGACGTGAAGCCTTCCGACGGTGCCCTTCCCCGCAAGCTTGAATATCTCATCCGCTTTTACGGGAATGCCTTCGGCTTCCAGTTTCTCCACCATCCTGTGTATGCGCTCGACCCTCGCGTCCTGAAGGACCTTCATCTTTTTGCGGAATTCCTCATCCTTCCAATTGATGCAATAGCCGAGGATGTGAATCTCGGCATCTTCTTTTTCAACGGTAAGCTCTACGCCGGGAACTACTTCTATGCCCAAGGACGAGGCAAGTTCCTCGCAAGGGCCTATACCGTCAACGCAGTCGTGGTCACATATGGCTATAGCAGTCAGGCCTTTTTTATGGGCGGCGGCCATTACCTCTTCCGGTGAAAATGTCGAATCGGAATAATAGGTATGGATGTGAAGATCCGCGTATTTCATGGTTCGACCCGCTTCGCTCGCTCATCATGGCTTACCTTCCGCCCTTCGTTCTTATTGACGCTGTCCAGTATGCCGTTTACGAACTTTCCCGAATCCTTGTCTCCGTAGCGTTTGGCGATATCGATCGCCTCATTGATCGAGACCTTCGGCGGAATCTCCTCCATATAGAGAAGCTCGTATGTCGCGAAACGCAGGATGTTCCTGTCTATGACCGCCATACGCTTAAGCTGCCAGTTCGTCGTGTGGCTCGATATTAGCTTGTCGATCGCAACGCTGTTATTCGAGACGCCGAGGACGAGCTGATTTGCGAATGCCTCGACCTCGCTATCGATCTCCTCGTGATTCTTCCAGAACGTATCGATACACTTTTTCGCGTCTTCATTCGTTATATCAACCGCATAAAGTATCTTCAGCGCGCATTCGCGCGCCTTCGTCCGTTTCCGCATAACGCTTCTCCTCGTCTTAATCTAACCTGACAAATCTAACCTGGTTAGATTTGTCAGGTTAGATTATATCTTCTCGTACAGATTCGCCATCTCGATCGCGGACATGGCGGCGTCGCGGCCCTTGTTGCCGTCCTTCGTGCCGGCCCGCTCTATCGCCTGCTCCAGGTTATCCGCTGTGATAACGCCGAATATGCACGGTATGCCCGTATCGAGCGATACCTTCGCGACACCCTTTGCCGCTTCACTGGCTACAAACTCAAAATGCGGCGTCGCGCCCCTTATCACCGTCCCGAGGCATATCACGCCGTCGTACTTCTTCGATTTCGCGAGCTTCAGCGCGACGACCGGAATCTCGAACGCGCCCGGCACCCACACCACGTCCTGCGCGGCTTCCTGCGCGCCGTGCCTGGCGAGCGTGTCAACGCACCCTTCGAGAAGCTTCGATGATATGAACTCATTGAACCGCGATATCACTATCGCGAACTTCTTGCCTTTAGCGGACAGGTCCGCCTTTACAACGTTTGCCATAACCTTATCCTCCCCTATTTTCCATTATTAAACCCCTATCACATGCCCCAGCTTCTCCCTCTTAGCCTTCAGATACCTCTCGTTCGCCTTATTCGGCCGAATCTCCAAAGGCACCCTTTCTACGACCTCGAGGCCGTAACCTTCCAACCCGATGATCTTTTTCGGATTGTTCGTCAGAAGCCTTATCTTCTTCAATCCGAGATCCGCGAGTATCTGCGCGCCGATGCCGTAATCCCTCAGGTCCGGCTTGAAACCAAGCGCCTTATTCGCTTCGACTGTATCGAGGCCCTTATCCTGAAGCTCGTAAGCCCTCAGCTTATTCGCCAGCCCTATGCCGCGCCCCTCCTGCCTCATATACAGGACCACACCGCTCCTGCTTTCACCGATAAGCCGCATCGCCTCATGCAGCTGTTCGCCGCAGTCGCATCTTTTTGAACCGAAGACATCGCCCGTAAGGCATTCCGAATGGACCCTGACCAAAGTGTCGCTCTTGCCTGGCGTTCCTTTTACAAGCGCCAGGTGATGATACTTATCCGTAACGGATTCGTAAACAAACACCCTGAACGCCCCGAAGGCCGTCGGTATGTTCGTTTCGGCTATTCTCTTGATTAATTTTTCGGAACGCCTTCTATATTCTATAATGCCGGCGATCGCGCAGATTTTGAGGTTATGCTTCTTTGAAAATTTCAAAAGATCGCTCATGCGGGCCATCGAACCATCGTCCTTCATGATCTCGCATATGACGCCCGCGGGGTAGAGCCCCGCGAGCTTCAGGAGATCGATGCATGCCTCTGTGTGGCCGGCGCGGACGAGAACTCCGCCTTCGTTCGATCTTAACGGAAATACGTGGCCCGGCTTTACAAGGTCGAAGGCCTTCGTCTCGGAACTTGCGAGAATATTTATCGTGCGGGCCCTGTCGGAAACGGATATCCCGGTAGTGATGCCGTGCCTCGCGTCACATGATATCGCCCAGCCCGTCTTATACGGATCCGGCGCTTTCGTCGACATCGGGTGAAGGTCGAGTTCATCAAGCCGGGCCCCTTCCATCGGAACACATATAAGGCCGCGGCCGAATTTGGCCATGAAGTTTATATCGGACGGCCTGGTCAACGAGCCCGCCATAATAAGGTCGCCCTCATTCTCGCGGCCCTCGTCGTCCACAACTATAACCATCCGTCCGCGTTTAATATCCCTCAATACCTCTTCTATTGTATTCAGCTTCATCCCGCCCTTCCTCCACACCCCGCCCCGCCCTTTTAGGAAGGGCGGGGTTCACAATAAAAAACCCCGAATTTTCTTCGGGGTCATCTCTCCACTATTCACTATACACTACTATCTTCTCTCATCCAGACTGTTCCGCCTTCGCTCAAATTGCTTTCGCGTTTGAGCTTCGGCGGATCCGCCGTACGCTATCTCCTATGAATCGCTATTCACAGGAAGACGGAACTGTCGGCACTTGAATCTCACAAGTTCTGCCCAGTACCCTACGTGGTACTGGGCTCGCGGGCTCTCACCGCCGGTCGAGGAATTACGCCTCACCCCGAAGACTGGAATCTATTATACATAATATTGGAGATTTGTCAATATCTATGATATACTTATAGAAATAAAAATAAGGAGGATGATATGAGTAGAAAAGCAGTTGCGGTAATGGTAGTTGTAGTTTTTTGTTTAACAGGTATTTGCGGCGTATCATACGCGGCCACCGCGAAAAAACCGCAAGCCGTAACGCCGGCAGCCGCAAAAGTTCCGGCTATGCCGCCGAGGCCGTCCAATATAAACACGTTCAGCGGAACGATCGAGAAGATCGACGCGGCCGACCCCGCGAACATCAAGATGCAGGTAAAGGACGAAGCGAGCGGAACTTCCCGCACAATATCGGTTGCCCCCTGGACCAACATTACAAAAGTAACCGATGTTTCCGAGCTCAAGACAGGCGATGCGATAAGAGTCATGATAAGAAAAGTTGAGGATAAGGATGTGGCCATGGGCATAGTCTTCGGCAAGATCAAGAACCTGCCGCCGATGAGGCCGAGAACCGCCGCGCCGGCTACACCGCAGGCCCCGGCCAAACTCATTACCAAGGAAGCCGTTAAGAAGTAGATAGAAAATTTTATGGATAAAGACAAGGAAAAAAATCTCAGCCTGGAGCTTGAGCGGTTGAACTGGGAGATGTCGCTTCTCTACGAAGTCTCGAACGCCATGAGGACCACCCTTAAACTCGACCACATCTTTTATATAATACTGACGGCGCTCACTTCACATGAAGGGCTCGGCTTCAACCGCGCGATGATGTTCCTCGTCAGCGAAAAGGAAGCCGTCCTGGAAGGCGTGATGGGCATCGGCCCGCACACCGCCGAGGAAGCCGGAAAGATCTGGCATGCCATCTCAAGAAGCAAGATGACGCTCGAAGACTTCATCGCATCCTACGATATCTTTAAACATGATCCGGACTCAAAACTGAACTCCATAGTAAAGGGCATAAAGATACCCTTAAGAGAAGACATGGGGATCCTTGCCCTCACGATCCTGGAAGGGATGCCGTTCGAGATAACAAACCACGAGGCAAAGAAACTTGTAGATCAGGAGATGCAGAAGGCCTTAAATACCGACTTCTTCGTCACCGTTCCCGTGAAGGCCAAGGACAGGGTGCTCGGAGCGATCCTGGTAGATAATATCTTCAACAAGAAATCCATCACGAAATCCGACGTGAAGATGCTGACGATGTTCGCCAACCACGCGGGGCTCGCGATAGAAAACTCCAGGCTCTACGAAGAGACGGTCTACCTCTCCAATATAGACTGGCTCACAAAATTGTGGAATTACGGAAGGTTCCAGCACCACCTGACGCTTGAACTCGAAAGGGCAAAGGTCCACGATTCGAACGTATCGCTCGTCATGCTGGATGTCGATAATTTCAAACATTATAACGATACGTTCGGCCATATAAAAGGCGACGCGGCGCTGAAAGAGATCGCGCATATCCTGCAGTCCAAGTCGCGCAAGTTCGATACCGTGGCCAGATACGGCGGCGAGGAATTCGGCATAATAATGCCCAATACGTCAAAAGAGAACTCCAGGTTATTTTCCGAAAGGTTAAGGGGCGAGGTTGAAAAGATGTATGCCGAGGACGCCGATATCGAATCGGATAAGAGGCTTACGATAAGCTGCGGCGTCGCCGCTTACCCCGAAGATGCCTCCGGCAAGGAAGAACTCATAGCTATGGCCGATACCGCTCTATATGAGGCGAAACGCGCGGGCAAAAACAGGACTTGTATCTATTCCAATGTTATGGGTTGTAAAAAGGCCGGTTAAACAGGCTTAAGAGACGGGGGCGGCCTGGGCCGTATCCTCTACGATCGTGCCGCTTCGTTCATTATTTTCAGTTTTCTTCTTGAGTTCATCGGAGAATTTGACCGAAACGATCTTCGAGACGCCCCTCTCCTGCATCGTTATCCCGTACATGACATCCGCCAGCTCGATCGTCCGTTTATTGTGGGTAATTATGATAAATTGGGAAATCTTCAGGAACTCCTTCAAGACGTTCGAAAATCTTGTTACGTTCGACTCGTCCAGGGGCGCGTCGATTTCGTCGAGGACGCAGAACGGGCTCGGCTTCACTTTGAATATCGCGAATAGAAGCGCTGTCGCCGTCATCGCCTTCTCGCCGCCGGACAATAACATAAGGTTCTGAAGTTTCTTGCCGGGGGGCCTCACGATTATCTCGATGCCCGATTCCAGTATATCCTCTTCGTCTATCAATACGAGCTCCGCCTGCCCGCCGCCGAACAAAAGCCTGAAGAAATTTTTAAATTCGACCTGGATCTTCTGGAAAGTCTCGACGAACAGGTCCTTCGTCGTCTTGTTTATCTTCTGTATCGCCTTATGCAGGCTGTCCTTCGCGTTCAGAAGGTCTTCATGCTGATGTGTGAGAAATGAGCATCTCTCCTCAAGCTCTTTATGCTCATCGATCGCGACCAGGTTTACAGGCCCCATCCGCTCGAGCTTTTCTTTAAGCTCCCCGACTTGCGAGCGGATCGTCTCCCAGTCGGCATCCTCCTCGATCTCGACATGCTCGGTCTCAAGGTCGACCTTGTAGGCCTGGGATATCCTCTGGCTTAAATTCGTCTTCTTGTAATTGAGCTCGGTAAGCTTCACGTCCATATCGCGGATCTGATTCCTCAAGCCCTCGATGGCCCGCTCTTTCTCCTTGAGCTGGGCCTCCCCCACGCTCAATTTGTCGATGAGGCCGGATTTTGCCTGCTCTGTCGCCGATGACTCGGCGTTGAAATCCAAGAAAGCGCCTTGTATTTTTTCGTTTTCGGCGGCTAAGGCCGCGATCTCTTCTTTAAGAAATTTCTCCTTTTCCACAGATTCTTTAAGGAGAGCTTCCTTTTGATACAGAGTCTCTTCCAGCTCAAACAAGGCGCCTTCCTGGCTCTTCAAGCTGTTAGCAATACCATCCTCTTCTTTCTCAAGAGAAAGCTTTTCTGCCGTCAGGGTAGCCATATCGAGCGCAGCCTTTTCTCTTTCGGACCTTTTTTGCGAAATCGAATCAAGAGAACTGTCTATGAAGCCCTGGGAGGCGGCCTTCTCTTTTTCGATATTATTAAGCTCGGCGTTCAGGGCCTCGCCTTTTTTGGTGAGCTCCTCTATCGTCGAGGCAGCCTCGCCGAGTTCCGAGCCAAGCAGCTCAAGTTCATCGCCTAACTTCTTCGCGGCCTCTTCCTGCGTATCTTTCTTCGACCTTACATTGGCAAGGACTATATCTTCATCGTGGAGTTTCTTCTCAAGCTCGCCGATATCAGCTTCCGTCGTTTTGGGCTCTTTGGCCTTCCGGTCCCGTTCGGCGCAAAGGCCCGTGATATCGGCTTCCGTCTTACACAACTCTTCTTTCAGCCCTTCGAGCCTCTTCTTGCGGTTGAGTAACGACGATTCGATCGCATGGCCCCCGGCGCACTTCATGCATTCCTCGATCAATTCTTCAAGAATTTCTATTTTCGCCTTTATCGCAACCTTCCTGCTGTCGGACCAGACTATTCTTTCTTCGAGAGACTTTATTTCGGCCGAGAGCCTGTCGTTGGCGCCTCTTTTCGATTCAAGTTCCGCGCTGACAACAGCCACCCGATCCTCTCTATCCTTGAAATCTTTCGCGATCGTCCCGAGAACCGCTTCGACCGATTCAAGCTCTCTGGCGACAGTCTCCTTCTCGATCCCGAGCCTCCTCTGGCGCGCCCTTCTATTCTGGACGTCGGCGCCTATCTTTATGAGCTCGTTCTTGATACGCGTCTCTTTGGAGAGGTGATCGACTATCTCGACTTTACAGGCCTTGACTCTGGTTTCGGTCTCGTCTATATATTCGGAAAGATCCGACAGAAGGATATTCTTCTCCTCGAGCGACTTCTGTTTCGCGGCTCTCGCCGACGCGATGTCCGCAAGATCGCTCTTAAGTTTTTCTACGAGCGTTCTTACAGCCTTCATCTTCTCGGCCGCCTGCCCTATCTCCTTCTTCAGCCCTTCCTGTAAAACACGCGCCTCCTCTATCCTTTCTTTGTCGATAGAGATCTTCTGCGTGTTCATATCGAGGGAGCCGGACATCTCTTTATATCTATCTTTTAAGTCCAGGATCTTCTGGTTGACTTCATCAAGAGACTCTCGGTAAGCGGAGATCGTGGTGGCGATGGATTTGATCTCCGAGCCCAGCTCCCCTTCTCGGGTCCTACAATCGTTATTCTCGACCGATAGAGTCATCTCTTCGGTCTTCAGGCTCTTATATTCGCGGGACGTCAGCTTGACTTCCATATCCTTCAATCTATCATAATCGAGCTTATACCGCTCGGCCTTGCGCGCCTGCCGCTCTATTGACGATATCTGGCGCTTCACTTCCTGAATGATATCGTTGATGCGCAGGATATTCTGTTCGGTCTGCTCGAGTTTACGCAGCGCCTCCTTCTTCTTCGATTTGAACTTCGTTATGCCGCTCGCCTCTTCAAAGACGAAGCGGCGGTCTTCGGGGCGGGAACTCAGGATCAGGTCCATCTTCCCCTGCTCTATGATCGAATAGCTCTCCGTGCCGATGCCGGTGCCCATCAGGAGCTCGGATATGTCTTTCAGGCGGACAGGGGTTTTATTAAGAAGGTATTCGGTATCGCCGGAACGGAATACCCGGCGCGTGATGGTAACTTCATCGTAGTCTATCGGAAGGACTCTTTTTTCGTTGGAGAATGTGAGGGATACTTCGGCGAAATTGATCGGCTCCTTCGTATCGGTGCCGTTGAAGATGACGTCCTGCATGTTCGATGCGCGCAGGGACTTCGCGGACTGCTCTCCGAGGACCCAGCGTATCGCATCGGCTACGTTTGATTTTCCGGTACCGTTGGGGCCGACTATAGCGGTGACGCCCGGCTCGAAGTTGAGCTTCGTCTTTTCCGCGAATGATTTAAATCCTAATAGTTCAAGGGATTTAAAATACATGTATATTTGCTATAATATATATATATATGAATACAATACAATAGAATGTCCCGTATAATCTATACTAACCAGGACAAAAGTGTATTAAAGTATACCACAGGATTCTAAAAAAAGCAAGTTCGCGGAAGTTTCGGCAAATATTAAGAACCCCGGGAATGGGAAGATTTTTAAACTCTATAGATAAAACCATGGGATGGCTGTAATATTGTCCGTGATAGCCTCTTTCTTGCCGCCCATAGTAACAACATAGCCGTGCTTCGCTTTTTTACTATAATCGCTTAAAAAATTCCTCAACCCGCCTATCTCTGACTTAGCAATATAGGAAGAACTTTTAATCTCTATCGGAATGACATAATCACCCATATCTATAACGCAATCAACTTCCGCTCCCGCGGATGTCCGCCAGTAACATACCTTGTAATTCTTATTTAACACTTTCACCCTTCTTATGATTTCAAGCATGACCGCATGTTCAAAAAGGATGCCTTTCTGGGTATTCACCAGGCCGGGCGTGATGGGAAGCCGCGCCAGTATATTCCTCACTCCTAAATCAAAAAAGTAATACCGGGATGAGGAAAGAATGCGTTTGCGGGCATTTTTAAGATACGGTTCTACCCTTTCAATAACGAGGGTATCTTCGAGTAAATTATAAAACTCTTTAACCGCCGGTTGGCTCACCCCTGATTCGTTGGAGAGTTTAAGCAAGTTGGGGCTGGTGCCCGATTCCGAAGCGGCGAGCTCAAGAAAACGGGAGAACGCGCCTATTTTCCTGGACAACGCTTCCGCCCGGATCTCTTCCTCCAGATATATCTCGGCATAAGCTTTGAGAAAATCCGGCCTGTCTTTCCTGGGCAATGTTGCTATTCCCGGCAATGACCCATAAATCAGAGTATCCTCAAAAGAGTAAGCTGCATCGCGATTAATATTATCGATCGATAATTCCCTTATAGCGCAGTCCTTAACTAAACCTAACTCTCCCCATAGCAACGGACTCAAGTGATAGCGTTTTATCCTTCCCGGCAGAAGATTCGCGCCGTGCCTTTTGAGCTTTCTTGCCGAGGAACCTGTAAGAACAAAGTGCGCGTCTTTACCGTCTATAAGGACCTGTATGGCGTCAAAGAGCGCGGGCACCTTCTGCGCCTCATCAACAAAAACTAAAGGATTTTTCTTAAGCGCGCGGATCTGGACGATGATCCTGGATGGATCCCTCTCTAACTCTATACGCAGTGTCGGGTCCTGTAATAAATATGTCAGGGTATTCTTCGCGCCTTTAAGGCACTCATTTACAAGGGTAGTCTTACCTGCCTGGCGCGGGCCTAAAATAAGGCATGAGTACTTCTTCTTTATCAGATTGGAGATCGGGTTATTAAGGTACCTGATTAAGGGTTTATTTTTACCTTGCATAAATAAAGTATACATTATATTTCTGTTTTGTCAAGCGGAAAGCGAAAAAATGTATGAAATTTTTTTGCCGGAATTCGCTGGCACGCAAAAAAATCCCGGGAGGCGGCTCTATTTGAAGCCGACGCTAGTAAGCTCCAAAGGGCGCTCCAACCTCCCGGGCAAATACAACTCGTATTACAACGACCTCATCGCCGCCTCTTCCGCGGCGGCGTAATCCCTCATATTTTCGTCTATATCGGCTTCTCTGATTGGTGGAAGCGTAATTTCTATATTTCCGTTTTTAACATCTTGCAGGAACTGATCGACATCGGCAACAGTCACCTCTTCCTTCTTGTATTTATTCAGGTGATCTTTCTTATATGAAAGGGCTATCAGGGCATCTATAACTTTTGAGTAATACCCGTGGTCTTTACCGGCGTGTAATTCCAGTATGCCGAGGCCGAGCGCGACATGGCCGCCGATCGAAATATAACCCCTGCCTTCTTTAACCGCCACCTCTCTTATAGTATAAAACTTATCCGCGATTTCTTTGTACGCGTCAACCGGCCTATCGGTGCCGTCGATATATATCACGGTATTCTCGGCCTTTAACTCTTCTTTTTGCGCCGCCATCTTTTCTTCCAATTTTTCTATAGTTCCGTCGTAGAATATGATATTTATATTTCCGATTCTGTATTTATGCCTCAACTCGTCTCTGAGCGACTTCCATAACGCCTGGACTTTTCCTTGCAATGAGCCGTTAGCGACATCGCAGAGTTTACGCGATAGCGGAATAAAGAAAAATCTAGGCGTGTCGGGCATGTTCGTCCCGGAAACGAGCTCTTTAGAAGATGCATATAAATTCCCAAGATAATCCGCGATAGCAGAGTCTTTCGCGGCTTGCCCTACGAAACCCGAAGGGCGAAACAGAGCCGGTGCGGCGGCAGGTAGCGCGACTGGATGCACTGTTGCTTGTATACCGGCTAATATTTCCACAGCGCCCGTATCGCCCATCTTCGCATTATTCAAAATGGCTAATGTGCCGGCGCTCTGCGCAAGTACGCACTTCTGAAGCGTAACCCTAGGAACCAGAACGCCTGGTTGTATTCCTTTTTGCTCTAACGCTTCGACCGCCTTTGTGCCGGCAAACCTGAAGCCCATCTCTTGAGCTGTCTTTATCTCTTTATTGACTACGTGCCAGAGAAGTTGTTCCCCGACTCCCTTAAATCTTTCTTCAGGGCTAATCTGCCACCAGGTAATAAACGTTCCGGCAGGCGAAACAGCTCCCATGGCCGGTATATCTTCCCCTATCTCAACTATACCTTCTACCTTCCGAAGAGATGTACCATTAACTTTCCGGGAACTGAGCGCAAAATAGATGCGTCTCTTGTTGCCGTTTACCTGCGATAGCCGTCCTTTATAATCTTCATCCAATAAACAGTTTATCGTGTCTGCTATGTCATTACGGTGGGGAATATATTTCGTGCCATCTGCTATCCAACCCATTAATGCCCTGGCTATATCACTGGCTTCGTCTTTTGTTAGTTGCGATGCCTCTTTAACGTCCAGGAGAACCTGTCCCCGAAGCCGATTAAGAACATTGCTTCGTTCGACCGCTATAGCATCCTTCATATATTCGCTATCGAATATATTGACGGGCGGCGCCGGCGATAAGCCCGTCATCACCGTAGGCGCAACTCGGCCTTCGCTGTCCACAGGCCGCGCGGATATGCCCCTGCTGGCCATTGTAATTAATTCGTCTGCCGAATACCTGAATTCGGCATCCAATCCCATCAATGTAATCGTTTTTTTCAACCTATTTTCAAAGTCGTCATTCTTACCCGCGAGCTGCGTATATCTTAAAATATCCTGCATGAATTGCATGATTGCATCCTTGCCGGATTTTCCAACTTCTCTAACGTCTTGTAAAATCTTTTCGCGAATGTCGCTATCCAGAGCAAAACCAGCTACCTCGCTATAAATAGAGGCTTTCCCGAGCATTTTTGCCGACATGGCGGGTCCCGGCGTTCTGCCTTCCTGAATCCAGAGCTTTAGGTTAAAACCAATAAGATCACCTACCGCCTCTTTCAGCCCAAAAATGGTAAATTTATCGTTTATCTTCGCTACGCCGAGACGGCTGATGCTGAATGCGTTGCCGGCTTGCGTATTAAGTAAATTTTCAAAAACGTAAGTTCCTTCTATCTTGACCCCCGGAATGAAATCGATTCTAAGATCCTTAAGCTCATCTTCCGGATATCCCGATTGTATGAGTTTTTGTTTAAATGCTTCTTCCAATCGCTTATAACCATCTTCATGATAAATTATCTCCTCCTCGCCGGGCGGCAATAGAATCGCAATGTCATAGTCGGTGGTTGAAGGAAACAGCAATTTTATTTTTGATCGTGTCGCAACTGCAAAATCGCGCGCTGTTCCGCCGGTCAATATTACCTGTAAATCAATGGGATTCTTCGGATCGTTTCGTAATTTCTCAACGGCATCAAATATCATCATTATTTCCGGTGGAATATTCTCGGTAGATTCTACCGGCACTTTCACGTAGCGATCAACGATGTCCTGCAATTCTTGTGCGGTGGTACCCGGCCTTTGCGCCGGCTCCGCCGCTACTTCTTCGCCCACACCGCGAGACGGCTCGTGGCTTCGTAGGGCAGACACGGCGGCGGATGGTTCAGAATATAATTTCCTTATTCGTTCGATTTCATTTGGAATATCTCTCTTTAGCCCCTCTTCAATGTGGGTTGTGAGGAGTTCCTGCAGCGCTTTTTGCAATGAGGAAATGATGAGGTCTCGATTATCTTCGGCTAATGCCTGAGTCATTTCTTTGTCGATTGCCTGTATTTGCGCATAACCCATTTCGTCATTTCCCTTACCAAGATAATCATCTGAAAATAGCAGGTCAAACATTAATTTTGCTTCTAACCAGCGACGATTCATTTTTCTCAGCGCATAATCGCGGTCGGCATCATCAAGGTACAATCTTGTCGCATAAATCATTTGGCGAATTGCCTGAATGAGGTTGAAGGGAGTGGGGCTGTTTGCCCAGTAATCTATGCCATCTATAATAATACCGTGCCCCCAGAACATGGCTTCATCGCGCATTTGTGAATTCACGTCTTCTTCGACCTCATAGGCACGGCTTCTATAATAATTTTCACTTACAACTTTTAAATCAACCGTACCTACTTTTCTCGTAGCATCCATTTTAAACCATTCAGCCTGATCAATCTTTCTACCCAAAAGCATTTCATCGATACCATCCTGCCTTACTACTACAAAAATATCCAGATCGCTGGGGTCGTCGTCCGAATACCAGTAGCTTCCATAACTTACCATTGCCGTTATCTTTTCCTTGCTTATCGAATACCCCTCCTCCTCCAACTGTTTCACGATCCATTCTTTCATTTTTTCCAAGGCCGCAGGCCGGAAGCTGTTTAACCCTCTGGCAATTATGCGGCTTGCTTCCTCCTGAGTCTTATTGCGCAGATACCAGTTACGTCCCCGGACCAGTCTCATAACTCCCTCAGGCTGTTCAAATATATTATAATGTTTCTCCGATACTGGAGATAGGGGTGTTACGCGGAAACCGTCCCGCGGATACGCATCTGCTATTTCTCTGGCTTTTACGGCAATGTCATCAACCGCACCGGCCGGCGCCGCCATCGCCTTCGCGCCGGCGGGGATGGTTTCGCCTTGTTCAATAAGTCGCACATTATTAATATTTATATGAAGGCGGTGGACGGCAAGGAGGAATGCTCCGCTATCATCGATTCCATATGGTGAGGCAAATAGAGCGAAAACTTGTTCTATTAGGGAAGGATCCGTTATTTTATCAAATATCTCTTTACGCAAGGGTTCCGGTATGTCATTTTCAACTTTGGGAGGGGCGCGGGATCCGAGGATGAATGCCGCGAATTGATTGGCAAGAACCTCCTCATCCTCTGTGGTGGTTATTCCAAGCTTTTTTACAAGCTCATGGAATACCTCATGGCAATGGACGAATACGGTCAGCTTGTGGTCTGGTAGACCTTGCGCCCCTTCAATACTGGAATTTTTCAGCATATTCTTCGCCTTTTCCCTGTCTATCACTACTTCTTCTTTCGCCGGATCGAACCATCCATACGTTATCTCATCGTCACTAAGGGGTTTGGCTTCGCCCTGCGCCGGCTTCGCCGCGGCTTCGGCAGGCGCGGCAGCGGACGCAACAGCGGCGGATGGCGCTGCCATTGGGGCAACGGGCGGCACAGCGCGCGGAATAATCGTGTTGTGCGCGAAGATGCCGTTTCCGATGAAGTTATGTGTCCCTTCGACCTCGATGTCGTAAACATGCCTCGGGCCGAGGGGCTCGATGGAGACGATTTTGTCCCATAAGATATCGCCGCCCCCCATCTCCTCGGCCCATACTGTCGCGGAGGTAAAGCAACTTGACATCTTCATTGCCGCATGATATATTAATTTCGGAAATAGAATAGAGAGCATGCTGATTTCATTGTCAGCTATTAGAGGTGTAAAAATGAAAGCAAAAATATTAGATAATGACTCCTTTATAAGAAGAAATCTGGAGAAACTGGTAAAGAAATATCCGCACGAGAGGATAGTCGTATGCGGAGGGAAGATATTTACCGGCAAATATGCCGTCCAAAAGGCCAGAAGATCTTTCCCTGGCTTCATACCCTTATCATTTCCCGTCCCCGGCCCCGAAGAGTTCGTCCACATTCTATGAAAAGGACCATCCGGTTTCCTTAGATCGAAGCGTTGAAATATGCCGCTTCTCACAAAGGTCTCGGCTATCTCTCCCTTATCCGATTGTGGATTACGGAGCGGCTCTCTAGAAACCGGCGGCACGGCAATCTCCTCACCCGTTCTTAATCCGCTTACCTTAACCCACCCCTCCCGCGTAAGATAGGGATGATTCGCGGTAGTCTTAATGGACCTTCCCGAAGCGGTCGTCAGCTTATAAACCGGCTTTACCCCCATGTCCAATAGCCCGATAACCCGATGCGGCTCAACGAGGCGGGTAGTTTCGTTTAGGGACATGACATAATCACCCGCCTTAATCCGCACGATAGGAATCTGCCGCCCGTCTTTTAACGTAAGCAGGGTATCCGCGGTAACGCACAGTCCTCCTGGCGGCTGGGCGGCGGATGGCGCTGGGGGAAGCGACGAAATTGCATCTTTAATCTCGACTTCAATTCTACCAAGATCATCTTTTGAGATGCTATATGATCCTCCAAATTCCTTTGGAATAGTTTCCCAATTTTTGCTCATAAGGTTTGCCATGTCATCATGCGTTATCAGACCTTCACGCAAATATTTCTGCATTAATAAATTCTGATAAACATGAATACACTCATGCAGTTTTTTCGCGTTATTTGGGATTCCTCCAAATCCAAAATAATATGCAATCGTAATAATGCCGGACTCTCTGTTATATAACGTATGGATACGCCAGGAATCACCTAACATGATACGGAAAATCGAAACTAGCCCAATAAAGAACCCTTTCCACCTACCGCTTTCTCGAATAGACGTTTTCATAGTATCAACGACGAATAATAATTTGTTTTTTAACCCATCTATTGAAACTACTTTTATGCCAGATGCTATGGCTTCGTCTGTCAATATTTCAAATAACCTATCTACATCTATCGGTTTAGTAATTTGTTCTGAAATCAGTCCGCGACCGAATAAATCTCTGGTCGATGTTTCCGTGGATGGCCCACTCAATACCACCCCGACAGCAGATGATCTGCTCGTGGATTCAAATTCCCTGACAAGCTTATATATATTTTTCTTCCTCGCCTCTACCTGTTTAGGCGTATGCATACAGCTAATAGTAAATCGGACACCATTTAACGTTTTTTCAACGGCCGAAATAGCACCATCGAGATTAAATCCGGCTTGTGCCATCAAGAAAACAGCTACTCTATCCGCACTAAGTTCGTTTGCCTGATAATTAGGTACTTTCTTTCCGTATAAGGCGTCTATAGGATGACCAAGCTGAGTATGGCCAAATTCGTGACCTATCAACCAAGCTAACTCATCATCGCTATAGCCCTCTGCGGTCGTTACTGATATCTCTATGTGGTCGGATAACGCCTCGGTCATATTTGCAGACGTAACAAGAAAGAATTGCTTTCCTGATTCAACTATATTTCTTATACCTGTTTTTCGCCGTAACTCTTTGGGATCGGCTTTTGAAATACTAAAGAATTCTCTACCTATCTTATTAACACGTTCCTGCTGTATTTCGATTCTGCGTTTAAGATTCAGCGCTTCCGGGGACGGTTCTTTTGGTGCTACCCCAGTAGCAACGGGTCCTACTTCACCTATACCGGCAGGCACTGGCAATCCTGCTTCTTTAGCTCCTATTAACATTGCAGGACTTAGCTCGTCTAATGTCGCGAGAGATCTATTGAGGACCGACGGCAGGGCATCTTTTATCCATAAGTTCTTCTCACCTGATAGAATTTTGAAATACGGGCATTCGTAGCCATCGCAATTTTTGAAGTTCGGGATGATCGATACGTAGGAAATGCCATGTTTTTTGAACATCTTGGTGAGGTTTTCGGTGTGGAATCCTCCGGTAACGATGATTGCGGTTTTCGGTTTTAGGTTTTCGGTTTTCGCAGGTGTGGGCGATAACCGAGAACCGACAACCGATAACCGAACGTTATCGATGAAGACGCTGTCGCGCTTGAACGAGAATTCGTAAAACTTGCACATGTCCTCGCGGAAATCATCGAGTCTGGCAATGTTCTCATCAAGCTTCGCCTGAATCTTATAAAGCGGCGCTTCGCGCCCGATGAACTTTGCGAAGTTCCTCATCTCGAAAGACCGAATGTTCGCCTGATAATATTCGTAATCATCGCGCGTAAGGGAGATATTGAACATATTCTTCATCAGGGCGAGGTTTTTCGAGAGGATATCGAGCTCTATATCCTTATCGTTTGCAAAGAGTAAGGCTTTAAGCTTATCTTCGAGGCTAGCCACCTCATCCATTATCTTCGACTTATCTATCGCCTGATAGGTCGACACGTAAACTGAATATTTCGCAAGTTCCGGGAAATCGTCAAGTTTCAGACTGATAGATTTCGCTTTATTCGCAAGATACCGGTAGAAATCCGCCTGAGACACGCGCTCGGCCTTGAATTCAACCGTTTTCAGGACGAGTTCTTCAAGCGCGTTTTTCGAAAGGCGCTTCTGGAGTTTATCTATAAGCTCATCCCGCTCGTTATTGGCTCTTCGGAAGTCAATGCCGGCTTCCTGGTCAAGCGTCTGGTTGAGGAGGTATATGTTTGTATACGACTTTATGTCTATCAGCCTATTCTTCGCCTTCTCTAAGAGATAGCCGAGGTAGTCTTTAAAATCGGCGTTATTGGCCTTGTAGGCGTTATATCTTGAATCGAGCTCCAGAAGCTCTTTTGAATATATCTTGAGCTTGAGGTTTGAAAGGATGTAGTTTAAATTCTTGAGGTATCTATCGACCTCGTCTTTGTATTTCAGGGAATTCCTGTATGCTTTAAGGTTATCTATGTAGAGCCGGACGTCTTCCATACCCCAGAGGGTTATTTTTTCCGGGTTATTGATGGCGAAGTATTCGGCGCCGTTAACGACGCCTTCTTTAACGAAATAATCGGCCGCCCTGCCGCGAATCTTCTTGTCTTTAATATCGGTAAATATCGAGATGTCATAGTCCCGCGCGCCGCCTTCCAGGTTGATCGTATTTACGCCGTATTCCTTATTGAAATATTCTATTATTTCGGATATCTTGTGCTGGGCGTAGTAGTTACAGTGGGCGTCCTGAATATGAATTATCGTTTGGTTTTTGGTGTTTGGTTTTCGGTGTTCGGATAAGTATGAGTCTTTGATCGTGCCGAGATATACGGGTAGGATAA
Organism: Candidatus Omnitrophota bacterium; assembly: GCA_043798375.1. Taxonomy (GTDB): domain Bacteria; phylum Omnitrophota; class Gorgyraeia; order 2-01-FULL-45-10; family 2-01-FULL-45-10; genus JAPLMI01. Next base: position 14,050 of record JAZDOS010000014.1, on the reverse strand, counting down.
AATTATCGGGGTTAAGTTCTTTGAAAGTGACTGACTCGGCAGGAGTGGCCGGACTATCCGCCCAGGCAAGATCATATGAGATAATATTAGCTATAAAGGCCACCAGGGTAATGGCGCACACCACCACCTTGAATGGCCTATTTTTCCGGCAGTAGGGCAGGTTTAAACCTGCCCTACTCAGCGGACCATTATGGGCATAACTATTAGATCTAGCGTCTATCATATCTAACAGCATCCTTTTTTTGATTACCGATCCAACCTCAAAGGTTGCCTACGGCAACCTTTGAGGTTAACTATAGGGAGGTTAACTATAGGTAATACTTTTTAAATCTTTAAACTAATGGGCGAAAAAAATTTACCTGCCGCCTTTGGTGCGGCAAGTAACTTTGTTCCTAGCGTCTTGTATATAGTTTACCCTATGATATTATGCTTGACAAGGGACAATATCAAGCTTTTTTATGCCTTAATCAAATTTAATACATTCTTTTGCGAAAAGACCTCTAAGTCAGATGGGTTTTCAAGGAAATTCCGGATATCACTTCTTACCTTCTCCCACTGCACTTTTTTGACGGCCTCATATACATAGTCCCGCCAATTGTTTTCATCGGGAAAACCATCCTTCCACCCTGTCTGTGTAAGGGCGTTTTTCAAAAGTGTCAGATTAGGAGACAATCCTTTCCATTTGGAAAGATACCAGCCAAGGTCGAAAAGATCGCGGCCTTTCGTATACTTCCTGCACAGAATAGCGTGAAGCTTACATGAGAACAGCGACGGGATATCATAAGACAGGAACCCGATCGGAAAATATTTATTAACGACAATGGATTTTGAGACGGCCCCTTCCGGCGGATTGGCGTCTATTTCGATCTTGACCGAGAACTTCTGCGTCTTTAACGAAGAGATGCCGGCCTCATACATGAGGCCCTCAAATTTAAAGAACGCGTATCGGACGGTATTCTTGTCGTTAGAGGATACGAAGATATTGTAGTCCATTGAAGCAAATTCATCCTTGATTTTTTTTACAATGGCGGGAAAATCGTGTTTTCCGCCTTTTTCTACAATAGAAAAATCCATGTCTTCGGAAAATCTCGGAAGATCATATAAGAACCTTAGCGCGGTCCCGCCCAGAAACGCGGTCGAGCGAAAGACCCCATTATCATACATAATCCTCAGGATATAGGCCTGAAGATACTCACGCATCATATTCATCTTCGCGTTAAGGCCGTCCTTCTTCGAAACCAGCCGCAGCAGATCAACTTTCATTGCCCGCCCCCTCTTTCTTTTTAAAAATAATATACTTTTTTAATAATTCGGCAATTCGCCGCATGCCCGGTTTTTTAAATCTTTCGGCGTATTCGATCAATTTATCAAGGTCGATCTCTTCCAAATTCTGAAGGCGTAATTCGTCCAGATACTCGTTCGAGACATCGATTTTTTTAATATAAAAGAAATCCAGGAGCGCCTTTTCCGGAGAAGCGATAAAAGCCGTCTGGTTGTGAAGGGACACGGGCTCGTATCCCCAAAATAGGGCGGGCTTGATATGCCTGTAATCGAAGTCGCCTATTTCGGAAACAAATCTATCCGGCCGTTTTGTGGTAACGGATGTATAGACCGTGACGGCCTCGGGAATCAAATCATGATATTCAAATGCTTTTTCGAGGCTGATATAAGAGGGCTTCTTCAAAATAGAGGCAATATGCGGCTCATAAATCTCAACCTTCCGGTAAGGTTTAGAGAACAGATACAGGCCTCTTTTGAGTTGAATAAGCTTACCGGCTTTTTTCCAACGGCTGATCTGAACTTTAATGGGATTAGGGTCGGATACTCCCGCAAGAAGAATCTCCGCATCTATCACGGGAAGGCCTTCCGCGATTTTAATAAATTTTTCGAATTTCATACATACGCCTCATTAAGATTTCGTGGCAATATGTTATCATATTTGATAACATAACGTAACAGAATAAGTATACCTGATATATTGGGGTTTGTCAAGGGGCTTGAGGCGGCTTAATATGTTAGCATAAAGAAGTATCTCGACGGGCTGCTTCTTTACGCTAAATTGTTACGAGAAAGCTTATTTTTTGAGGATTTTTTTGAACTCCTTGGTAAGGGCCGGGAGGATTTCGAAGACGTCGCCGACTATACCGTAGGTGGCAATTTTGAAGATGGGGGCATCGGGGTCTTTATTGACGGCTACAATGACCTTTGAGGACTGCATGCCTATCAGGTGCTGGATCTGGCCGGAAATGCCGCAGGCTACGTAGAGTTTCGGACATACGGTCTTGCCTGTCTGGCCGACCTGGTGCGAATACGGCATCCAGCCGGCATCGACCGCGGCGCGCGACGAGCCTACCGCCGCGTTCAGAACCTTGGCAAGCTCTTTTACGAGCGAGAAATTCTCGGGCGCACACAACCCCCTGCCGCCCGAAACTATGATATCGGCTTCGGCAAGGTTCACCGTCTCTTCTATCTCTTCGACGATGTCTAGTAATATCGTCCGTGATTTTAATACATCCTGCGAATAGTTTTTTCTTATTACCTCCGCCTTATGTGACTTATTAATTTCAGCTTCTTTCATCACCTTGTGCCGGACTGTCGACATCTGCGGCCTGTGGTTCGGCGTAATGATAGTCGCCATAATATTACCGCCGAATGCAGGCCGGGTCTGAAGTAGAAGCCTCTCCTTTTCGTCGATGTCAAGGCCGGTGCAGTCTGCCGTTAACCCTGCGTCGATCTTTACCGCTACGCGCGATATCATGCTGCGGCCTATCGTGGTGGCGCCGCAGAGGACGATCTCGGGCTTATATTCTTCGATTAGCTTAACGAGAACATTGGTATACGAATCATCCTGGTAGGATTTGAGCTCGGGCGCATCGACTATGTAGATTTTGTCGGCCCCACGCGCCGAGAGCTCTTCTATTTTAGATTCGATGCCGTGGCCAAGAATAACGGCGCTCAAGTTTACGCCCAGTTTCTTAGCGAGCTTATTACCTTCGCCGAGGAGCTCGAATGAAATCGTCTGTATCACGCCCTTTTTCTGTTCGCAGAATACCCAGACATCTCTATAGGATAACAGACCTTTCTTCTCGCCTGCCTCTTTATTGAGCTCTATCGCCTTGAACTTGCAGGCCGGTACGCATGCGCCGCACAGGTTGCATTTGGCCATGTCGATAACGGCTTTCTTGTTCGCCATGTGTATGGCGCCGAACGGGCATGCCTTCACGCAGAGCGTGCAGCCGGTGCATTTATCCAGCAGGATCGTTATCGAGTTTGCCATAATAACCAGTCAACCTCCGAGGTTGCCTAAAGGCAACCTCGGAGGTTATCTCATATCACTATATCTTTCAAAAGCTCGACGAGTTCCGCCGCGATATCAGCGGTATCGCCTTTCAGTATCTCACCGCCTTTTCTGATCGGAGGAGTGAATATCTTTACAACCCTCGTGGGAGAACCGTCGAGGCCGATCGACTTGGGGTCGGCCTTTATATCCTCAGCCGTCCACCTGGTAATCTTCGCCGATTTTGCCCGCATCATACCTCTTAACGAAGGAAGACGCGGCGTATTTATCTCTTTAACAACGGTAAATAGGCACGGGACAGGCGTCTCGACTATGTCGTAGCCTTCCTCGGTCATCCGCTCAACCCTGGCTTTGTTATTGGCAATCTCTTCGATCTTCTTTACGTAGGTAACCTGAGGTATGTCGAGGTGCGTCGATATGCCGGGTCCGACCTGGGCTGTATCGCCGTCCGAGGCTTGCTTACCGCATAATATGATGTCGAAAGCGCCAACCTTCTTTATGGCAGATGATAACGTGTAGCTCGTTGCCCATGTATCCGAGCCCGCGAATTTGCGGTCGCTCACAAGTATCGCTTCGTCGCAGCCCAGGGATATCGCTTCTTTCAACGCGTTCTCCGCCTGCGGCGGCCCCATCGTGATAACCGTGACCTTTCCGCCGAAACGCTCTTTCAGGCGCACGCCTTCCTCTATCGCGTAAACGTCGAACGGATTTATCACGCTCTCGACTCCGTCGCGTATAAGCGTGTTCGTGACGGGGTCGATCTTGACGTCGGTGGTATTGGGAACCTGTTTGATGCAGATGATGATGTTCATTCGCCTTTGAGACTTTCTTTGATAAGATTCGCGGCGATGACGTTACGCTGTATCTGGTTCGTTCCTTCGTAAATCTGGGTGATCTTCGCGTCGCGCATGTATTTTTCGACAGGGTATTCTCTCATATATCCGTATCCGCCGAATATCTGAATTGCGTCCACAGTAACCTTCATAGCGGTATCACTCGCGTAAAGCTTCGCCATGGCCGATTCCTTCGCAACGCTCTTCGCGCCGCTATCGACCATCCTGGCTGTAGCGTACACAAGCGCGCGCGCCGCTTCGATCTCGGTCGCCATATTGGCAAGCATATGCTGTATCGCCTGGAAACTCGATATTGGCTGGCCGAACTGGATGCGGTGTCTGGCGTATTCGATCGCGTGGTCAAGCGCGCCCTGCGCGATCCCCACAGCCTGAGCCGCGACGCCCGGCCTGGAACTGTCGAACGTCTTCATCGCCACAATAAAACCCATCCCTTCCTTGGAGATAAGATTCTCTTTCGGAACCCTGCAATCGGTAAATATGACTTCACGTGTTGCCGATGCCCGGATGCCGAGTTTCTTTTCCTTCTTACCGAAATCCATCCCTTTCGTCCCCTTTTCGACTATGAAGGCGGATGCGCCGCGCGCGCCCTTCGTCTTATCTGTCATCGTTATGACCGTATAGACTTCGGCCTCGCCCGCATTCGTGATCCATTGCTTCGTTCCGTTCAGTATGTAATGATCTCCGTCTTTTTTCGCTGTCGTCTTGATAGAGCCTGCGTCGGAACCGGCCTCGGCCTCTGTTATACAGAACGCCGCGACCCTGCCCTTTACTATTCCGGGCAGAAATCTCTTCTTCTGTTCGTCATTTCCGTAGAGCAAAATCGGAAAAGTCCCAAGCCCTGTGCCGGCAAAACCGAGCGCTATGCCGCCGCACGCCCTCGAAAGCTCTTCGGCAACGAGGCACATATCCATCACGCCGCCGCCCAGGCCGCCGTACGCCTCCGGTATATAGACGCCGAACAGGTCGCTATCGGCCAATACCTTTACTATCTCCCACGCGAACTCTTCTTCTTCATCGTATTTGGCCGCAACGGGCTTTATCTTTTCACGCGCGATTTTGCGCGCAAGATCACGCACCATTATCTGTTGTTCCGTCAATAGGTAATCCATATAGAGCTCCTTTTTAATAATCGCGTTTAACCTCCGAGGTTGCCTATGGCAACCTCGGAGGTTATATATACGGTCTCGATTCCGACGGGATTTATCTTAAGTAAATTTTCGCACGATAAGCGTCGCGTTGTGGCCGCCGAAACCGAGCGCGTTCGACATAGCCACATTTATCTTTGCCTCGCGCGGTTTATTGGGGACGTAATCAAGATCACAGTCTGGATCCGGTGTTTCGTAATTGATGGTCGGAGGGATTATTCCTTCCTTCATGCATAACGCCGTCGCTATCAGTTCCACGCCGCCCGCCGCCCCCAGAAGGTGGCCCGTAACGGATTTCGTAGAACTTATGGCAAGCTTCCTTGCGTGATCGCCAAAAACCTTCTTTATGGCGAGCGTTTCGATCTTGTCGTTATATAATGTAGAAGTGCCGTGCGCGTTGATGTAATCGATTTCTTTCGGCAAGATTGCGGCATCCCCGAGCGACGCCGCCATACATCTCACGCCGCCGTCGCCTGCAGGGTCCGGCGCTGTCATATGGTAAGCGTCTCCGCTCATCCCGTAACCTATGAGTTCGCAATAGATCCTGGCGCCCCTCTTTACGGCGTGATCGGCTTCCTCTAATATGACTATACCGGCGCCCTCGCCCATTACGAAACCGTCCCTATTCTTGTCGAAAGGCCTGCAGGCCTTTTCAGGCTGGTCATTATAAGAGGTGGACAGCGCCTTGAGCGCGCAGAATCCGCCGAACCCCATATGTGTAATCGCCGCCTCAGAGCCGCCGGTTACCGCCATGTCAGCCTCACCCCTCTGTATGATCCTGAATGCGTCCCCGATCGCGTGATTGGAGGATGCGCATGCGGTGGCAACGGCGGAGTTCGGCCCTTTCAGGCCGAGCGTTATCGAAACCTGGCCGGCAGCCATATTCACTATCAGCATCGGGATTAAGAATGGCGAGATCCTGTCGGGCCCTTTTTCGGGGCCGAGTACTATAAACTGCTTGTGTTCGGTCTCAACCGTATGGAGGCCGCCTATACCGGACCCGATCAGGACGCCGATCCTATCCCTGTCTTCTTTATCAAGGTCAAGCCCGGAATCGATTACAGCCATTTTGGAAGAGACAACCGCGAACTGGACAAACCGGTCCATCCTCCTCATATCTTTAGGAGATAGATAATGGGATGGGTCGAAATTCCTTACTTCGGCTGCTATTTTGGATGTGAAGTGTGTGGGGTCAAAACAGGAAAGGCGTTTTACGCCGCTCTTACCTTCTAAAAGATTTTTCCAGAATTCCTGTATCGTATTGCCAATCGGAGATACAACGCCAAGACCCGTTACAACAACTCTTCTAAATTTGTGCATTATAGACGGGTCTATTTACCGCCGGCCTTCTCTTCGATATATCTCAGGGCATCTCCTACGGTAGCGAGTTTCTCGGCTTCTTCGTCCGGTATCTCCACGCCGAACTCTTCCTCAAGCGCCATTACAAGCTCCACCGTATCAAGCGAATCTGCCCCTAAATCATCGACAAATTTCGCGTTATCGGTCACTTCCTCTTTCTTCACCCCAAGCTGGTCAGCTATAATCTGCCTGATCTTGTCCTGAGATACGTCCATTTCCCCTCCTTATAGTTACGATAATTACATTACCATTCCGCCATCGACCTGCACAACCTGTCCCGTTATATAGGCCGAATCGTCACTCACTAAAAATAACGCGAGATTCGCAACATCCGTAACCGTCCCGAACTTCGCAAGCGGAACGTACTTCAGCATCTCGCCCTTAACTTCATCGGATAATTTCGCGGTCATATCGGTCTGGATAAAACCGGGAGCTATGGCGTTTGCTCTTACATTGCGCGACGCAAGCTCCTTAGCGACCGTTTTTGTCAACGCTATCAGGCCGCCCTTCGAAGCGGCGTAATTTGCCTGGCCGGCATTACCCATTATACCTATTATAGAGGCCATATTGACGATACGCCCGTCACGCTCTCTCATCATGATCTTCGATACGGCCTTGGTGCAGTTGAAAGCACCCTTCAGGTTAACGGCCAGAACCATGTCCCAGTCAGCTTCCGACATCCTGACTATAAGCCCATCCCTGGTAATGCCCGCATTGTTAACAAGTATATCTATTTTTTTAAATTTGTCAAGCGTTTTTTGGACAAACCCATCGACCTGGTCGGGTTTTGTAACGTCTACCACACCTGTCACTGCGCCGCGGCCAAGCGCCTCAATCTCTTTAGCGGTTTCGGCAAGCGTTTCGGCATTGACGTCGCATATCGCGATATCGGCGCCTTCTATAGCAAAGAGAAGCGCTATTTCCTTGCCTATTCCTCTCGCACCGCCTGTGATTATCGCAACCTTACCTTTGAGCTTCACCCCGTTAGACCTCCATTAGACCCCATAGGACCATAAGGTCTAACGGGGGTTCATAACAACCTTTCATGCGTTTTCAGCTATTGTAGCCATATATTCGCCGCTGTCAAGATATTTTTACCGGCAGCAGGCGGCGCCACTTCTCGGATAAAATTTTACAGTTCTTCTTCAGGAGCCCGTAGTCGTCTTTGACGAGTTCTTTGTATTCGCCAAGGCGCCTCGTCATCCCGCCGTTACCTATGTGCATCGCCGCGACATTAACAACTACATTCCTGAAACCCGCCGAGATGCTCTCGAGTGATATATCAAGGTCATAGCAGTGCATATAACCGAACGTTTCGTCAAACCCCTTCGACTTTTCAAAGAATCGCCTCGCCATCACGAAACATAGCCCGTCGATCACCGCGACATCGGCAGCCTCTTCGGCCATCGGCGCGTTCAAATCCTCAGACTTAAGATTATGCTTAAGCGATGCCTCGTTCACGCACCCCGTATCGTATATCTCTTTCCTCCCCGCCAGGCCCGCTATGCCTATCGCGGGATCGCGCTCGAAAACCTTCACGATCTTTTCCAGCCATCCGTCTTCCAGTATAAGAAGATCATTATGCATGATACATATGTAATCGTATTTCGCGGCGGCCGCCCCCTGGTTGATCGCCCTTATCGGCCCCAGATTTTTTTCATTCCTTATATACTGCATCGCGACGCCTTTATTCTTTAAAACCTCAAAATAATTTTTGACGTCCGGCCTTGAGCCGTTATCGATTATTACAAGTTCAAAAGGCGTCTTCCCGGTATTTTTTAACAGCGCCTCGACGGTAAGCCGCGTATAGCGAAGCTGGTTCCATACGGCTATCACTATGCTCACCCCGTTAGGTTCCATCATACTCTCCCAGCGTCTGCATAAGTGTTATGTCCGTGATCTTCACAGGCGCTATCTTCTTCATAAGTTCGTCCGGCCCTTTAAACAGCACCCGGATATAATTATCGGTATATCCCGTAAGAAGGTTCGAGTTTTTATCTCTTTTGGATTCAACCAGCACATCTAATTTCTCGCCCAGGAACCCGGACCTGTAGAGACAGGACGCTATAAGCGTTACCGTCCTGAGAACCATGTACCTCTGCTTCGCAACATCATTACTTACGACATCGGCCATCTCGTAGGCAGAGGTCCCCTTTCTTTTACTGAATCTGAAGATGTGCGTCCTCGCCGGAATAATCTCCTTGACGAAATTCACCGTGCTATGAAATCGTTCGTCCGTCTCGCCGGGAAATCCTACGAGGATATCCGTGGTTATCGCTACATCCTTAATCCCGGACCTGGCCTTCTCAATGAGCGATTTGTAATCTGCGGTCGTATATGGCCTGTTCATCACCTTCAGGGTCTCATCGTCTCCTGACTGAAGCGGAATGTGAAGGTGGCGGCACATGCGCCTCGTTTTCGCCATGAAGCCGATGAGCTCATCAGTGACATATCTAGGCTCTATCGAACTCAAACGTATCCTGAAATCGCCCTTTATATTATCGATCGCCTTCAACGCATCGACGAGTACCGCCCCTTTCATGCCGACGGATCTCGCGATCTCGCCCGGAAAAAGGTCGCTTCCCCATGCGCCAAGGCAGATCCCCACCAGGACTATCTCTTTATAACCGTTTTCGACAAGGGTCCGCACCTCTTCTGTGATAAACTTTACCGGCTTTGATCTTACGGCGCTTCTCACAAGCGGCACCTTGCAATAAGAGCAGCTATTCTCGCAGCCGTCCTGTATCTTCACAAATGCCTTGGTGTGACCTTCAAAGCTCGTGATTGATAAATGATCAAAGCGTTCTCGTCTTTCGTCTTTCGTCTTTCGTCCCGCCTTCGCCGAGGCTTCGGCGGGCAGGCGTCCGTCCAGTATATCGGCTACCCTTCCCTTGTCAGAGTTCTTTATAATATGCGCCACACCGGGAAGAATAGAAACGCCTTCGGAATCGTTTTCAATATAGCAGCCTGTAATGACAATTTTTGCCTTGGGATTGGCCCTGTGAAATAACCCTACCCAGCGGCGGGATTCCCGGTCGGCATGATGCGTGACCGTGCAGGTATTAAGTATATAGACGTCGGCGATATCCTTTGAAAGGCATTCTCTGTAACCGGCCTTCAAAAGCATCTCGCGCATCACCTGGGATTCGTACTGGTTTACCTTGCACCCAAGCGTATGGATGAAGAACCTTTTATGGTTAACTGTTTGAAAGCTCATAATTTAATATCGCAAGAGTTGCAAGGCCTGCCGTATCGCTCTTCAAGACCCGGGGCCCCAGATTTATCGATTTAAAACCCGCTTCTCTTGCTTGTCTTATCTCGCGGGGTGTGAAATCGCCTTCGGGGCCGATAGCTATAGCGGCTTTACCTCCTTTAAAACCTGACAATGCCTCTTTCAACCGGATCGCTTCGTCGGTCAAAGCGGCTATCAGCGCGAGATCGTAATCGGCCGCGCCCTTCGCCATTTCTTCCGAAAAAGTCATTATTCTCTCTATCTTGGGGATATCCACCCTGCCGCACTGTTTGGACGCCTCCTTCGCGATCTTCATCCATCTTTGGCCTTGAGCCGCCTTCTTGGGCGCGTCCCATCTGGGAATAGTTCTTTCGGTTATTACCGGCACGATCGAATGGACGCCGAGTTCAGTGGATTTTTCGATGATGTAATCCATCTTCTCTTTCTTCGGAAGGGCCTGAATAAGGGTAATCCTGGACGCCCCGGGCCCTGACGGCGTCCTCGTCTCGACGATTTCGACGGATAGAACGCCGCGCTTCGTGTCTTTTATAAATCCTACGTATTCCTTGCCGCTTCCGTCGAAGGCGACGATCTTATCGAGTACGCCCAGGCGCAGGACATCGAGGATGTGATGCGCTTCTTTACCGGTTATTAAAATAATCTTCCCCCGGACGGATTCTTTCGGAATGAAGAACCGGCTCACCCAGCACCTTCTTCTTTTCGCCAGCACCTATAAGAAGGTGCTGGGCTCATTTTTTAACGGCGGTTTTAGGGGGCGCCTGGACTGTGAATTCAACCGCCGATTCGCTTCCCGCCTCTACAACCACATCTTTTTTGGTCTGAACGGGCGAAGAAAGCAGTTCGACGGTATAAACTCCTTTCAATATCTCTATCGGCCTATTGGTTATGGTGCTGGCCACAGCTTCATTGGTATCCGCCTTCTTTATCCTGACATTTAACCGGATTTCTTTATTATTTTCGTCGGCTGCCTTAATAACCATGGCTCCCATCGGATATCCCAAATCCACCACCGTCTCTTTTCCGGCTTCAACCTTCACGTCTTTCTTAAACTCACGCGGCATGGTGCCTACATCTATGTCATATGTTCCCGGAATTAACTCAATCGCCCTGTTTGTAGCGCCGGATGCCGCCGTAATGCCGGACTTTTTACACATGACCTTGAAAATAACGTAGGCCTCTTTCTTCTTCGAGTTCAGCAGCTTAACATTGAGGGTTCCGGCCAATACGCCCAAATCCTCGACAGTCTCCTTGCCATTAGATACCGTGATGCCTTTATAAAGGATGGGCGGGATCGTTTGTATCTGGATATCGTAAGTGCCCGGCAGGAGTTCCTGCATCCTGTTCGAATTGAATGTCGCGGCGTAGACACTCGAACGTTTATCGGTAGACCTGTAAGCGGTCACTCCCGCATACATATCCTTTTTATTGATGCCCGCGATCTTGACGGTGAGGCCGCCCATATCTTTCGAAAACGCCTTCCTGGCCGCGGCCGATGTCTTAGCCTTCGCCTGTTCAGCCCTGGCGGGCAAGGCCGCCTTCTTCGCCTTTCCCTTCAGGACATTAGGACTTTTGACAACTATAATTCCCAAAATAACTGCCGCAACCGCCAAACCTATGATCAATTTTTTATTCTTCACTTCGAGCCTCCTTTTGGTTTCCGAATACTTCGGCGGTAAACACGTAAATTTCCGCCGCGGGATCTTTCCACGCGCCGGCGGGGAGCCCCGCTTTATGGGCGCACAGGCTGGACAGGAACTCATCCCTCGTCCATCCTGTCTCATCGGCGACCTGGGGCAGGTATACGCCGCTATTAAACCCTTTTCTCACCATTACGCCGTGACCCGGGATATTCACTTCTTCATAACTCGAAACCTTTTTCATCGGCGACAGTACCGAGATCTCGATATCGACCTTCTCTATTTCGGCGGGTGTTAGCTTCGGAAATCTCGGATCGCCGGTCGCGGACTCTATCGCCATATCGGCTACGGTCTGATAGAGGGGGCCGCGGCCCGCCATATTGCCTATGCAGCCTCTGAGCTCGCCAGTCTCATGAAGCGTTACGAACGCCCCCATAGGCTCATTCAGGACGGTATCCTTTTCGGTAAAATCCTTTCTTTTTCCATCCCTCACGTAACTTGTGATAGATTCCCTGGCAATCTGCAATAATCTTTTCCTCCGGCTATCGTTCAGCATTGCCGCCCCCTCTTTCTTTTTTCCTTCTCTATATATCACGGCGCTCAGATATCCGACAACTCTGGACTTGTCCCCAAACGTATCGCCTGAATTCGCGTATTTCAGAATTTTAATTTTATCGAATCCCAGCTTTTCTGCGGTGAGCAATGCCGCGGTAACCGGCATGACACCGCACACCTCGCATATATCGGCCTGCGCCGCGTCATAAAAGGCCCTGCTTTTCAATGCGCTCAAAGTCGTTAATGTGCGCTTATCTATTGAATTGGCCTCATCGTAAGGATGGTAATGCGAAAGGTCGGTTGAGGCGACTATAAGGTAATCATTCCTGTCCTTTAAAACATCGGCAAGGGCATCGGCCAAAATGACCGCGTCGCCGTAAGACCGGGCGCCGAATGCGATCGGAATAAGTAACGCATCCTTAAAAACGGTTTGTATAAACGGCACTTCGGTCTCTATCGAATTTTCTTCAATAAAAGCTTCGGGATAAAAGAAGATCCTGCTGCTTCCGGCGTTGATCAAAGCTGCCAGTTTTTCATCAACCGGAATTTCGCCGAGCGGCGTTCTGAAAGCGCCTCTATCGTAAATTGATATGCCGTCGAAACTTTTTCTGTGGGTGAAACCTATGAGAATTACGGTCTTTATCTCTCTTCCCTGAAGAGCCTTGAAGCCGTATGCGGCAACCGGCCCCGAGAACTGATATCCGGCGTGCGGAGAGATTATGGCGAGGGCATGTCCGTCGATACTTACAGGATTTGCGGACTTGATATAACCGTCAATCAGGCCCGCCAGCTCCGCCTTATTGCCGGGATACCAGCTTCCCGCAAGATCCGCGTCTTTGACGTCAGCGGCAAAAACGGCGGAGGCGAATAACATAATTGCCAATGTAACAAAATTCTTCATAAGGGATACATTAAAGGGAAACGCAGTTTCCCTTTAAAAACGTTCGGACGCCAGTCCGATACTTGCAATTTTGGAAAGGAACATTAAGGAAAACCTTTTGATTTAAAAGGTTTTCCTTAAACAAATTTGGGCGATTAGCCCCCGCCGAAGGCGGGGCCGGAGCCAAAAACCAGGACGACAGTTTTTGGCGGAGGCCAAATTTGATTTGGTGGAGCAGATGGGATTCGAACCCACGACCCCCACGTTGCGAACGTGGTGCTCTCCCAGCTGAGCTACTGCCCCGGCTTTTTCCTTTTTACTTTTGAATTATCTTCAACCCATCTTAAATATTCTTTGCTTCCTTCGATAATCGGTATTGCGATTATCTCCGGCGCATCGTAACTGTGCAGGCGCTTTATCTCGCGCTCGATCGCCTTAAAACGCTCGCGCGTGGTCTTGATTATTATAAGAGCTTCCCCGGCGCTGTCGACCCTGCCCTTCCACCGGAATTTTGAAAATACGGCCGGAACGATGTTAGCGCACGCTATAAGCCGCTTTTTCAAAAGGCTATCCGCGAGCCGCGCGGCCTCTTTTTTCGAGCCGCAGGTGACCAGAACGATAATGAAATCGGTATTCATCCGAATTGTAATTTCAGGTTGGGTATTACTGACTTACGCATAAGTAATAGAAACACTATCTCCAGGGCAAATCCGATGCTCTGATGCATGACCACAGGAGACGCTGCGAATCGCGAATCCTGCACAAAGGTGATAAAAGAGAACTTTTAAGATGCTCCAGATTCTTGGGAACAGAGTTCGCGGCAGCTCTTTTAAGCTGCGCCCATATAAATTCAGCAGGATTAAGCTCGGGCGCATAGCCGGGAAAGAAATGTGTGTTGATTCTCTTATGCCGTTTAAGGCGTTTCTTAACGAGGGCAGCTCGATGAACCTGACTCTTATCCCACAAAAGAACAACCGGACCCTTGAGATGACGCAAAATATGGTACAAAAACCTTTCGACTTGCGGCGCCTTGATGTTTTTACGCGAATGGAATCTGATATACAGGGCG
>JAZDOS010000008.1:0-2614 GCA_043798375.1 Candidatus Omnitrophota bacterium | reverse complement strand
ATACCGTTCTTGCCCGCATCCTGATCGGAAAGTATTCCTACGATCTTATTTTCTTTGAGCGCAGTTATAAGGTTCTTTACGTCCATTCCCTTCCTTATCACCTTACAGCCGTTTGACTCCCTTAAGCGGTTCAGCAGTTCGGTTAAGCGCTTCATCTTCTGCTCGCGCACGAGAACCGTGATAGGAAACCCGACAGCGGAACTTACCAGGCTCGAGAGTTCCCAATCGCCAAAGTGCGCGGTGAGCAAGATCGTGCCTCTTCCCGATCGCGCGGCATTTTGTATACGCTCAATATTGATAATATCGATATACCTGTCAACGTACCTTTTATTTACTTTGGTGAGGTTCAGCACTTCCATGAACGTCTGAACCATATTCTGGTATACACGCCTCGTTATGGCGCGGAGTTCCCGTGGGGATTTCTCATTCGCGAACGCCGCCTTCAAATTCGCGTAAGCTATTAATCTTCTCTTCTTATTGACCCAGAAGGCAACTACGCCGAAACGGCGCCCGAGCCATAAGGCAAAGCTTACCGGCAAGACACTGAAAATTATGTTTAAGACCCTAACTAATACGTACGCCGCGAAGTCTATCAATTAATTGCTCCCTGCCGCTTGTTATATCCATATGAATAGCGAGCGTCATCATTGTGTAATTTCCGAACGAAAGGCTCATACGCGCGAATTTCACCGCGTCCTTTTCGGTCGTCACCAGAAAATCGGGCGTCTTCACGCCGCACATTTTTATAATCAGCTCTATATCCTTTTCCTTAAAATTGTGATGGTCGTCGAATATCATATGGCCAAGAACTACCGCCCCGAGGTCCTTCATCGTCTCCTCAAAATACGCGGGATCGCCTATGCTCGACACCAATACCACCCTCTTGCCGGATACGAATAATAATCCACGATCCTTCCTGGCCCTTGGATCGTATATATGCGATGGTCTATGAGAGGCCTCCAGAAAAATAACATTCCTGTTTATCACCCTTATCTCATCTTTGACGATATCTAAACCGGCGGCCTTCTTATTTATTTTAGTAAATACCACGATCTGGGCTCTCTTTAAAGCGCTCTTGGGCTCCCTCAAAACTCCCCGCGGGAAAAGACGGTTATTCCCGAATGGATTTCTGGAATCGATCAGCACTATATCAAGATCCCGTTTAATCTCCCAGTGTTGAAAACCGTCATCCAGGACGGCAAATTGGCTGCCATAGAGCCTTATAGCCTTATGCGCCGATTTAACACGATCTTCTCCTACAAGTATCGGCGTGTCGGGCAGGTTTTTTTTGAGAAGCGCCTGTTCATCCCAGCCATAGCCGCGGATCAGAACAGCTGTCGGTGAGCGCAATTCATCTTCTAACAGTCTGGCGAGGGCTATCACAAAAGGCGTCTTACCCGTGCCGCCAAGCGTAAGGTTGCCAACGCTGACCACTTTAAGCGAAACCCTGTGCGCTTTAAATATTTTCAAGCCGTATAATATCTTCCTGCAGAAGACAGCAAGCCCATAGATGATGGACAACAGGTAAAGCGCCGCTTTAAAGGGCGTCCATATCACGCCCCGTCTTTTATCCGTCATCAGCGAATAGATGAACTCAACCATTTACCAGCTCTTTAATGCGCTTGAGGTTTCGCGAGGTAGCGCCGCGGTTTTCGTATATTATATTCCTGGCATTACTGCCGAGGGCCGTCCTTGCATCCTTGTTCTTCAGCAGGTAATCGGCTTTGATAAAAAGCTCTTTCCGGTCCTTAACCTGGATAGCGCCGTTATTTTTCAGGAGCGCGGAGGCCACGGTCTTAAAGTTAAACATGTAAGGGCCGAATATTACCGGTTTCGCAAAAAGCGCCGGCTCTATCGGGTTTTGCCCTCCGTGAGGAACGAGGCTTCCGCCAATAAAAACGATCTCGGCCATAGAATACACGTCGTTCAGATGGCCTATTGCGTCAATGATATAAACGCGCGGCGCTAAAGGCCCTCCTGCCCCGGGCTCCATAGAAGGGTCTGCTCCCGGGTTACTCTGCCCCTTCGTCATCCTCACCGCGTCCAGCCCAAAACGCTTTACTATATTCTCCACTTCAGGCGCCCTCTCAATATGACGGGGAGCTATCACAAGCTTCAGCTTCGGGGAGTCTTTTATGAGTTCTTTGTATGCCGACACCACCGCCTCTTCCTCGCCGCCGTGGGTCGAACCTGCGACAAAGATTTCGTCGCCGTCTTTCAGGCCTAATAATTCTTTAATGCCCGCGCCGTGAGCGCTATTTGCTATAATATCCGCGTCAAATTTCATATTGCCGGTGACCTTAACTCTATCGGCCGCGGCGCCCAGGCATTTTATTCTCCCGGCATCGATATCCGATTGCATACAGAATAAGCTTACTTTATCGAGCGTATTGACTAAAAATTTTCTTGCGAGTTTATATTTTCCGAAAGAACGGTCTGATATCCTGCCATTGATCAAAATTGCCGGCACGTGTTTATGACACAATTCTTTCAATACGTTCGGCCATATCTCGGTCTCTACCATTATGTAAAGTTTCGGCCGTATCCTCTTCACAACGTTCTTTACTATGAACGAAAAATCGAGCGGAAAATAGATTACCGCGGCATCGCCCGA
>JAZDOS010000034.1:0-17971 GCA_043798375.1 Candidatus Omnitrophota bacterium | reverse complement strand
CGTCGCCATCGACGGAGAATGTGAGTTTTCTTATACCTTGAGGCATCTGACACAATCCTAACCCAGGGTGAGCTTTGTGTCAAGCCTATTTTATCGACGGTAAATGTCATAATATTACCCGTTTTTCAGGAATTAGTAATTCGTAAAACGTAATGCGTAATTTTAAAACAAAAGTTTACTTTTAACTTTAATCTATGAACGGGATACTGGTAGTAGATAAACCGCAGGGTTGGACGAGCCACGATGTCGTCGACTTTATCAGAAAACGCTTCTGTCTCGCGAAGGTCGGGCATGCCGGGACGCTCGATCCGATGGCGACAGGCGTCCTGGTCATCCTGATAGGCAGCCTTACAAAATCCTCGAATCTGTTCAGCGCCGATGATAAGGAATACGATGGCGCGCTTACGCTCGGCGCGGAATCCGATACAGGCGACGCGGACGGCAAAATTACAGGCTCAGGCAAACCTTTAAATTTTTCGGAGGCCGAGATCGAAAGCGTATTCAACAAGTTCCTGGGGGAGCTGGAACAGCGCCCGCCCGACTATTCCGCGATAAAGATAAAAGGCGTAAGGCTTTATAAACTCGCGAGGCGCGGGATAAAAGTTCAGCCTTCCTTGCGCAAAATCCGTATAAAGAATATCGAGATCACGGATATAAAATTGCCGCAAATTTCTTTTAAAGTTACCTGCTCGAAAGGGACTTACGTCCGGTCTCTGGCCGTAGATATAGGTAAGGCGCTCGGGTGCGGCGCGTATCTGTCAAAATTAAACAGGACGCGATCCGGCAGGTTCGGGATAGGCGGGGCGATAAAGATAGACAGGTTAAATTCGATAATTAACCCGGATCTGGAGAAAATGTTGATTCAGTGAGAATTATAAGAGGATTAAAAAATTTAAGGCCGATCAAAAATTCAAGTGTGGCCGTAGGCGTATTTGACGGCGTTCACATCGGCCACAGGAAGATCATCCGTAAAGTTGTGCGGGCCGCCGGAAAAAGAGGGATACCGAGCGTCATCCTGACTTTTGACCCGCACCCCTTAAAAGTCCTAAGCGCCAAATCGAAAGCACCAAGCCTCATTTCATTGAAACACAGGATGAAGCTGATAGAGGAACTCGGCGTCGACAATCTCGTGGTTTTGAATTTCACGCGGCTTTTTTCGAGAATCCCCGCCCAAATTTTTGTCCGGAATATCCTCGTCAAAAAAATAGGCGCTAAAGCCATTTTCGCAGGGCCTGGCTTCTATTTCGGCAAAGGCGCCGAAGCCGGATATGCGCTACTTGGAAAATTATCATGCAAATCCGGTTTTAAAGTAGAGATGGTAAGGCCGGTTAAAGTCCGGGGCCGCGTTGTGAGTTCGAGCCTTATAAGAGAGTATGTTTCGAAAGGCGAGCTTGGGGAAGCCGCCGCTTTACTGGGAAGGCCGGTTTCCGTTCTCGGCACGGTCGTAAAAGGCACAGGCCTTGCCAGATACCTGGGCTACCCGACGGCCAATGTTAACCCGCATCATGAAGCGATCCCGCCGACAGGTGTCTATGCGGTAAGGGTTAAACTTGGCTCAAGGCGGTTTAACGGTATACTTAATATCGGCGCTCGGCCGACATTCTACGGCCCGGCCGATAAGGAGCCGTCTATCGAGGTTCACATATTCGATTTCGGAGGAGACCTTTACGGAAAAGACGTAGAGATTATTTTCGTAAAAAAGATAAGGCAGGAGCGGAAGTTCAGGACAATAGCCGATCTCATTGCGCAGATAAAGAATGACGAGAAAAAGGCTTTACAAATCATGGGGCGTGTGTTAATATAAATAATCCCTCGAACGCTTCCGCAGGGCGCGTTCCCGGGATGAAATTTTTTATTAAAAATTTCAAAAGCGAGGTTTATAATTATATGCCGTTATTAAAGGAAAAGAAGAAAGAGATAATCAAGACCTATAAGGAGCACGAAAAGGACACGGGTTCCGCAAGCGTGCAGATAGCGCTGTTGACCGAGAGGATAAACTCTCTTTCGGAGCATTTTAAGGCGCATAAGAAAGACCATCATTCGAGGCACGGGCTTCTTCGCATGGTCAACACCAGAAGAAAGCTTCTGGAGTATATCAAGGGGAAGGACTTGAAGGGCTATCAGGATATTATCAAAAAACTGGACCTGAGAAAATAAGGAAAATCATGATAAAAAAATTCGAGGTTAAAGTAGGCGAGAGTAATATTATAATTGAAACCGGCCGGATGGCGAAACAGGCCGACGGCGCGTGCACAATCCAATTAGGCGGGACGGTAGTTCTGGTAACTGCGGTATGTTCGGGGAAACCGAGAGAAGGCGTCGACTTCTTTCCGCTGACGTGCGAATATCAGGAAAAGACTTATGCCGCAGGTAAGATTCCCGGCGGATTTTTTAAGCGCGAAGGCAGGCCATCCGAGAAAGAGATATTGACGGCGCGGCTCATCGACAGGCCCATAAGGCCGCTCTTTCCGAAGGGATTCATCAACGAGATCCAGATAGTCGCGATGGTGATATCGAGCGACAGCGAGAATGATTCCGACATCCTTGCGATGCTGGGCGCGTCCACGGCCCTTACGATGTCAGACATTCCGTTCGAAGGCCCGATCGGCGCCGTGCGGGTGGGGAGGATCGGCGGCAAGTTCGTGATCAACCCCACATTCAAAGACCTTAATTCAAGCGACCTCGACCTTGTGGTAACCGGAACGCGGGATGCCGTTATCATGATCGAATCCGGCTCCAACGAGATAAGCGAAGAGGACCTTCTGGAAGCGATAAAGTTCGGCCACAAGCATATTGCGCCGCTCATCGAAGTCCAGGAGAAGATAGCCGGGGAATGCGGAAAAAAGAAGCTGGAATATACGGCCTTTCTGGTCGCCGAAGATCTTATCAAAAAGGTAAAAGGGCTTTCGGTCGCGAAGCTCGAAGAGATAAACAGGCTCGGCACGAAAGAGCAGAGGGAAGAGGCGATGGCCCTTCTTTCAAAAGAACTGGTTGAGAAACTTGTCGCCGAAGATTCGGAGCATACCGAGAAAGACGTTAAGAGCGCGCTCGTCGAGGTTGAAGAAGAAGAGGTGCGCAAATTCATCATCGAGAAGAAGAGGCGTGTGGACGGCAGGCGCTTCGACGAGATCAGGCCCATCACCTGTGAGGTAGGAATACTGCCGAGGACGCACGGTTCGGCGCTCTTTACGCGGGGCCAGACGCAGTCGCTCTCGGTCACGACGCTCGGCACACGCCAGGGCGAGCAGACGATAGACGCGCTCGAAGGCGAGACGCAGAAGACCTTCATGCTCCACTATAATTTTCCGCCGTTTTCCGTCGGGGAAACGAAGCCCATACGCGGGCCCGGCAGGCGTGAGATCGGCCACGGCGCGCTCGCCGAAAGATCGCTCAAGGCGGTGATGCCGTCGAAAGAGAAATTCCCATATACGGTAAGGGTCGTCTCCGATATTCTGGAATCGAACGGCTCCTCCAGCATGGCGACGGTATGCGCAAGCTCTCTTTCGCTCATGGACGCAGGAGTTCCCATAACTGGCGCCGTGAGCGGCATAGCGATAGGGCTGGTAAAAGAGAAGAACGAAACGATAATTTTAACGGACATAGGCGGCGTCGAAGACCACTACGGCGACATGGACTTCAAGGTCGCCGGCACAAAGAACGGCATTACGGCGCTGCAGATGGATCTGAAGATAAAAGGTATAACCGAAGATGTGATTAAAAAAGCCCTCGAGGTCGGAAAAACTTCAAGGCTTTTTATCCTCGAGAAGATGCTTGCCGCTATCGCGAAACCCAAAGACAGCGTTTCCGCATACGCGCCCCACATCGCCACATTCAGGATCAGCCAGTCGAAGATAGGCGAGGTGATAGGGCCGGGCGGCAAAAACATCAAGAAGATAATACAGGAATTCCAGGTTACCGTAGATATCGACGATGACGGCAATGTGCAGGTAGCGTCTCAGGACCAGGCCGCGATCGAGAAGGCAGTTGCCACGATAAAGGCGATGGTCGAGGAGCCCGAGGTCGGCAAGGTCTACACCGGCAAGATCAAGAGGATAATGAACTTCGGCGCGTTCTGCGAGATACTTCCCGGCAAAGAAGGCCTGATCCATGTCTCGGAGCTCGCGAATAAATTCGTGAAGACCGTCGATGAAGTTGTCAAGATAGGCGATGAAGTTACCGTAAAGGTGATCGAGGTAGATGAGCAGGGCCGCGTCAACCTTTCCAAGAAACAGGCCGATCCGGACTGGACTCCGGAGATGGCGAAACAGGCCGAAGGACAGAAGCGCGACCGTCCGCCGCGTCGCAAGAGAGAATGAGTTATCCACAATGTAGCCGACGTTTAAACGTCGGCTACCGCGATAAATTGAAATCGATAAAAATTGGCCTCAAGAAAAAAGATGGCTGCGAAGACCTGCCGCTTCCCGGGTATGCGACATCCGGTTCAAGCGGGATGGACCTCCTGGCCGATGTTGATGGAGAAGTCACACTACTGCCAGGCGAGATTAAATTGATATCGTCTGGCATTTATTTGAGCATACCGGAAGGTTATGAGGCGGAAATAAGGCCGAGAAGCGGGCTGGCGCTGAAACACGGGATAAGCCTTGTAAATACGCCCGGGACGATCGATTCCGATTACAGGGGCCTGGTGAGCATGATCATGATAAACCACGGAAAAGACCCTTTCAGGATAAAGCGCGGCGATAGGATCGCCCAGATGATTATCAAGGAAGTGGTGAGGGCCGATATAGAGGCCTCGAGCGATCTCGACGAGACAACGAGGTCTGCCGGCGGATTCGGGCACACAGGGAAGTAGCGTGACTATCGCTCATCCCACCTGGTAATTCTGATAGACCTATTCAACCTCGTAGGTTCAACCTACGAGGTTGAATAGGTCCGCTTGCAATAATTTTTATATAGGCAAGGGATTGGCATGGACAAGACCAGATGGAACGAGATACAGGCGGTAATACTTTTTGCCATAGCGATCCTCGTCTTTACAAGCCTCATCACCTTCAGCTTCTCGGATGTGGCGCTTTTTACCTCCAGGCCGAATGTTCCCGTCAGGAACTTCGCGGGGCTATTCGGCGTTTATATAGGCGCCGGCCTCTTCTTCATAATGGGTATGAGCTCATATGTGATACCGCTCCTCATACTGTCATGGGCGGCGGCAAGGCTTTACGGTATTACACCTCAAAAGATATATTTCAAGATATCCGGCACCTTCTTCCTGATACTGGCCTCAAGCTCCATATTCTCCATAATAGGAAAGGGCGATAATTCATTCCGCTTCTCGCTCGGCGGGATAGTCGGGCTGGTATTCTCGGATTTTCTGATAAAATATTTAGGCCGGGGCGGCGCCATCCTCATCATAGCGGTCCTGTTTTTGCTCTCGGTCCTTCTCGCTACGGAGTTTCTTCTCCTTCCATTTCTGGCCGCGCTCTTTTCTAAAATTAAAGGCCTATCCAGATCGGTAAAAGAACGCGCCTGGGAAAAACCGGAAGCGCCCGTCTTCACCGTTAAAAAACCGGCCGGCGTTATCACCAAATCGAAAGAGATGATAACGAGCATGAAGCCTGTTATAGCCGAAAAGAGAGAATCCGGAGTCAGGGTAAATACTATCTCGGTTCCCGAGGCAAAGAAAGAAACCGCTCCTCTTAAACCGTCCGCGCCGGCTGTCCTAAAGTCTGATATGTCAAAATCCGTTCCCTACAGACTGCCGGGACTGGACCTTCTCGATTCGCCCCCACCGCCCGAGGCAAGGCGCATAAAGGATGATCTTGAAGGAAACGCGCGCATACTCGAGGAAACGTTGAGAGATTTTGACATCGAGATCAAAGTCGTTGAGATCAATAAAGGGCCTGTCATAACCAGGTATGAGGCGGAGCCTGCGCCCGGAGTCAAGATCCACAGGATAACGTCTTTAAGCGACAACATCGCGCTTGCCATGAAAGCGCAGTCGGTGAGGATAGTAGCGCCTGTTCCCGGAAAGGGGACGGTCGGATTCGAGGTTCCCAACTCCTCCAGCTCTTTGGTTTATCTTAAAGAAGTGCTCGATACGAAAGAGTATAAAGAAGCGCGGTCGAAGCTGAAACTTGCCATAGGAAAGGATATAGCGGGGACGGCTGTAATCGCGGATCTCGCCGCTATGCCGCACTTATTGATAGCGGGAGCTACCGGGTCGGGCAAGACTGTATGCGTCAACACGATCATAACGAGCCTGTTGTTCAATTCCTCGCCCGACGACGTCAAGTTCATAATGATAGATCCGAAACGCGTGGAGCTTGCCGTTTTCAATGACCTGCCGCATCTTCTTTCTCCGGTGGTAACAGACACGAAGAAAGTCGCCTCTACGCTCGATTGGGTTGTGAGCGAAATGGACTCGCGATTCGAACTTTTTTCCCGCGCCGGGGTGAGGAATATAGATCTTTATAATGAAAAATGCGGTAATGGCGGCGCAGGCAAGACAGGCGAGGATTTTCCGGCGCATCTTCCTTATGTCATTGTAATAATAGACGAGCTGGCTGATCTTATGATGGTCGCGCAAGCCGATGTAGAGACTACTATAACCAGGCTCGCCCAGCTTTCCAGGGCGGTCGGCATACATATAATAATCGCGACACAAAGGCCGTCTGTCGATGTGATAACGGGTGTTATTAAAGCGAACTTCCCCGCGAGAATTTCATTCAAGGTCGCTTCGAAGGTCGACTCGAGGACGGTGCTCGACATTAACGGCGCGGACAAGCTTTTGGGCCGCGGCGATATGCTCTTTATTGAACCGGGCGCGTCGAAGCCGGTGAGGGCGCAGTGCAGCCTCATTAGCGATAAGGAGATCGAGAAGATTACCGATTTCATCAAGTCCCAGGTGGGGCCTCAGTATATCAAAGATATAGTTGAAGCGCACAAAAAGACGTCGTTCAAGAAGTTCGAGAAGGACGAGGTCTATGACGAGGCGGTGAAGCTCGTCCTCGAGACGCGGCAGGCGTCGGTCTCGGTTCTCCAGAGGCGGTTGGGCCTGGGATACACGCGCGCCGCGCGGCTTATAGACATGATGGAGGATGAGGGCATAGTCGGGCCGTATCAGGGCTCGAAGCCCAGAGATATCCTCGTGAATAGTTTAGAGGAGTACAACGCGAAGAATGGCTAATCCCGCCCAAAACAATAAGCTTTCAATGGCAAGTATCGGGATCAGCCTGCGCGAAGCCCGCGAAAAGAAGGCCGTCACGATAGAGCAGGCCCAGAAACAGACGCATATCCACTCGACGGTGCTCACGGCCCTCGAAGAGGGCCGATGCGACGATATACTTGCACCCAACTATGTGAAGAGTTTCTTGAGAGAGTATTCGAATTATCTCGGCTTCAATTCAAAAGAGCTCTTGAACGCATATGCCGCCATACATCCCGATTCGAATAAACCGAATTTGAACCTGACGAGAGTTGGGCCAAAGTCCGCAGTGAAGCCGGTTAATTTCTTATTACGTTTGAAGAAAGTTTTAATAATCGCGCTCGTATTATTCACGGCCGTATTTTTAATCAGGAAGGCCGCAAGTTTTTTCAAGCCTCCAAAATTCGCGAAGGCGAGTCCCGCATCCAAAGCCATTAAGCTGCCCCGGAATAAAACCGCGTCCAAAACCAATATCGCGATAAAAGAGATCCCGAAATCCATGCCGCTTAAACTGGTGATCAGGGTCAAACGTCCCGTGATGCTTCAATTGAAAAGAGACGGAGTCATATTATTCAGGAGATTTATGCCGAAAGGCGCCGTCGAATCGATAACGGCAAACGATTACATAAATATCCAGGTCGCGAAAGCCGAAGCGATAGAGCTTATCCTGAACGGTAAAAACCTGGGATCTCCCGGCAGGGGCGCCATAAAAGATCTGGAGATTACGAGGTCCGGCGTCAGAATAAGGTGAGAAGAGCGAGCATAATAAGCCTGGGCTGCCCCCGCAACCTCCTCGACTCGGAAATCATCGCCGGCTCTTTGAAAAAATCCGGATTCAAAATCAGCGCGCCCGAAAGCGGCGTCGACGTGTGCGTTATAAATACCTGCGCCTTTATCGAATCCGCCAGGGCCGAGTCCGTAGACAAGATCATGGAGGCCGTCCGCCTCAAAAAAAGAGGATTGATAAAGCGTCTTGTTGTCTCGGGGTGCCTGCCGCAGTTATATAAAGAAAAACTCGCGGGGGAATTGATTGAGGCGGACCTCCTGGTCGGAACGAGCGATTTCCCGAAACTTGCCGGCCTCTTGAAAAACATCTCCTCCGGCGACAGGCGCCGGTCCTTCATATCGCGATCCTTAAAATACCTCTATGATGAATTTGCCCCGAGGCTCGCGCTCACACCGCGCCATTACGCTTACGTCAAGATATCCGAAGGATGCAGCAACTATTGCAGTTATTGCATAATATCGCGCCTTCGCGGCAAGCTTCGCAGCCGGTCGATCCCGTCCGTAGTAAAAGAGGTCGAGAATATTTCCGCATCCGGCTCCTTGAGAGAGATCGATATTATCGGGCAGGATACGACACGATTCGGAGTTGATAGATACGGGAGGGCCGAATTCGCGGAACTTCTGCTAAAAATTTGCCGGATAAAAAATAATGTCAGATGGTTCAGGATACTCTATACGCACCCTGCGCACTACACCAAAGAACTGATCCGCGCCGTGCGTGACGAAGAGAAGATTTGTAAATATCTCGATCTTCCGATTCAGCACATATCGGACGCCGTCTTAAAGAGAATGAACAGGCCCACAACCGGAATTGAGATAGAAAAATTGATAAGCAAGCTGAGGAGAGAAATCCCCGGCATTGTGTTAAGAACATCGTTAATAGTCGGTTTTCCCGGCGAAACCGATAAAGACTTCAAAGAGCTTTTGAATTTTGTCCGCGACACAAGGTTTGAACGGCTCGGCGCGTTTATATATTCACAGGAAGAAGGCACGAAGGCGGCGAGGCTTGGAAAACAGATTCCCCGAAAGATAAAAGAAGAGAGGCTTGACGAACTGATGAAATTGCAGCAGAAGATATCTTTAGGGATAAACCGCTCTTTTCTCGGCAAAACCGTGGATGTTCTGATAGATACGAAAGACGAACGACGAATTCATCGGCCGCACTCAGGGCGACGCGCCCGAGATCGACGGCGCGGTACACGTCTCCGGAAACGGTGTAAGGGCGGGTGAATTTTATCGCGTGAAAATCACGGATTCGATAGAATACGATTTGATAGGCGAGAAGGTGTGAAAAATGAAAGGAAGGGCGGGGTGAACCTACCAAATAAGCTTACCGTATCGAGGATAATCCTTGCCGCCGCGTTCGTCCTATTCTTATACTCAAAAGGGCTTACATCTAAAATCATAGCGCTGTTTATTTTTCTTCTCGCGTCCTTCACCGACCTCCTTGACGGATTCCTGGCGAAGAGGACCAATCAGATAACGGATTTCGGCAAACTCATGGACCCGATAGCCGATAAGATCCTGGCGTTATCGGCACTCTTGGCGTTCGTCGAGATGGGGATTATACCGGGGTGGATGGTAGTCGCGATTATATTCAGGGAGATAGTGGTTACGGGCCTGAGATTGTTAGCGCTTACCAAGGGCCAGGTCGTTACCGCGAGCCGCGGCGGTAAACATAAGACGGCGTGGCAGATGCTCGCGATATTCTTTATTTTGCTGTTCATTATATTCAAAGAGGGAGGCCAAAAATATTTCGGGTTCTGGAACAGTTCCATCGAGGTGTTCTACAGGGATATCATATTTCTTGTGATGTTTGCGGCCGTGGCCTTTACGCTTTCGAGCGGGGTCTCCTATCTTATCAGGAATAAGGGGGTCTATTCCAATGCGTCCCGTTAGACCTATTGATGAATCTAACGGGACGGAGGTCTAACGGGATGCGAAAACGGGTTAAACTCATAACAAGTTTTTTCTATCTGGGGCATTCGCCCTTCATGCCCGGGACGATAGGCTCTCTCGGCGGGCTGGCGGTATATTTTCTCGTAAAGAACAATGAAATTCTTTACGCGTTTTCGATACTGTTCCTGTTTTTTCTGGGCGTGCTATTCGCGGGCGAAGCGGAAAAGATCTACAAAAGAAAAGATGCCGGGATGATCGTTATAGATGAGGCCTGCGGAATGCTCATATCCCTATTCTTGGTGCCATACAGCCTATTCGCGGTTATTTTAGGTTTCCTCCTCTTCAGGATATTCGATATTTTAAAGCCGTGGCCTGCCAGGAGGATGGAGCGCCTTACCGGCTCATTGGGCATCATGTTCGATGACATAGTGGCCGCACTTTATACCAATCTTATTTTACAGTTTATTATCAGAATACTTACTAATCTATGTTAGTATTTCAAAAAGCTAGATTTAGTTCCTTGACGGTAATAATTTCATCAGGTATACTTGTTGTGTAAGCGTGGGAAGATATTTTTTTTCACAAGTAATTAAAAAGTTTTAAAAAGTCTAGAATTGAGGGGTTTGTCATGAGAGAAGTCCTGTTTAAAGACCTTACCTCGGTGTCAGAAAGGAAGAAGAATATCTTCCTCAAGGAAGTCTTTGAGAAGGACGGTGTGACCGCAAAGACTGAGAGGAGATGCTTTTATTTAATTAGAGATGTCCGAGAGCTTGAGGGCAATGGGGATCTTCAGAAGTGGCTTGACTCACAGGGCCAAACCGACAATATGGCAAAGAGGCAATTCCACATAATGAAAGAACATAACGAACAGCTCGGCGAGGAT
Source organism: Candidatus Omnitrophota bacterium (assembly GCA_043798375.1). GTDB lineage: Bacteria > Omnitrophota > Gorgyraeia > 2-01-FULL-45-10 > 2-01-FULL-45-10 > JAPLMI01. Next base: position 7,241 of record JAZDOS010000034.1, on the reverse strand, counting down.
AAAGTGATGTGTAAGATATGCGGAATGTTCTATGCCGTCGTAAATAACCGGATATACACTATAGGATTTTTGCATTCGTTCAAGGTCTGTTTTACAAAACCGGCCTTAACGCGATAAATCAGTAAAGGAGGGTATATGCCATACACATCGACGAGGCGCCTCTATAATGTATTCGGCAAGAAGATCGTCAGATACATGGCCTATAGAAAGGCGAAAAAGCTTTATAATGAAATAAACCGCGAAATGTCGGTCTTTGAATCCAGGTATATCAGATCCAGGCTCAGCCACGCCTAAGAGTGGTTGAAGGGGTTCTTATTAAAAGGAGGTAATATTTCAATAAGAACCCCTTTTTATTCCCGCGGCTTTTTCCCGGCCGTTTTTCCTGCCCGCCTTGACAATCCCATAATTATATGATATACTTCATTTCCTTTTACCCCGTTAGAAATCTCATTTCTAACGGGGTTTACCGGGGCCTATCTATGGATATTATTACCAGGCTGAATTGGGTTGACATTTTAATCGTAATTATAATGCTGAGAACGAGTTACGTCGCTTTTCAGGATGGCTTAAGCCATGAAATATTTCCCCTGATAGGCGCCTTTTTAAGCCTCGTTTTGTCGCTTGCCTATTATAAAAAAATAGCTTTTATTATATCTCAAAATATAGGCGGTATGCCGATCAGCATTTCGAGCTTCATGAGCTTCGTTATTATTTTTGCCGCGGTTATCTTCGTATTCAAGCTCGTCAGGCTCGTTTTTGACAAGATTATCAAGGTGACCTGGCACCCGTTAATAGAGAAGTTTGGAGGGCTTCTGGCAGGCGCGGTTAAGGCATCGATTATCACGAGCGCGATACTGATTGCGCTCGTGCTATTACCCCTGTCTTATCTTAAGTGGTCCATAACGGACAGGTCACTTATCGGAATGTATTTTTTAAAAGTAGGGCCGAGCATATACGCGAAGGCCTCTCAGATTTTGCCGTTTGTAAAGATAGGCGGCGCTTCCTTCAATACCGAATACGCGGTCAGGGATGTCATAGAAGACAATGCCCGTGAAACGATTTTCTTGAAAGGAGAGCTGAAAAGATGAAGTTGATCGATATTTATAAACTGGCCATCAGGAAGGGTATTGAGAAAGACCCCCGCACCAGGCGCGAAATAAATGAGGAGTTGACGCGGGCCCGGAAGGAATTCCGAAAATCTAAAGGCGCCGACGCCCGGGCCTTCGACAAGGAGCGGCTTACCAATCCCTACGCGGATACCAGGATCCTTTACGGAGATCTGGACACGAATATACGGACCATCATTGTCGGTATAGACATGGAGGGCCCGGAGATATTGACTGCCGCCAGGCTCAATGAACGCGAATCTGACCGGATAGACCTTGTCATTGCCCACCATCCGGAGGGCGTTGCGTGGGCGCGTTTTTATGACGTCATGCACCTTCAGGAGGCGATGCTAAAAAAACTCGGAATTTCCGAGGAAGTCGCCCGAAGGCTTCTCAAAGAGAGAATAGAAGAGGTGGGCAGGGCCGTTGCGCCGGCCAATCACGCCAGAAGCGTGGATATCGCGAGGCTTCTCGATATACCGTACATGTGTATTCATACCCCCGCCGATAACCATGTCGCAAGCTGCCTCCAGAGGCTTTTCGACAGGAAAAAGCCGAAAAAATTATCGCAAGTCGTAAGCATTCTTAAAGGTATACCGGAATATGCCGACGGCCTCAGGAAGAACGCGGGGCCGAGGATATTGATCGGCGAACCGAACAAATCCGCGGGTAAAGTATTTGTCGATATGACCGGCGGGACGGAAGGTTCGAAGAAGGTGTTCGGCAGGCTTTCGCAGGCGGGCGTCGGTACAATTGTGGCGATGCATCTCGGCGAAGACCATTTTAAGCACGCCAAGGACGAGGGAATGAATGTCGTGATAGCGGGCCACATAGCGAGCGATACGCTGGGCTTGAATCTTTTACTGGACGGGATCGAGAAGATCGAAAAATTGAATATAATTCCATGTTCTGGTTTTATCAGAGTAAAGAGATAAGCGGCGATTAAGTGGCGATACCGGATAACATCATAGACAGGATTCAGGAGAAGTCGGACATAGTAGAGATAATTTCGGCTTATATCCCTCTTAAGAAGGTCGGCAGGAACTACAAAACGACATGTCCGTTTCACCATGAGAAGACGCCGTCTTTTATAGTGAGCCCCGATAAGCAGATATACCATTGCTTCGGATGCGGCGCCGGCGGCAACGTCTTCTCATTTTTGATGAAGTACGAGAACCTGCAGTTTCCGGAAGTCATCGAGATGCTTGCCAAGAAAACAGGGGTCGCGCTTCCGGGGGGCGCGGGCCGAAGGGATGAAGAGAATTCTTTCACGAGCCGGCTTTACAAGATAAACGAACTGGGGTGCCAGTTTTTTCAATCGTGCCTTGCGAATAATAAAGCGGCAAGAGACTATTTGGCTTCAAGGGGTATAGGGGATGAGGCCGCGCGTATCTTCAAGATAGGTTATGCCCCTGACCAGTGGGAAGGGCTTTTAAATTTCTTTAAGACAAAGTCCGCGACAGGCCCCGTTAGAAATTTTATTTCTAACGGGGCAGGCCAGGTTTTGGAAAAAGCGGGGCTTGCCATATCGAACGACAAGGGCGGCCATTACGATAGATTCAGAAACAGAATCATATTTCCGATTACGGACCTGAAGGAGAGAGTGCTCGGATTCGGCGCAAGGGTGCTTGATTCGAGCCTTCCCAAATATATAAATTCGCCCGAGACGCCCATCTATTCCAAGGGAAGGAATTTATACGGGCTCGACAAAAGCGGGGCCGCGATAAAAAAAGAAGGGTACGCGTTAGTAGTCGAGGGATACCTGGATTTCATCATCCCGTATCAGGCGGGGATAAAGAATATAATCGCGACACTGGGAACGGCGCTCACGGTAGACCAGATAACGCTCTTAAAGCGTTTCGCCAATACCGTTATAATGGTCTATGATCCGGATGAAGCCGGAGAGGCGGCTTCCTTAAGAAACCTGGACCTCTGCATAGCTGAGGATGTGAATGTCTATGTCGCGGAACTTCCGGTCGGATTCGATCCCGACGGTTACATAAGGAAATTCGGCGCCGATGATTTTATTAGGCTCGTGAAATCGAGCAAGAACCTTTTTGATTACAAACTCGATAAGCTTACAAAACGCTTCAATATCAATACATCGAACGGCAAGACGGCGATCGCGGGCGAGATGCTGCCGACGCTGTCCAGGATAAATAACGCTGTCCTGAAATCTACATTGATAAAAAAGCTCTCGGACAGGCTCTCGGTTGACGAGGAGGCGCTTAAGATAGAGCTGAAAAAGGTGAAGACAGGTTACAGCGAACGCCGCTATGTCCCGGATACAGCCGAGGCGCGGATCGATAAGAATAGCGCGGAGCTGATAGTATTGGCGCTACTCTCGGAGGGTGGAAGCCTTGCGGAGAAGGCATTCGATGAGATTTCGCCCGACGAATTCAGGAATTCTTCCGCGAGGGAGCTCGTCAATTTAATGTTTAGTTTGCATAAAGAGAATATCCGGATTTCGCCTGCCCGCCTCATAAGCCATACATCCGGCAGCGCGGAAGCGGCGAATCTGATATCGGAAGCGGTCGGTATCCTGGAGATCATAAAAGACAAGGATAAGACGATGGCCGACTGTATTTTCAGGATCAAAAAAGACAACCTGCGGGAACGGCTTAACATGCTTCAGGAGGCGATAAGGCTGGCGCATAACCGGAAGGATGAAGGCCTGATGAAGGCGCTCGTTTCCGAGTATAACGATCTCGTAAAGATAAAAAATACGTGAAACCCTTATGAAGAACGGCCGTAAAGGATCCAAAAAAAGAAGGGTCTTGCGCAGGCGTATTATGCGCAAGGCGCGAAGGCTTTTGTTCAAAAAACCCAAAATGCGGGCGGCCTTGAAGCCTAAAACCGCCCCTCTGGGTAAAGAACAGCCTTCCGGCAGGAAGAGATTGAAGGGCTTGTCCGAGCTGATAGCGCTTGGCAAGGAAAGGGGGCACCTTACGTTCGAAGAGGTGAATAACATCCTTCCCGTAGAGATAGTCTCGTCCGAAGAGATAGACGAGATCCTGGGAATACTCGGCGAAGAGAATATAAAGCTGGTCGACAGCGAAGAAGATCTGGGTAAGGAAGGCCATGAGCCGGAAGATGAGAGGGCCGAAGAGGAGAAGAAAGAGGAGCCGGAAAAAGAAGAGGTCGTAAAGCTCGCTCATATAGACGATCCCGTCAAGATGTACCTGAGGCAGATGGGGCAGATACCGCTCTTAACGAGAAGCGAAGAGCTCGAGATAGCCGAGAGAATAAAAAACGCCGAAGGCAGTTTCAGAGAGGCGGTTTTGGGTATAAAACTCTCGAAATACAAGGCGCTGGAAGTCGCCGAGAAGATTCTTGACGAAGAATTGAACGAAGAAGAATATGTGAATATAGACTCCAGGCTCAAGGGCTCGAGGCTGAAGAAGAAGTTCGCAAAACTGATAAGGAACCTCAAGAAGGCCAGGAACAAGGCGGTGATAGCGAGCCTTGTTAAAGAGATGAACCTCGCGATGTCCGTTATCGAAGAGATGGCGAAGAAAGCCGATGTTTACCTGGAACAGCTTTCGGAAATAGAGGCGAAACTTGCCCGCAAGCGCAAGGCCGGCCACAGGCTTGAAATTAAAAAACTGCTGAAAGAGAAGGGAAGGATACTTAAGGAGTTCGGCGAGCCGGTCGAGGATATAAAAGTTCATTTCAAATTGATAAAATCGGCCGAGGCGAAATTCAATAAGGCCAAGAAGGAGCTTGTCGCCGCGAACCTGAGGCTCGTGGTGAGCATCGCGAAAAAATATACGAATAGAGGGCTGTCGTTCCTCGATCTTATTCAGGAAGGCAATATCGGCCTGATGAAGGCGGTGGATAAGTTCGAATATAAACGCGGCTATAAATTCTCGACCTACGCGACATGGTGGATACGGCAGGCCATCACGCGTTCGATCGCCGACCAGTCCAGGACGATCAGGATCCCGGTCCACATGACCGAAACGATAAATAAGCTTATAAAAGTATCGAGGATCCTTGTCCAGCAGAACGGAAAAGAGCCTACGCCCGAAGAGATAGCCCACAAGATGAGGATGCCGGTTGACAAGGTGAGGGGGGTTTTGAAGATCGCCCAGGAACCGATTTCGCTCCAGACGCCCATAGGCGACGAAGGCGATACCCATTTCGGGGACTTTATCGAGGATAAGCGCGCCATATCGCCGGCAAACGCTACGGCGTATTCCATGCTGAGAGAGCAGATGGACGGCGTCCTCGGCACGCTGACAGATCGGGAAAAAAAGGTCTTACGTTTGCGCTTCGGTATAGGCGACGGCTATCCCCGGACTCTCGAAGAGGTGGGGGCCGTCTTCAAAGTGACAAGGGAAAGGGTAAGGCAGATCGAGGCAAAGGCGCTCAGAAAACTTCGGCATCCCACGAGATCCAGGAAGCTCAAGAATTTCCTTGCCATGGGCATAGGCGAGTAGAATCCCGTGTTGTTATTCAAAAAGTTTGATTTTACGCTGATTTTATGATATGCTTAATAAGAAAGCAAGAAAGGATGAGTTATGGCTCGGGTTAAATTTCAAAAGGTAACACTTACGGTGGCATTTTATCGAGAGGGTAATAAGTTTATTGCTTATAGCCCAGCTTTAAATATATCTACATGCGGCGATTCACAATCCGCAGCGCAAAAAAGATTCGAGGAGCTATTGCATGTTTTCCTAGAAGAGGTTGATAGAATGGGTACTTGTGAAGACGTTCTCCTGGAGTGCGGCTGGAAAAAGATTGGACGCCCTGAAAAAAGATGGCAGCCTCCTATTTTTGTTGGCCAAACTGACAGGGAGATTAGAATACCTTGCCCCGCCTAACGCCAATTGACTATAGAACGTTTGATAAGTTTTTGAGGAAGATTGGCTGTGTTTTTGTAAGACAGAAGGGCGATCATAGAGTTTACCGAAAAGCGAACCTGAAACGACCAGTGGTGATTCCCGCCGTAAGAGAAATCCCCGTTTTTATCATATTGAATAATTTACAGGTTCTCGGCATAAGCAGAGAAGAATATCTGTCTATACTCGAAAATCTTTAACGCTAACACATTACTTCATCGCGCTGTAATATTTTAGCGTAAAGAAGTATCTTGACGATGCCGTAGGGCACCTTTAAAGGTGCCCTACGGCGAGTTACTTCTTTATGCTAATCTGTTATATCGCGCTATTTTTGTTAAATATAAAAAAGTTAAATTTTTAAGTATTGAAATATTTATATTATATGGTATACTTACTATTAGGAGGGAAAAGAAAGAGAGCTGATTAGGACATATAGGATTTTTCGAAAAAGGCACACCCCGTTAGAGATAACGGAGTGTGACGTTAGAGAAAATCTCTAACGGGGCACACCTCGCGAAAGCGGGGGCCGCAAAGCCTAAGAGCCTAAAGCCGAGAGTCGGCTATGGCAGTCGGTTGCCGAAAAATATGATATATTTTTTGATAACCCATAGTTTCTTAGGCTATGGGTTTTTTGTTTGGGGCAACCTCGTAAATACAACCTGCGAGGTTGGCCGGCAGGTGAATACAACCTGCGAGGTTAAGAATACAACCTGCGAGGTTAACAAGTAGATAGCTACCGGCAAACCTCGCAGGTTGTATTGCGGCGAGTCAAGAGGGTGATTCAAATGACTAAACTATACCACAATAACACGACCCAGCACTGCGTGACGTTCCTGACGAGAGAGCAGATAGACTATCTCGACAAGATGGGGAAGGACTATTTCTTCAAGTATGGCCACAAGCTCTCGAGAGGAACGATACTGTCGGAATTAGTTAATCTTGCTATTAAGGCGGGCATTGATATAGAAGAACTCGATATACGCGATAACGAAGCCCTGTGCGAGGCGTTATTAAGGGTGATGAACCATGAAAACAAACCGAATGTTTAAAAAGATTTTATCGATATATCTCATATTCACTTTCATATGGGCACAGGCGGCCTATTCCCTGCCCCAGGATGTAACGGTGGAATCCGGCACCGCAGATATCGCGGTTGACGGCTCCACCATGACCATTACGGCAAGCGCAAGCGCCATCCTGAGTTATTCTTCCTTCAATATAAATTCTAATGAGAGCGTAATAGTGATACTTCCTTCTTCCGCAAGCGATATATTAAATAGAGTAACAGGCC
>JAZDOS010000033.1:0-16016 GCA_043798375.1 Candidatus Omnitrophota bacterium | reverse complement strand
GATATCTTCACATATGCGTACCGGCAGGCACACAAAATTCGATCGCTGGTTTGAAAAGCACGCAAATTTGCAAAAGAACGAATAGGCCGCCTCGTCGAGAGGAGCTAAAAATCAGGCATTTTTACCCGTTTTTCAGGAATTCGTAATTCGTAATGAGTAAGTTGTGCCGCCTTTTACTATTTTCCTTTCTTCTTCGCCAAATAATCGTCGATGGCCGAGCGCAGGGCCTGTTCCGCCAAAACCGAACAGTGCATCTTGATCTTTGGCAGCCCTCCAAGCGCCTCCGCAACCGCGTGATTCGAGACCTTGAGCGCCTCCGGTATCGTTTTACCTTTAACAAGTTCCGTCACCATGCTTGAGGTGGCCACAGCGGCGCCACACCCGAACGTCTTAAATTTCGCGTCTGTAATTATTTCATTTTCATCAACCTTTATATATAGCCGCATAATATCACCGCAGACCGGATTTCCGACGTTGCCTACGCCATCCGCGTCGGGAATTTCGCCGACGTTGCGCGGATTCCTGAAGTGCTCCATCACCTTCTCTGAATACTGGCCTTCCATATTATTTCCCTTTCTCGTAGAGGGGAGACATGTCGCGAAGCCGCTTGATTATGGGGGGAAGAACTTCAAGAACATAGTCCATATCTTCCTTTGTATTGTCCCGTCCCAGGGAAAATCTTATCGAGCCTTGCGTATCGGCCGGGTCCACACCCATCGCGGTCAGGACATGCGACGGTTCCAGCGATCCCGACGTGCAGGCCGATCCGGTGGAAACCGCGATACCTTCCATGTCCAGATTCAAAACTATCGATTCTCCCTCGAGATATTTAAAGCCGACATTCAGGGTATTGGCGAGCCTTTTTTCGGGGTGGCCGTCCCTCGACACGCTCGGGACATGCCCTGAGTCTATCGAAGGGCCGTTCAGGCGCACGGATTCTATTTTCGCGGTTATGCCCTTGTAAAGATAATCCCTCAACTCCGCCATCTTCTTTTCTTCCGGCAATTCTTTTTTTGCAAGCTCTGCCGCTTTCCCCAGGCCCACGATGCCGGCTACATTCTCGGTGCCCGCGCGTTTTCCCATCTCATGGTGGCCGCCCTGTATAAGCGGGGTAATTTTAGTCCCTCTTTTCATATAAAGCGCTCCGACGCCCTTCGGCCCATAGATCTTGTGCGCCGACATAGAAAGAAGGTCTATATTGAGATTTTTTACTTCGAACGGGATCTTCCCGGCGGCCTGGACCGCGTCGGTATGAAAATAAACCCTCTTTTCTTTTGCGATTTCAGCGATCTCTTCTACCGGCTCGACGGCGCCAATCTCATTATTCGCGTACATTATCGAAATAAGTATCGTCTTATCCGTTATCGATCTTTTCAGTTCATCCAAATCCACAATGCCGTCTTTGTCGACTTTGAGGTATGTAACTTTATAACCTTCCTTCTCCAGGAATTTACAGACATTCAATACGGCCTGATGTTCGATCGAAGAGGTTATGATATGGTTTCCTTTTGATTTCAGGGCATGCGATACGCCTTTCACCGCGAAATTATCGGCCTCCGTGCCGCTAGAGGTAAAGATTATTTCTTCAGCGCTTGCCGCCCCAAGGAGCAAGGCAACCTTCTGGCGGGCATCGTCGATGGCGCGCCTTGCGGCCCTCCCGAATTCGTGGACGCTCGAGGCGTTGCCGTATATATCCCTGTAATACGGAAGCATCGCATCCAAAACTTCCTCGCGCATCCGGGTCGTCGCGTTATTGTCTAAGTATACTTTCCGCATGCTGGTACCATTCTAAAGCGTGAGCTGGCGCGGTTTCGTCAGCTTCGAATAATCCTTCGGCGGTTTTATTTCCTTCAACAGATCCAGCTTGTTATTTTTCTTCAATTCATTGTATATCAGTATCCAGGCGCAATCTCTATTTTTATCGACTTCGCACTTTCCTTTATCCTGGCCGCCGCACGGCCCGTTCAGAAGCGATTTCGGGCAGCGCGTTACCGGGCATATCAGGCCGGTCAGCTCGAGCACGCAGTCCCCGCAGGCCGAGCACTTCTCGAGAAACGCGCCGTTTGCGTCGATGGCGCCCATGAAGAGCGTGTCACAGCCAACATGGATCGCCAATTCCTGCCTCATATTCTCTTTGACGGACTGGACGCCGAGCCCGCAGGCCAATACCAAAACCGCGTCGGACGATTCTATCGATTTCCTGTTCTTCGCAAGCTCCAATTTTACTTTTGCCGCGATGCACGGCGCTTCCGGGACACAATAACCCGTAATATGCTTGTCTTCCTTCTCGAGGGCTTCTTTTATCTTTTTAATCTCTTCCTCGCCGCCCGTCTTACAGGTAGTGGAGCACTCCCCGCATCCGATCAGGAATATGTTTTTTTCGCCCTCGAGATATTTCAGTATCTGGCCAAACTCTTTTTGTTTTGTGATTATCATTTAGTTAACCGCTTCAACCTTCTTTATCTCCGGCACTTCTTTGCGGAGCTCTTTCTCGACAAAATTCGCCAGGGTTACCTGGCTCATCGGACAGCCGGCGCAGGCGCCTTTAAGGCGCACCTTCACAACGCCATTCTCTACTCCGACAAACTCGATATCCCCGCCGTCCTGCTGAAGCCCCGGGCGGATCTTTTCCAACGCCTTTTCGATTTTTTCTCTCATTCTAACAGCTCCTTTATGTCTTTTTCGAACACATCCTTCGGCCTGTATCCTATATATATCTTAGCGATCTTAAACTCCCTGCTTATAAGAAACGTCGTCGGAATCGACCTGATAGGGCCGTATGCTGCGCTTGCCTTGCCGTCGTCTATCAATACGGGGTAATTTATCCCGGCCTGACCGGCAAAATCTTTCGATTCCTGCGGGCGGACAAGGCTTACCCCTACCATCGCAAACCCTTTGCCGCCATATGCCTTCTGCAATTCGATAAAATCCGGAATCTCCTGCCTGCAGGGAGGGCACCAGCTCGCGAAGAAGTCGAGTATTACGACGTTGCCCTTAAACCCGGAAAGGCTTGCCGTTTTGCCGTTCATATCCTGAAGCGTAAAGTCCGGCGCGCTATCGCCGATCTCGACGGCGTTGCTCATGGCGCACGCCCCCAGTAAAAAAAGCGCTGCCGCGGCAACAAAAACCCGCCCCAATATCGTCCTCTTCATATTTCACCCCTATTTCGTAAATACCGTTAAAAATTTCTCCGAAATCACCTGAAGATAGTTCGTCGCGACCAGAACCCCGACGATTATTAAAAATACCCCTCCGATAATATTGATGACGCCGACAACTTTCTTAAACCGTTTGAAGTATTCCAGAAATACGTCCACAAGAAGCCCCGTCAGGAAAAACGGCACGGCTATGCCGAGCGAATATACCGCCAGAAGCTTCGCGCCTTCCGCGACATCCGCCCTGGCGCCTGCCAATACAAGTATCGAACCGAGTATCGGCCCCGCGCACGGCGTCCATGCCGCGGCAAACGTCACGCCTATTAAGAAAGAGCCGAAATAACTCGCGCCCTTCGTCGATATCGCGAAGCGCCTTTCTTTCACAAGGAAGTCGAGTTTCAAAAGGCCCGTAAGGTAAAGCCCGAATACCGTTATGAGAATACCGCCGCCTATCCTTATATACTTCTGGTACGCAAAAAGCGCTTTCCCGATAACCGTCGCCGTCAGGCCCAAAAGTATGAATATTACCGAAAATCCGGCTATGAAGAGAAGGCTGTGCATAACCGCCTTCTTCCTTACTTCGCCCTTCTTCCCCGCGTCCTTCAGGTCGCCGAATGAGACTCCTGTTATGTAGGCGATAAATGACGGCACGAGCGGTAATAAACACGGCGAAAGGAACGTGAGGAGCCCCGCCGTGAACGCCACTATGTACGATACGTTCTCGTTCCCCGTCATTGTGCCTGAGTTACTCTTATTTTTATTACATATAGCTCTTGCTTCATATCCGCCATGGCCTGCAGGATTGCTTTTTGATTACCCAATACATCGTCCAGCTTTTTCAATATTTCGGAATCGCTTCCCGCCGTCTCCGCCTTAAGGGCCTTACCGGTTAAAGTGAAAACACCAACCAGCGCGATTGATAATATTATAACACTTACGGCTAATTTCTTCATCTTAATATCCCTCCCGTGTTATCATTCCGATTTTACCGGCCTTTCCTTCAGCGGCTTAAACGCTGCCCCCGAATCCGCTCCCGGCAGCGCCTGTACATATTCCGTAAGGTAGAATTTCTTATCGCTTATCCATTTCTTCAATTCTTCGGCTATCTCTATGGCTTTAGGATAACTCGACAGCGGTGCGGTCGGCACCTCTTTGCCCTTAACGGTGATTTTACCGCTTTTCAGCTGTTTGTAATTCACCTCGCCGAGCGAGCCGATCCTGCCTTCCGGATAGTCTTCGCTGTAGTCAACGACCTGCGCCCAGATATCTTCGTCTTTAACACCCGCGTTTTTTAAAATTTCCTCGTCGAGTACCGGTATCGGGACCCCGAGGCCGACGGTAAGAGTCACGCCATAGCCCTGGAACGAAGTCCCCCTCAGCCAATCCGGCTTCATCTGTTTCAGGTCGCCCATCACGCCGAGCGTCCCCGCCGGCGCCTGCGGTACTCCGTTCTCTTTTCGCTTTACGGACGGATTATGCTGAGTGCCCTGCCAGTATACGTAACCGACGCCGCCGCCCAGGAAGATTCTCGTTCCGACACCTATCGTCTTGTAATAAGGGTCTTTTAAAAGCGGCGATAACTGCCCCGCTGAACAATAGTTCGCGTTGCCTATATTAGGTTTGAGCGCTCCCATATAGGTATATATGGTCTTATCGCCTGACAGGTTCACGGCTACGTTATAGTTCTGATAACAGTTTCGGGGATTAAGAAGCACGGCTTCGTTTACATCCTTGATATTAATGTATGTTTTGATATGTTTTCTCGGATAACAGTCCGTGCCATACGCGGAGCCTTCCAGAATAACGTCTTTACCGCCGACGAATTCTTCGATGACATGCGCCCCGCCGTATTTGAATTCCCCCGGATAGACTTTGTTGCGCGGATCGTCGTCGGGTATCGCCGTCGCGCCGATATAGATGTCGACCGCGGCAAAACCTGTATAGCAAGGGACGTTATTCAGCGTAACCCTCCCGCCGCCTAACTTTATTTTGGGTTTGGTGTGGCCCACGTTAAGATAGACGCCGCTTGAACACATCGGCCCGAATGTCCCTGTAGCGACGACATCGACGCGCCTTGCCGTCTCCGCAAGCCCTTTCTTCTCGACCAGGTCTATAACCTCTTCTGCGGTAACGACAACGACCTCGCCTGTCTTTATCTTCTCGTTAATCTCTTTTATAGTCTTCGCCATTGTTTTCTCCTCTCAACCTGACATATCTAACCAGGTTAGAAACGTCAGGTTAGCCTGAATCTAACCTGGTTAGATCTCCTTATTTTAACATTGAAATATACCGTTCGCCGGTATCCGGCAGTATTGTAACGACCGTCTTATCCTTCCCTATCCTTTTCGCGACCTCCAAAGCGGCCCACACCGCCGCGCCGCTCGATATCCCCACAAATAATCCCTCGTTTTTTGAGAGCGCTTTCGCGGTTTCAACAGCATGTTCGTCAACAACCTGGATTATCTCATCGATTATCTTCCTGTTTAAAATATCCGGTATAAAGCCTGCCCCTATACCCTGGATCCTGTGAGAGCCCGGTTTTCCGCCCGACAGAACAGGGCTTTTTTCCGGTTCCACAGCGATTATTTTTATTTTAGGGTTGTGGGCCTTGAGCGCTTCGCCCACCCCTGTGATCGTCCCGCCGGTTCCGACGCCGGCGACAAACGCGTCGAGCATTCCTTCGGTATCATCCAGTATCTCTTTAGCCGTGGTTTTGCGATGAATCCCGGGATTCGCCGGATTCTTGAATTGCTGCGGCATAAAACTTCCCGGCTCCTTACCGGATAACTCTTCGGCCTTAAGGCAGGCGCCTGCCATGCCTTGCGCGCCCGGCGTAAGGACTATCTCGGCGCCGTACGCCTTCAGGATCTCTCTGCGTTCTGCGCTCATCGTATCGGGCATTGTCAGCACGCATTTATATCCCCTGACCGCGGCAATCATCGCGAGCCCTATACCGGTATTGCCGCTTGTAGGTTCGATTATCGTCGAGCCTTTTTTGAGAAGGCCTTTTTTCTCGGCATCCTCTATCATCGCAAGGCAGATCCTGTCTTTGATGCTTCCGCCCGGATTAAAATATTCGAGCTTAACCAGAACCTTAGCCATTCCGGGTCCTACTATACGGCTAAGCGGCACCATAGGCGTATTCCCGATAAGTTCCGTTATGTTTTTATATAGAGTATTCATAGACCGATTTTATTCCTACGCGCTTCTCTTTATACCTCAGCACAAGCTCTTCAAAAGTAAGCGTATCTATAACCACGGATATCGCGTCACCGACTTCTTTCCAGACATCACGGAATATACAACAGGCCACATCCTTGCACCCTTTATAGTGTTCTTCGCTGATACACGATATGGGCTCGATGGGGCCTTCGATGAACCTTATTATCTCACCGACCGTTATATCTTTCGGGCGGCGCGCCAGGAAAAAACCGCCGTTTATACCCCGCTTGCTCTTTACGAACCCGCCTTTCCTTAATGTAAGAAGGATCTGCTCCAGAAATTTTGTCGGCATATCGCCGGGTTTTGCGATTTCGGTAATAGAGACAATGCCGCCTTCATTATATTCCAGCGCAAGCTGAAATAGCGCCTTTAATGCGTAATCTCCCTTATATGTAATCTTCACCTTTTCACCTTTTCAGCCTCCACCGTTCAACCTCGTAGGTTCAACCTCGTAGGTTCAACCTCGTAGGTTCAACCTACGAGGTTGAACGGTGTAAACCCTATAAATATGATTGGCTTAGTAGTAATTATACATCAAAAAAAATATCTGTCAAGAAAAATATCTTATAATCTATGACAATATGCATCATTATAGCGATTTGATAAATTCTCTAAAAAGAAGCACTTTTTTGGCGTCTTCCGGCTTAAAAAGGAATTTTTCGATATCACCGGCCAACAGTTTGAAGTCGAGATCTTCGCATTTTTTAAGGAGCCTTTCTTTAAGGATGGATTTGGCGCTTATGCCTGATTTCGATTTCAGATAATCAAAATTCGGCCCTGTTTTCCCGAAAAGAAAGATGGCGTCGTAAAAGTCCCGCCCCATAGGCCGTTTGCGCGCGAAAATCGCGTAGATTTTTTGTGAAAGAAGAATATCTTCCGGGATAATATCTATGCGGGTAAATACGTCAAATTTATTCAGGATTATCTGGCCAGGTTTATAATCAAATCTCTGAGGCTCTGTATCAAGCTGGATAAGGAGTTTCTCGGCCTTGTGGGATGATAATTTGTTCTCCTGCAGAAGGCCGATGAATTTTATATATGCTCTGTATGCGCCGCCAAAGGAAACGCTTAGTTCTATCTTATAGCCCTCCAGCCTCAATTTTCTCACCAGGCTTTGCGAAAGAGCCTCAAAGCTTTTTTTATCCAGTCCCCTGTTGTCGAAATCCAGGTCTTCGGAAAACCTCGGCAGGCCGTGCGCGATATGTATGGCTGTCCCCCCCATAAACACAAGTTGTCCGGCAAATTCTGAAGAATATACCGCTTCAAGCATCTTATACTGAAGATACTCGCGAAGGATGTTTGCTTTAAACGGCCTTAAATATTCCGGATAAAACGATTCAATCTCTTTTAGCTCAAGCATCTTTCATGAACTCCAGAAAACCGGATACCCTCTTCGCAAGGGCCTTGCTGTCGAATCTATCGAGGTAATCACAAAACTTATTCCTGTCTACGACTTTGTCAAATATTTCTTTATTGATACGGATACTCTCGAAATCAGCCGGTTTTTTTAAAGACGGGTTTAAATAGAAATAATCGAGAACGGCTTTTTCGGGCGACGCGATCTTGTATTTCTTGTCATCATCTCCCGCTATCACGTAGCCGAAGAATAACCCGGGCTTTACTGTTTTATATGTAAAATCGGATATTTTTGTTTTGAACGCGCGCGTTCTGCGCGTAGACGCGCTTGTTATGCCGTAAACGCTTTCAGGTATAAGCCTGTGGCAGGAAAGCGCCATTTCGAAGGAAACGTATGAGGGGTCATATATTTTATTGGCTATCCTAAATAAAATTTTTTCATTCACATTCAAGTCCGAGAATATATAATAACCTTTGACCACTTTCCTTATGTAGCCTTTATCCTGCCAGTCATTAAGCCTGCGTCTGTGAAAACCATGCTCGATCTCTCTGATATCAGAGAGTGAGAAAATGATAAAATCTTTCAGCTTTTCTCTCAGCTCAATATATTGCATGGTTTCTCTAAAATGCTATTTTTAGCACTAATCTGAAATAAAGTATACATTATAAACACGCGTAAGTCAAATTTTTTTGGCGAGCTCTTCGGCAACCTTCCTGCCCGATAGAAGCATACCGCCGAATATCGGGCCCATGCGCGGGCCGCCGAATACGGCGTTTGCGCACATGCCGCAGACATAAAGGCCCGGGGCAACTTCTTTGGAATTTTTTACGATTGTATCTTCCGCGACGTCCGCCCACATAGACTGCTCCCCCATCACCTTGCCGGTCTTCGTCTTCAATTTCAGTCCGGATTTCCTTTCTACTATACGCGCAACCTCGGCCGCGTGTCCGGTGGCGTCTACCACAAACCCGGCCGCCATTGTGATAGGATCTACGTGGAGCTTTGCCATTTCAACGGCGGTCCAGTTCAGGACGAGCCCGCAAATTCTATTCTTCCTTATCATGACGTCTTCGGCGCTCAACAGATTGAATATCTTCACGCCCGCCTTTACCGTTTTGGAGCATATGGTAGATACCGCCTCGATCGAATCGGCAAGGTAGTAATGTTTCTCGTAACGCCTTGTCCTGACGCCCATTTCGTCAAGAATGGCCTTTGCCTTTTCCTGAACGACTATTTCATTGAACATAATGCCGCCGCCCCACATCCCGCCGCCGACGGAGAGTTTGCGCTCGAATAGCGCCACCTTTCTGCCGGCGCGCGCGAGATAATACCCGCATATGAGACCTGCGGGCCCTCCGCCTACGATTGCCGCGTCCACTTCAAGCGCGTCTATGAGTTTATCTTTATATGCCTCGATTATCGCCTTCGAAATCTTTATCTCATCCAGCTTCATGCCTTTCTCTCTTTCTCAAGTTTTGATTTGAATTGTTTTACGGTATATGCGGTGTCGTCCGCTTCATTCCTGCTATTCCTGTCCGCATAATTAAACAGCTCCGTTTATTCGCTGCGAAAAAAGATTGAAGCTATCAGCAAAGGGAGTACGGTAGAACGATCACATCTTTTGAAAAGAGGAGCGGCTCTTCAACTGAAGCGACGACAATGCCCGGCCCGCACTGCTTTGGATAAGCCGCGCGAAACGCATTTATGCCGCGCATATCGGAAGAATTGATATTCGCCTTACATTTGATCTCAACGGGCCAAAGCATCCCATCCCGTTCGATCACGATATCGACTTCCGCCCCGCTATGCGCGCGCCAATGATAGAGGTTCACCGGAGTGGCTAATACAGAAAACATCCTCTTTATCTCCAAAACAACATGTGCTTCAAAGATGGCGCCTATGATCGGCTGTACGGCGAGCGCTTCAGGAGAAGAGATCCTGGAAAGGTAACACGCCAACCCTGTGTCCGTGAGATAACCCTTTCCTTTATTGCTGAGACGTTTGATAAGATTTCCGTGATAAGGCGGAAGCTCAAACCACTGATAAGTAGCCTTCAATATGTCCAACCAGCGGGAGGCTGTCTGCGGCGTCACTCCAAGCTCTCTGCCTAAATGGCTGTGATTGACTTCTTGCGCGGTCATCGCGGCAACAACCCCGAAGAACCGGCTGAATTTTTGTTGATCAGAAACCTCGGCCAGAATACGAATATCACGCTCAACATATGTCCGTATATATGAACGAAAATAATCCGTGAATAAATCATCCGGCAGATCGAGCGTCCCGGGATATCCGCCCCGCCAAAGCATCTTGTAGAGCGGATTATTCCTGGACGCCGCGGCGGGATTCTTCAGGTTCTTAACGGACCCGAATTCCCTACCGGACGCAAGAATCGTTTCCAGCCAAAAATTAAATTTTTTATCGGCGGTTCCGTTCCGTTCCGGCACGGTCATGGCATCCATATCAACTATAACCGCGCGGCCCGCCATGCTTTCGCTGATAGATTTTATTACAGAAAGATTTTGCGATCCGGTCAAATAGAACTGTCCCGGAGCGCGATCCCTGTCTACGTGTTTCTTGATGATCGCCAGCAATTCCGGGACATATTGTATCTCGTCAAGGATAATCGGAGTCTTGTGCTGTTGAAGGAAAAATTGCGGATCCTTTCGGACACCAAATTCATCGGTCACAGGATCGAAAACGATGTGCTCGGCACCTCTTCCAAATAGGTACGACAAAAGCGTACTCTTCCCTACTTGGCGAGCTCCGGTTACGACAATTATGGGAAAATGCTTCGCTAAGGAGATAAGCTTGGGTTCGATTGCCCGATGGCGATATTTCATACTTGAATTATAACGATATGATCATCAAAAATCAAGCTAAATTTTATAGGGCTTTTCTGCATCGAGTTTTCTTCTGAAACTTCTGGCAGCAGACGCGATATCGTCCGCTTCGGTTATGGCTCGTATCAACGATATGTTATTAGCGCCTTTTTCAAGAAGGCGCCCGATGTTTTTAAGGTTTATCCCGCCGATAAAGAAGAGCGGCTTACGCGCAATCTTCAGGATTTGCCGCACATCGTTAGTTCCCAGAAAATAGTCTTTCGGCTTTGTAGGAAATATCGGTCCGAACGCGATATAATCAACGTCTTCTACGTTCGCCTTTTCAAATTCCCTAACGGAATGCGTCGAGATCCCTACTATCTTATCATTTCCTAATATCTCGCGTGTTTTACTGGCAGGGAATTGTTTTGAGTCCTCCTGCCCGAGATGAACGCCGTCCGCGCCCGATTTTTTCGCCAAATACGGGTCGTCGTTCATAATGAATATAACCTTATTTTTTTCGCATAGTTTCGAAAGTTCTTTCCCGATCTTCAGGATCTCTTTTACGCTCTTTCTCTTCTCGCGCAGCTGAATAATATCAACGCCGCCGGCGATCGCGGATTCCGCGATATCGAGCGAGCGGCGGCCGCGGCCGTATTCCTCCGTTATTATGAGATATAAACTATGACTTTTTATCTTCGCCATAACAAAAGCCCTTACGCTAAGGCATAAGGGCTAATATTTTTCAAAAAATTTTACTATTTCTCCAATACCTTAAACGTCAGTGAGCGCAGCGACTGATTATCCAGTTCCAGCGTTACGCGGTATAGGCCCGCGGGAAGGGTCTTCCCTTCAGGCATCGACAACGAAACACTGCCCGTTCCGGTTTTACGAGGGATCGCGAACGCATAATCGAGGACCGGCATGTCGTCGGTAACATAGCGCCATTTCGCCATGATCTTTATATCCTTCCGGGCGTCGGCCCATGAAAACCACAGGAAAACTTTTGAGGTGCCGGCTGGAAAAACATTCGCAACCTGGACAGGCATGTATTTATCATCGACGCTAACTGATGTTTTGGCGTCAAGGATGCGGATCTTCGCGTTTTGCTGGACAGAACAGGAAGATAACAGTATTACCGCAAATGTTACAGCGAGCCAGGCTTTTGGTTTCATCATATCTCGCCCTTTCTGGTTATATATTTAATCATACAAAAGAACTTAAGTCCAATATTTTTTTGGATAATGCCGGGCACAGTATCACGGCTGCAGGAAACAGCGAATAGTCCCATACCCGCCCGTATGCCAGAAGAACCAGGCTCAGCGCTAAAAACAGGGCTATCTCCGAGGCGGCAAACAAAATTATCCTCGGCCTGCTGAAACTTAAAACGGCTAAAGATTCCATTATTACCCCAAGGATCACAACGGCGGTTTCCGCGGTTCCCGGTACTTTCACGAGAAAATCATGGTTATACAGCGCTAAAAATGCGTTCGTGTTCAGTGTAATGCCCGGAAGCCATCCGAGCGGCGTATTGTGGATGTCGCCGAACATGGCCGAGGCAAGGCCGACGATGACGATTTTATCTTTTACGCGTTTGGGATCGTATTCATTGTTTAAGACGTCGATAAAAGATATCCGCTGAAAATCGGCGGTATGCGCGCGGAAATGTATAAGGAATGAATTTGTATCGTGTTCTATGGGGATCTCCCACTCTTCGCCGCGGGTATTTTCAAATCTAACGGTAGACCTATCGTCCGACACGCTTGATAAATCCACATCTTCCGCAAGCTTAAGGATTCTCATGCTCCACGAAAAAAATCCTTCGTCGCGGTCGTCACCGCTTACAAGATATGTCAGGTCTCTCCTGACAACACCGTCATAATCCTGAAATTTGCTTATTATACCTGAATTAACCGCCCCCAATAAACCTGTTGAAACATGGGCCTTCCCTTCTTCATCGATTGCCGCGCCCAGAACGACATTGCCGGCATCTTCGATTGCCTTCTTAAGGACGGCGTCTTCTTCCGGAGCCGAATCGCCGTAGAATATGAAGTCAAACGCGATAACTTTAGCCCCGGCCTTTTTTAATTTATTTATGACTTCGGCGAATTTCAGGCGGGAATACGGCCATTTCTCATCCGATGAGCTAAGTGTTTTATTTCCGATCGTAACAAGAAGAATGTCGTTTGTGACGGGGGCTTTGAGGCGAATCCGATATTCCGCCTTCGTCAGCTCATCATATATCTTCCATCGTATCGCGCGCGTTATGTCGGTGCTCCGGGCGATCGATATCAGGGCGAGTGTTAACGTTATACTGACTATAACTATATAAATTTGCTTTTTCATAAAAAGGGGTTGTTTTTAAACGATGGATTACCTAAAAATTTCTTTCATCCCGCCGCAAACTGTCTCAAGCGGCACAACCGTAACCATTTTATTCAGCGCGTATCGCTGCCTGCCCGGATAGATAACAGCGATGCGTTCAAGCTTCAGGTCTTTTAAAGCGATTTTCATTGAGGGGGTCATCACCGGCGCGTCGGCCCGCTTGCATTCAACTCCATACATCCGGCCGTCTTTAGTAAAGACCAAATCAATCTCAGCGCCGTTGTGTGTCGCCCAAAAATAAACCTCGTCAGGATTAACGGAATGGATAACTTCCTCAATCGCATATCCTTCCCATGAAGCGCCGCAGCGAGGGTGGCCAATTACATCCGACAATGTCCTTAAACCCAGCAAGGTATGAAGTATCCCTGAATCCCGGATATAGATCTTTGGAGATTTTACCTGACGCTTCTTTATATTAGCATGCCAGGGCCGCAGCTGCCGTACCATAAAGACGCCTGAAAAAATGTCCAGATACCTGCGCACCGTAGGTTCGCTGACCCCCAAAGAACCGGCCGGATCCGCCGCGTTCCAGATTTGTCCATGGTTATGCGCCAGCATAGTCCAAAATCTATGTAAAGCAGCCGCGGGAATCGCGATGCCCTGCTGACGCAGGTCCCTTTCAATAAACATCTGCATAAAGCTCTTCCGCCAAGAAAAGCTATCGCTGTCATTCCCTGCCAGAAATGACAGCGGAAATCCTCCGCGCAGCCAAAGGCGGGAGGCCTGCTTATACCCTACTTCATTAAGGCCAAAACCGCCCATAACCACTGTCTCAATACGGCCTGTCAGGGTTTCTGAAGCCTGCCTTAATAGCTCAGGGGAAGCGCTTCCCAGAATAAGAAATTTGGCTGGTAAAGGTTTTCTGTCAAGAAGAACTCGAAGAACCGGGAATAGCTCCGGACGCCGCTGGATCTCATCAATCACCACCAGCCCTTTAAGATGGCTTAACGCTGTCTTGGCGCTGTCTAAGCGCCCGACGCTTTCCGGATCTTCAAGATCAAAATAATTGGCGGATGCGGCATCGACAAATTCCCGCGCTAAAGTGGTCTTCCCGCTTTGACGGGGTCCCAACAAAGCGGCCGCACGGCTTCTTCTCAATGCTTTTTGGATATGTTTTTTAAGCTCTTCTCTTTTGATCATACCAAAAGTTTACCATGAAAATCGAAATTGTCAAGTTGTTTTTTCATGGTACGGAAATTCCGTCGTCATTAGTGTCTTTCTTCATTAGCTTTGATCTTCGGCTCCAGGAGCGGCCTCTCGGCGCCGAGAGGTATGCCGACGCCGTAAGTCGGCATGATCTTTCTGCCGCCGGGGAATTCGAGATAGATATTGGCCGCGCCCGTCACTTCTTTGAAACTCCTCACTCCGCCCTTAACGGCAAACATGGCGCCCGCGCTTACATTTTCAAAATACGGCCCCGGTAAAAACCCTACCGCCTGAATTCCGGCAAAATTTTCTATCGTAATCCGCTCCGGTATAAATTGTCTCCCGTCAGCGCCGTCGAAAGCGCCTGGCGGCAACTTTTCAGGCAATACAAGCCTCGCGCCGGCGCCCTCGAACGCGCCCGGCGTTACAACGGCGCCGTAATATCCAAATCCTGATGAGGAGCCGCCGAAGTTCTCCGGGGCAAGTTCACTTTGCGCAACTATCCCGCCTCCGATGCCTTCGAATGATACGGCCGGTGATATGCTCGATGAAGCGTTCGCGCCGGGGAAGGCGCAGGGCACGCTTAAGTGTATCCTGCTAATAGTTCCCTCAAATGACACCGGCGGCAACTGTCCGGGCATTGCCGATGAGGCGCTCGTTCCGAAGAATGATATCTCCGGAACGAATGATGATGCTCCGCTTGCCCCGGTGAATGATACCGGCGGAATCGCCGGAAGCGGCGCGGGTGTAACAGGAACTGCGGGAGCCGGCGCAGGTAATGCGGCCGGAACGATCGGCGCAACGGGCGCAACTGCCGGCATCGCGATACCCGGCGCGACCATCATGATCGCCGGCGCCGCTCCGAACGCGCCTATCCCGCCCATCGCTTGGAAATAGGGACTGTCCCCAAAGGGGACTGATCCTATTTCTTTATATAACGGGCCCTCGCCCTGCCGTAACGACGCGGCAAACGCCGCTTGTCCCACATTCATTGCAGGCTTGCCGTTGACCAGCGCAAATCCCGGAATTGAACCGTAGAAACTGTAAGAGCCTGTCCCTGTAAGCGAGATCGATACCATGTCCTGCATCCCGCCGGCGTGAATTGATAACGTTCCTGTTATGGAAACATTAAGCGGATTGCCGAGCGCGCCTATATTGCCGCCTGCCGACAGGTTCGGGCTTGTTCCCTCCAGCGTCCCGCCGGCGGAAGTTACGCTGCCGCCTGCGGTAATGGCAGAAGCCGCCGCGTTCAGCGTCCCGCCGAGCGTTATATTATTATTGACCGTCAGGGCATAGCCGCCGGTCGAAAGGCTATCCCCGCTATTTATCGTAAGATTTCCCAGCGTAACGTCCCCGCTAAAGACCGGCTGATTCGCGGCGCCGGCAATAATTACGGTATCGCCTGAACCGGGGACCCGATTTAGGTCCCAGTTTCCGGGTATATTCCAACCGGTAGAAACCGCCCCTGTCCAGGTAATTACGGCCGGAGCCGGCGCATTAACCGTCACCGGGTTAGACGCGGATGTAGGGGTCAGCCCGCCGCTTGAGCCGCTAACCGTAATAACCGCGGCGGTAAGATAAATAATATCGGTAAAACTTGCCAAGCCGTTCACCGCCGCTTTGGTGGTAGTTCCGACAAATGAGCCGGTACTAGGCGTGATGGTTACATCGTCCGTGTCAGATGTTCTGTTGCCGTATTGATCCGTAATTTCAACGGTAAAAGTGACCCATGTTGCCCCGGCTGTTACTGATGCCGCCGGATAGACTGCCCAGAGCAATTTATTTTTGGCGGCCGGGTTCACGGTGATAGCCGCGGTCGTACCTGATTTAGTATCTGCGGTAGCGGTGATGGTCGGGGTCTCGCCGGCATTGTAGAGGGTAAAGCCCGCTACAACGGCCGCGCCCAGGGTGAATGTCTGGCTGCCGTTGGCC
>JAZDOS010000026.1:0-2344 GCA_043798375.1 Candidatus Omnitrophota bacterium | reverse complement strand
CTGCTCCATACTCGAAAGGATGAAGAAGAAGCATAAGAGCGTCAGGCTGTTGGCCGAGTTCCTGCTTTTGCTCGATACCCTCGGCACGCCGGTCAACTATAATAATTATAAGGAAAAACAGAGACGGCTCGATGAATATTTTGAAGCCTGCAGGGCTATCAGCGGCGAGGCGGTCGAGGTCGATATCGACGATCTGGTGAGCGACCTGCTTAAGAAAGCTGACCATCTCTCCGCGTGGCTCAGGCAGAAGGAATGGCTTGCCGACGCGGGCTTCTTCAACGGCTATTACGATAACAAGGGCCGCCGCGTAGAGGGCAAGGTCCCGCCGGGGCGGGGCAAGGTCCCGCCGGGGCGGGATAAGAGGAGGATGCTGTTGCAATCCCAGGTCTTCGCCATAATGAGCGGCTGCGCCACGGACAGCCAGATAAAAAAGACGTGGACCTCTATCAAAAAATATCTGAAGGACCCCGAGCGCGGAGGGTTCCGCCTCGGGACCGATTTCAAGACGGTATATACGGACCTCGGTCGGGCGTTCGGGTTCGCCTACGGCGACAAGGAGAACGGCGCATTCTTCAACCACATGAACGTGATGCTGGCAAACGCCCTGTATAAAAGGGGATTCGTAAAGGAGGGGCACGAGGTATTCGATTCCATCTATAAGATGTCTACGAGCGATGCAGCCCGGATATATCCCATGATACCTGAATATTTCAACAACGAGGGCCGCGGGCTTTACCTTTACCTGACCGGCTCGGCGAGCTGGTATATCTATACGTTGATGTATGAGGCCCTGAAGTGAGACGGGAATTAGTCGTCTTTGCGGCCATCCTGGCGGTCCTGCTCGTGCTGGGGTTATTCGGCAGGTCTTTGATAACCGGCATCGCGGTCAGAGAGATCAAGGACGCATTTCCCGGTTATAATGTCTCGATCGGCAGCGTTGAGTTAAGGAACATAGATATGCTCGCGATAACCGGCATCAACATTAAGAAAGGTAAGGCCCTCTCCTGTGGGATAAAAGCGTTAGAAATAAAATTTTCGCCACTTTCGTTATTTACGAAGAAGGTCCCGAAGATCACCATAAAGGGCACTCGTCTAAAAGTCGATTCCCGGAATAAGAAACTAAAAGATCTCGTCGAATATCCGGTATTTAATACGGGGAAAGGTTTTATCGTGAGATCCGTTGTCATCTCGGATTTAGTGGTATGGGTTTATACGGCCGATTGGCGACTCAATGTCGGGGTCGACGGGGATATAAAGATACATAAAACGCCGACAGGTGACGCGGAGATCAAAGGCGACTTTTTGATCCTCCCGGGTAGCGAAAAATTGGCCATTAATGATAAAGATTTCCTTAAAAGGCTCGCGCAGAAGGCGAAACAACCGCTGGCTGTCATCGAGGACCTGAAGGATTATGATTATACGAAATGTAATTTGCAGATATCGGGGAAGCCGGGGTCGATATCGCTTCATGTGATGCTGGACGGGGCGAATGGCAAAAAGGACTTGACCATCCCCCTGAGCGGGTTTTGAAGGAATAGATGATGTTTAAGCTTATAATCTTCGACATAGACGGCACGATAGTCGACGCATACACCGCGATCGAGAAGAGCATCAATTATACCCTTAAAAGACTCGGCTATCCGAAGGCGAAGATGGCTGTCGTGCGCAGGGCGGTCGGCCACGGTGACAGGAATTTCGTCGAGTATTTTGTTGAGAAGAAAGACGTCGATAGGGGGTTAAAGCTCTACCGCAAGCATCACGCAAAGGCGCTTTTGAGATATTCTAAGGTCATACCCGGCGCCAGGTGTCTCCTGAACGACCTCAAGAGAAAGGGCTATAAGCTTGCTATCGCGAGCAACAGGCCGCCTAAATACAGCAGGATACTCTTAAGACACCTGGACCTGCTGAAATATTTCGATACGGTCGCCTTCGCTAAAGATAAGACAGAGATAAAACCGAAACCCTTTCTCATACCGCGCATCCTTAAAAAATTGGGCGTAAAAAAAAAGGAGGCGCTTTACGTAGGCGATATGACGGTAGATGTCCGCGCCGGCCATAACGCGGGCGTAAGGGTAGTAGCCGTCCTCGGCGGATCTTCGACCCATTCCGAATTGAAGCGCGCGCGCCCGTGCGGCATAGCCGGAAAACTTTCCAACCTCCTGCACGTAGCCAAAAAATGCAAAAGGGGCAGTTCTTAAGCCCATCGGAGAAGTGTCCCTAATTTTTTACTTGACAAACTTTTTTTTGGTGGTATAATTACACCAATTCAATAGAATTAGTAGAGAATAAAAGAAGGAGCGATTCTGATGAAGTTAACGACAAAAGGGCGATATGGGACACGGCT
>JAZDOS010000007.1:0-6916 GCA_043798375.1 Candidatus Omnitrophota bacterium | reverse complement strand
GGGCGGTGAGGTAAAGATGTCCACATATTCACATTATTCACAAAGAAAGAAAAAGGAGGCGAAAAAGAAAGAAAGGACTACGGCTACTGGTACATCTTATTTTCGTCTAAGAATGGTCTTGACAAACCCGACCACCTAAACTTAATTACCCGACCACCTAACTTCGGCGCCCTCGTAATGACGAAACGGCTTTAATAGCGGTTTTGTGGTGAATTCCCAGGATCTTGCCTATTTTGGTATAAGATAGGCCTAATAGACGCAACTCGATTGCTTTCGGGGCTAATTTTTGGTATAAATGAGATTGGTTTACCGGTAGTATTCTTATATAAGCGGTTATTTCGGCAGGTTGGCTATCTTCTTTTCGATCAGTTTCAGCAGGCCTTCGTTTTTGGATCCCAGCGCTTTCTTCGCTTTTAAATAATATTCCCTGTCTTTCGGGGCCCCGCCCATTTTTGTATACAGGTCCCCGATACGAATATAATTGACGACGGTAAGGTAGGTATCGTTACTCGAGTATATAACCCCCTTCAGGTATTGTTTGAGCGCGGCGGTATAATCGCCCCTCACCTCATACAATCTTCCCAGATTCAAATGGGCGTTCACGAAATAAGGATCTTCGGTAATCGCCGTCTTGAACTGCCTTTCCGCCTCATCATACATTTTAAGGTTCGCGTATGAAATGCCGAGCTTGTCATGTGTCGGCACGCCGGGCATCTGATCCAGCCTCAAGGCCTTCGTGAATGCCGCGACAGCGTCGGTGTAACGGCCCGATTTATAGTACGCCGTGCCCAACAGATTGTACGCAAGCTCATATTCCGGGGCATGGGCTACGGCGTCTTCCAGGTATTTTATCGCCTCTTTATAATTACCGCTTGCGAGATAATTTTCTCCCAGGGTCGCCATTCCCCACGCGCCGGAAGATCGCGCCTCGAGAGTTCTCCTGCCTATTGTTATCTCGTCGGCCCAATCATTATTTCTGGCGGAGGTTCTCAATGCATAAAAGGCTATCAATGTAAACGCGATCAGGACGGCTATCCTCGGCCCATTACGCGCAATCGGATTCTTGAATCGTTTGTCCGCGGCCGATATGATAAAGGCGATAAGGACGCAAAAACCGAGCGATGGAAGATAGAGGAACCTCTCCGCCTCGAGGGCCTTTATCGGAATTATATTGACGACGGGCAGGAGTGTTATAAAAAAGAATAATATCGAAAAAGATGCCGCGCGGAATCGCCTGTATAAAAAAGGAATGCCTGACAGGATAACGGCCAAAAAAGTTATCGAAGCAAGCGCCGCAGGCTCAAGAATAGATTTTGATATTGCCACATCATATCCTATGGCGCATAGAGTAACCGGAAAAAATAAGATCCTGACATAATCGACCACGACCTTCGACATGGTAAGAAATACGCGGTACGGCTCTCCCCACCCGCTGAATTGCCCCACCTGCCCCATAAGCGTCATGCGTGTTATGACGAAGAATAAGGCTATGGCAAAATACGGCAGATACCTCACGATACTTTCTTTGATATCGAACCGCCTGCCAAAATGAAGGTCATATAATATAAGGATAAGAGGCAACGTTATCGCCATCTCCTTCGAAAGTAAGGACATGCAGAAGAATATTATGGAATACAGGTAGAATATTTTTTTCGATTCCCGGGCCTTTATATAAAATATGAACGAGAGCAGATAAAAAAACATGAAAAGGACGCTCGACCGCCCGGAGATCCACGATACGACCTCGGTCTGGACAGGATGGCTTATAAATATGAGGCCGGCCGCCAGCGCCAGAAAAAAATCCCCGAACATTATAGACAACAGCAGAAATACGAGGATGCCGTTAAATGAATGAAGGATCACGTTTGTAAGGTGATAACCGAAGGAATTGAATCCCCACAGGAAAAAGTCTACGGCATAAGACAGTGTGGTTATCGGCCTGTAGACATCGCGCGCAAGTTCCCCCACCGCCGTCGTCGCGGGGTCCGTAAAGAAATACCGCGTGTTCGCGAGCGACCGGATCGCCGGATTTACCTCGACAAAGGCGTGATCGTCCCATACGAAAGCGCCCCCCAGGGAATTGCAATAGATAAGGACCGAAAAAAGAAATATTAACGCTATCGCCTTCCTCTTCATCGCTTTCTTTCGGAAAGAATCTCCCCGTATGTGACGAGCCTTATACCGCGATCCTCGATCACTCTTTTTACGCGCCGGCTCGTCAGCGCCGACAGCTCGCTCTCACAATCGAGATGGAATGTATACCTGTCTAAAATTTGCGGGCTTAAAAAACCCGGGTGGCAGACAAGCTCTGTCGTGCCTTCCCGCAGGTTATCCAATAGCCTTATAAGGACGCCTTCATTAAGATTGCCCGAGTCGAGATGACCGAGGAAATTATCGGCGGCATAGATGCCGCTTTCACGCACCATCCCTTCGATCCTTTTTCCAAAATATGAAAGCACTATCGCCTTGAAGAGCTTCTTTAAACTAAAAGGGCTGACCAGCCTGTCTCCGTGAGGATATCTGATAAAAGGGATGTTGTATTCTCCCGCGAGCTCAATGAAGATCTTCAATAGAAACGGCATCATATGTATATGCTCGTGGCTGTTCAGGCTGACGATCGGAAGATTGGTTCTCTTCAATCTGTCGAGCTGGCTTCGCAACTCAAGGTAAATATCATCTGTCTTTATCTTTCCCGTAAAAAGGTTGATAAAGAAAGGCGGATAATTCGCGTGAAAATTACCTTCTTTTGTGACGAGGCTTGTTATCCTGGCAGGATCGGTAACAGGGGATGTCTCGGTTAGAGAGAGGTGCGCGCCTATTTCGTTCAATTTAATATCTTTTAATAAATAAAGGCTTTCCTCGAACGCGCTGCCTGCAGGTAAAAGATTCAGGGATGTTACTATGCCGTCCCTATAGGCCTTGACAGCGCCCTCGCTCATGCTCTTTGTCAGCCCAAAATCATCCGCGCTTACGATCAGCTGTTTCATACCGTGTATGGCCCTATCTCGAAAACCTGTATACCAGCATATCCCAGAATGTCCGCGCCACGATCCCGGGCCTGGATATGGAAGAATGCCCCCTGGTGCGCAGTTCAAATATCAGGCCGTATTGCCTTATTTTCCCGCCGCGCTTCGCTATCTCAGAAAAGATCTCCGCGTCGACAAAAGGGCTCCTGGATATGAGTTTAAGGCCTTTCAGCGCCTCTTTCTTATATATCTTCAGCCCGGAATTTATGTCGTGCAGGTCCAGTCCGAAAAGGAGCCTTACAAGAAAATTATATGCCCTGGACATAACTATCCGCTTAAAGCTGGCGTCCTTTATGACGAGGCTGTACGCCGTTACGACATCGGCGCCGTCCAGCAGCTCCAGCGCTTTTTTGATATCCTCTTCACGGGCCGGCAGATCGGAATCCGTATAGACCACCAGCTCTTTCGACGCGTTCTCGAGCCCTGCCTTCAGCGCCCCGCCGAATTTCGTATTCTTTTTCAGGCGGATCGATCTTATACGGCTGTCTTTTAACGCCAGCCCATCTACGATATCTCCGCTTGCGTCCGTAGAAGCGTCGTCGGCCACAACAATCTCGTAATCATCGCATATATCGCGCGCCAGGCCCGTCACCCTGCGTATCGTTTCGGCGATATTTTCGGCTTCGTTGAACATAGGAAATACAAAAGATATTCTGTATTTTTTCACTTCGGGTTCTCTCTCTTTATCAGGTATTTGCCGTCCGGGGGCAATTTATTCGTCACTATCGCCCTCTTCCCTATCTTATATACCATATATGAGGCATTTACGAAGTCCTTATTTATCTTGGGATCATACAGCTGAATGTGGTTCTTCTCTTTTATAACGGCCCAGACCCGGTCTTTCGCGTTTATGAAATTTACCATATTGTGGTGTTTATCCAGGTCTACGGGAAATTTGCCCGTGTAGAAGGCAAGCCCCGCCAGGTAGTTGCTTTCCGAGCCGATCCTTTCATCTTTCTTTGTAAGGATATCCAGCTCTTCGGCTGCGGGTTTGCTCGTCTCGTAATGTTCGATTTCGGGTATGACGAGCCGGTTTAATGGATATAGGAATATAACAAGTGAATATACGATAAAAGCGAATGAGGCAATATATTTTTTCCGGAAATACGATATAAAAACGAGCGCGAAGCCGAATATCAGTAAAAGGCTTGAAACAGCGACGCCTGAAAATATCGAAGGGTAATCGTATTTTATATACAGAGACGCCCCCATTGAACCCATGGCTACCGCCGCAATCAAAAGATAGACGGATATGCCCATCGCCGCCTTCATATTCCGCCGGGCGTCTTTCTTTAAAAAATCATCCCAGAATACGGCCGATATGAGCGCCGGCGCTATGAAACACGGGAATATATAGGTGGGGAGTTTCGTGCTCGATATCGAGAAGAAGATGAAGATGACGAAGAACCATATCAGGATAAAGATGGAACCCTTCCTTCCGGAACACGCATCGAGTCCCGCGTTCCCGTCCTGCGCCTTTTTAAATGTTTTTTTAAAGAGGTGCCAGGCACCGTATGGCAGGAAGGCGCTCCACGGGAAGAAACCGCCGAATAGAACTGGGATATTGTAGTAAAATTGCGAGCCGATCTTATGTTCGGATTGCGTAAACCGGGTAATATTCTGAAATCCGAAGAATGCGTCAAGAAACTCCCTGCCATGATATTTATACGCGAGAAAATACCACGGCCCGGCAACGGCAATAAAAACCAATACTATAAGCGCGATGGGCATCTTTCCTATCGCCTTAATATCTTTGGCAAGAATAAGAAATATCAAAATCGCCGCGCCCGGCAATATGACAGCGACCGGCCCTTTGGCAAGGGCCGCGCACGCGAAGGCCGCCGAGGATAGAAGATAGCAATATTTTTTTCCTTTAAGATACCCGTAAAAAAAGAACAGCACGCCGAGCAGCATAAATGTCGACAAAACCATATCGGTTACACATGCCCTTGAAAGGATTATATATTCTACGCATGAAGCGAGTATTACGGCCGATAAGGCACCGACCCTTCTATTAAAAAGAAGGCCGCCCAGAAGATAGGCAGCGAATACGCCTATAAGCGCGAATATTGCCGAGGGAAGCCTTGCGGCAAACTCATTTATGCCGAATATTTTATAGGAAAGTCCTATAAGCCAGTAGATAAGAATAGGCTTCTCGAATTGAGGCTTTCCGTATAAATACGGGGTAACCCACTCGTTCCTTGCCAGCATCTCTTTGGCGGACTGGGCGTAAAAAGTCTCATCGGGATCCGTCAGCGCCATCCCGCCCAGCTGGAAAAAGAAGAGATACGCACATAAGACAAGAGTAATGGAGACAAAATATCCGGGTTTTTCAAGTATGTTGTCCACCGGCTCCACCTTCTTATTCGGAAAATATCTCTTTTGAACGTTTGGATATTCCGGAATATATTATTGCGGCAATCAGTATTTTAACGGTATCCCCGGGGATAAAAGGCAGGGCCCCCATGTATATGGCCTTGGCAATATCGATCTTCAACAAATAGCTTAACCATAAAATTCCGAAGGTGTAGATGATTATACTGCCTACGGCAAATGAAAAGACGGCCCATCCGATGCCGGACTTGCCCGGCCCGGTCATGCGGCCGACAACATAGGAAGCGGCTATAAAACCCATGAAATATCCTCCGGTCGGACCCAATAGAAAAGGAACGGATAGAATCGCATAACAGAGCTGGCTCAGGGCTCCGAGCCTCTTCCCCAGGACAGCGCCCGCCATTATTACAAAGAAGGTCTGGAACGTTACCGGCACCGGCGTCCCGATTATGGGGATCCTCACATACGCGCCGAGCGCCGTCGCAAGAACAAAAAATGTGACGCCTATTGTCGCGGCCAGGCCTTTATTTACTATTATACCCTTATTATAATCTAAAATACGTGCTCTACTCATTATCTCTATCCTCCGCATTTCATATAAGATTACTATAAAATATGCTCCCTGTCAATTCTTAATGGAAGGAAGGATCCTTTTAATTTTTTTTCGCTCGAATTCGAGATACACCATGACGCAGTATTATTCCAACGTCAAGCTTCTGCGCTTAGACGAGCTGGGGTATGTATTCCCTTATCAGGAACCAGCCCGTTTTTACCAAGATAGACTGGTGGTTTTTCAAAAGGTGGTGCTTTTAGGAATTACTTTGGAAGGACGCTATACCAAAACTTTTTCCTCGAGCTTGGTAATACGCTTATCATGATTATCTAAATTTTTATCTATCTTCTCTTCGACTGTTTTCAGTCTTGTGTCAATATTCTTAACATCGCTTTTAAGGTCTTTTGCGTCTTTCTGAAGAGTTTTTACATCGCTGCTGATTTGCATAACTGCCGTGGATATAGTATCTATTGCAGATTCCAAGGCCGGTATACGATCTACTACTTTTTCGATTTTTGAGACCTTTCCCGCGGTTGCGGCTTGTGCCTCTGCGATCCGCGTTACATCACGACCTATGTTTTCAAGAAGAGTCCCGCGCTCTGTATCTGTCATTTTGCTCTTTGGGGTCTTGCCATTCTTTGCCATCTTATAATTCCTCCGTTAACAAACGTAACTGTACCATAACCGAGGGCTCATGTAAAGATAAATTTTCCCGTCTAACGGGAATGGGAAGAGACATCATACCCCCCTCCCCCGGAGCTTGAGAAAGATTAAAAGAATTAGTTTTAAGACGATGATGCGTATTGGATGTTCTTACGCTGTGAGGGACAGGTCTGGGATGTGAAGTGGGACGGGTCTGGGATATTATAATGCTCGGGAGAATCTAGACCATTTTTCAGGCCAACTTAAGATAAAAAACGCGGTATAATGAAGG
Organism: Candidatus Omnitrophota bacterium; assembly: GCA_043798375.1. Classification (GTDB taxonomy): domain Bacteria; phylum Omnitrophota; class Gorgyraeia; order 2-01-FULL-45-10; family 2-01-FULL-45-10; genus JAPLMI01. The sequence continues at coordinate 69 of JAZDOS010000007.1, read as the reverse complement.
CCTAAAAATGGAGGATTTAGTTATGGCAATGCGTAAGAAGCACGAACCGGCAATAAAAGCGCGCGTAGC
>JAZDOS010000006.1:0-85631 GCA_043798375.1 Candidatus Omnitrophota bacterium | reverse complement strand
GACGGAGTATACTATAGTCGGTTTAAAAGAGGTCGAGTCGGTTTTAAATGTCCTCTTGCCATATCTTCGTTTGAAGAAAGAGTTGGCCGAACAGGTTATAAGGCTGATTGACGTACATCCCAAAAGGATGACGCCTGAAAGTATGGTTCATTTGAGTAGATTGGTCGATGAAACGGCTAAGTTTAATTACTCAAAGAAACGAACTAATACAGGCCACACAGTTCGGTTGTATCTCGAAAAAGCCAATCTTTTCCCTGTAGAGACTGAGGCGTAAGCCGAGATGGCTTCGAAAGAAGTTATAATACGTCAGCCCCTCCTTGAGGCTATCAAGAGGGTGAAGATATAGTCCATGCCGTTAGTAATAATGGAAAAACATGCGTAAGACAGTTCGGTCCCTATCTGATGCAGGCGTAGGATATTTGAGGAGGACCGTTCCTAGTACGAGAGGACCGGAACGGACGAACCTACGGTGTTCCAGTTGTCACGCCAGTGGCAATGGCTGGGTAGCCGCGTTCGGAAAGGATAAGTGCTGAATGCATCTAAGCACGAAGCCATCTCCAAGAATGGATATCCCTGAAGACGCCATGGAGACTACATGGTTGATAGGCGCTAAGTGTACGAGCCGTAAGGCTTTCAGCTTAAGCGTACTAATCCGTCGTTTGGCTTGACCTTTTTTTATAATCATGATGGTGCAATGCTTGATTCGCCGTTACTTATTATGTGTTGTTCAAGATTTTAATCCTGGCGCTCTGAGCGGAGGGGCAACACCCGTTCCCATTCCGAATACGGAAGTTAAGCCCTCCAGCGCTGATGGTACTTACTGGGCAACTAGTTGGGAGAGTAGGCCAGTGCCGGGGTATAATTAGAAGCCCCTGGGTTTTCCTAGGGGCTTCTTATTATTAGGCATCCCGAGTTATACGAGGGGTGCCGGGTTAAATATAACCGCGCAGCGGACTAAATTCCGCTGCGCGGTTATATTTATTGGCCTACCTAAGACGAGTATTGATGTTTTTAACAATATAAGGTAAGCTATACTGCGAAGAAGGATGAGTATGGATGGAAAAAATCGATACGATAAAGCGTTCACGCTGGTTGAAATATTGATCGTTGTGGGTGTTATTGGAATAGTCTCCGCGATAACCGTCCCAAATTATGTCAGAGCCAGGACCGCGGCGAACAAGAACGCCTGCATATCGAACCTGAACCACATAAGAGATGCGGTGGATATGTGGGCGCTCGATACAAACGCCGCAGTGGGTGCGCAACCCCCGCATTCGGATCTTGTGCCGAGCTATATCCGGACCTGGCCGAAGTGTCTCAATGCCGCTTATGACATACCGGCTGTCGGCGATGATCCGGCATGTCCAAACGAAATTGCGGATCACGTCCTTCCTTCCGCAGGGGGTGGTGGTAGCTGAAAACAGATTCTTCTTGAAGTTGAGCAGCCTTTGTCATATTATTAGTGTATGGGTATGTAACAATTTACAAGGAGGTGGAGAATGCCAAAAAAGAATACGAGAAGGATGAAGAGGCTTGCGATGAGGCGTCGAAAAAGAAGGTCGATGAGGAAATAGGCGAAAGGAGGCAGGTATGGGTAAGCAATGTAAGATTTGCAGGGTTCCGCTTGAAGGCATGATGTACGACTTGATAGTGTCAAAATTTTTCGGCGTAAGGCCGTCGGCAAAAAATCCGCAAATTTGCAATAAGTGCGAAGGTAAGCCGCAAGCTGTAAAAGGGAAAGAGATAGGCAAGATTACCCATTATTACGGGCATTTGAATGTGGGGATCATAGAGCTCGGCGATGCGCTCAAAGTGGGCGACAAAATCCATGTCAAGGGCCACACCTCGGACTTTACCCAGGATATAAAGAGCATGCAGATTGAGCACGCGGATGTATCCGAAGGCAAGCGCGGCGATATGGTCGGCATAAAAGTTTCGCAGAAAGTCCACCCGCACGACAAGGTTTACAAGGTATAGGTAATGACGCCGAAGGAGGCTGTGAAGGTGACAAAGATTACCCTTGTATACGATGCCAGTGAAAGATGAGAACGATTGTTGTAGCTTTGCTTTTATTATTTTCGTGGTATGTGTCGGTGGGTTTTTGCGAAGGTGATGTCGAAAACCTGAAGCAATTTGACTATTGGGAAAACGGCAAGCTCAAGCAGTGTACGGTTTATGATGTTGACGGCCGGTTAATATCGAAAGCCTTCTTGAGGAATGACGGCACGGTTGAAAAGATAGAGAAGTTCGACCCCTGCGGAAACAAGACGGAAGAGGCTCTTTACGATCAAAAAGGAAAGCTTAAAGCCGGCATCGACGGTTGGGCGGCGATGCGCTGGTGGTATGAAGATTCGCATCTTATTTCGCAGATTTCCTACGACGAAAATGGCGTTCCTTTAGAGAGAAAACAGTATAGTGAATCCGGCAAGCTTATACTCAGGCAGTACAGGGATGAGCTGGATATGAATCCGTATGAAGGGGCGCAGATGCATATGCTGCTTGGCGGCGGAAATATTCCCTATGAACTCGTTAAGCGCGAAACAGCCGAGTAAATGAGACGGGCAATTATTAAGATCAGGATATCGTTAGTAATTCTTCTTCTAATTTTTGCTGTCACGGGTTATTCCGTGACAACCTGCCTTAAGCAGTTTACATTCGACGAACCGCAGCCGCTCAATAAATGGGACAAGATGATACTGAACGGCCTTGTCGATTACAGGGTTATAAGGCATGGCTCAAACGGTTTTGTCGATGCCTTAAGCGAAAAGACATGTTCCGCGTTGTATTACAAGATAGGGTTCAGGCTGAAAGACTATCCCATACTCAGCTGGAAGTGGCAGGTGACGAAATTTCCCGACAAGCGGAAGGCCCTGACGGATAAAGAGAGGGATGATTACGCCGCGAGGATCTATGTCATATTTCCGTTCTTAAGCTTTTCTTCATCCAGATTTATCGAATATGTCTGGGACGAAAATCTTCCGGTCGGCGCCGAGGTGAAGAGCCCGAACGGCAAAAATATAGAGACGATAGTCGTGCGAAGCGGCGGCGGTGTTGAAGGGGAATGGTATGCCGAGACGCGCAATGTATACGAAGATTACCGGCGCGTATTCGGCAGAAGCCCCTGGATGGGCCCGGGCGCCATTGCCATAATGTGTAACGCGGATAACACAAAAAGCGTTGCCGAGGCGATGTTCGACGAGATCGTTATATCGGCGGCCCCCGCCGGTTCAAATCAACCCTTCGACCCTTCGGCAGGCTCATGGTCGAAGGATCGAGGAGACATGGAGAAATGAACGAGATGAATAAGATAAAGAGAAGAAGATATCTTGTCGACAAGCCTTTCCAGTACCGGTACATGAGCCTTGTGGCGATACCGCTTGTATTCCTCCTGGCGGGATTGTATTACCTTATCTACTATTCGGTCTTCAGCGAGATGCTGATACCCGAGGCGATAGCCGTTACGCTCCTGCCGGCGATGAAGAAGGTGAATATCGTTGTCGCGTTCGCCCTGCCGGTTATCCTGTTCCTCATAATCAGGGCGTCTCTGGTATATTCAAACAGGATTATAGGGCCGATCCCCAGGATAGAAAGGCAGCTCGACAAGGCGATCGCGGGCGATTATTCAATAAGGCTTAAAACGCGCGATAAAGACGAGCTTGGCGATTTCATATCGAAGATAAACACGCTGCTCGAAAAGATCGAAGAATCGAAACCCGGCCAAAGATAAACACGGTGACTACCGCAAACCGGCTTTTTTTAATAACCATACTTTCCATCGCCTCGTTTTTCCTCTTCTGCAATCTGGGCAACCAATACCTGTGGCAGGATGAGGCCGAGACCGCGATACTGGCGAGAAATACCCTAACGTTCGGCCTGCCGCAGGCTTACGACGGAAAAAACACCGTCCTCATCCTGGAGATCCCGGAGTTTTCAAAGAACTACCTGTTCGGAAAATATTGGATGGGACAGCCGTGGCTTGCGATCTACATGGCCAGCCTCTCGTTCCGCGTGTTCGGGATAAATACATTCGCGGCCAGGTTTCCGTTCGCGCTGACAGGGCTCTTCTGCATCTTTTTAGTCTATCTGCTGGCGCAGAAATTTTTTAAGTCGCGAGCCGTCTCCAATATAAGCGTGAGCCTCGCGGCATTTTCGGTGCCGTTTATCCTGCATTTGCGTCAATGCAGGTATTTTTCCCCAGGAACCTTCCTGACGCTTTTATGCATATACCTCTATCTGTGTTATATCGAAAAGAAAAAAAATTCCTCGCCCTTTCTGCTGGCATCCCTATTCATCCTCCTGAATACAAGCTTCAGTTATTTTCTCGGAGTTGCGGCGGCTGTAATTCTGCATATATTTCTGACACAAAAGAGCTCTGATTTTAAAAGAAACACCGTATTTATAGCCGTTTTGTCGATATCATCTATCCCGATATTGTATTTTTTTAAACTGCAGAGGCGGCTCGCGCTGGATCTCGACTGGATATTGCACAACGTGAGATTTTATATACGCGCTATTAATAAATATATTTTTCCGTGGAGGTCGGCAGTCCTTCTATATATATTTTATGTTCTTAGAAAAAGAAAACTTGCGGTTTCGATGCCAAAAAAGGATAGAGATGCCATATATCTTATCGCGCTATTTATTATTTTCGCGCTCGTATTTCTTTTCTTCATTAATATGAACAGCCTCCGATACATTATTCATATCGCGCCTTTATTCTTCATCCTGGAGGCATATATAATTTATCGATTGATGACGAAATTCAGGTATCTTGTCTTAAGCGTGATAATTCCGCTCACCCTTTTTACGAACGCCTTCAGCTTTTCTTTGCCCGTCAGAAGTTTTGTTCTCGATTACATATATGAGATAACGCATGACTATGATGGCCCGGCAGAGGGGATAACCATGTATCTGAACGCGAACGCGAAGCCCGGAGATACGGTTAAGGTTGCGCATATGTTTGACAACCCCATCATATTTTATACGGACCTCAAGGTTGATAATATGCCGCCTTTTGATCCTTCGACAGGCTCAGGATCAACCATGAGCTTTTGTCGAAGGGTTGATGATGGGCGGTTTCCTGAATGGATAGTGGTGAGCGGCCGCTGGAACAGCGGTTTTTACGATTCCGATTTTTATTTAGAAGTGAAGAAACGCTACGAGGAGATCGTCCTTCCTTACCCAGACATACCGTGGGAAAACCGGCCTGACGATATGGGCTACCATAAATTTAAAACCGATACCGGCGCGCCATTAGTTAGGATTTATAAAAGGCGCTAAAAGTGCATGGGCATATTCTTCTTGACATACCGCCTCATATAATTATAATACTTATAATTAGCATAAAAGCAGAATAGAAAGGGGAAGTAAGATGGCGATTTTCGAGGCAAAGGATATCCGTAATATAATTCTATTGGGTCATTCCGGATGCGGAAAGACAACCTTGGCCGAAGCCCTTATCTTCGCAGGCGGAGCAATACCGAAAATGGGATCGATAGAAGAGAGGAATACGGTTTCGGATTACAATGAAGATGAAAAGGAAAAGAAACATTCGGCCGGCACATCCGTACTGAGTTTTACCTACGGGGGTAAAAAAATAAACATGATAGACGTTCCGGGTTATACGGATTTCGCGGGCGAGATGATAGGCGCAATTCGGGCCGTGGATTCGTGCATAGTCGTAGTGAACGCCACAAGCGGCGTCGAGATAGGTACCGAACGCGCGTACAGGATAGTCAAGGAGAAGGGCATACCGTGCATATTTTTCATAAATATGCTCGATAAAGAACATTCCGATTACGATAAGTGTTTCGAGGATATACAGAAGAAATTCCGCAGGCATTGCGTTGCCGTCGACGCTCCGATAGGAAAAGAATCCGCGTTTAAAGAAGTGGCCAGCGTGGTTATGCCGAAAAATATAGATAAGTTCTCGGATAGCGATAAGGCGCATCTCAAACGTCTCATCGACGATCTGACTGAAACCGTTGCCGAGACCAATGACGCGCTTCTCGAGAAATATCTGGATAAGGGAGAGCTCGGTGCCGAAGAATTATCAGGAGCTCTCAACAAGGCGATACACGGCGGCGCGGTCACCCCGATCTTATGCGGCTCAAGCAAAAAGAGTATCGGGATAAAAGAACTTCTGGATACCATAGTCAATTTCCTGCCGTCTCCCGCGGACAGGCCGAAAGTCGACGCGGTAAAACAGGACAATTCTGAAAAGGTGGGCATTGAGCCGGATCCGAACGCGCCGTTTGCCGCGCTTGTGTTCAAAACGTTATCGGATCCGTTCCTGGGCCAGATATCCATGTTCAGGGTTTTTTCGGGCAAGCTTCAATCTAACGGCGCATTTATTAATGTAGATAACGGAACAAGGGAAAGGATCGGGCAGCTTTTCACTCTTCTGGGAAAGACTCAGGTCCCGATGGAATCCGTTCAAGCCGGTGACATAGCTTGCGCATGCAAGCTGAAAGACACTCAAACCGGCGATTCGATAAGCGATGAGAAGAAGCAGTTGAAGTTTGATGATATACAATTTCCTGAGCCCGCCATATCGTTTTCTCTTAAACCTAAAACTCGTTCGGACGAAGACAAGATCTCGGGCGCTTTGCACAAGTTGACAGCGGAAGATCCGACGTTTAAAATCACCAGGGACGAGCAGACTAAAGAGATGATAGTCTCCGGCATGGGCGATATTCACATCGGCACAATGGTGAACCGGATGAAGATGCGTTACGGAGTGCAGGTTGATATCGGAACTCCGAAGGTTGCTTATAAAGAGACGATCCTGGGTAAGGGCGACGCGCAGTACAGGCATAAGAAGCAGACCGGCGGCGCCGGGCAGTTCGCCGAGGTATGGATGCGCGTAGAGCCTCTTTCGCGTGGGGCGGGATTTGAGTTTGTAGATGAGGTTGTCGGCGGCGCGATACCGAGGCCATTCGTCGTGTCATGCGAGAAGGGAATAAAGACGGCCCTGCAGTCAGGAGGCTTGGCGGGGTTTCCCGTTGTGGACGTGAGGGTAATAGTCTATGACGGTAAGACGCATCCTGTCGACTCGAAGGATATCGCTTTCCAGACGGCTGCCCGCCACGCGTTCAGGGAGTCGATGCTGAAAGCCAGGCCTGTGATTCTGGAGCCGATAATGGACGTTGATATTGTAGTACCCGATGAATTCATGGGCAATATCGCGGGAAGCCTGAACTCAAGGCGCGGCAGGGTCATGGGGATGGAGCCCGGAGAAGGGTCCCAGACCATCAAGGCAAAGGTCCCGCTGGAAGAGATGTATAAATATGTCAATGAGCTTAAATCCATTACAGGCGGGCGCGGCACGTATTCTATGACTTTTTCTCATTACGAGATAGTGCCTTCAAATACGGCACAGGTCATAATAGACAAGGCAAAGCAGAACAAAAAAGAAGAATCGGAAGAGTAAGGTAAATCTTAAACGAGCAGATTGCGAGGAGGCAAATGAGCGGACATTCAAAATGGGCGACGATCAAGCATAAGAAAGCGGCTACCGACGCTAAGAGGGGGTCGTTGTTTACAAAATTAATAAAAGAAATAACGGTTGCGGCGAGAGGCGGCGGTAAGCCGGAGACAAATCCGAGGTTGCGGGTTGCGATAGAGCGCGGGAAAGAAGCAAGTATGCCGGCCGATAATATCGAACGCGCCATAAAGAAAGGCACCGGTGAGCTCGAGGGTGTAAGTTACGAAGATATAGTATTGGAAGGGTACGGCCCGGGAGGCGTCGCGTTTTACGTCGAGGGGGTAAGCGACAATAAGAACAGGACGACGAGCGAGGTAAGGACGATATTTACGAAGAAGGGCGGCAACATGGCGGGTGCCGGTTCCGTCAGCTGGATGTTTGAGAAGAAAGGGTATATCGTCATAGCGAAGTCGTCGATCGACGAGGATAAGCTGATGTCGGTGGTGCTCGATGCGGGCGCCGAGGATATGGTTACGGAGGACGAAAACTACGCGGTCAAAACGGCCCCGGCCGATTTCTTTAAAGTTAAAAAGGCTATCGAGGATAACAAGATAAAGATAGAAACGGCGGAGATCGAGCTTATCCCGAAATCGACCGTCAAGGTAACGGGAGAGGATGCGAAGAAGGTATTGGATCTGGTGAACGGCCTTGAGGAGCACGAAGACGTGCAGAATGTCTACGCTAATTTCGATATACCGGACGAACTGTTGAAGGAATAATGAGGATACTGGGCATCGATCCCGGGCTGGCTATAACCGGCTACGGCATAATTGAGGATAGAAATTTTAGCCTCGTCGAGGCCGGCGCGATAAGGACAAAGCCCAATACGCCGATCCAGGCGAGGATCGAAAAGATATTCGATGAGATATCGGATATCATAAAAGAGCACAGGCCCGAAGTTTTGGTTCTTGAAAAGGTATACTCGCATTATAAACATCCCACCACATCGATATTGATGGCCCATGCGCGCGCGATGGCGTGCCTGGTCTGCGGCAAACTTGGTGTAAAGCTCGCGAACTATCCATCAACGAGGATAAAGAAGGCCGTCACCGGCAACGGCCACGCGTCAAAAACCCAGGTCCAGAGAATGGTGCAGAGTTTGCTGAAACTTAAAACGCCTCCGGAACCGGTCGATGTAAGCGACGCGCTCGCGATGGCGATCAGCTATTGCTATATTGAGCAGGGTTCAGGGGGCAGGGTTCAGGGGGCAGGGAAAAGCGCAAAATGATATCGCAAATTTCAGGAAAGATAAAGAAGAGGAAGGCGTCGAGCGTTGTTATAGACGTCAACGGTATCTCGTACGAGATCCTGATCCCGCCCGCAGTAATGAAGGGTATGGAAAAAGCCAAGTCAGAAGACGGAACAATCTCGCTGGTTACCTACCATTATTACCAGATGGACCCATCCAAAGCGATCCCTGTGCTGGTGGGATTTCTTAATGAGATAGAGAAAGAGTTTTTTGAGCAGTTCATCACCGTTTCCGGCGTAGGGCCCAAGGCCGCATGCAGGGCGCTTACGTTATCTATTTCGGCGATAGCGGATGCGATAGATAAAGCGGATTTAGCAGTCCTCAAATCACTGCCCGGTATAGGCGACCAGAAAGCGCGCGAGATCGTCGCGAAGCTTCAGGGCAAGGTCGGGAAGTTCGGGCTCATCCAGGATAAGTTCGGCGGAGATATCCCGGCCGGCAAAGAAGATATTAAAGAAGAGGCGCTCGGCGTGTTGACGCAGCTGCAGTATAAGAAGCACGAAGCGAAGGATATGGTTGAGAAGGCGATTAAGCGCAATCCTGCGGCGGCATCGTGCGAAGAGATACTTAACGAGGTATATAAGGGCAGCAGGTCGAGGGCGTAGGGAAAAAATGGCTAAGAAAGATACGGAAATGACCGGCAGGGAGAAATTGGTAGCGAATCAGGAGACGGAAGAAGACCTGATCCTCAATATCTCTTTGAGGCCTTCCAGATTAGAGGATTTTATCGGCCAGAAGGATGTCGTCGAGAATCTTAAGGTCTCTCTTCAGGCCGCCGGGAAACGCAATGAACCGATGGAGCATACGCTTCTCTCGGGGCCGCCGGGCCTCGGAAAAACTTCACTGGCGCATATAATTGCCCACGAGATGGGGACAAAGATAACCGCTACGAGCGGCCCGGCGATAGAAAGGGCCGGTGACCTGATAGGGATCCTGACAAATCTTGCCGAAGGCGATATATTATTTATCGACGAGATCCACCGCCTTTCGAAGACCGTTGAAGAATTCATCTATCCTGCGATGGAAAATTTTGAAATAGATTTTATCATAGACAAGGGCCCTTATGCTAAGACGATAAAATTCAATCTGAAACGCTTTACCCTGATCGGCGCGACGACGCGGGCCGGCCTTTTAACCGCGCCGCTAAGGTCAAGGTTCGGCATATTCTATCACCTCGATTTTTACGAGGCCGAGGATCTGGTAAAAATAATCACGCGATCCGCCAGGATACTGAATATCCACGTTGATAAAGATGCCGCTTCGGAAATAGCCAGGCGCTCGCGAGGTTCGCCGAGAGTCGCGAACAGGCTTCTGCGCCGGGTGAGGGACTGGGTCCAGGTCAAGCGTGACGGTAAGATTACGCTTGAAGCGACGGAAGAGGCTCTAAAAAGCCATGGGATCGATAAGATGGGCCTGGACAATGTCGATAGAAAAGTCATAAATGTTATCCATGAGTCATTCGGCGGCGGCCCTGCGGGGATCGAATCGATCGCGGCCACTCTCAATGAAGAACCCGACACCATCGTAGATATCGTAGAGCCGTTTCTTTTGAAGATAGGGTTTTTGAAGAGAACGCCCCGCGGAAGAGAGCTCACCAGGCAGGCCTGTGAGCATATGGGCTTTTCTCGAAATCCAAAAGAGATGCAAGGGGAAATGTTTTGAGCCCCGCCCTTCCTTCAAGCAGCAAATCGGACATAAGAAAGGGCGGGGTGAACGTCCTTCTGCATATTTGCTGCGCTCCATGTGCGATATTCCCGATTGAAGAACTGAAGAAAGAGGGCTACAGGCTGGCAGGGTTCTTCTATAATCCCAACATACATCCTTATTCAGAATATCTTAAACGCAAGGAAGAGGTTGAAAAATACTGCCGCGGGACAGGTGTCAATGCCACATATGCGGACTATGACCTGGGAAATTATTTTCAAAAGATTTCATGCGATGAAGAGTCGAAGAACCGGTGCCCGTCATGCTGGCGGGTGAGGCTTGAAAAGACCGCGGGTTTCGCGAAGGATAACGGATTTGAGGCGTTCACAACCACGCTTCTCGGCAGCCCATACCAGGACCATGATGCGATTAGGTCCATAGGCGAGGATATCGCCAAGAGGCTTGGGCTTAAATTTTACTATAAGGATTTCAGAACCGGATTTAAGTCTGCCCACGACCTTGCTAAAAAGAAGGGGATATATTGCCAGAATTACTGCGGATGCGTATTTTCGGAGAAGGAGCGGATAGATAAGAAGGGCCGCAAGTAGAATGGATATGAATTCACTGGGGAAAACGTTAATTTTATTCGGAATATTGTTCATAGTATTCGGAGCTATCTTCATGCTCGGCGGAAAGCTGTCATGGTTCGGCCGGCTGCCCGGAGATATATACGTAGAGAAAAAAGGGTTTTCATTCTATTTTCCCATTACGACATGCATCCTTATATCCATAATCCTATCGATAGTATTTATACTCTTGAGGCGAAGATGAACCCCGCCCTTTCTATGATTAGATTAAATTTTAGAAGAAAAGGCGGGGTGAAAAAGTTATTCTGCATTCCTGTCGTTATGGCGATGCTGGCTCTGGCCATGACGGGAGACGCGCTATCCGCCGGGCAGGAGTGTGAGATAACCCTGCGTGTCTTAATATTAGACGATAGAGATAGCGTAAACCTTGCCCTTAAGGGGAAATATAAGATATATCCGATAAATTCGGACGCTGTTGTCATGGAAGGGCCGTGTCTGGCGGCGAATGTAACGGCCGCAAATGCCGGTATCAGGATCGGGAAGAGCCAGCTTGTTCTTCCCGCCGTAAAAGTGAAAGTCGCCAGGGATTCGAATATATATGTTGATTCAAGAAGGTTCAGAGGCGACATAGATATTATCAGAAAAGACAACGGAAAATTAATGGTCGTCAACTATATCGGCCTCGAAGACTATCTGTATGGGGTGCTTTACCATGAAGTGTCGCACCGCTGGCCGGCCGAGGTTTTGAAAGCGCAGGCGATCGCCGCCAGGACGTTCGCGCTATACCAGGCAAGACAAAACAGGTTGCAGCCTTACGACCTGAGAAGCGATATATATTCTCAAGTTTACGGCGGAAGGACTTCCGAGAAATGGTCTACTACGAGAGCTGTCAACCTGACCAAAGGCGGAGTCCTCGCCTATAACGGGAATATCATCCCCGCGTATTATCACGCTGCCTGCGCCGGCCATACCGAGGATGCCTCCAACCTGTGGAACATAGACGCGCCATATCTTAAAGGGGTGCAATGCGGCTGGTGCAAAGATTCGAAACACTACAGATGGAGGAAGGAGATTTCTCTTCGGGAGCTCGCCGATAAACTGAAAAGCGGCGGGTATAAGATAGGGAAGATAGCTTCTGTAGCCGTCCTGTCGAAAAATAGATCAGATAGAGTCGATAAAATAGAGATTAAAGACGACGCAGGCATTTCGGTAGTCTTGACCGGCAAGGATTTTCGCCAGCTTATCGGCCCTAATGAAGTCCGGTCTACGAAATTCGACGCGTCCGTAAAACTGAATTCGCTCGTTTTGGAAGGCATGGGCTGGGGCCATGGTGCCGGCATGTGCCAGTGGGGCGCCTACGGCCAGGCGCGCAAGGGCAAGAAAGCGGAAGAGATCCTGAAATTCTACTATCCCGGCACCGAAATTTCCGATACAACCTGCGAGGTTAACAGGTAGATAGCTGCCGGAAAACCTCGCAGGTTGTATCGGCGAGGAAATAGTATGAAATTATCCGAGTTTGATTATAAGCTCCCCAGGGAATTGATTGCGCAATATCCAATAGAGGCTCGCGACAGATGCAGGATGATGGTGCTTGACCGTAAGTCGCGCCGCGTCCGGCATAAAGTTTTTTCGGATATTTCGAAATATTTCAAAAAAAACGATCTTCTGGTGCTGAATAACACCAGAGTCATACCTGCCAGGCTGTTCGGAAGCAGGAAGACTGGGGGGAGGGTTGAATTGTTTTTGCTGGATAATAAAGGAGTGTCATGCGAGGCTTTGGTCAGGCCATCGGGCCGGATAAATATCGGAGAGCGCATATTACTGGAGTCCGGGCACGAGGTTGAGGTGCTTGGTTCGGGCAAAATAGGCAGGATGGTACAGTTTAACCGCTCCATAGACGAGATCATGACCAGATGCGGCCATATGCCGCTGCCGCCCTATATCGACAGGGCCGACGAGGAACGCGATAAGACTGATTATCAGACCGTTTACGGCTCGCGGGAGGGCGCGACGGCAAGCCCGACCGCGGGGCTGCATTTCACAAGAGAACTGCTTGCCCGGTTGTCGGTTATCGGTGTTCGGTTGGCGCACGTTACTTTGCACACTAGTTATGGAACATTTGCACCAATAAAGACAGATGATGTTGAGAGTCACAAGATGCATAGAGAATATTTTGAATTGCAGGAAGAGACCGTAAATTTAATCAATGAAACCAAGAATAGCGGCGGCAGGGTCTTTGCCGTCGGCACAACTACTACGCGAGTTTTAGAATACTGCGCCGACGGAATTTTTTCCGAAAACCGAAAACCGCAAACCGCAAACCGTTCGGGCTACACCGACATTTTCATCTATCCGGGATACAAGTTTAAGGTGGTCGATCATATGATCACAAACTTCCATCTGCCGAAATCAACCCTGATGCTTTTGGTGAGCGCGTTCGCGGGCAAGGATTTTATTATGGAAGCGTACAGGGAAGCCATCGCGGAAAATTACAGATTCTTCAGCTATGGCGATGCGATGCTGATCGTGTAAAATTTTTCGTATTCCAACAGGGCAGATTGACCGGCAGCCACCCTTTCGGCGGATTTTGCCATCCAGGATTATTGGTTTAGATGTATCTAGTAAATAGGTAGTCTTTATTCTTATGATAACGATTGTGCTAAAACGTATATTTGTAGTGCAGTCTTGGCAAAATCATTTCGCCTCAAGGGAATGGCTGCCGGTATCTGCCCCAATGAGAGACGAAAAATTTTACTGGGAGCAGGACTAATTAAAAAACTTTCAAAAGAGGTGCCAGGCACCTTACGTAAGGAAATATGTTTAAACTAATCCATACAGACAAGTCTTCGAAGGCGAGGTGCGGGAAGCTCGAGACGGCGCATGGAGAGGTCAATACGCCTGTATTCATGCCTGTCGGGACGCAAGGCACCGTGAAGACATTGACTTCGGCGGAGCTTCGCGATTGTAATACGGAAATAATATTAGGCAATGCCTATCATCTGTATCTCAGGCCCGGCATAGAGATAATGAAAAAAGCCGGGGGCCTGCACAAATTCATGGGTTGGGATGGCCCGATCCTTACCGATAGCGGCGGGTACCAGGTCTTCAGCCTCGCAAAATTGAGGAAGCTTACGGAGGATGGCGCTGAATTTTCGTCTCATATAGACGGCGCGAAACATTTTTTGACACCTGAGAAAGTCATTGAGATTCAGCAGGCGCTCGGAAGCGACATAATGATGACATTCGATGAGTGCGTCCATTATCCGGCCGCTCGCGATTATGTCGAACAATCGCTCGTTCTCACTACGAAGTGGGCGCGAAGAAGCAAGGAATGCTTTTCCGCAAACCGAAAACCGCAAACCGAAAACCGGCTTCTCTTTGGTATCGTCCAGGGAAGCACGTATCTCGATTTGCGGGAGAAGGCGGTAAGCGATCTTCTCAAGATAGGCTTTGACGGTTACGCGATAGGCGGCGTGAGCGTAGGCGAGCCTAATAACTTAATACACGAAATTGCCGGCCATACCGCCGCGTTACTGCCAAACGATAAGGCGAAATATCTTATGGGCGTCGGGACGCCGCCGGATGTGCTGGAGGCCATAGATGAGGGCATGGATATGTTTGACTGTGTTGTTCCAACAAGGAACGGCAGGAACGGCCAGGCATTTACCATGTCCGGTGATCTGCAGCTGAGAAACGCCGAATACAAGGAAGATTTTCAACCTGTAGATGAAAATTGCGCCTGCTATACCTGCAGGACGCATACCCGGGCCTATATCAGGCACCTGTTCAATACGGAGGAATTATTGGGTTTACGTCTTGTGTCATTGCATAATATCTTCTTTTATGCTAAACTTATAGCGTTATCCAGGCAGGCGATCCTAGGGGATCGCTTCACTGCATTTAAGGAAGATTTCGTTATGAGGTACAACAGCAAAAAGAAAGGGAGCCGAAAATGAATTCAGCAGCCGGTCCGTTAATGAATCTGATGCCGATAATCCTGATATTCGTGGTGTTCTATTTTCTCCTGATACGGCCGCAGAAGAAGGCGCAGGACGCGCATAAAAAGATGATAGCCTCACTTAAGAAGAACGACGAAGTTATCACCTCCGGAGGTATCCACGGAACAATAGCCAACGTTAAAGAGCATACGGTCACGCTGAAGGTTGACGACAATGTCAAGGTGGAAGTGCAGAGGTCGAGCATTTCCACGATGAAACGCAAAGCGGGAGAGTAAGTAAATGAACAAAAGTCTTCAATGGAAATTATTGGGGATAATCGCTATCGCGGCTGCCTGCCTCTGGGTCATATGGCCGCCGTTTACGGTCAAAGATAAAGACGGAAATGTAATCCAGAAGGGCAAGATAAATCTGGGCCTGGACCTGCAGGGCGGCATGCATATCGTCTTAAAGGTCGATACGGCCAAGATTCCGCTGGAAACAAGAAAAGACGCCATCGACCGCGCTATTGAGATTATACGGAACAGGATCGACCAGTTCGGGGTAGGCGAAATGTCTATCCAGAGGCAGGGCAAAGAAAACATAATCGTTCAGCTGCCCGGAGTCACGGATAGGGAAAGGGCCCTTGAGATAGTCGGAAAGACCGCGCACCTCGAATTTAAGCTCGTTTCGGATAATGTGGAAGACCTTAAGAAGGCGATCGACGGCGAGCCCGTAGATGGATATGAACTCAAATATCTGGAAGGCGAAAGCGCGGGCCGCGAACCGCTTCTGGTCGCGAAGGACGCGAGCCTTACAGGCGACCTTCTGGTCAACGCAAAAACGGAGTTCAGCTCAAGAGGATTCGGTGAGCCGTACGTTTCGCTCACGCTCAATTCCAAGGGAGCTCAAATCTTCGCCAATGTAACGGCGGCTAATGTAGGCAAGCGCCTGGCGATCGTCTTGGATGGTAAAATTGTTTCAGCGCCGGTCATACGCGAAGCCATTCCCTCGGGCCAGGCCCAGATCTCCGGCAATTTTACCGTGGAGCAGGCTAATGACCTCGCCGTCATATTGAGGGCCGGCGCTTTGCCCGCGCCTGTCATCGTAGAAGAAGAGAGGACCGTCGGCCCGCTCCTTGGGGCGGATTCCATCAGAAGCGGCCTCCGGGCAACGATGATCGGCGGCATCCTGGTAGTCGGTTTCATGGTATTCTACTACAGGCTTGCCGGCATGGTTGCCAACATGGCGTTAATTCTTAACATCTTATTAATACTGGCGGCATTAGCGCTTTTCAAAGGGACGCTAACGCTGCCGGGTATCGCAGGCCTTATATTGACTATCGGTATGTCCGTTGATGCCAACGTCCTCATTTATGAGAGGATACGCGAGGAATTGCATCTTGGGAAATCATTGCGCGCCGCTATAGCCTCAGGTTACCACAGGGCTTTGTCGGCTATCGTGGATTCGAACATCACAACAATCGTCGCCGC
Organism: Candidatus Omnitrophota bacterium; assembly: GCA_043798375.1. GTDB lineage: Bacteria > Omnitrophota > Gorgyraeia > 2-01-FULL-45-10 > 2-01-FULL-45-10 > JAPLMI01. Next base: position 69,237 of record JAZDOS010000006.1, on the reverse strand, counting down.
GGCCCTGATATTCAAATTCGGGACCGGCCCGATAAGAGGTTTCGCGGTAACCCTGACGATAGGCCTTCTCGCCAACCTTTTCACGGCGGTGACATGCACGAGAGTTGTATTTGAGGTAATGTGCGATCAATTCAATCTCTCAAAATTGAATTTCATGCATCTGTTCCGCAAAACAACGAATTTCGATTTTATCGGCAAGAGGAGGATATGTTATATCCTTTCCCTGATTTTCATAGTAGGCAGCGTAGCTCTATTTATAATGCGCGGCGACAGGAATTACGGCGTAGATTTTTCGGGCGGCACCCTGCAGCAGTATATGTTCGAAAAACCGGTAAAGCTCGATGATATAAGAAAGGTCCTGAAAGATATAGGCCAGGGGAACGCCTCGATTCAGCAATACGGCGATCCCAAAGAGATCATCGTAAGGACGCAAGCCGATATCTCGACTAAGCTCGCGCAGGCCTTCCGAGCCCAGATAAAGGATAATACGTTCCAGATATTGAGGGTAGAGACAGTCGGGCCCGCTGTCGGGAAGAACCTGCGCTACAACGCCATGATGAGCCTCATTCTGGGATTGGCGGGGATCGCGATATATATCATGTTCAGGTTCGATATCAAATATGGCATAGCCGGCGTCATAGCGCTCATTCATGACGTCATTTTCGCTATTGGAGCGATGGCGCTGACCCACAGGCAGTTTGACCTTACAATCGTCGCGGCTCTTTTGACGATAGCCGGTTTTTCCATAAACGATACGGTTGTTATATATGACAGGATCAGGGAAAACCTGCGGATGGTCAAGAAGGGCTCTTTCAGTGAAATCGTGAACTTAAGCGTTAACCAGATGCTCGGCAGAACCATACTTACGACAGGCATTACTACGCTGGTAGTTGTCTCGCTTCTTTTCTTTGGCGGCGAAGTCCTGAACAACTTCTCATTCTGTATATTTGTCGGATTCCTGGTCGGAGTCTACTCTACCATTTACATCGCGAGCCCTATGGTTATCTCCTGGCACAGGGCGAGAGTGGCAGCCGGTTCGAAGAGATGACCTCAAAGACCAACCTATCCGCCTTCGCAATCAACCGGCAATAGAGTAAATGCTTCGGCGGATGTCGCACATAAATATGCAGTCGGATACTCGGGGCTCCATTATGGCCGAAGACGAGGCAAAGCGTTTCGAAGAGATAAAAAAGATTCTCCTGGTCATTCTTGCCCTTAATTGGGGAGTGGCGCTGGCCAAGATAGCCTACGGCATAATCACCAATTTTACGAGCATGGCGGCCGACGGTTTTCACTCACTTGCCGACGGCGCGTCGAATATAATCGGGCTTATCGGGATAACGGTTGCCTGCCGCCCCCCGGACAAAGCTCATCCTTACGGCCACAAAAAATACGAAACGTTGTTTTCCCTGGGTATAGCGGGAATGCTATTCTTCGTATGCTGCAACCTTATTTCCAAGGGTATCAGGAATTTCCAGACTCCGGCCTTTCCACAGGTGGATGCCATAAGCCTTGTCGTGATGATAGCGACGATGCTCGTCAATGTATTCGTAATGACTTACGAATATGCGAAAGGAAAAGAGCTTAAGAGCGATATCCTCATATCGGATTCGATGCATACGAGGGCGGACTTGTTCACTTCGTTTTCTGTCATCGCGGCCATCTTTGCCATAAAGATGGGTTACCCTATCCTCGACCCTATCGTTACGATAATGATAGCCGTCTTTATTGCCCATGCGGGCTATTCCATTATCAAACAAGGCTCCAGCGTCCTCTGCGATACGATCGTAATAATGGATGTGAAAAAGATATTTAATATATGCATGGCCGTTAACGGCGTAAAGAGCTGCCACAAGATAAGGACCCGCGGCAGGCAAGACGACATACACGTCGACCTCCACGCGCAGGTCTCCCCCGACATGCATGTGAACAAAGCCCATGATATATGTTATAGGATAGAAACGGCTATAAAAGAAAATATCCCCGGCGTTACGGATGTCGTTGTGCACATAGAGCCTATGAAAAACAGAAGGCGCAGGTTTTCATGAGAAGGATTTGGAGGATCAAAGATTCCGACCCGGCCTTTCAGGACTCTCTTTCGCACGATCTGAATATATCAAAAATCACGGCGCAGCTTCTCCTGAATAGAGGGATAGCCAGCGCCTCCGACGCCTCAGCCTTCATGCAATGCTCGCTTTCGTCATGCCATGACCCGCTGCTTTTGAAAGACATGGACAGGGCCGTATCCAGGATACGGCGGGCCGTATCATCGCGCGAAAAAATACTTATCTACGGCGATTATGATGTGGACGGGATGACGAGCGTAACGCTTCTATACCTTTGCCTCAAAAATTTGGGAGCGGACCCGGAGACCTATATACCGAACCGCCTGGAAGAGGGGTATGGCCTTAACACTATAGCGATAAAGAAAGCCCAGAGGGACGGCGTCTCTCTTATAATCACGGTCGACTGCGGAATAAGCTCTTTTAAGGAGATCGAGGTATCTAAAAGCCTGAACATAGATGTTATCGTAACAGACCATCACGAGATATTGGATTCCGGGATACCGCCGGCTTATGCCGTAATCAATCCGCTGCAGGAGAACTGCAAGTATCCTTTTAAGCATCTTGCGGGAGTGGGAATAGCTTACAAGCTGGCGAGCGCATTGTATAAAGGAACTTCGTATAACGCGGAAGAATTCCTCGACCTTGTAAGCCTGGGAACGGTAGCCGACGTTGCGCCGATCGTCGGCGAGAACAGGATCCTCACCAGGCATGGCCTTGAAGAGCTGAATAAGAGAAAAAGAACCGGCCTTAAGGCGCTAATGGACGCATCAGGCCTTACCGGAAAAGATATATCGAGCGGCCACATCGGCTTCATCCTGGGCCCCCGCATAAACGCGATGGGCCGTGTCGGCACGCCGCAGACGGCGCTCGAGCTTTTGCTTTGCGAAGACGGGCCGCGAGCCAAAGAACTGGCAGGCATACTGAACAGCGAGAACAGGACGAGGCAGAAGATAGAATCGGGTATCCTCGAGGAAGCGCTTTCAAAGGTCGAGCGCGAGGTCAACTTCAAGCACCATCGCGTGATAGTGCTGGCAAGCGCCGGGTGGCATCCCGGAGTGATCGGCATAGTCGCTTCAAGAATAGCCGACAGGTTCTATCGTCCCGCGATACTCATCTCGTTGGACGGGAAGTACGGCAAGGGTTCAGGCCGCAGTATCGAGCATTTTCATCTGTTCGAATATCTGTTGCGGTGCAAGGATAGCCTGATGGGTTTCGGGGGCCATGAGTCGGCCTGCGGCATAACTATCGATAAGGATAAGATAGAGGAATTCAGGGACGCGATCAATGACATCGCGGCGAAAGATGCCGACGAAAGAATATTCAGCCCAAAGCTGGATATCGATATGGATGTGCCCCTCAATATGCTGAGCGAGGATGTCATAGCCGAGATAGAGAGCCTTTCTCCTTTCGGAGAAGATAACCCGCGCCCCGTTCTCGCCTCGCGCAACCTGACGGTGAAGGACGGCCCGCGCCAGATAGGCAGGTCCGGTTTCAAAATGCTTGTAACCGATAACAGGGTTACCTGTGAAGCTGTCAGCTTCGGTAAAGGCGGCATGGAAGCCCCGAAAACAGGTTCGGGCATAGATATAGCCTATACACCTTCCATGAATGACTGGCAGGGGCTCCAATCGATCCAGCTGGAACTCCGCGATATAAAATAAGAGGTTGTATATAGAGTGAAAAGGCTCCTTTTCGTTACCCTTCTTTTTTCCTTAACAATTTCAATCATTGCCGAATCCCGGGCGCAGGAAAACTATAAGGCCGTGCCCAGGGTGGCGAGCTTTTGGTATAAGGTAAAGGGCAATGTCGTCCAGTGCGTCTTATGCCCGCGCAGGTGCGTGATCAATTCCGGCCAGCGGGGCGCATGCACGGTCCGCGTAAATAAGGACGGCATGCTGTATACGCTGGGATACGGAAACCCGGTTGCCGTTCATGTAGATCCCATAGAGAAAAAACCATTCTTTCACGTCCTGCCGGGTGAGAACGCCTTTTCGATCGCCGTCGCGGGCTGCAATATGCGCTGCCTTTTCTGCCAGAACTGGACGATCTCCCAGGCGAAGCCCGACGAGACGGCCGCCTACGACATGCCGCCGGAAGCAGCCGTAGCCGCAGCCGCGAAACACAACTGCCCGTTCATAGTCTATACCTATACAGAGCCGACCGTATTCTATGAATATATGCTCGACATCTCTAAGCTTGCCAGGTCGAAAGGCCTGAAGAACGGGATGCATACATGCGGCTACATTAATCCCGAGCCGCTCGCGGAGCTTCTCGAATATATGGATGCCGTAAACGTGGACCTGAAAGGTTTTAACGTTGAATTCTATAGAAAAATGGGCGCTTTCGCGGAATTGAAGCCTGTCCTTGAAACCCTGAAGGCCGTGAAGGCCCGGGGTGTATGGCTCGAGATCACGAATCTCATCATTCCCGGGCTTAACGACGATCCCGAAGAGATTAAATCGATGTGTGAATGGATAAAAGAGAGTCTCGGGGATGAAGTGCCTTTACATTTCTCCAGGTTCATGCCGGCTTTCAGGCTCCAGAACCTTCCGCCCACGCCGGTTGAAAAACTTGATGAAGCATATAAAATAGCAAAGGGTGCCGGTTTGAAATATGTTTATGTAGGAAATGTTCCCGGCAATCCCAAAGAGAATACGTATTGCCCGAATTGCGGGAAGATGATAGTGAACCGTATCGGTTACGAGGTTGTGGAGAATAATATCACAGATTCGAAATGCAAATTTTGCGGTGAAAGAATAGCCGGCATATGGACGCGCTGATCACGCACCTTCAGATTTTCGGTATAGGGTTCACTTTCGGCATCGCCGGCCCGTGCCTTCTGGTCTGCACGCCCATCATAGTTGCCTATACTGCCGCAAGCCAAAAGGGGTGGGCGGATACCCTGTCCGATGTTTTTATATTTTTGTCGGGAAGGTTATCGGCGTATCTTCTTCTCGGTTACCTTGCGGGCCTTTCCGGGACGGCCCTGAGGCACTTCACGGATTCAAATCTTTCGATTTTTTTTAAGCCTTTGAGCGGCGCGGCAGCGATTGCTTTCGGGGTTCTTCTACTTACCTATAAAGAGCATGCGGGCTGTCCCGGCGCGAAATCCAGGAAAAGCGTATACGGTAAGTCAGGCCTCTTCCTTCTGGGCTTTTCGATCGGCGTTGTGCCGTGCGCGCCGCTTGTCGCGATACTGTTCAATATAGTCCTGTTGTCAAAATGCGCCCTCGACGGCATGGCTTACGCGTTCTCTTTCGGGTTGGGAACGCTCGCTTCGGGTATAATTGTGATATCGGCCCTGACCGGCGCCGTTAAATGGATACCGGCCAAACTTCTCAAGTCCGGGGCGTCCAATCTTGTCTTTAAAGCCATCTGCGCGGCCCTCCTTATATTATTAGGCATAAGGCTTATGATATGAACCCCGCCCCTTCTATGAATAGTGAAAGCTTGGGAGGAAAGGGCGGGGCGAAGATGGCTGTATCCTTATCCGTGATCGTAATAGGTTTTACGGCCATGGCCTCGCAGATCGTCTTCATCCGGGAGCTTTTGGTCGTATTTTACGGCAGCGAGTTATCGATCGGATTCATCCTCGCAAGCTGGCTGGCCGGGGGAGCCGTCGGCAGCCTCCTTTTGGGAAGATTTGCCGACAAGGTGAAGTTCAAGCTCAATCTATTTTTATCCTGCCAGATTATTTTATCAATCCTGCTTCCGTTCGGTATCGTTGCCATAAGGCTTATAAAGAGCACCCTTCATATAAATCCCGGCGAGATCATACCGTTATCGCCGATGGCGATATCCGCACTTATAATCCTCGCCCCGGTTTGTATAATCCTCGGTTTTACCTTTTCTCTTGCATGCAGGCTTTACGATCTAGATACCGTCCCGAGCCTGTCGAGGGACGGCGCTTCAAGAATAGGCAGGGTCTATGTCCTCGAGGCGTTTGGAGCGATGGGCGGCGGTCTCATCGCGAGTTTTATCCTGATCCGCCTATTGGGTTCCCTGGAGATCATGGGTATCCTGGCCATTTTGAATATCATATGCTCGCTTGTCATGCCGCTTATGTCCGGAGAGGTTAAGCGCAGGACATTCTTCCTGGCAGTCTCAAATCTTATTTTCGTAGGTCTCGTTGTTATGTGGCCTCTCAAGGGGTGGAGCCGCATGGAGAGTTATTTACTGGCGAAAGAATGGGGCGGATATAATCTTATAGCGTCAAAAAATTCCATATACGGTAATGTAGCAGTTACCAAAAAAGACGCTCAAATCTCCTTTTTTAATAACGGGCTCCGCCTTTATACCATACCGGACATCCAGAGCCGGGAGGAGAGAGTTCACTACGCCCTTCTCGAAAACCGCGACCCGAAAGACGTCCTTCTGGTAGGGGGAGGCGTCGGCGGCCTTGCCGGCGAGATATTAAAGCATCCTGTCGAAAAAATCGATTACGCAGAGCTCGATCCGATGATTTTAAATTTGGCCAGGCTCTATCTTCCCGAAGAATATTACAGGCCTCTCCGTGACCCGAAGCTGTATATTCACTACCAAGACGGCAGGTCTTTTATAAAAAATACCGCAAGGCGCTATGACTGCATAATAGTCGATCTGGGCGACCCGCTGACGGCCGAGATCAACAGATACTATACCGTCGAGTTTTTCAGAGAGGCCAAACATGCCTTAAAAGACTCCGGCCTCATCTCGTTCGGACTGGGTTCTTCCGAGAACTATATCAATGCCGAACTTGGTAAATTCCTGAGATCTATTTATACCACATTAAAAGAAGTCTTCGCCGATGTGTTGGTGATCCCGGGCGATACGGCGTACTTTCTCGCGACGGACCGGAAGGCGATGCTCACCTATGATTATGGCCTCCTTATGAAGAGGGCCGGAGAGCGGAGTCTCGATATAAAATATGTGAGAGAGTATTACCTTTCATCGAAGTTGTCGGGCGATAAAATAAGAACAATAGAAAATTGTGTCGGCAGGAAGGGGGAGATAAACCGCGACTTCAGGCCCATATCATATTATTACGCCGTATTATTCTGGACGGCGCGCTTTAAGGATTCGCTGTTCAATAAAATCCTTAAGTCAATTACAGGGGAAAGGGTCTGGAAGGCAAAGTCTTTCGCCTGTCTTTCCATCCTGTTATTCGGTGCCGCTTTGTTTAACGATAAAAGGCGTTTTGAAAAATCATCGCTTGCGGCGCTGTCGATAGCGGGTTTTAGCCTTATGACGGTACAGGTCATGGTGTGCCTTGCTTTTCAGGCCATATACGGATATCTATACTATAAATTAGGAGTAATATTGACATCTTATATGGCCGGACTTGCGCTCGGAGGATGGTTTGCCGTGAAAATGGCGCGGTTTTTCGGAAACGGCCGCAGGATTTTTATAGGGACCCAAGGCTTTCTCTGCCTATATATTTTTACGCTGCCGGCCCTCCTGGATCTATTGGCAGGTTCAGGGGCTATGCCGGCAATATGGCTCGGCGCGAATATTATTTTTCCGTTCATATCGGTGATGGCCGGCTTCATCGGCGGCTTTCAGTTCCCTCTGGCAAATAAAATATATCTGAGCGGCAAAGAGGGGATGGTGGCAGGGACGGCGGGTCTTACTTACGGGATCGACCTTTTCGGCTCATGCCTGGGAGCCCTTTTTGCGGGCGGATTTCTTATCCCGGTCATGGGCATATCGAAGACGTGTTATGCTATCGGCTTCATGAGCCTGGCGGCCTTCGTTCTTTTATCCGCCTTCGCAATCAATAAGAGATAGGGCAGGTGCTTCGGCGGATGTTATTTTTTTCTTCACAAAAGAGTTTTATATGATATACTTATGCATAAGAAGGAAGGGGATACGGAGATGAGCAAGAAAATTTTAATTATAGATGATGAGCCGGGGTTTGTAGATGCTTTAAAAATGAGGCTCGAGGCAAACGGATACGACTGCATATCCGCATATGACGGCCATGACGGGATAGATAAGGCGAAGAGGGAGGCCCCCGGCCTAATACTTTTGGATCTGGTGATGCCCAGAATAAACGGTTTCACGGTCCTTGTGAAACTCAAGGGCGATTCGAAGACCATGAACATACCGGTCGTCATACTTACGGCAAAGACCGAGTCGGAATACGCTCTCGATGCCGGCCGCCTGGGCGCAAACGACTATCTCGTGAAGCCGGCCAGCATGCAGGAGGTAGTCGACATGGTGAGGAAGCATATAGGTTAGGAATGAAAAACTAAGAATTTGCGCCTTGCCTTTATGGAAATATATGATATGCTTTTTACAAATGCTTGGCAGATATATTGTGCCAGGCGTTTTTGTTACCGGCAAAACATAAGGATATCTTATGGTAGACGTTACGGAGAGAAGAAGGTTCAGGAGATATTCCGTTTACTGCCCCATCCAGTATAAGGAAGAGGGTATCCTGACGAGAGAGCCTTCAATAACGCTGAATATATCGGAAGGCGGCGCGCTTATCTCCGTGAATAGAAAGCTGGACGGCGCGGCCGGCCTTATCGTAAGGATGTTTTTAAGGAACGAGGAATTTTTTATCAGGTCAAGGGCCGTCCATACCCAGAGGTTTTCGGATAAAGACCCTTACAATGTAGGGATCGAATTCATGGAAAGGACGACGAACTTCGCGATGAAATTTTACGAAGAACTTGAGACGATTTTGTTCTACCAGAGGCGTTACGGCGAGGAGATGGGCAGGCCAATCTCTCTTGCCGAGGCTTCAATGAAGTGGTACCGCAATTCACCCGCCTGGGCTTAAAACCAAGCCAAAATTTACCGCAAGTGACTTGACAAAAGATTAACGGTGTGGTATATTTACTATATTGATATTTAATATGGTTAACTATCAAGGAGGTTAACGATGCCGAATTTATCGCTGGCGGAGTTTGCGGACAGGGTGAGCGAGATAATGCCTGTTATTATGAGGGAGTTCTTCAGGCAGGAGACGAACGAATTTTATAAGCTTAAGATCACGCTTCCTCAGTTCGTGGTTCTTGACATGCTGAAGAGGCAGGGAGAGTCCAAGATGTCGGATCTGGCCCGTTTCATAAACGTCACGACCGCGGCGATGACCGGCATTGTCGATCGACTCGTGAGGGATGGCTACGCGAAGAGGGCGTATGACCCGGGGGACAGGAGGATCGTAAAGGTGACTTTGACCGCGAAGGGCGCCATGTCCGTAAAAAATATGATAGACCAGAGGAAGGTGTTGACGGCCAGAATCTTCAGCATGATATCGCACGAAGAGCGCGAGAAGTACCTTGAAATCCTTACGCACATACGGGATCATATCATGGAGAAAGACCGCTAAAGATGAGAAAGACGGTTTCGTTAATACTCATATTTATCCTGGCGCAGGCAGGCGTTCCTTATTACGCCTGGCCGGAGGGCGTATCTTATAATGTTATACAGAAGAGGTCCGCTTCGCCGGATAGCCCTTTGCCCGATCCCGTGCCGCTGACGCTTTCCGATTGCTATAAGATGGCCCTGAGGCAGAGCGAGAAGATAGCGATCGACGCGGACGAGATAAAGATAGCCGAGGCGCGTTTTTTGCAGGCATTGTCGATCATGCTGCCGCACATCTCCTTCGTCTCCGCCGATATACAGCAGGCCAGGCCTGATGGCGCGGTAACCGCCATATCCGGAGCCGCTGTATCTACGACAAAAGATTCCCAGAGGCAATTCACCATTACCCAGACGCTTTTTAACGGGTTCAAGGCGTTTGCGGGCATTAAGGGAAGCAAGTTTGAGCGCGAACAGTTCATCAATCAAAAGATACGAGCCGAGCAGCTGCTTCTGGTCGATGTCGCCAGTTCTTTCTATCTGTTAATCGAGAAGAGGGAGGACCTGAAGGCTCTTCAGAAGATCCGGGTGGCGCTCTTGAACCGTATTACGGAATTACGTCAGAGGGAGCGCCTTGGGCGATCGAGGCCGAGCGAAGTGGTGAACGCGAAGGCCCAGTTATTCGGTGTTGATTCGGATATCGAGCTAACGAAGAACCAGGAGGTCGTAGCGCGCCAGCTTCTGGAGTTTCTGGTCGGCGGCTCGGTCTACAGCATCAACGACAGATATGATATGCCGTCCGATTTACAGCCGATAAATTATTATGTGGCCAAATCCGACCAGCGCCCCGATGTTAAAGCGACTAAATTCGGCTGGGAAGTAGCCAGGAAACAGGCCCAGATCGTCAATAGCGACTTTCTACCCAGCGTGGACGTTACGGCCAACTATTATACACAGCGGACCGGTTTTGACAAGGGTGTCGACTGGGACGTGACGTTGAATGTGAACGTCCCTATATTTGACGGGGGCTTAACTATAGGCAGGTCCAATGAGGCAATCGCAAAGGCCCACCAGCAGGAACTCACATATAAAAGGACGAGGAGGCTGGCGCCCTACGATATACGTGATTCATACGTAAGGCTCGGCACGGCTATAAAAGTATATAAATTACTTGAGAAGGAATATAAGACGGCCAAGCTTAATTATCATTTACAGAAAAAGGATTATCTGTTAAGCCTTGTCAATAACCTTGACGTCCTGGCCGCGATCCAGACGCTGCAGAATGCCCAGAGAGATTTTATACGCGCCATGTACGGGGCCAAGAGACAGTACTGGCAGCTTCGCGTGGCTGTGGGCGAAAGCATGAGGGATACCCTTGAATGACACTTTCTGACCTTTCAATAAAAAATCCGGTCTTCGCCTGGATGCTGATGGCGGCACTTGTGATATTCGGCGTAATATGCTACGGCCGCCTGGGCGTGGGCCAACTGCCGGACGTGGACTTTCCGATAGTTTCGGTGCATCTCACGTGGGAAGGCGCGGCTCCCGAAGTCATGGAGACGGACGTGGTGGATATAGCTGAAAGCGCCCTCATGGGTATCCAGGGTGTGCGCGAGATCTCAAGCTCAATACGGCAGGGAACGGCGAGCATAACGGTCGAGTTCGACCTGGACAAGGATATAGACGTTGCCGTTCAGGACGTGCAGGCGAAGATCGACCAGGCCCAAAGGATGCTGCCTACCGATCTTGACCCGGCGATAGTCAGCAAAGTCAATCCCGAAGACCATCCGATACTGATGCTTGCCGTCTCGTCTAAGACACTGCCGCTGCGCGATATAATGACATACGTCCAGGACCATCTCAAGGACCAGTTTGCCACGATAAACGGCGTCGGCGATATTTTCCTCGGAGGATTTGTAGACAGGAACCTGAGGATATGGGTGGATGCCGACAAACTGGAGGCGTATCAATTTACCGTTCAGGATGTGATAGATGCCGTGAAGGCGGAGCATGAAGAGGTACCCGCCGGCAGGATAGAGACCGCGGATAAGGAATTTAACGTGCGGGTCATGGGCGAGGCGATGACCACCGGGGAATTCGAGAATTTACTCCTTCCAAAAAGGTCGGGACAGCCGGTATTCAAGCCCATATATTTAAAAGAAGTTGCCAGCATAGAAGACGGCCTCGCCGATGTCAGGCGCATAGCCCGGTCGAACGGCCGACGGTCCGTGGCCATGGGGATCCGCAAACAGCGCGGCGCTAACGAGGTGGAAGTGGCGCGAAATGTATTGAAGCGCCTGGAAGAGGTTAAAAAGGGTAAGCCCAAAGAGATAGATATAGGCATTCGCTATAACCGCAGCAAATTCAGCGAGGATTCCATACGCGAATTGATATTTACTTTGATGCTTTCGGCAATAGTAACCTCATTGGTCTGCTGGCTCTTTCTCGGGTCGTTGAGCGCTACGTTCAATATATTGCTGGCCATACCCACATCGGTTCTTGGGACGTTCATAGTGATTTATTTCCTCGGATTTACCCTCAACACGTTTACAGTGCTTGGATTATCGCTTGCGATAGGTATAGTTGTGGATGACGCGATTATGGTGCTTGAAAATATCGTGCGCTACAGAGAGAAGGGTGTAGGGAAGGTCGAGGCTGCGCGCCGCGGCGCGCGTCAGATAACGTTCGCGGCTATCGCCGCGACGATCGCGCTCATCGCGATATTCCTGCCGGTCGCATTTATGTACGGCATTATAGGCAAGTTCTTTTTTCAGTACGGCGTGACCATATCCGTAGCTGTGGCGCTGTCGTTATTGGAGGCCCTGACGCTTGCGCCGATGAGGTGTTCGCAATTCCTGGAAGTCGGCGCGCGCCATACGATCGTCGGAAAATCTGTCGACGGCGGATTCAAATGGCTTGCCTCCGCATACCACAGGCTTCTTGAAAAAGCGCTCGGCAAGAGGCTGGTCATCGTCATAGCGGCCCTGGCATTTTTCGCGTGTTCGATGTTATTTTTAAAAATGCTCCGCAAAGAGTTTCTTCCATCCCAGGATATGAGTATGATGATGTGCCGTCTCCAGACGCCCGTCGGTTCATCAATAGTATTAACCGACGAGCGCTTCAAGAAGGCCGAGGCATACCTGATGGCGAGGCCGGAGGTAGATGCCTATTTTGCCTTGATAGGCGGATACGGCGGCGGCGAAGTGAACTCCGGCGTACTATTCATAACGTTGAAAGAGCCCCGGAAAAGGCCGGTAGTCCCTCCGAACAAACATCCGCTTACTCAAGGAGAGTTGATGTCGTTATTCAGGAAGGAGCTTAACAAGATACCGGATCTTAAGGTTACGATACAGGACCTATCGCTGGCCGGTTTTTCGGCCCAAAGGGGTTTTCCCGTCGAAGTATCGGTGAGAGGCCCCGAATGGGAAAAGCTGGCAAAGTATGCCGAAGAGATCCGCCTTAAGATGGAAAAGTCGAGCCTTATGATAGATGTCGACACGGACTTTCTTGCCAAGATCCCGGAAATTCGCGTTACCCCGGACAGGCAGAAGGCTGATAAGAGAGGCGTTAGCGTATCTAATATCGGAAGCGCGATAAACGCGCTCATAGGCGGAGAGAGGGTAGGCAAGTACACTAAGGGCGGCCGGCGTTACGACGTGAGGGTCAGGCTCAAGCCTATCCAGCGGAATGAAATAGAGGATATCGAACGGCTTTGGGTATGGAATAATAGAAACGAACTCGTTCAGCTTAAGAACGTGGTAAATATTACGGAGAAACCGACGCCGCTTACTATTACCAGGCGCAACAGGGAAAGGGCGATAACAATATTTGCCAACGTGGCGTCCGGCAAATCCCAGACAGACGCGCTGAAAGAGGTGGAAAGGATAGCCGGGGGCATCCTGCCGGAGGGCTACAAGATAGTATTTTCGGGAAGCACCGAGACGTTTAAAGAATCCTTCTCGAGCCTCGTGCTTGCCTTCTGGCTGGGTATACTGATAGCGTACATGGTGCTCGCCTCACAGTTCAACAGTTATCTCCATCCGTTTTCGGTCCTCTTGGCCCTGCCGTTCAGCATCTCCGGAGCATTTTTGGCGCTATGGATGTTCAATAAGTCGATCAATATCTACAGCATAATAGGCCTGATACTCCTTATGGGTATAGTAAAGAAGAATTCGATTCTTCTCGTCGATTTCACTAACCAGCAGAGAGAGCTGGGGTTGGAGGTTCGCCCCGCGCTTCTTAAGGCATGCCCGATAAGGCTGAGGCCCATACTTATGACATCGGTCGCGACAATCGCGGCCGCCGTTCCGGTGGCCCTTGCCATAGGGCCCGGCGCCGAAACACGGATACCAATGGCGATAACGATCATAGGCGGAGTCATCGTATCCACTATGTTTACGTTGTTTGTAGTGCCCTGTGTCTACAGCCTCTTTACAAAGATCGAGCGCAAGAGTTATAATGTTGAATTTTCCGAGCTCGAGAATATAGAAGAACCTCCCGCCGCGTAAGGCTCGAGATTTTTTGTTGCAACCGCTCATCATTCTGTTATAATACGTAATCATGGTTCTACTTCGCAATCAATTATCAATAGACCAGATGCTTCGCAGGAACCATTCCTGCGAAGCCCAACCGTCATTAACGAATATAAGGGCGAAGCAGAATGGAATTCAATAATAAAGTATTGATGATAGGTTTCGGCTCAGTCGGTAAATGCGCCCTTCCCATTCTTCTGAAACATATCGACATCCCCTGCAAAAAAATTACCGTCGTAGATTTTGCGGATAAACGAAAAGACCTCGCGCCCTGGATCCAGAAGGGCGTTAAGTACTCCCAGGAAAAGATAACCCCGATAAACGTATATAAGATACTCTCAAAATATGTGTCGGCCGGCGGGCTCGTCGTAGACCTTTCGTGGAACATAGATTCGCTCGACATGCTCAGCTGGTGCCACGACAACAAAGTCCTGTATGTCAATACTTCCGTCGAGGAATGGGACCCATACGCGAATATCGATAAGAAGACGCCGTTCGAAAAATCGCTCTATTTCAAACATATGGAGCTGCGCAGCATGGTCTCCAAATGGGCCGGTTCGGCTACGGCTGTTCTCGACCACGGAGCGAACCCCGGACTTATTTCGCATTTCACAAAGAAAGGCCTTATCGATATAGCCAGAAAAGCCGTAAGGGACAAAACAACTCCGAAGCGGGATGCGAATTTGCTCGAACATCTTATGGCTGAAAAGCGCTTCGCCCAGCTGGCGATGGCTCTCGGCGTAAAAGTAATTCATGTAAGCGAACGGGATACGCAGGTATCTCATAAGCCCAAACTTGTCGATGAGTTTGTCGGAACCTGGTCGATAGAGGGATTGAGGGAAGAGGGGACGTCGCCCGCGGAATTGGGTTGGGGCACACACGAGAAAGAGCTTCCTCTTTTAGCGCATGTGCCGCCGTATGGGCCGAAGAACCAGATATTCTTATCGCAGATGGGCATAAACACGTGGGTGAGATCGTGGATCCCGTATCAGGATATCGTCGGTATGGTCATAAGGCACGGTGAGGCGTTTACCATTTCGGATAGACTGACCATCTGGAAGAGGGGAAAACCCGTCTACAGGCCAACCGTCCATTACGCATATATGCCGTGCGACGAGACTCTATCATCGCTTCACGAGCTCCGCTGCCGCAATTACGAACTTCAGTCGAAGTTCAGGATACTTGGCGATGAGATAACCTGCGGCGCCGATAGCCTGGGCGCGCTCATCATGGGGCATAAATATAATTCATGGTGGACGGGGAGCATCCTTTCGATAGAGGAGTCGCGGCGCCTTGTGCCTCATCAGAACGCGACTACCGTTCAGGTCGCGATCGGCGTGGTATCGGCGGCGATGTGGGCGGTTGAAAATCCAAATAGGGGGGTGTGCGTGCCGGATGACCTGCCGCATGAGCACATTCTAAAGATAGCAAAACCGTATCTTGGGCGCCTTGTCTCGGAGTCATCCGACTGGACGCCCTTTAAAAGTTACCGGATATTTTTCAAGGAAAACCCCGCCGCGTATCTCGACAAAAAGAATCCCTGGAGTTTTAAGAATTTTCTTTTCAGATATTAGCGCCCGCCCGATTTGATAATAAATAAAATTATTGTTGACAAAAAATCAAATAAATGATATCCTGCTCTCTTTAAACGAGGAGAGCGCTATGGGTAGAAGTGTTTTATTGCAGACAATAACGATTTTCTATTTGATCTCAACGGTTTTCGCTCAGGAGCTATGGGTGGGCAAGGACGGGAACATCCGGAATGTCGATTCACGCGCCATGGTGATAGATGATGGCGGTATCTATCTGGCCACCAGGAAGGAATTGTACAGGGCGCTCGACGCAAAATCGAAATGGGAGGAGATGTTTTCCATGCCGTCAGGCGGGAACGAGATAACATGCATGAGCGGGAATTCGAAGAATCTGTTTATCGGCACAAAACGCGGCCTTTTCCGGGCGCAAGGGGGCTCCCGGAACTGGAGGAACGTTTTCATGACGATCCTGCCGGACAAAAACAACATCCTTTGTATCGAGGTGTCGAAGTACAATAAGAGCGAAGTCCTGATCGGTACCGAAAAGGGCATTTTTATAAGTGAAGATTTAGGGGCAAACTGGCAGGATATAAGTTACAATCTTAAAAACAGGCGCGTAACTTGCATAGGCATGTCTAAGGATACGATTTACGCGGCTTCGAGCGACGGATTATATTCCCGCAAGATCGATGCCATGGGATGGGAGAGGATATATGTGAGAGAGGCCTCTTCGGAGGAGCGCGCCGAAGAAGAGACACGGGATTTCATAGAGGCCGAGGATGCGGACGGATCGGTCAATTGCATAGCGTTTAAGGGATCCAGGATATACGCGGGCGTAGATAAGAATATCTTATATTCCGATGACGGCGGAAAGGCCTGGATCGGATTTTCCCGCGCCGGCTTAACCGGCAGCATAAACTATATTCTCCCTTCGAGAAAGCCGGAGAAGCTGTATTGCGCAACGACCAAGGGTGTTTTTGAATTCGACAAGGATAAGGCGAAATGGCTCGAATTATATAAGGGCATGGATAAGACCTATAGCGTGAGATCGCTCCTTTTTGACAATGAAAACGAAGGCTCGATTTGGGCTGTAACGGAAGGCGGCCTATACAGGCTTGAAAGCGGCCGTTTCACATCAGATCAGTTTATAGACGTGGAGAGGAACATCAAAGGCCTTAAGATAATATTCGACAACGAGCCGACTATTAGAGAATTACAGCAGGCGGCCATCATGTTCAATGAGGTGGGGCCCGAGAAGATAAAGAAATGGCGGAGCGAATCGAAGGCGAGGGCGCTTCTGCCAAAAGTGTCATTTGGTATAGACAGGAATAGCACAGACCTTTGGCACTGGGAGGGCGGGTCAACTGTAAAGGAAAACGATGACGTTTTAAGGCCCGGTCGTGACAGTATAGACTGGGATGCAACCCTAATCTGGGAACTCGGCGACCTTATCTGGTCCGACGACCAGACAAATATCGACGTCCGCTCCAGGCTGACCACCCAGCTCAGGAATGATATCCTTGACGACCTCAGGCGCGTGTATTTCGAAAGAAAGCGGCTGCAGTTCGAGATCATGGCCAATCCACCGAAGGATATGAAGACAAGGTTTGACAAGGAGCTGCGTATCCAGGAACTTACCCAGTCGATCGACGACCTTACAGGGAATTACCTGTCGGACCATATCAAGAGAACAAACGACCTCTCGTAGGAGCCGAATAACCATTTTCCTCTTGACAAAACGGCCATTTCGGGTATACTATTATTAGATTTTAGCAAGCCCCGTTAGAAATTTATTTCTAACGGGGCAAGTCGAAGATCCTTTCTGTTTACGGAAAATCAACTCGAAATAAGCTATTCTCCTTCGCAAAACAGATGGAAAACACAGGAATTGCTTCGGAGAATTATTCCTGCGAAGCAACACCTGAATTTTTCGTATTGATTTGCGTAGCAGAATAAATCCCAATAAATTGATAAAATGCCGAATCGTTCCTCATATCATCTGACCTATTAGGCTTGCCGCATAATGTCCAAAACCAGGCTATTCCTGATTGACGGAAACTCGTTTTGTTACAGGGCTTATTATGCCATAAGGCCGCTTTCCAATTCCAAGGGGCAGCCTACGAATGCCATATATGGCTTCCTTACGATGCTCAATAAGATAGTTAAGGAAAACAAGCCTGATATGCTCGCGGTGGCGTTTGACCTCAAGGGGCCGACATTCAGGCACAAGAAGTACAAAGAATACAAAATCCACAGAAAACCGATGCCGGACGACCTCGTAAGCCAAATCCCTTATATAAAGAAGCTGGTAGGGGCGAACAATATACCGATATACGAGATGGAAGGCTACGAGGCGGATGATGTGTTGGCGACCATCGCCAAAAAGGCCGAGTCGCACGATATCGAGACATTCATAGTGACCGGCGATAAGGACGCGCTGCAGCTTGTAAATCCTCATATAAAGGTTATGAGCACCCACAAAGAGGGCCTCATATACGATGCAAAGGCGGTCGAAGAAGCTTATGGTGTCAGGCCGGAGCGGATGATAGACATAATGAGCCTGATGGGGGATGCGACCGACAACATCCCGGGCGTCAAGGGGATCGGCGAAAAGACGGCTGTTGAATTGATAGGAGAGTTCGGGTCCCTTGAGAATCTGCTCAAGAACGCGGACAAGATAAAGAGTGAATCGAGAAGAAAGATGCTCGAAGATAATAAAGATATGGCGATCATGAGCAAGGAGCTTGCGGTGCTCGATACCGAGGTGCCCATAAAGGTCGATTTTAAGGGGTTGGAGCTTAAAGGCCCGGATGAGACGAAGCTTCTCGAATTATATAAGGAGCTCGAATTTAAATCGATGTTAAAAGACCTGACGCCCAAGGAGAAGCTGGATTCATCCTACGAATTGATCGATAACGAAAAGAAATTCGAAAAGCTGGTCGGCGAATTGAAGAAGCTGAAGGAATTCACCTTCGATGTCGAGACGACAAACGTTGACCCGATGCTGGCCGAGCTCGTGGGCGTTTCATTCTCATGGAAAGTCGGCGAGGCTTGTTATGTGCCGGCGAATAAATATTTTAACGTCGATGAAGTTTTGGCCGCGCTCAAGCCCGTATTTGAAAATAGCCATATTCATAAGACGGGCCAGAATATCAAGTATGAATATATAGTATTGGCAAATTACGGGATCGAATTGAAAGGGATCAAGTTCGATACGATGGTCGCCTCATACGTCCTGAATCCGTCGAAGCTCAATCATAACCTCGAAGATATATCGTTCGAATACCTGAATCATAAGATGACGACGCCGATCACCGACTTATTGGGCAAGGGTAAGAGCGCTATCACGATGGACAAGGTTGATGTTGACAAGGCGGCGAACTACTGCTGTGAGGATAGCGATGTAACTTTGAGGCTCGAGAAGGTCCTGGAAAAAGAGATATCAGGGAAAGACCTGGGCGAACTCTTTTACAAGGTCGAGATACCGCTCATTACGGTATTGGCCGTTATGGAGATAAACGGCGTATCGATCGACAAAGTTTATCTTGCCGGCCTGTCGGAGGAGATGGACAGGAAGCTGAATAAGCTTACAAAACATATACACGAGATCGCCGGAGAGGAATTCAACATAAATTCCCCGAAACAGCTTTCGAAGATACTCTTTGAGAAGCTCAAGCTTCCCGTGATAAAAAAGACGAAGACGGGTATGTCGACCGATGAAGAGGTCCTGACGAAGCTCGCCTCAATTCATAAGCTTCCGAAAGCTCTTCTGGAATACCGCGAACTGGCGAAACTAAAATCGACATACGTCGACACATTGCCGGCGCTCGTTAATCCGAAAACCGGCCGCGTCCATACGAACTTCAACCAGACGGTGACGGCGACAGGAAGGCTTTCGTCGAGCGATCCCAATCTGCAGAATATTCCGATTAAGACCGAGGAAGGCAGAAAGATAAGGAAGGCGTTCATACCTTCGTCTAAAAATAATACTCTATTGTCGGCAGATTATTCGCAGATCGAGTTGAGGATACTGGCGCATCTATCCGGTGATAAGCAGCTTGCCAAGGCATTTAAAGAAGGGCTGGATATTCACGCATATACGGCAAGTCTCGTATTTGGAGTAAACGAAAATGATGTTACGCCCGAGATGCGCGGCATGGCGAAGACGGTAAATTTCGGCATCATATACGGGATGAGCCCTTACGGCCTTTCGCAAAGTTTAGGGATAGGGGTCGATAAGGCGAAAGAGTTCATTGACGCGTATTTCGAAAGGTACCCGGACGTCAGGCAGTACCTCGAAGGATTGGTTGTCGAGGCCAGGGAAAGCGGTTATGTCACCACGATATTGGGAAGGCGGCGATATATTCCCGAGATCAATAGCCAGGATATGAGGATAAGGCAATTTGCCGAGAGGACCGCGATAAATACGCCCATTCAGGGATCCGCGGCCGACGTCATAAAGATCGCGATGATAGCCATTAATGAAAATCTTGCCAAGCACAAATTGGCAAGCCTTATGACGCTTCAGGTGCATGATGAGCTTGTTCTCGACGTTCCGAAGGAAGAACTGAAGGATGTTTATAAAATAGTAAAGGCCGGCATGGAGAACGTCATGAAACTCAAAGTGCCGATAGAGGCGCATATAGAGATAGGTAAGAATTGGCTGGAAATGTCCGCCTTCCTGTGAATAGATATTCAGGGAAGATAGCGTACGACGGACATCCGCCGAAGCGCCTACTCTATCACCAGTTGATTGCGAAGGCGGATGGAATCATATAAACCATAGGTTGCGTTAATCGGTTGCGCAACCGATAGACGAAAAACGAATGACGGGGGAGAAATGCAGAGATTAAAAGTTCTGTTCGCCTCGAGCGAAGTCATGCCGTTCGCGAAGACAGGAGGATTGGCGGACGTTGCGGGAAGCTTACCGATAGCGCTGGAAGAGTTAGGCGTTGACGTAAGGGTTATTATGCCTAAATACGCATCCGTTAAGGCCAGGGGCGATGAAACGACCATAGGAAAGAACGTAAAGGTCTATTTCGTCGAAAACGACGATTATTTTAAGAGAATCGAACTCTACGGCGATAAATTCGGCGACTATCATGATAACCTCGACAGGTTCGTATTCTTTTGTAAAGGTGCGCTCGAAAGATGTAAAAGCGAAAATTTCGCGCCCGATATAATCAATTGCAACGACTGGCAGACGGCGCTCATACCGGTCTATTTGAATACAAATTATAAGTTCGACCCGTTCTTCTCGAATACGAAAACCCTCTTTACCATACATAATATGGCGTATCAGGGCCTCTTCCCTAAAGACGAGTTTCCGAAAACAGGGTTAGACTGGATCCTCTTCAGCATCGACTACTTCGAATTCTACGACAAGGTCAACCTGATGAAGGCGGGGCTCGTATATTCCGACGCGATATCGACCGTGAGCCCGACATACGCTAAAGAGATCCTGACCAAAGAGTTCGGCTGCGGCCTGGAGGGCGTATTGAAGACAAGGGTTGATGCCTCATCCGGCATTCTTAACGGGCTTGATTACGATCAATGGAATCCCGGGACCGATAAAAAGATCTTTAAGAACTACTCGATTGAGACGAGCGGCGATAAGTATATTAATAAGGAAAATCTGCAGAAAGAGCTCGGTCTCAAAATCGATCGCGACATACCGATGATCGGCCTCATATCGCGCCTTGCGGACCAAAAAGGCCTTGACCTGATCGCGAAGATTATAGACGATCTTTTAAATCTGAAGATACAGTTTGTCCTTCTGGGGACAGGCGATAATAAGTACCACGTCCTATTTGAAAAGATGGCGAAGGCCCACCCAAAGAATACGTCGATAAACCTGAAATTTGACGCGACATTGGCGCAGAAGATATACGCGGCCTCCGATCTCTTCCTTATTCCGTCGAGATACGAGCCCTGCGGCCTCGGGCAGATGATAAGCTTCAAATACGGGACGATTCCGGTGGTAAGGCAGACAGGGGGACTGAAGGACAGCGTGACGGAATTTGACGCGAAGACGATGCGCGGCAACGGATTCACGTTCGAGGAATATAAACCCGACAGGTTATTCGCGGCGATAAAGAAGGGATTATTGCTCTACAACAATAAAGAAACGTGGGCCGGGCTTGTGAAAAAAGTGATGAATCTCGATTTTTCCTGGAACGCCTCGGCAGCGCAGTATCTCAAATTATATAATAAAATACTGTACAATAAATAAATGAACCCCGCACCTTCTTTGGAGGGTGAGGGGGTGAAAGAAGGTGCGGGGTGACGGTTATAGGGCTGACAGGCGGTTTCGGCACAGGAAAGACATTTGTCGGGTCTATATTCAGATCTCTCGGCGCGAAAGTGATAGACGCCGACCGGATAGCCCATACGGTCATTAAGAAAGGTTCGATCGCGTATAGAAAAATTGTCAGCACATTCGGCGCGAACATTCTGGATAGCCGCGCAAATATCGACAGGCGTAAGCTCGGGAAGGCGGTTTTTGAGAGCCGGTCAAAATTGCGGCGCCTCAATAGAATTGTCCATCCTGAAGTAATAAAAATAATCAGAAAAAAATTAAAAAGCCTCAGGTGTAGAGGTGTAGCGGTTATAGACGCGCCGCTTTTGATCGAAGCGGGTTTGGCGAAGATAACCGATAAGATAGTAGTGGTCATTTGCTCAAAGAGCGAACAAATAAAAAGATGCGAAAATAAATTCCGCATCGAAAGGGAGGAAATATTAAAACGAATAAAAAATCAATTACCGATAAGGAAGAAAATGGAAGTGGCGGATTTCGTAATCGACAACAGCCGGACGAGGTCATGGACAAGGGCTCAGGTAAGAAGTGTATGGAGGGAGATCGTATGGAAATAGCCGATCTGAAAGCGATGAGTATCTTGGAGCTGACGAAGCTCGCAAAGGATTTGAACGTGAACGGAATAAGCGGCCTGAAGAAGCAGGACCTCATATTCAGGATCCTTCAGGCGAGGACCGAAAAGGAGGGCCTCATCTTCGGCGAAGGCGTGTTGGAGATATTGCCTGACGGATTCGGGTTTCTTAGAAGCCCCGACTACAATTACCTGCCCGGCCCGGACGACATATATGTATCACCGTCGCAGATACGGAAGTTCAACCTGAGGACAGGGGATACGGTAAGCGGCCAGATCAGGCCTCCGAAGGAAGGCGAAAGATATTTCGCGCTTCTTAAGGTCGAGGCCGTGAACTTCGGGAACCCGGACGAGACGAAAGACAAGACCCTGTTCGACAACCTGACGCCTCTCTATCCGGACGAGAGGTTTATTCTTGAGACGAAGTCGGACGAGCTTTCGATGAGGGTAATGGATCTCCTGACGCCGGTCGGCAAGGGCCAACGCGGCATGATAGTCGCCCCGCCTTACAGCGGCAAGACCGTATTATTGCAGAAATTCGCCAACGCCGTCACGACCAACTATCCGGAGGCCGTCCTGATCGTCCTTCTGATAGACGAACGGCCGGAAGAAGTTACCGATATGCAGCGCTCCGTAAAGGGCGAGGTGATATCATCGACTTTTGACGAACCGTCAGAGAGGCACATACAGGTCGCGGAGATTGTGCTTGAGAAGGCGAAGCGCCTTGTCGAATCGAAAAAGGACGTTGTTATACTTCTCGATTCGATCACAAGGCTTGCGCGGGCGTACAACGCTTGCGTGCCGCATTCGGGAAAGATTCTCTCGGGCGGCGTCGATTCGAACGCGCTTCAGAAACCAAAGCGTTTCCTGGGCGCGGCCCGCAACATCGAGGAGGGAGGGAGCCTGACGATCATCGCGACGGCCCTCGTTGATACCGGATCGCGTATGGATGAAGTCATATTCGAGGAGTTCAAGGGGACCGGCAATATGGAGCTTCAGATGGACAGGAACCTTTTCCAGAAGCGCATATATCCCGCGATCGATATAAAACGGTCGAATACGAGGAAAGAGGAACTACTTGTCCATCCCGACGAGCTGAAGCGGATATGGCTCATGAGGAAGGTATTGAACGACCTCAATACCGACGAGGCGATGCAGTTATTGATCGAAAAGCTCGCGAAATCGAAGACGAACGCCGAGTTTTTGATGTCAATGAACAAATAACCGTATATATAACCTCGCAGGTTGCCTATCGGTTTACCGTGAAGGCAACCTGCGAGGTTGACAAGGAGGATACGATGAAGGACAAAATTCATCCGGAGTACAAAGAGACGACGATAGCATGCGTCTGCGGCGAGGTGATACATACCCGCTCGACAAAGCAGGGTATCCACGTCGATATCTGCTCGAAGTGCCACCCGTTCTTTACCGGCAAGCAGAAACTGCTTGACTCTGCGGGGCGCGTCGAGAAGTTTGCCAAACGTTACGCCGGCAAAGTAAAGACGAAAAAAGACAGGGTCGTTGAGCCTCAGGAGATAAAGAAGGAAGAACATCCGAAGCCGGAATAAGATGATCGATAAGGTATTCGAAGATAAGAAGAAGCGGTACGACAAGCTCCACGAGCTCCTGGCCGATCCAAAGGTGATCGCCAGCACAAGCAAGTACCAGGGCTACGCGAAAGAGCTTGCGGGCCTTACTCCGCTTGTCCAGGGTTATAATGAGCACATTAGGCTCTCGAAGGACCTTTTGGATATGGAGAAGGTCCTGTCCGAGAAGACGCACGATAAGGAATTTCTGGTTCTTGCCGAGGAGGAAAAGCATAAACTTAAAATCGCGCTCGAAAATTCCAAGCGGCGGCTGGAAGAGTTACTATTGGAAAAAGAGACTTTTAGCGACAAAGATATAATACTCGAGATAAGGGCGGGCACCGGCGGACTTGAAGCAAGCCTGTTCGCCGCGGACCTCTTAAGGATGTATTCGAAATACGCCGCCAAAAACGGCTGGAAGCTCGAACTGATAGATTCGAGCGCCACCGAAAAAGGCGGATACAAGGAAGTGATATGCGCGATCTCCGGCAAGGGTGTTTACGGAAGGCTTAAGTTTGAGAGCGGCACGCACAGGGTCCAGCGCGTTCCCGACACGGAAGCTTCGGGGAGGATTCACACTTCGGCGGCGACGGTAGCGGTATTGCCGGAGGCCGAAGATGTCGAGATAGATATCAAGACGGAAGATTTGAGGATAGATGTTTTTAGAGCCGGCGGAAAGGGCGGCCAGGGTGTTAACAGGACAGACTCGGCTGTCCGTCTCACGCACCTGCCGACGGGAATAGTGGTAACGTGCCAGGACGAGAGGTCGCAGCTTAAGAATAAGGCCAAGGCCATGCGGGTCTTAAGGGCCAGGCTTTTTGACATGAAGAAGACCGCGCAGGATTCAAGAATTGCCGCCTCGCGCAGGGCGCAGGTCGGTTCAGGCGACCGCTCGGAAAAGATCAGGACCTATAATTTTCCCGACAGGCGTATTACCGACCACAGGATCGGCTTTACTGTCCATAATCTGGAAGAGGTTCTCGAGGGCGAGCTGGATGAGGTTGTCGATGCGCTGAAGGCCGAAGATAAGAAATTAAGATTATTCCGCAACATAACTTGATAGTAAATTGAACTTTTTTAAAGGTATGTTGCGGGTGTTGCGGGAAAGGTATCATAAAATATATGATGAATACGACAGCCCCATATACGCCTATACAGTACATAGTCGGCCATGCAGAATTCTGCGGGATGGATTTTCTGGTCGATGAGCGCGTTTTTATTCCGCGGCCCGAGACGGAGTTATTGGTTGAAACCGTAACTGAAATTTTTTACTCAATACACAGTACTCAATACGCAATACTGGACTTGTGTACAGGTTCCGGAAATATCGCAATTGCATTGACAAAAACATTGCCCGACTGTAAAATAATCGCTTCCGATATTTCGGAAGAAGCGCTCGCGTTGGCCAGGAAAAACAGTTCAAGACTTGGCGCCGGACATAACATAGAATTTGTTTCGAGCGACCTTTTCAATAATATCAAAGGAAGATATGATCTTATTGTCTCTAATCCGCCGTATATCGCGGGATTTGAGTTCGAAACGCTCCAGAAAGAGGTGTTGAAGGAACCGCGATTGGCGCTCGACGGCGGGGAGGATGGTTTAGGTTTTTACAGAAGGATCGTTCAGGAAGCGCCTCGATGCTTAAATAGCGGCGGATATTTAGTGTTCGAGATAGGTTTCGGACAGGCCGGCGAGGTGAGGAAGATTATCGGCCGCGCCGGGGCATTTAAAGTTACAGGCATAAAGAAAGATTTTAACGGAATCGACAGGGTTGTGGTTGCGCGATGGATAAATTAGTCATAGAAGGCGCAAGAGCGCTCAAAGGGGCCGTTTCGATAAGCGGCGCGAAGAACGCGTGCCTGCCTATACTGGCGGCAACGCTGTTGTCCGACGAAAAATCGGTTATACACAACATACCGGACCTTCGCGACATGTCGACGATGACGAAAATCCTGAAGAACCTTGGAGCGCGCGTTCAGCAGGAACGAAGTTCAATCATCGTCGAGCCGAAAGGCTATAAGAGATACGTCGCGCCTTATGAGCTTGTCTCGACGATGCGCGCGTCCATATGCGTGCTCGGCCCGTTACTGGCGAAGCAGAGGAGGGCCAAGGTGTCGTTTCCCGGCGGCTGCGTTATCGGGCCGCGTCCGATCGACCTTCATCTGAAAGGTTTAAAGGCGCTTGGCGCCGACATAAAGGTCGAGAAGGGATACATAATAGCTGACGGTAGAAAGTTGCGCGGCGGCAATGTTTATCTTGGGGGCCACTTCGGGTCGAGCGTGCTTGCGACAGACAATACGATGATGGCCGCGACACTGGCAGAAGGTGTTACCGTTATCGAGAACGCCGCGTCCGAACCGGAAGTTGTCGACCTTGCGCATTTTCTCATAAAGATGGGCGCAAGGATAAAAGGGCACGGCACGCACAGGATAATAATCGAAGGCGTGAAGCGATTGCGCGGCGCGGAGCACACCGTGATCCCCGACAGGATCGAGGCCGGCACTTATATATTAGCGGCGGCCGTAACGAAGGGCGATATAACTTTAAAGCATGTGATACCAGAGCATCTTGTCGCGCTCATAGATAAGCTTGCGGAGGCAGGATTGGATGTGCGGAATATTCCGGGCGGCTTGCGCGTGCGTTACACAAAACGGCTTAAACCGATGGATGTCACGACGCTTCCGTATCCGGGGTTTCCTACGGATATGCAGGCCCAGTTCATGAGCCTGATGGCGGTAACCGACGGAATAAGCGTCATAACCGAAAAGATATACCCGGAAAGATTTATTCATGTAAGCGAACTTAACAGGATGGGCGCGAATATTTTACTGGAGGGCGCCAGCGCTATCGTAAAAGGCGTGAAAAATTTAAGCGGCGCTCCTGTTATGGCGTCGGACCTGCGGGCATCCGCGGCGCTTGTGCTTGCGGGGCTCGTCGCGAAAGGCAGGACCGATGTTCAGAGGATCTACCATTTAGACAGGGGGTATGAGTTTATCGAAGAGAAACTCGTGAAGCTTGGAGCGAGGGTGTGGAGAGAGAAAGAAAAGTAGTCCCTCGCCGCCGCACGGAATAACCAGCGGCTCGGGACGATTTGCCTACGGGCAAACAATAGCAAATCGGAGGAAATGATGCCAGCAGTCATAAGGCTAAAGAGGATGGGGGCGTTGAAGAAACCGGTTCACAGGATCATCGTCGTGGATAAGAGGAGGGCGCGGGATTCGAGGCCTATCGAGATCCTCGGTTACTACGATCCGAAGACGGATCCGGCGACTGTCTTTGTGAAGAAGGAGCGCGCGGAATACTGGATCGGAGTCGGCGCGATACCGTCAGCGATAGTGAAGACATTATTGAAGAAGCAGGGAATTAAGGCATAATTGAAGATTCGGTTATCGGTTATAGGTTCTCGGTTATCGTCGTCCGAAGACCAAAAACCGCAAACCGAAAACCGCAAACCGAAAAACTATGAAAATCGACGTACTGACGCTCTTTCCCGGGATGTTCGAGAATATTCTCGGCGAATCGATCTTGAAACGCGCCCAGAATAAGGGGCTCGTCACGATAAAGGTTCATAATCTCCGTGACTGGACTGATGATTTCCACAAGACGGCGGATGACAAGCCGTTCGGCGGCGGCGCGGGGATGGTGATGAAGATCGAGCCGATCTGGCGGGCGTTAAAAGAACTGAAATCGGTTGTCGGTTGTCGGTTGTCGGTTGTCGAAAAAGAACGAACACCGAACACCGAATACCGAACACCGAAGCGTAGGCCAAAGGTAGTATTACTGACGCCGCAGGGAAAGAAATACGATCAGAAGATTGCGAAGAGGCTCGCTAAAGAGAGGCGGCTCGTCCTCATCTGCGGGCACTATGAAGGCGTTGACGAGCGTATAAGAGAACTGGCCGACGAAGAGATATCGATAGGAGATTATATATTGACGTGCGGCGAGATTCCGGCGCTTATTGTAATAGATTCTGTAGTTCGGCTTATCCCGGGAGTCCTGGGGCATAACGATTCGATAAAGCGCGAATCGTTTGAAGATGACTTACTGGAATATCCGCAATATACACGTCCTGCGGAGTACCGGGGGATGAATGCCCCCGGAGTGCTGTTAAGCGGAAACCACAAGAAAATAGAAGAATGGAGAAGGGGAGAAGCGATTAAGAGGACGAGAGCGAGAAGGCCGGATCTGCTTAAGGAAAAGAAATAAGTAACGATAACAAGGAGAGGAAATGGACAAGATCAAGCTGATTGAATCAAAGTTCCTGAAGAAAGACATATCGCAGTTCAATGTCGGTGATACGGTAGATGTGGCCGTGAAGATCGTTGAAGAGGGTAAGACGAGGCTGCAGACTTTCGAGGGCATCGTTATAGCGCGCGCAGGATCCGGCCTCACCGAGACCTTTACCGTTCGCAAGGTTTCGTACGGCGAAGGCGTGGAGATGGTATTCCCGCTGCACTCACCGTCTATCGACAAGATCGAGGTTGTGAAGAAGGGCGACGTAAAAAGAGCGAAGCTCTATTACCTGAAGAAGAAGGTCGGAAAAGAGACGAAGGTTGAAGAGAAGATCGAACACTCTGAGACGAAAAATCCTCCTCAAGATAGAGAAGAGGCTGAATAGCCAGGGCTTCAAGCTGATCGCCGGAATCGATGAGGCAGGCCGCGGGCCGCTGGCCGGCCCTGTCGTCGCGGGCGCAGTCATTCTCAAGGATTTCAATTTTTTAGAAGATATAGACGATTCCAAAAGATTATCCCCCAAAAAAAGAGAGAGGGCCTACCGCGAGATACTCGATAAGGCATTTGTCGGCGTCGGCATCATCGACGAGAAGACGATAGACCGGATCAATATCTACCGGGCCACCGTCAGGGCCATGCAGGAAGCCGTAGATAATCTCAAGGCCAAACCCGAATACGCTCTTGTTGACGGGCGCATGAAGCTTCCGACGAAATGCCCGATCAAGTGCATCGTGGGCGGCGACTCGAAGAGCCTCTCGATAGCGGCCGCATCGATCGTCGCAAAGGTCACCCGAGACCGCATCATGGTAAAATACGACAGCCTTTATCCGCAATACGGGTTCGCCAGGCATAAGGGCTACGGCACAAGACTCCACATGAAGGCCCTGGAAGAGCATGGCCCGTCACCCATCCACCGTTTCAGCTTCCAGCCGGTCAAATCGCTGGCGAAATACCGATACAACCTGCGAGGTTAACCGGTAGACGGCTGCCGGCAAACCTCGCAGGTTGTATCGGTAAAAGTTTTTGCGGGATAACATGCGGGATAAATTTTGCGGGATAAATTTTATTGACCCGCCGGCGTCTTTATATTAAAATATACCTTCCATTAATGATAATATCTTAAGGTAATTATAGCTATGAAACCGGACATCGAAATAGCCCAACGAGCCAAACTAAAACCTATTACCAGAATAGCGTCATACCTTGGTATCCCATCGAAATACCTCGAATTATACGGAAGATACAAGGCCAAAGTATCTCTCGACCTAGTCAAAGAAAAGCCCGCAAAATATAAAGCTAATTACATAGTCGTGACCGGCATTACCCCGACGCCTTTGGGCGAAGGGAAGACCGTTACCACTGTCGGCCTTTCCATGGCGCTAAACAGGCTCGGGAAGAAGTCTATAGCGACCATCAGGCAGCCGTCCATCGGACCGTTCTTCGGAATAAAAGGCGGCGGCCTGGGCGGGGGGTATTCCCAGGTCCTGCCGATGGAAGATATCAACCTGCATCTCACCGGCGACATTCATGCCGTAAGTCAGGCGCACAATCTTTGCGCGTCATTTCTCGATAACAGCCTTTACAGGGATAACAGGCTCAATATCGATCCGAAAAGGATTTACTGGAGGCGCGTCGTAGACGTAAACGACCGCGCTTTGAGAAATGTGCGGATCGCTCTCGGCGCGGGCGTTTCCGGATTCGAGCGGGATACCGGATTCTGCATTACCGCGGCAAGCGAGATAATGGCGATCCTGGCGCTGACCGAATCGATCGCGGATATGAGGAAGATGGTCGCCAGGATCGTCGTCGCGGTCTCAAAAAGCGGCAAGGCCGTGACGGCCGAAGACCTGAAGGTCGCGGGATCGATGGCGCTCCTTCTGAAGGACGCGATAAAACCAAACCTCGTCCAGACGATAGAAAACACGCCATGCTTTGTACACACCGGCCCGTTCGCGAATATCACGCACGGTAATTCCTCCGTTCTTGCCGACAGGATCGCGCTCGGTCATTCTGATTTTGTCGTGACAGAATCCGGCTTCGGCGCGGATTGCGGGCTGGAGAAATTCGTGAATATAAAATGTAGATATAGCGGCCTTGCGCCCCAGGCCGTGGTGCTCGTGGCGTCTATAAGAGCGCTTAAAGTGCATTCGGGAATGTACAAGACGGCTATAGGCAAGCCGCTTTCAAGAGATCTTGAAAGGGAGAACCTCGATGCTCTGGATCACGGATGCGCTAACCTTGAAAAACAGATAGAGAACACGAGGCTATACGGCCTGCCGTGCATAGTCGCGATAAATAGATTTGCAACCGACACGGAAAGAGAAGTTGCTCATGTCAGGGCGAGGGCGCTTGAGGCGGGCGCGTTCGATTGTGTTACAAGCGATGTTTACAGATTCGGCTCGCGAGGAGGGATCGGCCTTGCGCGCGCATGTTTAGAGGCGTGCAGGACAAAGTCCAGATTCAACCTTCTCTACCCGTCCGAAATGGCGATAAAGGACAAGATTGACCGTATCGCCAGGGATGTTTACGGGGCGAAGTCGGTTCATTATGAAAAGGCCGCGGAAGACAATATAGCCCTTTTTAAGAAGCTCGGGTATTCAAAACTTCCCATATGCATGGCGAAGACGCCCCTGTCTTTATCGCACGATCCGAACCTGAAAGGCGCGCCAAAGAATTTTATCCTTCCGATCCGCGATGTAAGGCCGTCGATAGGCGCCGGTTTTCTTTACGCGTTATGCGGCAAGATGCTCACAATGCCGGGGCTGCCGGCATATCCCGCAGGCGAAAAGATCGATATAGATGCGAAAGGAAGGATGAAGTATGTACATTAATAAGCCGATAAGAGAGTATCTTGACGATCTGGCGGCAAAGTCGCCGGCGCCGGGAGGCGGGAGCGCGTCTGCCCTGGCCGCCGCTATAGGGGTCGGCCTCATGTCGATGGCCGCCAACTACACGGTGGGCAATCCTAAGTATAAGCAGGAGGAGAAGAAGCTTGCGGATATTCTGGTAAGGGCCAGCGAGGCAAAGGCTGAGCTCGAGCGCCTTGTCGATGCGGATGTCGAAGCTTACGGGAAGCTGTCGAAGGCTATGAAGGAATTACCGAAAAACTCGCCGGAACTGGACGCGATATACAAGGAAGCCGCCGATGTTCCGTTCGAAATATGCAAGATTGCGCATGGGATGCTTAGAATCTGCAGGGAACTTGCGCGCGTCGGAAACAAGAACCTCGTTACCGATACGGCCATAGCCGCGATACTGCTCGAAGGGGCGTTTTTTTCGGGCAAGTACAATGTTTATATCAATCTTAAATATATTAAAGACATGGACTACGTCGGAAGCGTGCATGGGATTTTGGCGCCGCTCGAAAAAACCATGCCTAAATTAAAGGAAGAGATACTGGAGATGTGTGAGGATGCGATTAAATAGGAGAAGATATGCCGGCAAAGTTATTGGAAGGTAAAGTAATAGCAGAAGGCCTGAAGGCGAAGATTAAGGCTGAAGTTGAGGAATTAAAGGTAAGGCGCGGGCAGCGAGCGCCGAAACTTCTGGCGGTCGAGATAGGCGAAAACGCGTCGTCCGCGGTTTACGTCAAGGCGCAGAAGAAAGCGGCGGAGTCGCTCGGGATCGAATACGAATTGAAAGTCGCCCCGGAAACTTTTACGCAGGCGCAGGCGGAAGCCCTGATAAAAGAATTGAATAATGACTTGGCCGTTACCGCTGTCATTCTACAATTACCCGTGCCGAAAGGGATAGACGGAAAGTTGCTTGTAAAAGGAATATCCCCCGCTAAAGACGCCGAGGGGATGCATCCGGAGAATCTCGGCAGGATCCTGCTGGGAAATTATAAGATAGGCCCGTGCACCGCGATGGCTGTGATGGAGCTTTTGGAATCGACGAAGATAAATTTATACGGAAAAGAAGCGGTTATTGTAGGCCATTCGGAGATAGTCGGCAAGCCGCTATCGTTAATGCTTCTCAACAAGTTTGCTACGACGACGGTCTGTCATATCGGGACCGGCGAACGCGGCGTACTGCCGGACCATGTGAAGCGGGCAGAGATACTCGTCGTTGCGGTCGGCAAGGCCGGCATCGTAAAAGGCGATTGGGTCAAGGAAGGCGCTATCGTGATAGATGTAGGCATTAATAAGATAGGGGATAAAATTGTCGGCGATGTTGAATTTGAAGCTGCTTCGCAGAAGGCTTCGTATATTACACCGGTTCCGGGAGGCGTCGGGCCGCTTACGACCACGATTCTTATGAGAAATACGGTTGAACTATTTAAGATGAGTCTCTAACCTGCCAAATCTAACCAGGTTAGAAAGGGATGGTTGAAGATGACTTTTTGCGAGAAGATAAAGCAGGGTAAATTCGTAGTGACGAGCGAGATCGGGCCGCCGAAAGGGACGGATATCAAAGAGGTCCTGGAAGACGCGCTTTTGATAAAAGGAAGGGTCGACGCGATAAACGTGACGGATCTGCAGAGCTCTGTCATGAGGATCGGCTCGATGGCGATATGCCATCTTTTGAAAGATGAGGGGATGGAGCCGATATTCCAGATGACCTGCCGCGACAGGAACAGGCTTGCCCTGCAATCGGACCTGTTAAGCGCAAGCGTCCTCGGGATAGAAAACGTGCTTTTACTGACGGGTGATTACCCGAGTTTGGGAGACCATCCGGAGGCGAAGCCCGTATTCGATCTTGGAAGCGTCCAGCTTCTGGAAGTCGCGAAAATCCTGGAACAAGGTAAAGACATGAAAGGCAATGCGCTTCGCGGCGCGCCAAAATTCTGCATGGGCGCAGTGGTCAATCCCGGCGCGGACCCGCTCGAACCGGAAATTATCAAGATGGAGAAGAAAATATCCGCCGGAGCGCGATTTTTCCAGACACAGGCGGTATACGACGTCGAATTATTTAAAAGATTTTTGGACGGCGCGAAACACCTGAATACGACGATCATGGCCGGTATCGTCTTGTTAAAATCGGCCGGCATGGCTAAATACATGAATAAGAACGTCGCCGGCGTATTCGTGCCGGATAATCTTATTAAAGAGATGGAAGAGACGAAAGACAAGAGCGCTAAATCGATAGAGATAGCCGCGCGGCTTATTAAGGGATTGAAACCTTTATGTAAAGGTATTCACATAATGCCGATCGGATGGGATAAAAAGGTGCCGCAGGTCCTGGATGCGGCCGGATTGTAAAAATCGGAGAATATAATGACAAAAACATCGGAGGTTACGGTGAAGGTTGTGGCGGGTTTGATGGTTAGCGGCGCAAGGTCGGTCGCAGGCGTTGCCGATAGTTACATGGACAGGGCTATTAAAGAAAAGGGCGCGGATTCAAAAATAGCGTTCCCTGACACGGCGTTCTATTTTCCGCTGGCAAACGCGCTTTTAGGCCTCGAGACGAAGACGCTCGCCGACGCAAAAAAGATTTTAGATACCGCAAAGACCCTTATAATAAAGGACATTCCGGCTGAAGATAAATGGGCCAATTTCTTAAAAGACAGCCTGAATGCCGGTGTTGCGGCGATACTCTCGGAAGAGGTGATAACCGCGCTTCGATATCTTTACGGTGAGGAGCCTCAGGCAGGATGCCCGGGATTTTTCTCCGACACACTATTGCGCGCGCTCGGCATACAGCTTGTCGACGGAAGGATATCGGGTATCGGCGTAATTCTCGGCAAGGCTCCCGATGCCAAGACCGCGGTAGATATAGTAAGAGACCTCCAGAAGAGAAATATTCTTACCCTGGTCGGCGGCAGTGTCGACGGCATAAGCATCATCGATCAGTTAAAAGAAGGCGGGCTCCACATGGGTTTGGAGTCCTACGTTGTTCCTTATGGCCGCGATACGATCTCGATAGTCTATGTCCTTAATTTTGCCATCCGCGCCGCGCTGACATTCGGAGGGATTAAAGCCGGCAATACGGCCGCATGCGTCGATTACATCAAAAATAGAGTGCCGGCTTTTGTAATGCTCCTCGGCGGAGTCGATGATGTGAAGGCCGCGACAGGCGCCGGAGCGCTTGCCGCGGGAGTTCCGATAATAACGGACTTAGACCTGCCGGAGGTAAGGGTTCCCGGCGTCTGCGCTCACGAAGAATGCCTGGTAAAGGAAAAAGACTATAAGAAGATAGTCCGGAAGGCGATAGAGGCGCGCGGTATTAAGGTAAAGATCGCATCGGTTCCGGTGCCGGTTCCCTTTTCAGCCGCTTTCGAAGGTGAGCGCGTAAGAAAAGAGAATATGTTCGTCCAATTCGGCGGAAAATATTCGGCCGCGTTCGAATACCTGAGGATGAAGAAGATGGACGAGGTTGAAGACGGGAAGGTAACCGTTAAAGGCCCGGAGATCGACAAGATGAGCGAGGGGGGAAGTTATCCCCTCGGTATACTCGCGGAAGTTGCCGGAAGAAAGATGAGCGCCGATTTTGAGCCCATCCTGGAACGCCAGATCCATAAATATTTAAATTATGCCATGGGCATATTCCACATGGGCCAGCGCGATATGAACTGGATAAGAATCTCGAAGGACGCCCGGGGCGCGGGATTCAATATCCGCCATTTCGGCGATATTCTCGTCGCAAAACTCAAAGACGAATACGGCGCCATAGTTGACAAGGTGCAGGTGACCATATATACGGACGAGAAGGATGTTTTGAAGATATTGCCGGAAGCAAAGTCGGTTTTTGACGCCAGGGACGCGAGAATTCAGGGCATGACGGACGAGTCGGTCGACACGTTCTACAGCTGCACTTTGTGCCAGAGTTTCGCGCCCGACCACGTCTGTGTGGTGAGCCCGGAAAGGCTGGGCTTGTGCGGCGCGTATTCGTGGCTTGACGCAAGGGCGGCGCACGAGATCACGCCGACCGGCGGGAATCAGCCTATAAAGAAGGGAAGCGCGATCGATTCCGTAAAAGGCGTCTGGGAGGGCATAAATCAGTTCGTCCATAATTCCAGCCACCAGAAGATTTCACGCATGACCGTCTATTCGTTAATGGACGCGCCGATGACGTCATGCGGGTGCTTCGAGTGTATCGTGGCGATCGTGCCGGAGGCGAACGGCGTGATGGTCGTGAACAGGGAATACCCGGGTGAGACGCCGGCAGGGATGAAATTTACGACGCTTGCCAGTTCCGTAGGCGGCGGCAGCCAGACGCCCGGGTTTCTTGGGGTGGGGAGGCTCTATATAACCAGTAAAAAATTTATATCGGCAGAGGGCGGCTTGAAACGCGTTGTCTGGATGCCGAAGGAATTGAAAGAGGCGCTTGCGGATAAGTTAAAAGAGCGCTCGAAAGAGCTTGGAATGCCCGATCTTTTTGACAAGATCGCGGACGAGACGATCGCGACCGACGCCGCGGCGCTCGTCGCCCATCTCGAGCAGGCCAAGCACCCCGCGCTTTCGATGGAACCGCTGGTATAGGGGGAGGTAAAATTTTTCGTTACAGCAGTCGAATGTGCTGTGTCGAGTGGTTCGCTCAGGACGCGCGATTTTTCAATGAAACTAACCTGGTTAGAATTGCCAGGTTAGAAAGCGTAACTGTAAATGGCCGACAGGCCATGGGGGTTGAGCCGTAAAATTTTGATAAGGTTTAATTACCCCTATAGATATTGGCGCAA
Organism: Candidatus Omnitrophota bacterium; assembly: GCA_043798375.1. Classification (GTDB taxonomy): domain Bacteria; phylum Omnitrophota; class Gorgyraeia; order 2-01-FULL-45-10; family 2-01-FULL-45-10; genus JAPLMI01. The sequence continues at coordinate 33,493 of JAZDOS010000006.1, read as the reverse complement.
TTGTTATCATAAGAGCAAGACGAAACCAAATAAATTAATTAAAACTAAACATCCTTGATATCAAAATTAGGCGAGGCCCCCTGGCCTGGCGGACATTTATGGGGGTAAGGAAAGGAATGAATAGTAATGGCGTTATCGGGATTGGACATATATAAGCTTCTGCCTAAGACGAACTGCAAGGACTGCGGATTTTCGACGTGCCTGGCGTTTGCCATGGCGCTTGCCCAGAAAAAAACCTCTCTCGACAAGTGCCCGCACGTGACGGCACAGGCGAAGGAAGCGCTCGAAAGCGCGGCCCAGCCTCCGATCAAGCTCGTTACGATCGGAAAAAATCACAATAAGATCGAGATCGGCAATGAGACGGTGATGTACCGGCACGAACAGAAGTTCTATCACCCCGCGGCGATAGGTATTCTGGTCGAAGATACGCTTACTGAAGCGGAGATCGCGAAAACCGTTTCTGAAATCAACGGCCTGCATTTCGAAAGAGTCGGCCAGGCGATAGGGGTAAACCTGGTCTGTGTCAAAAATTCATCGAAGACGGCGGATAAATTCCTTGGCGCTGTCCGCAAGGCCGCGTCAGCGACGAAGTTAAACCTCGCGCTCTCTTCGTCCGATGCCGCGGCTCTATCGGCAGGCCTTGCGATAGTCAAAGATAGAAGGCCCCTGATTATCTGCGAAGACCCTGCCGCAATAGATGATTTTATCGATTTGGCCAAAGAACATGGTGTGCCTCTTGCCGTAACGTCTTCGAATCTGGATGAGGCGGCGGAATTTACCGACAGGGCGAAGAAAAAAGGCGTGGAGGAGTTAGTTTTAAATATTAAGGGAAAGAGCGCGGCCGCGCGCATTCAGGTCTTTACCTTCGCAAGGCGCGCCGCGCTCAGGAAAAACATAAGGACGGTCGGATATCCCCTCATGGCTTTTACGGATTCCCTCGAACCGTCCGAAGAGCTTGCCGAGGCGGTTTCCTATGTCCTTAAATATGCAGGGCTCGTAATTGTAAAGAATACGAAGAAAGAGTTTATGTTTCCGCTCCTGGTGGCGAGGCAGGATATATATCAGGACCCCCAGAAGCCCGTCCAGGTTGAACCGAAGATCTACGAGATAGGCAAGGTCACAGAACAATCACCCGTTCTCGTCACGACCAATTTCTCGATAACGTACTTCACGGTCGCCGGCGAGGTCGAATCGAGCAAAGTTCCGTCCAGGATAATCTGCTGTGACGCGGAAGGCATGTCGGTCCTTACCGCCTGGGCCGCCGAAAAGTTTACGGCGGAAAAGATAGCCGACACATTGGATAAGAGCGGAATAAAAGATATGGTTTCGCATAAAAGAGTCATCATACCGGGATATGTTTCTGTCTTAAGCGGAAAGCTGGAAGAGGTATCCGGTTGGACTGTCGCCGTAGGCCCGCGCGAAGCGTCCGGGATACCGAATTACCTGAGAGGGCTGAAGTAAGATGCAGGAATATACGGTAAAATTCACGCCGCATAATAAAATAATACGCGTTGCCGGCGGCACGGACATGTTGACGGCCGCCATAAAGTGCGGGATAGTCCTCAATGCGTCGTGCGGCGGCGAGGGGTTGTGCGGCAAGTGCAAAGTAATCATCAACCGCAGGGAAGTCCTGGCCTGCGAGACGATCGTCGAAAGCGATCTGGACGTAATCGTTCCCAAAGGAGCCACCCACGAACATTTAATTTTAAGCCACGAAGCCGAAGAATTTACAAAAGGCGTGGTGCTTGAAAGAGAGAAGGCATACCGTTTTTCACCGCTCGTAAGAAAGATATACCTTGAGCTCTCGAAGCCGACGCCGGATGACAACTCAAGCGATCTTGAGAGGGTAACGGACAAATTGGCGAAAGATGTCGAGGGCTTGAGCCTGTCGACAAAACTTGGCAACGTAAAACATCTCGGCGAAGTTCTTCGTGACAGCAATTTTAAAGTAACGGCAATCGTCGGTTATAAAGATGACACCGTAGAGATACTGGCTATTGAGCCGGGAAACACCTCTTTATCGAATTATGCTTTTGCATTCGACATCGGAACGACGACCGTCACGGGGCAGCTGGTGGACCTGAATAAAAAAAAGATACTGGGCACCAGAATCGCCTTCAATAAGCAGGCGGCGCACGGCGCCGATATTATAACAAGAATAATTTATGCCTCAGAGCCCAGGGGTTTAAAGGTGCTTAACGAGTCGGTCCTCGAGAACATCAACGAGATCGTCGAGGATCTTTGCGTATCCCAGAATGTGCAGGTTGGCGAGGTGAACGGCGTAAACTTTGCCGGGAACATGACGATGATGCACATCCTTCTGAAAATAGACCCGGCGAATATAAGGAAGGCGCCGTACATCCCGACAACGGCCTGTTTTCCGGCCACAAGCCTGTCGGAGATCGGCGTGGAGGCAAATCCGAAAGGGCTGGCGTCATTTTTGCCGGGAGTGACGACGTATGTCGGCGGCGATGTCGTAGCGGGTGTATTGGCATGCGGCCTCGCGGATAATGATGAGCTTTCGCTTTTGATCGACGTCGGGACTAACGGCGAGATAGTGCTGGGTAATTCCGAGTGGATGATGTCGACGGCCGCAAGCGCCGGCCCCGCGTTTGAAGGAAGCGGATTATCGTGCGGCATGAAGGCGACGGCGGGCGCGATCCAGAAGGTGAGAATCGGTAAATCCCTCAAGATAACGCTTGATACGATCGGCGGCGGCAAGCCAAGAGGGATCTGCGGCTCCGGATATATCGACCTGTTATGCCAGATGCTGAAAACCGGGATTATCGGCAAAGACGGAAAATTGAATCGCGACAATAAGACCGGCAGAATACGGGTGACCGGCACCGGCGCCGAATTCATCATAGCCTCAAAAGATGAGGTGGAGAACGGCAAGGATATAGTGATTAATGAAGACGATATCGAAAACCTGAAGCGCTCGAAGGGCGCGATCTACAGCGCAATAATCGCGCTCACCAATAAGGTCGGCAAGAGTATCTCGGAGGTTAAGAAGATATACATTGCCGGCGGTTTCGGCAATTACCTTAATATAGAGAACGCTGTTTTTATCGGGTTATTGCCGGATACCGATAGAAGCGTTTATCAATTTGTCGGCAATTCGTCGCTGGCGGGCTCGCGCATGTCGTTAAATTCGCACGAGGCGTTCAAAAGGGCGTTTGAAATACATAAGAACATAACGTATCTTGACCTCAGCGTAGAGCCGAATTATATGGATGAGTATATCGCGGCCTTATTTTTTCCGCATACGGACATAGGGAGGTTTCCATCGGTACGATTATAGCGGTTAACGGTAAGGGCGGCACGGGGAAGACGACATTAGCTTCTTTCGTAGTCGCGCACCTCATATATAAAAAAGCCGGTTCTGTAATAGCTATCGATGCCGACCCGAACTCGTGCTTTGCGGACTCACTTGGCGTAAAAAGCCCGAAGACGATAGTGGGAATTTGCGAAGAGATATCGAAGGATATGGACAAGATTCCCGGCGGTATGACGAAAGACCGTTATATCGAGATGCGTGTCCAGGAATCGGTAAGCGAGGAAAAGAACTTCGACTGTCTTGTGATGGGCCGCCCCGAAGGGCCCGGCTGTTATTGTTATGTAAATAATCTTTTACGCGGTATTATTGAAAAGATCATCTCAAGCTACGATTACGTCGTGATAGATAATGCGGCCGGGATGGAGCATATATCGAGAAGGACGGTCGGGGCGCTGAATAAGCTCGTCCTCGTAAGTGACTATTCGGTAACCGGCGTGCGCGCGGCGAAAAAGATATACGATCTTGCCGTAGAGCTCGGGATCAGGATAGGCGCCGCGTACCTCATCATAAACAAGGTTACGGGGCCTGTCTCATCGTTGAAAGACGAGATCAGGAATTCAGGCCTTGATCTTATCGGTGAAATACCTTATAGCGAGGACCTCATCAAATGGAATATTGCGGCGAGATCCATATTTGAATTTAAGAATCAGACGGTTAACGAGAAAATCGACCAGGTGGTAGAGAAACTTAAAGGTGAGAAATATGCCGGTAGAATTAATTAAGGAAAAGTATGGAGGCGCGATAAATACGGTGGAGATCGGCAAAGGCGGCGCCGGCGCCGTTAAAATAGGCGGCGAAACTACGCTGCCGTTTCTGTTCGAAGAAGGCCTGGTGCCGAATAAGCCTGTCGTGGCGCTGGAGATCCTCGACACCGATTTGCCCGGACATCTGGCCGATAGCGGCGCAGCTCTTTTATGCGTACGGCTCGCAAGCGTACATCCGGATAACGGCAATAAATCAGCGGATGATGCCGTTAAAAGTTTGAAGTCGATAGCCGCAAGCATTGGGGTGCCGCTCGTTATCACAGGATGCGGGGACGCCGAAAAGGACAATGAGGTTTTGCCTAAGGTGAGCCAGGCATTCAGGGGCGAGAACTATTTGTTCGGGATCGCGACGCAGAATAATTATAAAACCCTCGCTGCGACCTGCCTGGCTGACGGGCATTCGATAATAGCGGAATCGCCGATCGATATCAATATCGCGAAGCAGGTGAATATACTGATAAGCGACATGGGGTTTGACCCGAATAGGATAGTGATGCACCCGACGACGACATCTCTCGGATACGGCATGGAATACGTCTATTCGATAATGGAGCGCGCCAGGCTCGCCGCGTTTATCGGGGACAGGATGCTCGCGATGCCGTTCATACTCTTCATCGGCCAGGAAGTGTGGAAGACGAAAGAAGCTAAAGAGGCCGGCGAGATCCAGGGGGTCAACTGGGAGATTTCGACGTCCGTATCGATGCTTGCGGCTGGCGCGGATCTTCTTGTCATGAGGCATCCCGAAGCGGCCCGCGATATAGTTAAGTATATCGACGAAATGATGAAAGGAGCGAAGCCGTGATCATAATCGGTGAGCTGATTAACGGAATGTTCAAGGACGTCGGCCGGGCTATTACCAATAAGGAAGCGGACGTCATCCAGCATCTTGCCGAGGACCAGGTAAGGGCAGGCGCAAGAGTCCTGGATGTAAATACAGGGCCTTATTCAAAAAATCCGAAAGACGATATGAAATGGCTTGTCGAGTCGATACAGAAAGTCACGGATGCCAGCCTCGCGCTCGATTCGACAAAACCTGATGTTATCGAGGAAGGTTTAAAGCTTGCGAAGAAGAGGGCGGTAATCAATTCGACAAACGCCGATGAGGCGAAGATGGAAGCGATATTCGGGCTTGCGAAGAAATATAATGCGCAGGTGATCGCTCTTGCGATGGACAAGTCAGGCGTACCGAATAACAAAGAAAAGAGGCTGGAGCTTGCGGCGGCGATAGTCGCCAAGGCGATCGATTTCGGTATCGGACCTGAAGACATCTTTCTTGATCCGATAGTGCTTCCGGTCAATGTCGCTCAGGTACAGCAGTCGCAGATACTTGAGGCTATCCGCGAATTCAGGCTCCTCTCGGACCCGGCGCCGAATACGACGATAGGGCTGTCGAACGTGTCGCAGGGCACGAAGCGCCGCTCATTAGTAAACCGCACATTTCTGGTGATGGCGATCGCGAACGGCCTTACGTCCGCGATACTCGACCCGCTCGACAAGGATCTGGTCGATGCGATGATCACGGCGGAATTGATTTTGAATAAGAATATTTACTGCGATTCGTTTCTGGACGCATACAGAAAGAGGTGAAATTTTTTCGTCTTTGGCGATGGGTGTTCACTTTTGCGGTCGCCTTCCGCTTGCCGCAAATTGGCATTAGGCATGCCAATTTGCTGTGGAAAAATTTTGATGGCCAATGAACCTGCCAATATAGCTGTATCTATTGCGCAGTTTCATTGTCCTGTCTAAATTGCCCCAATGTATCAAAATTTTTAACAGTCGCTCCAGGCGGACCGCAAAAGTTCCGCCTGCACCAAAAGACGAAAAATCTGTGGAGAACATAAAGGAGAGTGCTGATATGGACAGGAAGAAATTTATGATCACTGACCTGCAGGCTAAGAAACGCGAGGGTAAGAAAATCACGATGCTGACCGCTTATGACTATCCGATGGCGAGGTTAGTCGATGAGGCGGGGATTGACGCGATACTGGTCGGGGATTCGGTCGGGATGGTGGTGCTCGGATACGATTCGACGGTGCCGGTGACGATGGACGAGATGATCCACCACGCGAAGGCCGTCCGCCGCGGCACGAAATACGCATTTTTAATCGGCGACATGCCTTTCATGTCGTACCAGGTCTCGACGGAAGAAGCGGTGCGTAACGCCGGTCGTTTCATGAAGGAAGCGGGCTGCGACGCGGTAAAGCTTGAGGGCGGGGATGAGGTTTTGGATGCAACAATCGCAATCGTCAACGCCGGCATTCCGGTATTAGGCCACCTGGGCCTTACACCGCAAACGATCTCCAAGCTCGGCGGATTCAGGATTCAGGGAAAGACTGCCGAAGGGGCCGAGAAGATCCTCGATCAGGCGATGAAGCTCCAGCGCGCAGGTTGTTTCGCGGTCGTGTTGGAGTGCGTGCCCGACCTGGTCGCGAAGATAATAACCGAAAAATTGTCGATACCTACCATCGGCATAGGCGCGGGCCCTCATTGCGACGGGCAGGTGCTTGTGACAAACGATATGGTCGGCCTCTTCGACAGGTTCGTCCCGAAATTCGTAAAACAGTATGTGAGGCTCTCGGCGGCGATACTCGAAGGCTTTAAAAAATATAAAGATGAAGTCGAGAAGGGCATATATCCGGACAAAGAACATAGCTTTACGATCAAAGAGGACGAGGCCGATAAGCTGAAATCCCGCGGCTCAAAGCAAAAAGTGAGGAGATAGCCGATGAATCCCGTTAGACCTCCTCACAGATGGTATTTCTTGCAGGTAGGGTATATTAATATTTTTGATTTAAAAATGATTTTGATAATGAAAATAGGAGGTCTAACGGGATGAAGATCGCCATCGTCGGCCCGGGCGCGATGGGCTGCCTTATATCCGCGTATCTTAAGAATAAGACAAAAGAGGAAGTGTGGCTGTATGACAAGCTTCCCGAAAGGGCGGGATATATCCGCGATAATTCCGTTAAGGTGGAGACGCCGAATAACGCCTTTCAGGCAAAATTGAGCGTGGCCTGCGATGCCAAAGAGATCGGCGTATGCGATCTTGCCATAATCTGCGTCAAGAGTTATTCGACCGAAGATGCCTGCAGGGGTATTAAGGAGATGGTCGGCGAAAACACCTATGTGATGACCATGCAGAACGGTATCGGCAACGTCCAGATACTCAATGAGTATTTCGGCGAGGATAGGGTGATAGCGGGCGTCACAAACCACGGAGCGACGCTTTTGGGGATCGGCCGCGTAAGGCACGCCGGCAGGGGCGATACGATAATAGGCAAAGCCGACGGCAGGCTCTCCGGCATGTTGAAAGAAATATCGGGCATTCTAAATAAGTGCGGGTTCGAAACAAAGATATCCAAGGATATAGATTCGGTCATCTGGAGTAAGCTTATAATCAATGTCGGAATAAACGCCCTTACCGCCATAACGCGGTTGAATAACGGCGCCCTGATCGAATACGAGGAATCCCGCGCTCTTCTAAGAAACGCTGTCCAGGAGGCGGCGAAGATCGTCAAGCGTAAGCGCGTAAAATTGGCGTACGACGACCCTATACAGAAAGTCGAGTCGGTCTGCAAGGGAACGGCCCAGAATATCTCGAGCATGCTCCAGGATGTCCTGAACAGGAAACGGACAGAGATAGATTTTATAAACGGCGCGATCGTGAGGCAGGGGAAAACGCTCGGCATAGCGACGCCGGTTAACGAAGTCCTTACCAATCTTGTAAAGACGATCGAGACAAGCTACGGCAGGCATATAAAGTAGGGGAATCGAATGATCATTGTCGGCGAGCGCATAAACTCAACAAGACCAAAAATCCAGGAAGCGATTAAAACCAGGAATATGGCGTATATCCTAAAAGAGGCCCGGTCCCAGCTGGCAAACGGCGCCGCATTCGTCGATATCAATTGCGCCGTGACTTCGGGCGATGAAATCCAGGATGTCGACTGGATCGTCAGCGTAATCCAGAGCGGGATAAAAGATGTGTCGATATGCATAGACAGTCCCAACTATCTCGCGATCGAAAGGGCTTTGAAGGTTTATAAGGCGGGCGGCGAACTGATGATCAATTCCATAACCGCCGATGAACACAGGATGAGCACAATCCTTCCGCTCGCGAAGCAATATGGCGCAAAGCTTATCGCTCTTACAATGGACGAGCGCGGCATGCCGGACGACGCCGGCGGACGGTTCGAAATCGCAAGATCGATCCTTGACCGCGTGAAGAAAAGAGGATTCAATGAAGAGAACCTCTATTTCGATCCTCTGATAAGGCCCATATCGACGGAGCCGAACCAGGCATACGAATTTCTCATGTCGATCCCCAGGATAAAGAGCCTGGGCAAAGTGAAAACGATATGCGGCCTCTCGAACGTTTCGTTCGGATTGCCGAATAGAAAGCTCATCAATTCCTCGTTTCTCGCGATGGCGATTGCCGCGGGGCTCGACGCCGCGATCCTGGATCCGCTCGACAGCCATGTCATGTCAAGCATCGCCGCCGCAAAGGCGCTCCTCTGTCACGATGACTACTGCGCGGAATACATCAAGGCATATCGGGAAGGGAAGCTTGTATAATTTTTTCCTACGAGCGGAACCGATTAGAACTAATTAAAAAAGTTTCAAAAGAGGTGCCAGGCACCTTTTTTGTGGGAGAGGCGAAAATTGGCGAAGAAGATATTTATAGCCGCGACGCAGCAGAATGACGGCAAGACGACCGTGTCACTCGGCCTCATAGCGGCCCTCAAGAAGCGCTTCGGGCGGATCGGCTTCATCAAACCGATAGGCCAGCGCTATCTCATGGAACAGGGCTATAAGGTCGATGAGGATTCGGTCCTGATCGAGGAGGTCTTCGGCATAAGGTGCAACATCAAGGATATGTCGCCGGTCGCCATCGATAAAGGGTTCACCGAGCGCTTCATCGAAAAGGGCGCCGACGAGGATTACGCAAAACTTATCAAGGATTCATTTGAGCAGGTCTCCAAAGACAACGACCTTGTGATAATCGAAGGCACGGGCCACGCGGGCGTGGGAAGCGTCTTCGGACTTTCGAACGCGACCGTGGCGCGTTTATTGGATACGAACATTATCCTTATTTCTTCCGGCGGCGTCGGAAAACCGATCGACGAGGTCATGCTCAATAAAGCGCTTCTTGACAAAGAAGGCGTGAACCTCGCGGGCGTCATAGTGAACAAGGTGCTTCCCGAGAAATACGACAGGATCTCCCTGTTGGCCACGAAAGGCCTGCAGCAGAAAGGGCTCGCCGTCTTCGGGATGCTTCCGTATCAGAGGATACTGGACATTCCCACGATGCGCGAGATAAAGGAGGAGCTGAAGCTCGAGGCCTTATACGCCGGGAAAAATCTGGATAAGACGGCGGAGAGCGTGCTGATAGGCGCCATGAACGTGAAGGATGCGCTTGGCTTCATACAGAATAATTCGCTGATGATCATCCCCGGCGACAGGGACGATATGATAGAGACCGTCTGCAGGGTGCACGCCGGAAAGCTCAAGAAAGGATGCAGCATTTCCGGAATAATATTATCGGGCGGCCTGATGCCGAAGCGAAAGACCCTTGAGGCGGTCGAGAAGTTCGGGATATCCGCGTTGATTACAAAAGAGGATACTTACAAAATAGCCAGCCGCGTGAATTCCATGGTCGTAAAATTAAAGCCGCAGGATATTCACAAGATCAAGATCATCGTCGATATGGTCGAAAAATATATCGATATAGAAAAAGTTCTCGCCAATCTTAAATGATAAAAAAACCCCGCTTTCTTTACGCGGTATTATTAATCATTTCATTTGCGGTATTTCCGGCTTCGGCCGCACAGGAAACGGCGGCATCCTTCGGCCCTGACAAGGACGCCGTCCCGGGCCTTTGTCGAGAGGCGGCGCGGATGGTCGAAGATACAAGGCCGATGATGGGAACGTTCGTCCGCATACAGGCGCCGGTACCTGCCGGCCAGGACGCCGAAACCGTCCGGCTGGCCGTAGGCAAGGCTTTCAATGAGATTGCCCGCGTAGAGGGCATATTCAGCGTTTTTAAAGACGACAGCGAGGCGTCGCGTATAAACAGGTGCAAAAAAGCGGGAGAGCCTGTTAAGACGACGGAAGAGGTCTTCGGCTTAATCGAACGCTCGGTCGCGTGCGGTGAAGATATGAAAGGCGCGTTCGATATTACGGTCAAGCCTCTCGTCGACCTATGGCGCGCGGCAGGTAAGGAGATGGTTCTGCCGTCCAAAAAAGAGATAATGGCCGCGCTTGATAAGGTCGGGTCGCGATATATCATACTCGACAGGTTAAATACCACTATCACGTTTCAGAAAGACGGAATGGCGCTCGATTTCGGCGGTGTCGCGAAAGGATACGCAACCGACAGGGCCGTTGCGGTCCTGAAAGAATGCGGCGTTCGGAACGCGCTTGTCAGTTCCGGCGGGGATACGTACTGCCTCGGAATGAAGGATGAGTTAGAGCCCTGGCGGGTCGGTATTCAGCACCCGAGGGACAAGAAGAAGGTTTTCGCGGCGCTCCAGTTGAATGACAGGGCCATCGATACGGCCGGCGATTACGAAAAATATTTTTTATTTAACGGGAAACGTTACCCTCATATAATAGACCCCAGGACCGGAAGGCCGGCCGATAACGGCGTTGCAAGCGCGACCGTAGTGGCCGATGACGCGACGAGCGCCGATATGTTTGCGACCGCATTGTGTGTGCTGGGCAGCCATGGATTGGAGATTGCGGACGCGAAGGGGATGGACGCGCTCATCATAATGGAAGATAAAGATAAATTTAAAGTCGGGATGGCAGGCGGATTTAAGGAGCAGTATGGCAAGGCCAAAAAGTAAGAGGATCGTCGCAGCGATGAGCGGAGGCGTAGACTCGTCTGTCTCCGCGGCGCTATTGAAGAAAGAAGGGTTCGAAGTAATAGGCCTCACCTTCAGGATGTGGCCGAAAGAGGAATGCGGATCGAGTTCCGGCAGGAGCTGCTGCAACCTCGAAGCCGTGACGAGGGCCAGAGCCGTTGCGGAAGGCCTGGGCATAGCCTATTATGTAGTCGATTTCAGCGAAGAGTTCAGAAAAGAGGTGATCGACTATTTCTGCTGGGAATATTTAAGGGGGAATACGCCGAACCCCTGTGTTGTGTGTAACGAAAAGATAAAATTCGGCCATCTTCTGGAAAAAGCCGTCAGCCTCGGGGCATCGGCCGTGGCCACCGGCCATTACGCGAACATAGGCATAGATAAAAAATCCGGCAGGTATTTATTGAAGGAAGGTAAGGACGGGCGAAAGGACCAATCCTATTTTCTTTTCAGGCTTTCGCAGGAGCAGTTAAAACGCGCGGTTTTTCCGCTGGGCAGCCTGACTAAGGATCGGGTAAGGGCGCTTGCGAAAAAGATGAAGCTAATAACATTTAACGCCGTCTCAAGTCAGGATATATGTTTCGTTCAGGACCTGGAGTACGCGGAATATATCGAGAAGAAGACCGGAGCCGGGATAAGGGCGGGTGATATTGTCGATAAATACGGGAAAGTCCTGGGCCGCCATAAGGGGATGCCTTTTTACACGATCGGGCAGCGCCGCGGGCTGGGAATAGCTCATAAAGAGCCTCTCTACGTTACAGGGATCGACATCGAAAAGAACCGCCTGATCGCCGGGCCAAGGGAAGAAGTGATGAAAAAGAGCCTTGTCGCCGATAGGATGAACTGGATCGCCATAGAGGGCTTATCGAAGCCGATTAAAGCGATGGCGAGGATAAGGTATAATCATAAGAAGGCGAAGGCGCTCGTTACGAAGATTGCCGCGGATTCCGTCAGAGTCGATTTTGACGAACCGCAGGCGGCTCCAACACCGGGGCAGGCGGTCGTATTTTACGATAAAGACGTTGTGATAGGTGGGGGATGGATTAAATCGGCGCAATAATTTTTCGTTTTCACCAGTCGAATGTGCTGTGTCGAGTGGTTCGCTCAGGACGCCTGAGCTCACCACATCGCCACATCACATTCTTGAAGAAATCAAAAAATTATTGCTTGGGAGACGCGATGAATAAGAGTGATAAATTGAGGACGATCTTGAAGGGTCTGAAACGCGTGGTGATAGCTTACTCAGGCGGGTTAGATAGCACGTTTCTGCTTAAAACAGCTGTCGATACGCTGGGCAGGCAGAACGTGCTGGCCGTTACGGCTCGTTCCGTAACATATCCGCTATCTGAATACAAAGAGGCAAGGCGGTTAGCAAAGAAGATCGGTGCAAAACAGATCACTATCTATACCAAAGAGTTGAATTTAAAGAGATTTAAATCCAATCCGGTTAACCGTTGCTACTACTGCAAAAAGGAGCTGTTCAAGAAACTCGACGGGATAAGAAGGAAGCGCGGGTTTAACTACATCCTCGACGGGACAAACTTCGACGACCTGAAGGATGTGCGGCATGGCCGTAAGGCCGCTCGGGAGCTGGGCGTGCGAAGCCCGCTGTTGGAGGCGCGAATGACGAAGGATGATATCAGGAAATTCTCGAAAAGATTGAAGCTTTCGACATGGGATAAGCCTTCATTCGCATGCCTCGCGTCACGAATCCCGTTTAACAGCGAGATTAAAAAATCGGATCTAAAAAAAATAGGGGAATCCGAGGCCTATTTGAGGCGCTTGGGGTTAAAACAAGTCAGGGTGCGCCTGCATAAAGATATCGCAAGGATCGAGGTTTTTAAGAGCGACTTCGGCAGGGCGCTGAAACTGCGGGATTTGATCGTAAGAAAATTGAAAAGTCTCGGCTTTACCTACATCACTCTCGATCTCTGCGGATACAGAACGGGGAGCATGCACGAAGCGAAATGAAACTTTTTTAAAATAATTGCAACAATTCTGCCTCTTTTCGCGTCTTTATATATGGGGGCATATAGAGACCGAAAGGAGGTTTTTTTATGAGCGATTCATCATGACTGTCCGGTATCCGGTATCCTGCTAAATTAGGTTGACAATTTAAATGACAAGATTATAATAAAAGGAGCCGAAGAATGAAGAAAGGGAATATGAGAATCGGAAGAAGCGTAGATTTTGAGCGAGAGACTAGGGTTCTGCTCGAGGCCATACAATCGAGCGTTAAGGTTATCGCCGAGGGCCACGCCGGTATTATATCCAGATTGGACAGGTTGGAGGTTAGGCTGGGCAGCGTTGAGTCTGAGCTTCATACCGTAAAAATGGTTGTCTTTGATCTGGATTCACGGTTAATAAAAGTGGAGAGCAGATTGTCGGCAGTAGAGGATAAGTTGTCCGTGATAGATGATAGATTGTCAGTGGTAGAGAATAAACTGGACGTATCCTTTGAGCAGAATGACGGAAGGTTTAAACAGATAGAGAAGAAGCTGGCATTGGCGTAAAATAGCACGCGATTTAAGGGCGGCTGTAAAGATAATATAAGAGCCGCCCATTTTTTTTGAAGTTGGTAGCGGGGACTGGATTTCCTTACGCCCGCCAGAGGCGGGCTTCAGGCCGGCCAAATTGCTTCCGTCCAGAGGACTTTTCCTCCTATTCGTCGGCGCAATTTGGCTTCAAATCCAGTTCGACTCTCCACTGCGTAAACTGAACTGGTAGCGGGGACTGGATTTGAACCAGTGACACGCCGGGTATGAGCCGACTGCTCTGCCAGACTGAGCTACCCCGCCACGTAACTTCGTTACGTAAAAAGACTTGCGACAAAACCGCTAAAAGTCAAAATCTCACCGAGCAGTTATCACGCCCCAACTATTCGACGACAACAGTAAATCATTTCAAAGTAACGCCGATTATATCACAAATTTCCTCTGTTAGCAACCCTGTTTTGCCGATATGTATATGGAGAAGACATTGGAAAGTGTGTTTAATGAGTATATGTTGTGGCATGAATGGGAAAGGCAATCAAGGCCAGCGACTTTAAGATGGCATAGGATGAGTATGCGGGTATTCGTCGCATACCTTCGTCAATGGCTACAAATCAAGGAACCGCAGTTAAAAGACTTCAACGAAACGAACATAAGGCAATTTCTTATTGACCGCCTAAAAAGTGGCATTACTCCTCGCACCAACCTTACCAATTGGCAGGCGTTAAAAGCGTTCTCGAAATTCCTGCTTCGGCGTGAATACATAGGTAAAGACCCTATGCTCAACGTCATTCGTCCGCAGGTAGAGAAGAAACTACCCGAAGCACTGGACGAAAAGCAGGTAAAGGAGTTAATGCGATATATGATGAGCCGACGGAAACCACGTTATAGGATAGCCTATCTTCGAGACCTTGCTCTTGTGGGAGTTTTTGTATTTGCAGGGTTACGCCGTAGTGAGGCACTCAACCTCAAGATAAAGGACATTGACCTAAACAACAACGCACTACGATTAATGCATACCAAAACACGCCGACAGGAAGTAGTGCCTATTTGTAGCACATTAAAGCAACTATTGATGAACTACTTGCAGGTAAGGATGACCCTGAAGCGTGAGACTGATAATCTGTTTGTTGATAGCAACCGTAGCGGGCAGGATAAAAGGCGAGGCGACGGCTCTTTCGGAACGAGAGGCTTGCAACTTCTGTTTGGAGAGTTAAATAATAACCTCAGCTTTGGTAAGAAGCTACGGCCTCACCTCTTACGCCGAAGCTTTGCGACGATGCTATTACGAAAGGGGCTGAATATTGTGGACGTTAGCAGGTTATTGCGCCATAGCGACATTAGCGTTACGGTTAAGAGTTACATCGGCTACGATGAAGGCGAGCTTCTGAAATCGCTTGAGAAGTTTCATCCGCTTAGTTTAAAGTTTTGAGGGAATAACAAAAGATAAATCGGTAACGAGTAAGGGGGCCATCCCCCCCAACGGCGGGCCGTTATTATAACCTTAGAGCTGTCAAATATGCGCTATGATTTTTTGAAATTTCGCCTTTTGGCCTTTAATACTCCTGCTCCTAATAAACCCATACTAAGAAGCATTAGCGATGTTGGCTCTGGGACAGGCGTAGTTACTGGGCTATCTGACGAAACCCATCGAGCACCATATATCTGGCCATCATTCCCAAATTGCGTTAAATCGCCGAGCGTATTTCCCGTGCCTTCATCAAAATTCCAATAGCCCATCAAGCCTTGTTCATTACCTGTTAGCGGGCCATTCATATAATCCTGTAACTGCTGTTGCGACCGAGCATAATTCCAAATACGAACCTCATCAATCAATCCATGAAATACTTCGCCACCATCCACACTTCCAATATAAAACGGTTTTGAGTTCGGAACAATTGAACCAGATTGAGTCTGAGAGCCATCGAAACTACCATTAACAAAAAGCTTTGTTTCTGCCCCATTGAAGGTCGTAGCTACATGTGTCCATTGGTCAAGTGAAACCGCAGTGTTCCCTTTAAGATTAGCTAGGTCATTGAAGCCACCCTTAGATAATTCTATACGCAACTTTCCGCTTCCATCGTTGTGTAGCTTGAAAATATACGAGCTAGGATACCATTTTGATGCTATCACATTAGCGCCATTCGCATATTCGCGAGGATTAATCCACGCCTCGATGGTTAATCCACTTGTCAAGTCCAACGAATTACTGTCGGGAGCACTAACATAATCATCTACTCCATCGAAATCCAACGCATAATTTTCAGCATGCCCTAAAGTCGGACAGCCCATCAACAACGCAAATATGCAAGCCACTATAAGACGTCTCATGCCATACCTCCCTTATTTGATATAACTTCTCATAATAGATATAAGCAATAACTGTGCCATCTATGCCTATATTTAACAGTTATAACCTATTGAGAACAGGTGAGATAAGCAAGGTATGACAAACCATGACAAGGTATAATGGGGAGTATTTTAGACAGGGGTGTTTATTTTTTCGGCAACGCCGTTTATTTTATCACTGAACATTAGCCTCACCAAATTTCACTCCGTCCCACTTGAATATCTTAGTGCCTAAATCTTCGGTTCTGTCAAAGACCTTATGCTCGTTATCCTTATAATACTTTTTCTCTGTTTTAGTCATTATATCCCGTATACCACTTTTCTGGTTTGGTTCAGAAAATTCAACAATAGATACGACATCGTAATTATACTCATCAACGGAGTAGCTATCGAGCGTCCTTTGCGTGAACATCAACTCTAACGCAGGATACGCATCCTTGAATATTCGCACGTCCTCGATATAATGCCCATAGCCTGCCCCGTGTTTTGATTCAATGACAATCTCATCAGCCGAATCGCCGTCTAAGTCGACATAACGGATATTTTTATACTCCGTCCACGCATATGCTGGACTGTGAAAGCACAATATTGCCGTTAAGCCAATCAGTATGAATTTCATATTTTTACCTCAAAAAATTTTATTGACCATCAATGTATCCGACCTGTTGACCATTTCTATTGTAAATATTTTTTCTGCTCGGCCCAAACACTGTAACCTGTCGAGATTTAGTAACGTTGCTTTCGATGTTTGAATTGACTTGGTAAGGAAGCATTGATGTTCCCTTGAAAGCATTTACCATATCTAATATATTATCTGATGAACCACTCTGATTTTGCTGGTCATACAAATAACGCTGATTTGCCATTTCTAAATTTTGCTCCATTCCGCAAAATGGGCACGCCCCAAAGCGTGTTGAGCTTGCATCATATACAGCCCTGCTAAACCTAAAAACCCTATTACATTTTAAACAGGAGCCTTCATAATGAGGCTCTTTATAACCCTTGCTATTAGGGTCTGTATAATATCCTGAAGATGTGGCACAGCCCGCTAAGAAAATGAAGCATAATATTGTGATAAAAAGCCTGTTCATATCATTTCTCGCATAGCGCCTCCATTAATTTTCTTTCGGTATAAGCCCTGTAAACTATCTTCAAACTTTGAACAAACGTCAAGACCCATACATCAATAGGCGGAGCATTATGGTGATAGATTTTAGCTTAACCACGCCCGTCCTGTATTAGAGTCCAGAATGTGTTAAATCTTGTTTTAAAAGCTTAATCCACTCCGCACACTTGCTCCTGCCAACATCTGTAATTTCCCAGATACCATAAGGCGAGTTTCTGGCTAAATACCCAACATAGATTAAATGTTGTCGAGCAAAACTTGCGTGATTTTTCCAACGCTCTCCATTATCGCTTTCGTAATCTTCTAAGTCTTTTTTTGATAAGAAATTATTATAATGTAGTTTTATATGATTTAAAACTCTATCTCTCCTTGCTGAGCCACCAATATCAACGAGGGTTTTAAGTATTAAAAACTGATACAATATTTCAGAAGATATACCATCACTATTCATAGATAAATGCTATCCGAATAACGCTTCGTCAATTTGTCTTTGTGTTGGGTCATCATCCATAAGATTTTTTTCGTCCATAGAAATGATATAATTTAACAGCTCATCAAAACTATGGATATTGGCAACTATATTACTGACATTTTCCATTCTATGTAAAATTTCATCTCTTGGTAGATCGTCTGGCGTTGGCATCATAAGCTTCATTTTTAACCTTGTAAAAAGAACGCCTTCCCACAATTCTGCTTCAGTAGCTTCAGGTTTATCTATTTTTAACGTTTCAAGAGTTGCTTTTTGCGCCTGTATTACAGTCCATCGGGAATTTACTATGCCCATAAAAAAAATTTCATCGGGAAAACCCAATTTTCTTCGTAATGACTCAAGGTTTTCGACTTTATTGTTATCGGGCCTGAGATGTAATGGTAATTTTTTATACCATTTTGGCTTGAAAAACATAATTATCACCTATGTGCTTATAAAATAAAGTGGGCAAGCATTTTTAATTCCTCCGCCCAACGTCTAAGTTAAAGCGAAAGACCGCTTGCCCATAAGGCAAGGGCCTCCCTCCTTAGACGTTGATTGATAAAACTGAGGAAAGTCCTCGTTAAAAACACTTCCTTTTAAAGAGCTAACTACTACTTCTTGCTGTATAGACTATCACATTATAACCGAGAAGACAAGGGAGAGAACGATTAGGCGTTTAGCGGTATAGGTAGGATAGATTTTAGGTCATTTATGTGGGAGGCTCGTATATACAACAATAGAATATCATCGGGAAATATTTCTCTTAGCGTTTTCAGTGTTTGCCGTTTTTGCTCGTGGCAGATTATCCAGTCGCTTATATTCTGCTCAAGATTTAGTCGTATGGCAGGCATATATTTTGCGGAGTATTCCCCTATAAAACGCCGTTCTTCGGCGGTTAAAAGCTCGGCTTTTATATTGCCCATGCGCTTTTGAGCCTCCCATATAATAAATTTTTTAAAGGCTATATGAATTGCCACAGATAGTTTTGTAAGCTCCTCTAACCTGAGCAAACATTCAATAATAGTTTTAGTTTTCAGGTTTTTCGTCCTGTCCATTCGCCGAATTCTCCACGTTTTCTATGCGTTCCATTTTTTGTGCTAAGAACACCAGTATTTGCGTTGCCTTATCTTCTCCTGCGACATCTTTTAGAATGTTCTGCAATGAGGAGAGAAGCAAAAATTTATACCTGTTAACAATAATGTTAACGCTATCATTCACAGATTTTCCCGCAAGAACAGTCTCCACATAGCTTCGCACTGCTTCAACATTCATCTGAAGGCGTTGTATGGTTTTGGTTCTGCCATCATCACGTTCAATAACATCCGTTAGGAGAAGGGCGTCAACAAGCCTGAGTCTGGCCTCTATGCCCTCAAGGGTCAACAAGTCTGTATCTTTAACTTGTCTTATTAACTCCGCTTCCTTGCTTAATGAGTTCTCGCCCCATATTTCTTTACGCCTATTTTCTAACGCCTGTTGAAAATCGGGATCGTGATTGCACCACTTGGAAACTGTTTCACGTTCTATGCCTAACCTTCTCGCAACTTCAGCCTTGCTTAGGCCGTTGCAAAGTAAAGTTATGGCCGTCTTTTGGTTCACTGACAAAATTTCCGTATTTCGTATGTTTTCGTTACTTTCCGTATTCACACGCCCACCTTTCTATTTTTCCGAAAAGTCGGATATATCTATAAAATTAAAATATTATAATTAAATAATTGAAATTTTAAGTTACCACTTATACCCCCGACGTTTCGGAAAACGGTTTAATTTCACCCAACGACATCGTTGCCGAATCCGTTAGCGACCACGCCTGTTCGTCGCTTGAGTCTATCAATGATAGGCTTCGTAAGTCCTCAAGAATTTTATAGACAGTAGGATTAGGATACCTCGTTATTCTTGCTATGTCCTTTACGGATTTAGGGCACGCCTCAAGCAGAAATATTATATCTCTACGTTGTTTAAGAATTATGTCTAATCCAATTCTATAAATAACTGCATAGTCTTCCGTAGATATACTGCTTCGTTTACTAATAACTGCCAATCCTTGACCTAACTTGACAAATTGTTTCGCTAACCTTGGCGGGGCTTCGGGTGCAGGAGTATATATGATTTCACGGCTACGCCCGTCCCGTAAAACCCCACTTCTTGCAACAACGCAAAAAGCCGCTAAGTGTGCTATTTTATTTCTAATTGCAGAGGGTATGGTGATTTCATTTGTTGGCATAGGTATATTTATTGCAAAATCTCTAACCATCTCTATTAGCTGTTGCCTTGTCCCACATTCCCTACCAGTGTTGTCTATGCCCCTAAGAGCCATTTCTACAAGGTCTGGTGATTCCATCCGAAATTGAATAAATCTTTCCCCTAACATCTGGGAAACGCTATTGTGATTATCTATTATAGGCGTAACCCCAGCGATAATACCTATCTTGCCTTTCCAGTCCGTTACCTGACCTGTGCCAAAACGTTTTATATATGCTCCGTCATATATTTCTCTTAATTGGGATAGAATTTCGGCCCTCTGCTCTCTGTGCATTGATAATACCGAGGTAAAATCCTTCAATGCCAGAATTTTCCCATCAAGTTGAAGTATAAGGCTTTTATCCTTGTCATCTTTTTTGCCATCCTCGTTAGTAATCATGCCGCTTACTAATGTATGAGCGGTTAGGCTTGATAGCGGAAATATTTCTGGTAGTCCATTCAACGAGTTAATAATCTCCGTTTTTGCCGAGGAGGGCGGTGCGACTATTAACAGCCATAGTGGGTCGCCTTCAAGCCTATTTGCGAATATGGTAGCCAGAACAACTCTAATGACAATAGTATCTTTTAAAAGCAGATATTTTTTAAAACTTTCCTCTACATGGCTAATATCTCTATTCAATATTTGACTATTCATCTTTGCATTTGTCTCCTAATTTTACAGGTTATAGATTATCGCCTTCAGGTCTTGAATTGCGTTTTTAAAAGCATTTACCGAAACCTCGCCGTTGTTATAAAATGCCAATACTAATGCTCGCCGTTCTTCCGTGTCCTCAAAAACGAATGTGGTTCGCCGTCCTTCTTTTTCCGTGCTAAGTAGTTTTAGCCCCTTTGCCTTAAGATACGCAGAGAGGTAAAAATCGCTTATAGCGTAGGTCTTACTGCTCATCGGGAAATATATCCGTTAGGGTAGTTTTTAAGGCTATTGCTAAAGCTTCTTTCTGTGATTTGCGTGGTATATAATGGCTGTGTTCCCACTGCCATACCCTTGTTTGATAAGTGCCTGCCAATTTCGCCAAATTATACTGCGTTAATCCCCTTGTCTTTCTTACTTCTCTTAATCGGTTCATTTTCAAGCCTCCTTTTCTGGTATAAAATAAAACGACCCCGACACAGAACTTACGTTCTATATCGGGGTTTATATTTTTCGCCCGCCGACGGCGTTGGTTTGTTTCACCCGAAATTTTTGCGGCGTTTTTATCTTACAAAAACAAGTATATCATATCTACGGCAAGAAGTCAAGCCCTTTTCCGTCGGAAAACCAATATTTTTTGTTTTTTTAATTTCCACATTTGACTGGCTTCCGACGGCAATATATGGTAAAATTATAGACAACGAAAGGAGAATGGCATTACAGAACTATTATGAGGAATTGTGAAATTTGGCAAAATTTTGAAATTACCTCGTCGGAAACCCGAAGGTTTGGTATGAGCCGACTGCTCTGCCAGACTGAGCTACCCCGCCAGCTTTGCGTTGAAGCCGTATTATAACATATGTCTCAAATAGGTTACAGCGAAAAATCTGATTGCTATTTTTTATTAATACATTTATAATTATCTCAAGTAAACCTATAGCTTGGCAAAACCACAAGGGGGGTAGTATGTCGGAGAATTATGCGGGTAAAGAGAAAAGGGAGTTTTTCAGGTATAAGCATGAAAAGCCGGTCCAGTATAAGGTGCTGAACCCTGCCGGAGGTAAGAGTATATCGTCGGAGTTTATCGACGCCGTATCGAAAAACCTGAGCGTTTCGGGCGTTCTATTCACATCGAGCTTCCTGCCGGAAATATCGAGCATACTCGTGCTTGATCTTGATCACAGGACGAGCCGTATCTGCCAGGAGATAGAAAGACGCGCCCTGATGGTCGGGAACAGGATGCTCGGCAAGGTGGTGCGCATAGAGGAGTCCGATAAAGGGCTTTACGATGTCGGTGTTGCGTTCGTCAAAAAAACGGATAAACTGCCGAAGGATATAGAAGGGCTCCTGAAATAGTGAAAAGATCGGTTCGCATAAATGAATATCGCGCGTCTTGTCCTTAAGGGCCTGGCCTTCAGGGCAAAGGCATTCGAAAGAGCCACGAGAGATCCGCTTAAATCACAGGAAAAAGTCCTTTTA
This sequence comes from Candidatus Omnitrophota bacterium, assembly GCA_043798375.1. Taxonomy (GTDB): domain Bacteria; phylum Omnitrophota; class Gorgyraeia; order 2-01-FULL-45-10; family 2-01-FULL-45-10; genus JAPLMI01. The sequence continues at coordinate 11,721 of JAZDOS010000006.1, read as the reverse complement.
GAGTACGTATACCGAAACAAGGATACGGAATACGGCAGGCGTTACAACTTCTCGAAAGTCCGCTCCATAAGCGATTACCAGAGGCTTGTACCTCTATCCGACTGCGAGACGATGCGCCCTTACATCAGCAAAATGGCGGGAGGCGAGCCGAACATTCTTACCGTCGATCGCCCCATATTCTTCGGCGCCACAAGCGGAACGACTAACAAACCCAAGCTGATCCCTGTCACAAAATTTTCCCAAAGGCGGAAAGCCGCGCTGACGGGGTTGTGGGCATACTATATTACGCGCGACCATCCCGGGATAACGGACGGCAAGATTCTGGCGATAGTAAGTCCGGAGAAAGAGGGCGTTACCGAATCGGGCCTCATACTCGGCGCGGAGAGCGGCCATGCGTATAAAAAACTGCCGTTCGCGATAAGGCGCATCTACGCCCTTCCGAAGGAAGTTTTCGATATCGAGGATTTCGAAACCAGATACTACTGCATGCTGAGAATCGGGCTCGAAGAGAGGAATATCACTACGGTCGCGACTCTCAATCCGAGCACGCTCATAATTTTATGCCAGAAGATCAGGGCCTGGCAAAATGAAATCATCGAAGATATCGACAGGGGAACGTTCAGCGGAAGATGGAATATTCCCGCCAGGACAAGAAAAGCTCTCGAAAGCCGGTTCAAACCCAACCCGAAGAGGGCGAAAGAATTAAATAGCATACTGGAAGATAAGGGCGAGCTTCTGCCGAAACATTTCTGGCCGAAATTGGAGCTTATCGAATGCTGGAAGGGAGGGACCGTAAAATTATACCTTAAAGAACTGCCTCAATATTTTGGCGATGTTCCGATAAGGGATATAGGGTGCCTTTCCACGGAAGCGCGCAGTTCTATCCCCACCGGCGATGAAGGCGCCGGCGGCGTCCTGGCGATAAAGACGAACTTTTACGAATTCATTCCGCGCGAAGATATGGATAAGCCTGACAAGAGGGTTCTTTTATGCGATCAACTTGAAAAGGCGAGAGAGTATTTTTTGATCGTGACCACCCCGGGCGGATTGTACCGTTACAACATAGACGACGTGATCACCGTCGACGGATTTTTCAATAAAACCCCCGTGATAGAATTTTTACAGAAAGGCCACAATGCCACAAGCCTTGCGGGGGAGAAACTTTACGAATCCCAGGTCAATGCGGCCATCAACAATGTCGTAGAAAAATATAACCTGTCGCTGGCGCTGTTTTCAACGACTGTACAGTGGAGTATGCCGCCGCGATACGTTTTTCTTATCGAATTCGACGACGCGAGGCCCCCGGTTTCCGGCAAGGAACTCCTTATTTCGATAGACAACGAGCTGCGGAATCAAAACAGGGAGTACGATTATGTGAGGCAGGCGCAAATTCTGAATCCGCCCATCCTGATGATTTTAAATAAAGGCAGTTTCGAAAAGTACCGCGCGAAGAAGATCCGCGAGGGCGCCCACGACAGCCAGTTCAAGGCCCCGGAGCTTACAGCCGATCCTGCATTCGGAAGCAATTTCGACGTTGCCCTGGAAGTGACGATGGATTAAGGCTATGCGCGAAGTCCTGATAGAGAGAGTCCTCAAAACAATAAGAAATTACGAGATGCTTAAGCCGCAGGAGACGGTTCTGGCGGCGGTATCGGGCGGGCCGGATTCCGTTTTTATGTTGCATGCCTTGAATAAGTTAAAGAAAAAACTTAAAATAAAAAAGATTGCCGTTTGTAATCTGGACCATGGCATAAGAGACGAGGAATCGGGAGTTGATTCGTTGTTTGTAAAAAGGATCGCCGGAGAGCTCGAATTAAAGTTCGTTCATAAAAAAATAGACTTGAAAAGCTCGAAGCCGAAAGAATTTTCAATGGAAGAGGCCGCGCGGGACGAGAGGTATAAATTTTTCAAAGAAGCCGCCAACGCAGCCTCCGCAACCGTAGTCGCTACGGGGCATACCCTTGACGACCAGGCTGAGACCGTGCTTATGCGCCTTATAAAAGGCTCCTCCCTTAAAGGGATCGTCGGTATATCTCCGGCCAGAAATTGGGAGGGTTTAAGAATCATAAGGCCGCTCGCGGAGCTGGAAAAAACCGAAATCCTGCGTTATCTGCACGATGCCGGTATTTTATACAGGATAGACAAAACGAACACGGAGGATAAGTATTTCAGGAATGTTGTAAGGAGGGATGTTGTCCCTTTTCTTGAAAAATATAATCCGCGGCTCAAAAGGTCGCTCTTTAATCTGGCCGAACATTTGCGGGAGGACCTCGAGTTTATCACAGCCGAGAAGTCAAAGGCGGAGATTGTGAAAACGGGTTCGACAGGAAAGAAGGTCGAGGTTGACCTCAAAGATATCATTATTCAGCCCAGGGCTATCCAGAAAGAAATATTGCGGGATATGCTCGATAAATCCGGAGGGCTGGTCAAGAAGCTCTCATTCAGGCATTGGAAAGAGATGGAGGCCCTTGTGAGGCGTAAGGGCAAGGGGAGTTCCGTTCACCTGCCGGGCGGCGTGCGTGTTGTGAGAACCGATAAAACCCTCACCTTCTCCGCCATATAATTATCGCCTTGCTATCTTATTATTATTTTGATAAAATAACACGCCTATAAAAGGAGCGCAAAATTTAATGGATAAGAAAAAGAATAGACCGAAAGGAACATTGCATCCGCCGAAAAACGGCTCGAATTTCGTAATCTGGCTTTTCATAGTCCTGGGATTGATGTGGGTCTTCAATACGGTCGGCCAGAATATCGAGAAGCCGGTCCAGGAAGTGACCTACTCGAAGTTCTTCGAGGCCCTCAAAGAAAATCCCACAGCCAATAAGATAAAATCCTGCATTAAGACCGACAGCCTGATAAAGGGCGAGCTTGCCGACGGCACGAAATTCGTGGTGAATATCCCGGAGAACGACCAGGACATTATGAGGTTGTTGCGGGAAAACGTCCCGAATTTTGATATAAGGCCGCCCAAAACCTTATGGGTGAACCTGTTTTACTCGCTCGGGCCGATGGTATTATTCATACTATTCCTGTGGATGTTCGCCTACAGGTCGCCGGGAGGCGGCGCGGGCAGAGGAGTCTGGTCTTTCGGTAAATCCAAGGCCGTCCTTGCGTCGGACCAGACCATGAGGATAACATTTGAGAATGTTGCCGGCGTGGACGAGGCGAAGGAGGAGCTTAAAGAAATAATCGAGTTTTTGAAGGACCCTAAAAAGTTTCAGAGGCTCGGCGGGAAGATTCCGAAGGGCGTCTTGTTGATGGGGCCTCCGGGAACAGGGAAGACGCTTCTTGCCAAAGCGGTCGCGGGTGAAGCGAACGTGCCGTTCCTGTCGATATCCGGTTCGGACTTCGTGGAGATGTTCGTCGGTGTGGGCGCCTCGAGGGTGCGCGATCTGTTCGAACAGGCGAAGAAATCCGCGAAAACATCCGGCCGCGGCGCGATCATATTTATCGACGAGATCGATGCGGTCGGAAGGCAGCGTTTTGCCGGCATAGGCGGCGGGCACGACGAGAGAGAGCAGACGCTGAACGCGCTCCTTGTAGAGATGGACGGATTTAACACTCAGGAAGGCGTGATCCTGATAGCCGCTACGAACAGGCCCGATGTCCTGGACCCGGCGCTTCTACGCCCCGGGAGATTCGACAGGCAAATCGTTATCGACATGCCCGATCTTAACGGCAGAGAGGCGATACTGAAAGTCCACGCCAAGAACGTGAAGCTTGACAAGCAGGCCAACCTTAAGACGATAGCCCAGCAGACGCCGGGTTTTTCGGGAGCGGACCTCGCGAACCTCGTGAACGAAGCGGCGCTTCTCGCCGCGAGGCGCAATAAAGAATCCGTGACGATGGCGGAACTTCAGGAGTCGATGGAGCGCGTCATGGCCGGCCCCGAAAGGAAATCGAAGGTAATATCGAAGCGGGAGAAGGCGATAATCTCTTACCACGAATCAGGGCACGCGCTCCTGGCGCTCATGATACCGGGCGCGGATCCGCTTCATAAGGTTTCGATACTGCCGCGCGGCATGGCGCTCGGCTATACCATCCGGCTGCCGCTGGAAGACAGATATATAGTTACGAAAGAAGAGCTCCTGGGGAGGATCACCGGCCTTCTCGGCGGCAGGGCGAGCGAAGAGATAACGTTTAACGAATTGTCGACCGGCGCGCAGAATGATCTTGAGATTTCCACGGCGCTTGCGCGCAAGATGGTGACGCGCTTCGGCATGAGCGAGAAGATGGGCCACCTCACGTTCGGCCACAGGGAAGAGCAGATATTCCTGGGCCGGGACATAATCGAAGAGCGCAACTACAGCGACCAGACGGCCCTGTTGATAGACCAGGAAATCCGTAAAATTATCGACGATTGCTACAAACGCGCGAAAAGTGAGCTCGAAAAACATAAAGACAGGCTGAAGACATTGGCGGAGAAGTTATTGGAAAAAGAGATAATGGAAGTCGAGGAGATAAAAGTCCTCCTGGGGCTTGACGTAAAAGGTGTTCAGCAATAAAACCTATATAATGGGAATACTGAACGTTACCCCCGACTCATTTTCGGACGGGGGAAGGTTCTTTGAGAAGGATGAGGCGGCGCGCCATGCGCTCGCCATGGCGGATGAGGGCGCGGACATAATCGACGTCGGCGGGGAATCGACGAGGCCGGGCGCCGACGATGTAAGCTTAAAGGAAGAGCTCGGCCGGGTAATGCCGGTTATCGAAGGGATGGCTGGGAAGACCCGCGCTGTCATATCGATCGATACGAGAAAGGCCGCGGTTGCCGAAGCCGCTATCAAGGCCGGCGCCGGGATTGTCAATGACGTTTCGGGCTTGAGATTCGACAGTCTTATGGCTTCCGTTGTTGCGAAATACGGCGTCGAAGTGATCGTCATGCATATGAAGGGAACGCCGAAAGATATGCAGGCCAACCCGGCCTATGCCGACGTTGTCGCGGAGATAATCCAGGGGCTTGAAGAATCGATCTCGATAGCAAGGCGAGCCGGTGTCCGCGAAGATAAAATTATCATCGACCCCGGAATTGGTTTCGGAAAGACCGTGGAGCATAATATAGAGATATTAAGGCGCCTCGACGAATTTAAAAAATTGAACAGGCCGATATGCATAGGCGTGTCGAGGAAGTCTTTTATAGGACGGCTTCTTCATCTATCCAATGCCGGTGACAGGCTTGCCGGCACTATCGCCGCCAACACTATCGCGATCATAAAAGGCGCCAACATCTTAAGGGTTCACGATGTAAGGGAGGCCGAAAACGCGGCCCGGCTCGTCGACGGGATCCTGGGCGCCGGGGCGAACTGATGGCAAAGCTCGGAGTTAACATAGATCATGTAGCGACATTGAGAGAGGCCAGGCGGACGGTATCTCCCGATCCCATAAAGGCCGCGAGCCTTTGCGAGAAGTCCGGCTGCGATTCTATCGTCTGCCATCTGCGCGAGGACAGGCGCCATATAAAAGACGCGGATGTCATAACCATCAGGAAGATCGTCAGGACCCGTTTAAATCTCGAGATGTCGGTTGCGAAGGATATCGTCAATTTCGCCTGCAGGACCAAACCCGACCAGGCGACGCTCGTCCCGGAGAGAAGGCAGGAGGTCACTACCGAAGGCGGGCTTGATGTGGCGGGGAACTTCACAAGGATAAAATCTGTCGTTTCAAGGTTGAGAGATTCCGGGATAGAGGCGAGTCTCTTTATAAATCCCTCGAAGAACCAGATCGAGGCATCCGGCAAAACCGGCGCGAAGATAATAGAATTACATACGGGCCGGTACGCTAACGCCGCTTCCTTAAATGCAAAACGTAAAGAACTCGAGATATTAAAAGCGGCGGTGAAATTTGCCGTTCAGAACGGATTTGAAGTCAACGCGGGCCACGGACTGGATTACGATAACGTGAAAGAGGTTGCGGGTATCGAAGGCATTAACGAGCTCAATATCGGGCATTCGATAATTGCCAGGGCTGTTTTTACCGGAATAGGAAAAGCGGTTCGAGAAATGGTGAGGCTTGTCAGATGATCTTTGGAACAGGGGTTGACATCGTCGAAGTCTTCAGGATGAGGGACGCCATCAAAAAATGGGACGAGAATTTCCTCGGCAAGATCTTCACGATGCGCGAAATCAAATATTCCAACTCGAGGAGATTTTCGCACCAGCATTTCGCGGCGCGCTTCGCCGCAAAAGAAGCGGTCATCAAGGCCTTTGGCGAGCCGCGCCGGCATCCGATAAAATGGACTGACATCGAAGTCTTGAACGACAGGGAGGGAAAGCCCGTAATAGAATTTCACGATGACGCGTTAAAATTAAAGAAGATGAAAAAGGTGAGCGATGTAGTGGTCAGCATGGCGCACTCTAAAAATTACGCTGTCGCCAACGTGATACTTTTAAAGAAGAAACGATGAATATCAAAGATATTGTTTCAAAATTTCCCAAACGAAGCGCGGATTCGCACAAAGGCGACTTCGGCCACGTTCTCGTCATAGCGGGCTCGCAAGGGTATACGGGCGCCGCGTATCTTACGGCTCAGGCGGCGATTTTGTCGGGATCCGGGCTTGTGACGCTTGCCGTAGGGAAGGGCATATACGATGTGATGGCGTCCAAACTTACCGAGGTGATGGTGCGTCCGTTTTTTGAGACGCGGGACTCAAGCTTGAGCCTTCTTGCCGAGAAAGAACTGACGGCTTTAAGCGAAAAATGCAGCGTTGTGGCGATCGGGCCGGGCATATCCCGGAACAAAGAGACGCAAAGCCTTGTTAGAAACCTCATCTCGAGGCTCGATAAGCCCATAGTTCTCGATGCCGACGGCATCAACGCCCTCGCGGGCCGTCCGGAGATTTTGAAAAGCGCAAAGCGCGGGATTGTCCTGACGCCGCATCCGGGTGAACTCTCGAGGCTGACAGGAAAAGATATCGACGAAATCCAAAAAAATAGAATTGATATTGCACTTAAATTCGCCAGTGAGTATAATACCGTCTTAGTTTTAAAGGGGCATAACACGGTCGTTGCGAATCCCAAGGGCGAATCGTACATAAACGAAACCGGAAACGCAGGCATGGCAACAGGCGGAACGGGGGATGTGCTGACCGGCATGATAGCGAGCTTCATAGGACAGGGCGCAGATCTTTTCAGCGCGTCAATCCTCGGGGCCTATTTTCACGGGCTGGCCGGCGATCTGGCGCTGAAAGAAAAAGGCGTATTGAGCTTAATCGCGACGGATCTTTTAAATAAGCTGCCGGACGTTTTAAAAACGCTAGCATAGCTCAGCTGGTAGAGCAATGGTTTTGTAAACCATAGGTCGGGGGTTCAAACCCTCCTGCTAGCTCCAAATTTGCCGAAGGCAAATTTGATCCTGAGGGCGCGACGAAAAGGAGCGCCCGAAGGACCTTTGAGAGAGGTTGAAGTTTTTTTAAAATGCAAAGAAGGTATTTCGGCTGCTAAAATCCTCCCGCTGGTCGGATTTCTTAACGCAGCCTCAATATCAACTTTGCTTCGCAAAGTCGGTGAGGTACCAAAGCGGCCAAATGGATCAGGCTGTAAACCTGACGGCGCAAGCCTTCGATGGTTCGAATCCATCCCTCACCACCATTTTAACAGACGAATTATGTAACGATAAGCGAATCAAGGAGTTATGCGATGTCGAGGTGTTAGACTTAAGCAAGAGAGTAGTCAAAAAGAGGGAAAAGTTGGCACTCGAACCCGTCGGGTGCTAATTTCATTTTAAGGAAAAAGAGGGACGCAAAAATGACTAAAAAAGGACGCAGGACAAGAGACCTTGAGGATATGTTTGAGTGGGAGTATTTCAAGGAAGCCGAAGCCGTATATAATAAATTAAAGAAAAATGGAAAATTCCTTAAAGACCTTCAGAAGTTTTTAATAGTAGTGGGTAGAATTGGCGGTATTGATAGGATTCGTAGGATGAATGAAAAGCAACAGCTTGCTTATCATATGTATATACATAATTTTTATAAGAGGTGGGGTCTTCAGGATTATATGAGAGGCGGGTTAGGGTTTGAGTATGTAGGCGTAGAATTCTATCCCGCTAATAAGCCCGTGTATATGAAGCTGGTTATAGGTAAAGACGTGGGCGTTAAGGAGCTTGTCAATTTAATGCCCTTCTACATGGGTTTGAGGAACGCTGTATTACGGAAGGGTGAGCCGATTAAGAAGGGCAAGAGCGAGGAAGGTCTCGAACGAAATTGCGGTATGTATGCCTTCTATCATTCTCCCGAAATTACACACCTAACTGAACAGGAACGATTACAAAAGGTTAAAGATAGATTCAGATGCGGTTATTTATCAGACGACTATGTAAAGCACGTTGTCCACGATAAGAAAAGATATTCCCGCCAGTAATTCCTAAAACAGAATAGCCATATTGAAGCCCAGTATAATGCTGGGCTTTTCTTTTTCTATATCATGTTATTTTCGGTTAACCTTTTTCGTGTCTTACACACCTGTCCTCAATATGGTTTACTTATGGTAGATAAAAGTAAACGGGAGGCAAGGCATGAAAAAATATTTAACGGTAAAGGAAGCCAGCGAGCAATTAGGGATTCACGAAAACACAATACGGCGTTATTCGAATGACGGACGGCTCACAGTTTACAGGGATGCGAATAATCGGCGTAAGTTTGATGTCAAAGACATCGAGCATTTCAGGGGCAATTGGATTCACAAAGAGGAACATGATAGCTAAAAAAATCATCATAGAAGAACGTCCTTGTGAGATTCCTCTCGATGAAGACAAATTCATCAGGGCGGTTGCCTCTATGATAGTCAAAGACATATTAATCGAGCGGGCGGGGAAGTCTAAAGATAGGTTTGGTGCGTCCTCTCCTGTCCTTCCCTTGTCCGTTCACAAAATAGAGGACGCAAAACATGAGTGCAATATCCGAAGCTGATAAATTGATTCAGGAATTCCCCAGCCTTACGGCTAAAGATAAAAAGATGAGGCTTGAGAGACTTTTATATCGAGATATTAAAGAGTTGGACAAAGCCGAGCGTCAGAACGTCTATAACAAGCTCGAAGAAGCTGGGATAGTCAGAAGCTCTATAAATGTATGTCAGCTTAAAGGCAGGGAAAAACCCGATGCTGGGGAAAATCATATTAAGGTAGAGGAGTATATTCTTTCGGAGCGTCGTATCATCTATGCTGGGAATAAATTATACGAATACACAGACGGCGTATATAGTTTTTTAGCTCCCGAACGTCTTCATGGCTATATAAAGGAGTTGGTCGGGGAAAGATTCACAAAGAAGTTTGCTGATGAAGTGAAATTTGCTATACAGACCGATACCTACGTTGAACCCGATAAGCTGAACGATACGCCTCTCCTTAATCTAAAGAATGGGCTTTTTGACCTTGAGACCTACGAGCTGAAGCCCCATAGCCCCGAAGTCTTGTCTACAATACAGTTGAACGTATCCTATAATCCTAACGCCGAACCGAGAAAATTCATTCAATTTATGGATGAGATATGCGAAGGCGTTACTGAAAAGATAGATATTATTCAGGAATTTTTTGGGTATTGCTTTCAGAGAAGGTCGAATCTGGATAAAGCATTAATTTTAATCGGCGTGGGAGCGAATGGTAAAAGCGTCTTGTTATACGTCCTCGAAATTTTGCTGGGTGAGGATAATATATCGGCTGTCCCATTTGAGAAGTTTAATAATCACTTTTATTTGGCAAATCTCTATGGCAAGGTTGCAAATATTTCCATAGAGGCGAACGCAAAGGCACAGGTTTACGATTCCACGTTCAAGGCAGTCGTAACAGGCGACAGCATTGAAGTAGACCGCAAATTTGAGAAGCCCTTTAGCTTCAGACCATTTTGTAAATTGATATTTGCGTTAAACAATATGCCGAGAGTGAGCGACACGACCGATTCATATTTCAGGAGACTTATCATTATCAGCCTTAATCGAGTATTTCAGGAGAGTGAGCAAAATAAAAATCTTAAATATGAGCTGGTAGAGGAACTGGACGGCATATTCTTATGGTGTCTTGAGGGTTTGAAGAACTTACGGGAGCGTGGTGGATTCAGGATTACGGAAGATATGCTGGCTGAAGTAGCGGAATATCGGAAAGACAATAATTCCGTGCTTCTCTTTATAGAGGAAGAATGTCGGCTGGATTCCGATGCGACTACGGTTAAGGCTACGCTTTACAGCAGGTATGTGGAATGGTGCGAGCGGAATCATAACAGACCAGTTGCTCAACGGCGGTTTGGTCGGGAGCTAAAAGACCGTTATAGGACTATTACGGAGACCCGAACACCCGATAGAATGAGAAGCTGGATATGGGCAGGTATATGCTTAAATACGGACATACGGACGTAACGGACATAACCCCTATAATACATCTGTATATAGGACTGTATGTATAGAGATAGAAGTTATAATAGGCGTAACGTCCGTTGTGTCCGCAACAGGGGCATAACAGCGTCAAAGTAGAGACAAATATTATGGAGCTAATAGTTACATACCGCAATAAGAACGGGGACAAGGTTATACAACGCTGGCATGGGATAGGGAAGCGGTCAAGGGTGCGGAAGGCATGGGGAGTTATAGAGGCGATATTACTTATGGTTAAGTGGACACCATTATTTATATACCGCAAGTTAAGGGGCAGAGGTAGAAGATGAAGGCAGTCGGGTGCGGGCATAACAGGCGGGCGGTAAAAGAAGAAGGCTGGGAAGGCATGAGAGCCTTACTGATAGCCACAGGAAGCGTCATACTAACTGATAAAGACATGGAGAGAACCCCTAACAGGAAGGCAAGAGGGAATCTAAAAGGGTCTATGCAAGGGGCTACTCTCACAGGTTATGGGACTGATACAAAGTCAGTCGTTCAAGGCGAGAGAACACCCCGAACGCTGGCGAAAGATAAGATATGCTAACTATACTATACACAAAGGGTTACGTTAATATGACTGATGCTATATGCAGGGATAGAATAGGGTCGGAGTTTGGAAAATTGCTGGGATATATTGAGCATAGGGAGATACCACCACTCTCAAAAATTACAATAGAGGTCGATAATGATTTCATACCTGAATATGCCTAAAGGCATAACGTATATGAAGGGTCAGACCGAATTCATAGATGAGGGAGAACGCAGGGCTTGGGCTATGGACTTCTATAAACTGGCACGGCAAAAACTGGAGATGACGAATAGGTGGAATTGTAAGCAGGGCATACTGGCTAACATTCTTCTTCTTACCCCAGCCGAATGTGAGAAGCTGGTCTCCGCTATGAACTGCAAGATATACTGGGTCAGGGCTGATAAGAACGCCAAAACGAAGCGGAGCTTGATAGCTTACGCAAAAGCCCTGCTGGAAGCCTATAACCGCTTTATAGACAGCTTTATGGAGCATCAGTTAAGGGTAGAACATAAAAAAACTATGAAGGAGATTTTTAAGTGAATGCCAAAGAATTTCAGAGGCGGTTTAACGTAGTCTTATCACCGAAGCAGGTCAAAGTCTTTAACTGTAAGTCGAAGCATATCAATTTATGTGGGCTGGAAGGCACGGGCAAGAGCTTTGTCGGCTATTGCCTGATACTGTCAAAGTGCATAGGACTATAATGCTCGGGAGAATCTAGACCATTTTTCAGGCCAACTTAAGATAAAAAACGCGGTATAATGAAGGCCTAAAAATGGAGGATTTAGTTATGGCAATGCGTAAGAAGCACGAACCGGCAATAAAAGCGCGCGTAGC
>JAZDOS010000005.1:0-61655 GCA_043798375.1 Candidatus Omnitrophota bacterium | reverse complement strand
GCTACGCGCGCTTTTATTGCCGGTTCGTGCTTCTTACGCATTGCCATAACTAAATCCTCCATTTTTAGGCCTTCATTATACCGCGTTTTTTATCTTAAGTTGGCCTGAAAAATGGTCTAGATTCTCCCGAGCATTATAGTCTGCCCTTGGCAGCCTCATTAAAATCATCCATTAATGATGGCGTATTTTTTATTATCTTCCCTGCTAACGGGTCTGTGAATCCTATTCCAACGTCTATGCCGTAAATACTCAACTTGTGAAATGACCTATTTGTTTCACTCTTTAACCCAAAGAATATGACCACAATAATAATCGTTACTAATGCTATAATTTTTCTATTCATTCGTAATCTTTGTGTTTTTTATAAAGGATAGAAATATATTTCGTGTCTCGTTGATAGCCTTTTCAGGAGCAATATATGTTATAGACCAAAGTCCCTTTTCGGTTTCAAAAAACATAACAAGGTTATCTGAAATATCTGCATCAGAATTACTCTTTAGCAAAATAGTATAGTATGGAATATTAAGGCTGTCCATTGTAGCGGTAACGTCTTTTGGTAAATTAATAATGCTTACTTTCATATTCGGGTATAGAGACTTAAAGTGGTCAACATTGAATTTTATAAAACTATCTAAATTATTAAATTGGGTTGATTTTAATTGACAATTTACCACTAATGCCATTGGAGAACTATTCAACGTCTCTCCTTTAGGCAAGAAGATTTTATATAGTCCAGTATCCTTTGCTGACTGCGTATCTTCAAACATACCCTCTGGACACTTAAAATCTATCTTGATAGATGTATCCGCTTCATACGGTTTAAAACCTGGAGCTTTTATAACGCCACCATAAAGCATAGTCGTGCATACCAATATGAACGTAAATATTATTGATATAATAAATATGACATTTGATTTTGCTTTCATAATTTCTTATCCCAATTAATGTTTTGAAAGCTTATTGTGTCCCCAGTATCTCCTCAATCTCTGCTCTTAATAATATCCTCATAATCCTATCAAATGCTCCTATGTCAACAACTTGACCATCATAAACCCCAAAGTAATCAAGATGCGTCAAGTCATTGTATCGTATCTGATTGGTGTTTTTCAAAGAGGTAGATGGCAATGAAATAATATCCTTACTTGATGATATATTATACCATTCGCCAAGATTTGTATGAACTCTATTTGCATTTCCACTTGGAGAACCTAAACCAATGTATGTGTCAACATATATATTGTCCGCCTTGAGAATATTTAGCGTCTTCTCTACAATAAGGTCGCCTGCACTATGCCCAATGAGTGTTATTTTTCTATCTGGGTATTGTTGACGTAAATTCTTAACGTATGCAGCAAGACCTATAGCGGTAGAATCCATATCTTTAGCCGTATTCCCAGACCAATTGTATGATTGGACGTCGGCTCCTAATTCTGACAAGTAATATTTAACGCTTGTGCTATCAGCCCAATTTGGGTCTCTCCCTACATAACCATTATTAATTTTAATATCCTCCAAAATCTGGTCGATATCAGTCCCAGGAATTAGTATAGCGGTTGTATCAGAGAGAGGATTCAGATAAATGTTTTCTACCTGATTAATTATTGTCTCCACACTTGTTTGCGATGTTCTACTAACAGTTCCCTCCGTCAGATTTTCATAATTTATTCCTTCAAATAATGCATTAATCAAATCTGCTTTGGAGCCTCCTGCAATTGTTGCTAAATCGATTATATCGCCAATCAAATATGGGTTATTATTTATCAATTCTCTAATCTCATCATTGAAGTAATAACTTATTAGAGACGCCTTATTATCTTCATCTGATAAGTAGTAATAGAGTGTTCCTAATTCATCGACATCATTTATTCCAAAAGTGGCTAAAAGTTGCCTCATCTCTTCCGAAACTGGCACCGTTGCTTCAAGATAAAGCGTTGATATGTCGCCTTCAGCAAAATTAATAGTATAACCCCTATCAAATTCTTTTAGCACCGCATCTACATAATCCCCATACGAATTGTAATAGTTATATCCTCCATCTTCTTTTGGGGTCACGACAAAGATGGTCTTGCCAGCATTGTCTTTTATCTCTGCGTAAGACTGATAGCCATCATTTATGGTCTGCCATATGCCGAGGTCGCCAAAGTCTTGGTATATGCTGGTATTGTCATAGAAGCCTAATCTGCCGTAGGCATCTGTGCCTAATTTTCCTATACCCCAGAAGTCATCACCGCTACTTGTGGTTTTGCCCATACCAAGCGGGTTCCAATAGCCATCCACGCCACCTTCATCCAAAATCCACTTGAAGAATCCGCTACTATGCCCACCATCAGATTGTGTGGGTGTATCTACAACAGCAACCTCTTCGCCGTTAACTATATCCAATCTATACTGCCCAGTCTGGAGTTTCTCGGCAAAATAACCACCTAATGTATAGCCTGTCTTAACTATCGCATTAACTGCCACAGCGTTAAAGAAACCTGCTCCATAGGTATTAAGTGCATCCGTTAATCCCCTCTCCTGCACTATGTTACTGAAGTCCAGTATCTGGGATATATAGGCAGCCTGCTGCCAAGCGTCACTTGAGGTTCCAGAGCCAAGGAAGGTTAAAACGTTACTCTCATAGGTCTCAAACATCGCCTTAAATACGTCTTTCTCCCTTTGAGGCATAAGCGACTGGATACCTGCCTGTAAAGCCGTAGAAATCGCACTAAATCCTATGTTTGCCAATAGAGGGTTAACCCCCATCTCTTGGGTCAGGTAATTAAGCCCTATATTCGTCACCCCCTGCAACAACCCCTGCGTTACTTCACCCCAGATAACATCTGGCTTAAACTCGTGGGTCAGACCCGCATTTATGGTACTTCTAATGCCCACTCCTGCGAGGTACGAGATACGAGGATCTATTCCCACCAGATCGCCTATTTCGGTTACACCTATATATGCGCTTTCGGATAATATTTTCGGCGCGATACTTTCCATTAACTTCTCATAAGTAAGATGATGTTCTCCTATATCTAATGCTCCGCCGACTAGGGAACCTGCGATCATTGCTGAAAGGTGGGTTACATTAGGATCGAGATCGGCCGCTCTCCCTAACTCCTCGACTCCTGCAATCGTGCCATATCTCAGGGCTTCTGCCACTATATTAGTGTTGGTCGTAACAGCGCCCATTATTGCGCCTGTCAAGAGAGCGCTTCCTATATTAGTTAATGCAGGATCAAGGTGCATGCTCTGGAATAGATAATTTGTCCCGAGGCTTATGCCCTGGCTTATAATATTGTAACCGATACTGGTAGCTATCTGAACATCGGTAAGACCAAGAGTTACAATCTGTCCTATGCCCGTTGCTATACCCTTCACAGCCGCAGTAATAGTTTCAAATGTTCCCATCACGCTCTGGAATGCGCCTTGAATAGGCGCAAATATTTGAGAGCCAACAGAGCTGAAGAACTTACCGGCGGCTTCATATATATTAGGAAGGACTACCGATCCTATAGCTGAACCAATAGCGTTTATAGCCGCCCACGCGACATCCATGAGGGTCCCTGTCTTTACAACGAAAGAGACTGTCTGAACTACCACGTTCAAGGCCGCAAGAACCGCTCCTATACCGCCGAAAACCGGATTCACAACCCATAACATCATAAGGACGGTGCTTACCGGCGCTATTATCTTCTGGAAGAAATTCACTATCCCTCTCCAGAAATCTTCCCACCACCCGCTTCCTCTTATATTCTTCTCCTGGGTTACGTTCAGTTGCTTCGCTTGACCTGCGGGCAGTTCCTTGGCCATAGAATACCCTTTCCATTTCGCCATAAATTCGGCCCTGGACAGGGTCATGGATTGGCCGTTTTCTCCGACCGTCAAGTCGGTATAGGTAATCGTGCCCTTTACATCATCAATAGCGGTTACCAACACATAGTGTTTGCCGTCAATGTGAACGATGACATTACCTCTTGAAACCTGGTCTTTCAAATCATCGTAGCTAATCTTCTCTGAATATAAGGTAAGGCCGTAATGTTCTGCCGCCTTACGCATCGCATACATCGAGATAATAAGGTCGCCTTTAGCATCTTTGGTAATTACGCCTGTCAATATGTCGATCTTGATAGCTTCTTTGCCAACATCCTCGAAGGATTTGTTTGTACCTTGCGCTTTAAGCATCTCTACTATGGTAGTAAAGGCGCTATCTCCAAAGTGTAAAGACTGGCCATTCAGGTATGAAGTGATGGCGTCGACATCTGCCTGCGCAAGATCGACTATCTCCGAAGATGTAAGGCCCAACGATACAATCATAGCTTCTTTTTCGGTCTCGGAGGCAGTAAGATATTCGCTGAAGAAAGTCGCGAGGCTGCTTATGATATTCTGCTTCCTTGCCTCTCTATCCGCGTATTCGGCCATATTCTGGAGATATTGAGTTATCTCGGTAGGATTGATTGGTATTAGATCGGCTTTCGCCTTGTCTGTCCAATATATGAGCTCGCTATCGCCCGGATCGCGGCCCAAGATTTTCCTATAATACTGATAGAGTATAGGCGAGGATTCCTTCTGGCATATGTCGGCGAGGATCTTATTGTAATCGTTATTTATAAGGTCATGCATAGCTGTTGAGGCATCGGCGTTTATTCGCGCCCGGGCAGAGGTTACCTGCCTATCGAGATCCACGTAGGCGTCTATTATCTGCTGGTCTAACTGATCCTGGTAATCATCGAGCTGTGTGAATACTTTGTCGAATTCCGATAGGTCGTAAACATTGGGGTCGTACTGCGCTTTCTCATTCGTTAATCTTTTCCGCTCATCATCAATCTGCTTTTGAGCATCTGCCGCTTTCTTTTCAATGTCAGCGCGGCTTGATACTTCCGCAGCGTCAAGTTTTGCAAGAGCCGCTTCTTTCTGGGTAGATATTTCAGCTATGGCTCTCTGGTAGTTTTCTTCTAATTTTTGTCTTGCATCGACAAAATCGACCTTCTGGATATTGTGATCATTATCATAGGTATACTGAACCTGCACGATTCCGTTTTTATCTACTACTTTCGTGGCAAATCCTTCATCAAAGTATGTTATAGATTGGTCAGCTGAGACTATCTCTACAGGAGTATCGTTACCTTTGTCGTATATGGTAATGACTTTCTGGGCATCGCCAAGCTTGGAGGTTGGCAGGCCCTTCTTTTGCGCATCCGCATATGTGGAATCGAATTTAAGAGGAGCTACATCGATAGTCTCGTACGGATTCGCCGGGTCATAGGTAGTCCTGTTACCCAATATATCCTCTTCCCAAATAATGACGCCTTCTTTATTATAAGCTTTCGTTACGTTGTTTTCTTTGACCTTTACATATGGATCTGTAAGCGAATCAGAAAACTTCGTATACGAAAGTGAAATGGCATGGTTAGCATCCACTATCAGTTTTGGACTTACGTTTGCATCGTTGGATGTAAGATTTACCCTGTATTGGAAATACTTGCCGTTAGGCGAGGCAATCTTAGAGCCTGACGGATCGCTTACCGGATTAGACCACTCGCTCCACGAGTCATCGGGGGTTTCGGTATTACCAGTTCTAGTCTGAATGGTAACGCCTGTTCCTGTAGGCAGCTCCTGGCTCCATAATATCTTATCGAAGGTAAGGGCATTGACTTCTACTACATCCGATTCAAACGTTCCCGAAAGCGGGTGGGTAGACGACATGGTAGGAGCCGGAACGTCTCCAGTGCTACTTACATAGGCGAGATCAACGCCATCGGCTTTCATTTCATAAAGGTAGTGGTAGATGTCTTCATTTCCGCCGCCTGCGCCTTCATCTTTTCTTTTCGCTTTTCCGTAGAGCTTGACCTGTATCTGGGTGACCCCTGTCCAGCCATGATTATTTTCTACAACCTGGTTATTCTGCGAGTATCCGTATAAATTTCCATTGGCGGGAACATTCTGCGACTCGTCGACCAGGACGGACGTTTCGCCGTCATGCGTTACAGTTATTTTTACGCCCCAGGCGCCTGAGTTTTCTGAAGCGCCGGACCATACCTGGGCGGCGGATTTTAATTTCCACGCCAACTTTGATATGTCCTGCGGATTTGAAAATGTCCAAGTCCAAGTTGTATAAGCTCCGTTGTAAAAATAGCCGTTTCCGCCTCGTTCCCTGTAATAGTAACCACTTGAAGTATCTAAATTGCCGTCATACGCGTTTTGGGCTGGGCCCGAATAGCTTCCGGTATAACCGGAAAGATTGAAGGTGGTGTCGGAAGCCATGCATACGTCGCCTATTATGCCTGTGTTATTTACGGTATTGGCCTGGATAGTTTGGTCTAATCCTACAACAGCTCCTCCTTGCGCAACAGTTATAGTATAAGCGCTGAGGTTAATATTAGAGCCCGAAAGCTTACCTTTTACGTCAAGGGTATCTAAGACTTTAATCGTTGCGCCGCTTGCTACTGTAAGAGTCGCGCCCGCGTCTATAACTAGAGAAGTGAAGTTGTGGGTGCCGGTTGCAAGCGTTTCATTTGCCGTTACGTGTTTTACGCCGTCAATGCCTGTGCCGTATTTAAGGCTATCGCTTGATAGCTCAAGATAAGCGGTGTTACCGTTATTATAGAATGAGGTGTCGTCAAAATCGCCAGTTTGGAATGCGGAATTAGTCGTATATGTGCTGCCTGAAGCAATACCGTAATCATACTCAATTTTGGAAGTCGCGTCTTCAATAGACTTCTCCATTCCATACGGATAATACTTTGTGTGTACTCCCGTAGAAGTAATCGCTTCAGATATATTCTTGTCTCTGACAATATATGTCGTAGAGTCCTTTATATAAGTAAAGTCTTTGGCTTTATTGTTATCGTCGAAACTGATGTTTGTTATTTCAACGCCATCGGCCATCTTGATCTTACTAAGCTTACCCTGGACATATTCCGAGCGGCTTCCATCCGGATTATTTACCGCGGTAAGCTCGGATACGATTATGTTATCCTTCATATAAATCATCTTCTGGGTATCGTTTAGTATCAACGTAGGTAGAAGCGATTTTATGTCATCGGTATATGTGTAGTCAAAAATGAGCTTCGAAGGATCTATCTTATTTGCGGTGTCGGGCGGATCGTAATCGGTATGAATACCGCTTGCGCTTTCCATCCAGATAAGAAGGCCATTCGTATTATAGCCGTAGGTAATGCCGTCTTTTTTACGCGTCATGAAGGAAATGCTTTCCAGTTCCGAAACATCAGTCGGCGCTCTCTTAAACCCAACCGCCAAGGGTGAGCCAGCACTTAAATTAAGAGATGGCGTTAAATTATAGTTGGATGTGGTCATGGTAATCTTATACTGGATATACTTAGCCTGGGCGGTCGTCATCGGAGAACCACCGGAATTAGTCATAGGAGTCGTTGACCAACCCGTCCATCCTGAATCGCCAGCGTCCGGATCCAGAGTATTCCCGGTCCTGGTCTGGATACTTATGGCCGTGCCTGCGGGCAGATTCTCGTTCCACGACATACTATCAAGCGTAAGAGAATTAATCTCCATTACATCAGATTCGAACGTGCCTGAAGATGGATAGACATACGGCATAGAAACCGGCGCATCGCCAGAGCTAGCTAAATAAGAAATATTGGCTCCATCGGCTTTCATTTCATAAAGGTAATGGTATATATCTTCGTTTCCGCCGCCTGCGCCTTCATCTTTTCTTTTTGCTTTCCCGTAAAGCTTGACCTCTATCTTTGTAACTCCGGTCCAGCCGGTGGCATTTTCCACAAGCTTGTCATTCTGGGAGTATCCGTATAAAGTCCCGTTTGCGGGAACGTTCTGCGATTCGTTGACCAGGACGGATGTTCCGCCATCGTGTGTTACGGCTATATAGACACCCCAGGCGCCTGAATTTTCCGAAGCGCCTGACCACACCTGGGCGGCAGATTTTAATTTCCAAGCCAATGTTGATATGTCTTGCGGAGTATCAAATGTCCAAGCCCAGGTTGTATAAGCTCCGTCGGAAAAATATCCGTTTCCGCCGCGCTCCCTGTAATAGTAGCCGCTTGACGTATCCAAATTCCCATCATACGCGTTTTGGGCTGGGCCCGAATAGCTTCCGGTATAGCCGGAAAGATTAAAGGCGGCGTCCGGAGCCATACATACATCGCCTATCAAGCCGGAGTTATTTACGGTGTTAGCCCGGATAACCTGATTCAACCCTACGATAGAACCTCCTGCCTCAACTGTTATGATAGAGGCGCCGATATAGATATTTGAGCCGAGAAGCTTTCCTTTTACATCAAGGGTGTCTAAGCATTTAAGAGTTGCGCCGGAACTTACGGTAAGGGTTTTACCAGCATCTATAACCAGGGACGTAAAGTTATACGTACCTGCCTCAAGCACCTCATCGGTCTTAACATGTTTTGCGCCATCAGCACCTGTGCCGAACAGGAGACTATCGGGTGAAAGTGCGAGTGTAGTAACATCATTATTAAGGTAGTAGCTGACATTATTGAGCTTACTGCCTGCCTGGAAGAAACTTGCGTCTTTATAGACTTTAGAGTCTACTATGTAGTATTGATATTCTTCGAGGCTGGATTGGATTGATTTGATAAAACCGTTATCGTAATAAAGGATAGTGCCGTCTTTAGAGGCTGCTTCGCTGATGTTACCGCCGACCACCTTATAGGTGACTTCATCCTTAACGTAGGTAAAGTCTACGGGGTTATTATTCGTATCGAACGTGATATTGCTTATAACTGCGCCGTCGGCTTTCGCGACATCCACGATCTTACTATCCGAATCATATCTTACCTTTACCCCTGACGGGAAATATACTTCTATATACCCTTCGCTTCTGCCGACATAGGTATAGGAATATTCTTTTCCGGTCGAATCTATTATATAGGTAAGCTTCTTATCCTTGTTATAGGCTTGGGTATTACCATCTACGTCGTGGATAATCGTTAAATCATTTTCGTAAGTGTATGTATAGGTATACAGGACCTCCCCGTTCTGGCATACTTCCGACTTGTTTAAATCACCGGAGGCAGCGTCATAATAGTATCTTGTAACGAGTTTTGAGCCGGTAAGTTCTTCGAGTTCTGTCAGCTTTCCTTCGTGATACGTCCTTTTCTCACTCTTCGCGTTATCCAATATTATGATATTGCCATTTGCGTCATACGACCAGTCATAGACAGTGCTGTCGTTAAGGGTAATTTTTCTGATCTTGCCGTCTTGATAATCAGTCGTATCGCCGGACGCGCTGATAAGCTGAAGGAGCTCTCCATCATTGTAAATGGCCATGCTTCCATCGGGATATGAAACAAGGGCATCGTTCAGCTCGCCGTTCTCCCGGAAAAACATATCATCTGTTCCGATTGTTTTAGTTATAGTTGTGCCGTCGGCTTTCGTAATCTCCTTGACCTGGCCGTTTTCGTAGACGATCTTCGTTGCATCATATTGAACCCACTCCCCGCCATGAATGGCGGGGTTTCAGGCCTCGGCATAATCTGGCCTGACGTTACGCTTGCTGCTCCTCGATGTATTTCCTTATTGTTAACTCGGATACTTTGCCTACACTTTCGGCAAAATAGCCGTCCGCCCAGAAATCGTCTCCCCATAAAAACTCTTCAAGCTCGGGGAACTCCTGTCTGATTCTTCGGCTTGTCACTCCTTTTAAAAGATGGGCACAATGCGCAACGCTGTCTTTTGGCTTCAACCTTATCAGGATATGCACATGGTCATGCTGAATGCTCATGACCTCTATCCACCATCTGTTTATCCGACATCCCTCATACAGCAGGCATTTTAACCGCGCGGCTATTTTGCCTATCAGGACACGCTTCCGGTATTTTGGTATCCATACGAGGTGGTACTGCAACCTGTGACGTGTGTGAGCACCCTTCCAGTATCTGACCATGGCCAGATTATGCCACAAATTCCTTCGCTCCGCCAGCTAAAGCACGCTTCGCTAGCTGGCTCCGCTACGGGCGGCCATTCATCCCCGCCCTTGAAAGGGCGGGGGTTTCTGGCCGGTTTTCTAAAACAAAAGATAAGCATCCTTGATAGCAAAATTAGGCGAAGCCCCCTGGCCGGGCGGCTAACGCCATGTATAAGGCGGCCGCAAAAGTAAACGCAAGATCGCTGAAGACGAAAAATTTGAGCGCGGAGAAGAGTAAGCTTGACGAGCAAGCGGCGCTATGCTATAGTATACGGCCTAAATCCGGAAGGAGTAACAAATGTACGCAGTTATTGAGACAGGTTCGAAGCAGTATAAGGTAGCGAAGAATGACATAGTCCTGGTAGAAAAACTGAAAGCCAAAGGCGGGGCTGAGGTTAAGCTTGCCAGGGTGCTTCTTGTCAAGGACGGAAACTCCATCCACGTTGGAAATCCCTACGTAAAGGGCGCGCACGTCATATGCGAATCTCTCGGCCTTGTAAGGCAGCCGAAGGTTATAGCGTTCAAATACAAGAAGCGAAAAAGCGAGAAGAAGAAGATCGGCCACAGGCAGAACGTGATCAAGCTTAAAGTGAAAGAGATCGAGCTAGCAAAGTAAAGTAAAAAGGTAAAAGTAAAAAGTAAAAACCACAAGTCAAAAGTAAAAATTATGATATAGGTCCGAAGGACACAACAAATTTGCCTTTTAACTTTTTACTTAAAAGAGTTGTTTATTACGGAGGAAATAATGGCGCATGTAGTCAACGGACGCGACGGCCAACCTAAGACCAGGGGCGTCAAAAAATATAAGGATGAGATCGTGAGGGCCGGCAATATCATAGTAAGGCAGCGCGGCATGAAATTCAAGGCCGGCAGGAATGCCGGGACGGGAAGAGACGGCACGATCTTCGCGCTTGTGGACGGGAAAGTGAATTTCCGTCCGGACAAGACCATAAGCGTTGAGCCTGTTTCAAAATGAAGCCCTCTGGCGCTTTGGCCCGATGCGTCCATTCGTCTTCCGGCGGAATCTCTCCGAAGCTCAAAGCTGAAAAGCCTTGAGCGAAGGAGGATAATGTTCGTAGATGAGGCGAAGATATTTGTAAAGGGCGGCGACGGCGGGGACGGCTGTAACTCCCGTCACAGGACGTTAATCAACAAGATCGGCACCCCTGACGGCGGGCCGGGCGGCGACGGCGGCGGCGTAATATTCGAAGCGGACCCGAATATCCACACCCTTCTCGATTTCCAGTACAGAAAGCACTTCAAGGCGGACTCCGGCCTCCACGGAAGTTCCAATCACAAAAAAGGCCGCAGGGGAACGGATCTCATCGTCAAAGTTCCCGCCGGGACGCTTATCAGGGACGCCGATACGGGCCTTGTCCTGAGAGACCTGGTGAAGCCGGGCGATAGCGTAATAATAGCCAAGGGCGGGCCGGGCGGAAGGCCGAATTCCAGAGGCAGGAACGCCCAGAAAGGCTTTACCGGCGAAGAGAAGGCGCTTTTACTGGAACTGAAACTTATAGCCGATGTCGGTATAATCGGTTATCCCAACGCCGGAAAATCAACGCTTATATCCAGGATATCGGGCGCCAGGCCCAAGATAGCGAATTACCCGTTTACGACCAAAGAACCCGTGCTCGGCGTGGTAAGGATAGGCGGCGACTTCAGCCTGCTCGCGGCCGATATTCCCGGATTAATAGAGGGCGCGCACAAAGGAAGAGGCCTCGGCCACAAATTCCTGCGGCATATAGAGAGAACGAAGATCCTGGTGCACCTTATCGATATTGCGGCCACGGACGGCAGGGCCCCGCATGCCGATTACCTGAAATTAAACGAGGAATTGAAGCTATATTCGAAAGAACTTGCGAATAAGCCTCAGATAATCGTGTTAAACAAGGTCGACTGTCCGGAGGCGAAGGCTCATATGAAGGAATTTAAAAAATATATTCCCGGAAAAAAATTTCTGCAAATTTCGGCGCTGACCGGAGAGGGATTGAAGGAGCTCCTGGCCGCCATGTCGAAAAAATTGAAAAGCGCGGATTAAAATGAAACACAATAAAAGGATCGTCATAAAAATAGGGACGAAGGTTATAACCTCCAAAGACAGGGCCCTCGATGTCGAGAGGGTAAAAGGCCTCGTCTCGCAGATAGCCTTGATCAGGGATAAAGGTATAGATGTCATCCTGATAACGTCCGGTGCTATCGGCGCGGGATTATGGCTTCTGGGGATGAAAAAGAGGCCCGAGAAGCTTGCCATGCTTCAAGCCTCGGCGGCTATAGGCCAGAACCATCTGATGCATCTTTACAGCGAGTTCTTCAAAAATTTCAAGACGAACGTCGGGCAGATACTCCTGACCCAGGATGATTTTAATGACAGGAAAAGATATCTGAACATAAAACATACGATCGATGCGCTATTAACGCATAACGCGGTCCCGATAATAAATGAGAACGACACCGTGGCGACCGAGGAGATAAAGTGCGGCGACAATGACAGGCTCTCAAGCCTTGTCGCGGACCTGTGCGGCGCTTACAAGCTTATTTTATTGACGGATGTCGACGGATTGCTGGGCGCGGACGGCAAGGTAATAAATTTTGTCAGCGAGATAACGCACGATATAATGAGCCTCGGCGGCAAGAGCCATTGCGACCTTGGGACTGGCGGTATGGCCACGAAGCTTGAAGCTGCCAGGGCCGTAACGCGCGCAGGGATCGAGTGCGTGATAGCCAACGGCAAAAAAAAGGACTCACTGACAAGGATAGCGCTTGATGGCAGGCCCGAAGGCACTACCTTTAAATGCGGCATGGGTAAATATCTTGCGAAGAAGCGGTGGATAGCGTTTTCCTCGACGACGAAAGGCGAAATTTCTGTTGACGATGGCGCCATGTGCGCGCTCAAAGAGAAGAATAAGAGCCTTCTTGCCTCCGGGATATCGGCTGTCTTCGGCCATTTTAAATCCGGAGACGCCGTAAAGATAACAGATAGAAAAGGAATTGAGTTCGCAAAGGGCCTGTCCAATTATTCATCGGAGGATCTGGCGAAGATAAAGGGGATGAAGACAGGTTTCTTCAAGACCGTCCTCGGCCGCGAAGGCCGCGATGAGGTTGTGCATAAGGATAATCTGGTTTTATTATGACCGGACTCGCTGAAATCAGAAAAATGTGCGAAAAAATAAAAGAGGCGTCGAGGTCTTTGGCCTTGATTGATTCCAAAACGAAAGACATGGCACTTGCCGCGATGGGCAGGGCTATCATCAAAAATGCCGGCCGTATCATTGCCGAAAACAGGAAGGATGTCGAATCCGCCAGGCGAAAAAGATTATCGCAGGCCCTTATCGACAGGCTTACGCTCAACGGATCGCGGATTTCCGACATGGCCGAATCGCTCTTTACGATCGCGAAACTTAAAGATCCGGTTGGCGAAGTTATAGAGACTATAAAACGGCCTAACGGTTTACTGATAAAAAAGGTGAGAGTTCCGATAGGCGTGATCCTGATAATCTATGAATCGAGGCCCAACGTCACGAGTGATTGCATAGGATTATGCGTAAAATCATCCAACGCCGTCATATTGCGGGGCGCAAGCGATTGCCTAAACTCGAATACCGCCATATTTGACATCCTTAATAAGGAAGCTGATAAAACCGGCCTTCCCAAAAATTCTATCGCAATTATGAAAAATACCGATAGGGCTATAGTCGATTTTCTATTAAGAGAGGCCAGCCTGATAGACCTGGTAATACCCAGAGGCGGAGAGTCTCTCGCGAGGGAAGTGACCGAAAAATCGAGGATCCCGGTAATCAAGCACTACAAGGGTGTCTGCCACACCTATGTAGATGAAAGCGCCGATTTGAAAATGGCCGAACGTATCTGCTTTAATGCCAAAGTCCAGAGGCCGGGCGTCTGCAATGCCATGGAGACGATGCTTGTGAATAGAAGGATAGCGGGTAAATTTCTGCCGGGCATGATAAGGCGCTTCAAAGATGCCGGTGTCGAAATAAGAGGCTGTAAAGAGACCCGGAGGCTCGTCCGCGGCGTAAAGCCCGCGAAGGAATCGGACTGGTATGCGGAATACCTGGACCTTATACTTTCCGTAAAAGTCGTGAAAGATACGGATGAGGCGATAAGGCATATAATGAAATACGGTTCCTGCCATTCGGACGCGATAGTCACCCGGAATAGATCGAATGCCGCGAAGTTCCTGAAGGCGGTTGATTCCGCGTGTGTCTATGTAAACGCCTCCACGCGGTTCACGGACGGCGGCCAATTCGGCAAGGGCGCGGAGATGGGCATATCCACCGACAAGATCCACGCGCGAGGGCCGATGGGGCTCGAGGAGCTGACGTCGTATAAGTATGTCATATACGGTAACGGCCAGGTTAGAAAGTAATGTCAAATGACAAATGAAATCCAAAATTCAAATTCAAATCTCAAAACAGATGTTTTAATATTTTGTCATTTGAAATTTGACATTCATTTGACATTTGAGCTTTGACATTTGACATTTTAAAGGGGTTTTTCATGAGAATCGGAATATTAGGCGGAACATTCAATCCGATCCATATAGCTCACCTCATATTGGCCGAGGAAGCCCTGTCGAAGCTTAAGCTTGATAAAGTCATATTCGTCCCCACATTCATTCCGCCGCACAAGAACGTGGAGGGGGTTGTCTCGCCCAAAGACCGCATGAAGATGGTGGAGCTCGCGGTTTGCGGAAACGCCGCCTTCGAGGTCTCGCGTTTCGAGCTTGATTCGAAAAAAAAGAGCTATTCTATCGATACCTTAAAAGAATTCAGGCGTATTTACGGCGACGATGCCGAACTTTTTTTCATAACCGGCTCGGATCTCCTGAAGGACTTATTTTCATGGAAGAGCGTTAACGAAATATTCAAGATGTCCAAATTCATAGTCGCAAACCGCCCCGGCTACCCGGTTGAAAGCGTGCCGAAAGAGGCCGAGACGGTTGTTATAACTCCAATCGAGGTATCGTCCGAAGATATACGAAAACGCGTAAAAGAGGCAAGGTCGATACGGTACCTGGTGCCGGAGAAGGTGAGAGAGTATATAATCAAAAACAAGCTCTACGCTTGACCTTGAGCGTTTTATAGTGTATAATTTTAAACAATATTATAATAATAACGTTTTCCCTCGAATGCTCCTGTTCGTCGCATTCTCGGGATGAAATTTTTTAAAAATTTCAAAGGAGGTGAGCTAGATGGCAGAAACAGGATATTGCGTAAAGTGCAAAGCTAAGAAAGAGATGAAGGATACCCAGAAAGTCACGATGAAGAATAAGCGCCAGGCGATGAAGGGTAAATGCACCGCATGCGGAACCGGCATGTATAAGATAATGTCATAACAGGATCGGAGTGAGGAGTTTATAAAGCCCAAGAATAACGTCCTGGCGATCGCCGGGGCTGCGATGGATAAGAAGGCGCTCGACATAGTTCTCGTCAAGATGAAGAAGATGTCGAGCGTCTGTGACTGGTTTGTGATAGCAAGCGGCACCTCCACGACCCATACGAGAGCCATAGCGGATAATATCGTAAAGTTGCTGAAGGAAAAGCGCGAGAAACTATGGCATAAGGAGGGTGAGCGCGAGGCGTCGTGGATATTGCTTGATTACGGCGACGTGGTCGCGCATATATTCCTGAAGGAGACCAGGGCATTTTACGATCTGGAGAGGCTGTGGGGCGGCGCGCCGCAGGAACGCTTTAAAGAACGTAAGCCAAAGAAGAAGATTACACGCAAATCGCGTGTTAAAAAGCCCAAGAAGTAAAAGCGATGCAACATGGCGGAATCGAAAAGAGTCTTTCCCTGATAGTAGAGCGTGCTGCAGCCGCAGTATTCCGAGAACGCAATATATCCCCCGATAGTCCCCCGGAACTTAAAGCGGAACTGGAGATACCCAAAGAAAAAACCCACGGCGATCTGTCTACGAATATCGCGATGAAGGCCTGTAAGCTGGCAGGTCTCGCGCCGCTCGAACTGGCAGGACTAATAAAATCCGGGATAGAAGAAGAACTCAAGGCCCACCATTTAAAATACGCCGTAGGAAGCGTTGAGGTAAGGCCCCCCGGTTTCATCAATTTTTTCTTCAGCAAGGATTACCTCTGGAAACTTTTACTGGAAATTAAAAGAAGAAGGCATGATTACGGCCGCGCTAACCTGGGCAGGGGTTTGAAGCTCCAGGTCGAATTTGTAAGCGCAAATCCCACGGGGCCGCTTACGATAGCCCATGGAAGACAGGCCGCGATAGGCGATAGCATTGCCAATATCTTCGAGTATCTCGGATATAAAGTCACCAGAGAATACTATCTCAATGACGAAGGCACGCAGATGGATATATTGGGTTATTCCATCAGGGCGAGATATCTCGAGCTGATCGGTAAGCCCGAAGGCTTTCCCCGGGACGGGTATAAGGGTTCTTATGTAATAGACATAGCGAAAGAGTTCAAGAAAAAGTTCGGCAAATCCCGCATCGACACTAAAGACATAAAAGTATTCAAAGAGTTCGGCCTGCGCTGGATGCTGAATGATATCAAACATGACCTGAAGAATTTCGGCGTCAAATTCGACGTGTGGTACAGCCAGAGGGCCTTAAGGAAATCGGGAAATGTGAAGAGGGCAATAGCCGCCCTGAAAGAAAAAGGCTACATATATGAGAGCGAGGGCGCGGTCTGGTTCAAATCGACGGAGTTCGGCGACGACAAGGACAGGGTCGTATTCAAATCTGACGGCAGCGCGACGTACCTTGCGCCGGACATAGCGTATCACCTTGAGAAGTACAGGAGGGGATTCAAGAAGATAATCGACATATGGGGGCCCGACCACCACGGCTACATCCCGCGTATGAAGGCGGCGATAAAAGCGCTGGGGTTTAGCGAGGACTCCATCTCGATCCTCATAGTGCAGCTTGCCACCCTTTACCGCGGCGGCCAGGTAGTCTCGATGTCAACGCGCGCGGGGGAGTTCGTGACGCTGCGCGAGGTGATGGACGAGGTCGGTAAGGACGTGTCGCGGTTCTCGTTCATAATGCGCAGGATCTCCAGCCACCTCGACTTCGATCTTGACGCCGTCAAGAAGGAATCGATGGAGAACCCCGTTTACTACATCCAGTACGCGCACGCGAGGATCTGTTCTATACTCGCATACGGTAAAAAGGCCCATATCCACACAGCGAAGTTCGACTCCAGGCTTTTGAAAACAGAGGAGGAGCTCGACCTGCTGAGGATGCTTCGCCATTTCCCCATGATAGTTATTTTAAGCGGCAGGTCCCGGGAACCCTACATAATATTACAGTATCTGCAGGACCTTGCAACGGCATTCCATTCCTTCTACAATAAACACAGGGTTGTGGGCGAGAACTTGAGCCTCACGAAATCAAGGCTTGTCCTTGTCGAATGCGTCCGGACAGCCCTTGCCAACGGCCTTCGCTTGTTGGGCGTCTCTCTTCCCGAGAAGATGTAAACCCCGTTAGAAAGGCGGGGCTTTCTAACGGGGTAAATGAGTTTTGAGTTCGAATCGATAAAAGTCTGCAAGAATGAAGAGCTGGACATCGAGAAGCTCTCTTTCGCATTGTCCGAATACGGCTACCGCGCCTGTAAGAGAATTTCCGAGGAGGGCGATTTCGCGCGCCTCGGGGACACCGTTACCGTATATCCCGTCACGTTCGAATATCCCCTGCGTATAGGATTCCTTCACAATAAGGTCGAGCGCATTACGAGCCTCGACCCTGTCAGCTACGAACCCGTCGAAGACCATGCCGCCGCGATAATACTTCCCATAAGGGGGATCGCCAAGACGAGAATCCGCCGAAAGGCGCTTAGCGCCTCCGAAGAGTCTCCGATCGATAATTTTGTCGATATAGAGGCGGGTGACTACGTTGTTCATATAGAACACGGCATAGGCAAGTACCTTGGCGTAGAGAAGATAAAGGCCGGCAAGATTTATATCGAGCATCTTGCGATCGAATATTCCGCGGGAGACAAACTTTATGTGCCGTTCGCCGACCTTGACAAAATTCACAAATATTTCGGTTTCGAAAAGAGGCTTCCGAAGCTTCACAAACTGGGCTCGAAGCTCTGGAAGGCCGCGAAGGAGAGGGCAAAACAAGGCGTAAATAAGATCGCTGTCGATCTTCTTGAATTACAGGCGAAGCGGTCCGCGAACCCCGGATTTAAATTTTCGGCCGATACCGAGTGGCAGGCGAAACTCGAGAAAGAGTTTCCTTACAAAGAGACGCCCGACCAGGCGCGCTCGACCGTCGAGGTGAAGAAGGACATGGAGGGACATGCGCCGA
Organism: Candidatus Omnitrophota bacterium; assembly: GCA_043798375.1. GTDB lineage: Bacteria > Omnitrophota > Gorgyraeia > 2-01-FULL-45-10 > 2-01-FULL-45-10 > JAPLMI01. The sequence continues at coordinate 43,461 of JAZDOS010000005.1, read as the reverse complement.
TGGACAGGCTCCTGTGCGGCGACGTCGGTTACGGTAAGACGGAAGTCGCCATAAGGGCGGCGTTCAAGGCGGTGATGGACAATAAACAGGCCGCGATACTCGTCCCGACGACAATACTGGCCGAACAGCATTTCAATACATTCTCGGGCAGGATGAAGCGTTTTCCCGTGCATGTCGAGATGCTTTCGAGGTTCAGGCGAGAGGAAGAGCAGGACGCGATAATAAAAGGCATTCGGGACGGAACGGTCGACATAATCATCGGGACACACCGTTTATTATCCGGTGATATAAAATTTAAAGATCTGGGGCTCGTCATCATCGATGAGGAGCAAAGGTTCGGGGTGAAGCATAAAGAGTACCTGAAGAAGATGCGCCTCTCCGTCGATGTATTGACGCTTACCGCGACGCCGATACCGAGGACGCTTTACCTTGCGCTGATGGGCGGCAGGGACATATCGACGATCAACACGCCGCCGTCAGAGCGGCTTTCTGTTGAGACGAAGGTGGCGCATTACGACGACGCTCTTATACGCGGCGCTATATTGAGGGAGAAGCGAAGGGGCGGCCAGACATTCTTCGTCCATAACAGGATTAAGGGGATCGGGAATCTGGCAAAGTCTTTATCGGCGCTCGTGCCGGAAGCAAGCTTTGCGGTGGGGCACGGCAGGATGAACGAAAGGCAGCTTGAAAAGACTATGCTCGATTTTATTGACGGTAAGATCGACTGCCTTGTTTCGACGACGATCATCGAGAGCGGCATAGACATCCCTAACGCGAACACAATCGTTATAAACCGGGCCGATACGTTCGGTCTTTCAGAGCTCTACCAGCTGCGCGGCAGGGTAGGGCGGTTCACGAGGGCCGCGCATGCGTTTCTCTTGATCCCGAAGAATTTTGTCCTGAGCTCCGAATCCCAGAAGAGATTGACGGCAATAAAGAAGTTCCAGGAGCTCGGCAGCGGATTCAAGCTTGCCATGGAGGACCTCCAGATAAGGGGCGCAGGCAACCTTCTTGGCGTCGAACAGCACGGGTACATCAACTCCGTCGGCTTCGACCTCTACTGCCGCCTTCTCAAATCCGCGATCGATAGTTATAAGAAGAAGTAACCGATACAACCTGCGAGGTTAAACGGTATAAAACTACCGGCAAACCTCGCAGGTTGTATCCCGGGATTTAGCCACCACACCACAATATATTTGACGATATAATAATATATATGTTACAATACACGCCTTGAAGGGACCCCGCACCTTCTTATAGAAGGGCGGGGTTAGAAGGAGAAGGTGCGGGGTGAAAAGATGTATGGCGGACCTTACAAAGATACGGACGATACCGCTTAATGCCAGGAAGTGCAAGGTATCGATAAAGGACTTCGCAAAAGTCACGAAGAAGGGCTCCGGCTTCAAGAGCTTCTACGATAGCCTGCCTGATGTGCTCGCGAGCCGGAACCTGCGCTTTCTTACGGATAAGATTGTCGAGGCTTTTAAAAAAGACAAGATGGTCATATTGATGATGGGCGCGCACGTGATAAAGTGCGGCCTGTCGCCTCTGGTGGTAGACCTTATGAAGCGAGGCGTCATAAAGGCTGTAGCGTTGAACGGCGCGGGCATCATCCACGATACCGAGATAGCGATGATCGGCAGGACGAGCGAAGACGTCGGCGAGGGGATACTCGACGGCTCGTTCGGTATGGCAAGGGAGACGGCAAGTTTTATTAACGGCGCTATAAATGACGGGTTTACCGGGGGCCTCGGCATAGGAGAGGCGGTCGGCGGCGCGATAGTAAAAGCGAGCCTTGCGCATAGAAATTTAAGCATCCTGGCGGCCGGCTCAGAATTGAATATTCCGGTTACGGCGCATGTCGCGATCGGGACGGATATAATACACCAGCATCCTTCGGCAAACGGCGAGGCGATAGGCGAGGGATCGCTTCTCGATTTCAGGAACTTCATCTACAGCATCTCCAGGCTCGAGCGCGGCGTGGCGATAAATTTCGGTTCGGCGGTTGTGCTGCCCGAAGTATTTTTAAAGGCTGTCACCGTCGCAAGAAATCTCGGCAACAAATTGACGGTGTTTACTACCGCTAATTTTGACATGATCAGCCAGTACAGGCCTTACCAGAATATATTGTCGAGGCCCACATCAAAAGGCGGCAGGGGCTGCAACATAATCGGCCATCACGAGATAATGATGCCGCTTCTCTACAGATCGATTATAGAAAAAATATGAATATGAAAAATATCATATCGAATTTCAAAAACGCCAGAGTAATGGTAATAGGCGATCTGATACTTGACGAGTTTCTCTGGGGCGACGTTACGAGGATATCACCCGAAGCGCCTGTGCCCGTTGTCTGGGTCAGGAAAGAAAGTTTCATGCCGGGCGGCGCGTCGAACGTCGCCAATAACCTGCAGTCTTTAGGGGCCGGCGTTTATCTTGTAGGGGTGATCGGCGACGATGAACGCGGGGCGATTCTCAAGGGAGAGCTTGAGCGGAAAGGTATAGATACTGCAGGAGTGATGACGGATGAGTCAAGGCCCACGACGTTAAAGACGCGGGTCGTCGCTCATCATCAGCAGGTTGTAAGGATCGACAAGGAAAAGGTTGACGGGTTGAGCGCCGGCATTACCGGGAAATTGATAAATTATGTCGAACGCATGATCAAAAACGTTGACGCCATTATAATAGAAGACTATGGCAAGGGAGTCATATCCCCGCTCTTACTGGGCAAGGTACTGCCTCTTGCTAAAAAAAGCGGCAAGATAATATCCGTAGATCCGAAGGAGGAGCATCTAAAGTATTATAAAGGTATCACCGCCATAACTCCGAATAACCATGAAGCGGCGAGGGCCGCGGGATTTGAGATCAAGGACGATTCCAGCCTGAAGAAGGCCGGCCAGGTCCTTTTGAATAAACTGAACTGCAGGATCGTCTTGATAACGCTCGGCGAGAACGGCATGGCGGTGTTTCAAAAAGGTAAACCGATGAAACATATAGCGACTGTCGCGCAGGAAGTCTTTGACGTCTCCGGCGCCGGAGATACCGTCATCGCCAGCTTTACGCTATCGCTCGCCGCGGGCGCAAGCCCCGTAAAGGCGGCCCATATCGCCAATTACGCCGCGGGAATAGTCGTCGGGAAAATAGGCATTGCGGTCGTTACGCCGCAGGAACTTATAAATAGGATAGAGAAAGAACTAGCTTGCGGAAGGAGCTGTCAGTGAAAGCCATAGGAGTAATACCGGCCAGGTGGGGCGCTACGAGGTTCGAGGGAAAGGTTCTCGCGAACCTTCTGGGCAAGCCCGTAATACAGCATGTGTGGGAGAACGCCCGCCGCGCCAAGACGCTGGACGATCTTATAGTGGCGTGTGACGATGAGAGGATATTGAAGGTGGTGCAGGGCTTCGGGGGAAAGGCCATCTACACTTCCCCCGACCAGCCGTCAGGCACCGACAGGATCGCCGAGGTTGTTAATCCTATAGATGTCAGGATCGCCGTGAATATCCAGGGCGACGAACCGCTTATAAAACCCATAATGATAGATTCCCTTGTCCTGGCTCTCGAAGACGAGAAGGCCGCCCAGATGGCGACGATAATAAAGAAGGTTGACGACGGGGAGGAGCTTATGAACTCCAACGTCGTCAAGGTAGTTGTTGATAAGAACGGCTATGCCCTCTATTTTTCCAGATACGCTATACCGTATAACAGGACGGGCGTTACCGACCCGAAAAAACGCCCCGTTTATTACAAGCATATAGGCCTTTACGCCTACACGAAAGATTTCCTGTTTGTCTTAAGGAGCCTGCCTGTATCAAGCCTTGAGAATGCGGAAAAGCTTGAGCAGTTGAGGGCGCTTGAAAACGGATACAGGATAAAGACGGTCGAGACGAAGTTCGACACGGTCGGTATTGACAGGCCCGAGGATTTAAGGAGAGCTGAAGAGGAGCTTTTGAAGGAGAGAGAGAAATAATGGTAAAAGAAGTTGCCGCGGGCAATGTGAAGATCGGCGGCAGTAATCCCATCGTCTTAATAGCGGGCCCTTGCGTTATTGAGTCCGAAGAGAGCGCTATCCGGCACGCCAGGGCGCTCGCAGGCATAGCCGGGAAGCTCGGCATGGCTTTAATTTATAAATCAAGCTATGACAAGGCAAACCGGACAAGCGGTAATTCTTATCGCGGGCCGGGATTAAAAAGAGGGTTAAGGATTTTAAGTAAAATTAAAAGTGAGCTCGGCATTCCTGTATTATCCGATGTGCATTGCAAGGTTGAGGTCGAGGAGGCGGCGGGCGTCCTCGATGTCATCCAGATACCGGCGTTCTTATCCAGGCAGACAGACCTTATAATAGCCGCGGCGAAAACAGGTAAGGCCGTCAATATCAAGAAGGGGCAATTCCTTGCGCCCTGGGACATGAAACACGTTATCAAAAAGATCGAATCGGCCGGAAACAAGAAGATAATACTGACAGAGCGGGGCGTATCTTTCGGATATAATAACCTGGTCAGCGATTTCAGGTCGATAGTCATTATGAAAGAGTTCGGCTACCCGGTCATTTACGACGCAACCCATTCTGTCCAGATGCCCGGCGGCCTCGGCGATAAATCGGGCGGAGAGAGGCGGTTTATACCATATCTCTCGATGGCTGCGGCCGCATGCGGAGCGGACGGTATATTTATTGAAGTTCACGAAGATCCGGACAGGGCGTTGAGCGACGGGCCGAACATGGTAAAGCTGAAAGAGGTGGGGGCGATGCTTGCTAAACTCAAAAAGATCAAAAAGGCCGCCAGGTAATGTCTAAAAAAATAGCTAAAAAGGTTTTGAAGATAGAGCGGGACGCGATAGCGGCTTTATCGAAAAGGATCGACTCGAATTTCGAAAGGATAGTGAACGCGATCTGCAGGGTCAGGGGACGCATCATAGTAACCGGTATGGGCAAACCCGGCTTCATCGCCCAAAAGATATCGGCGACGCTTTCATCAACCGGAACGCCGTCGTTATATCTGCATCCGGCGGAAGCCCTGCACGGCGACCTGGGCAGGGTCACCTCCGAAGACCTGATACTTGCGCTTTCCAACTCGGGAGAGACCGAAGAGATCGTGAAGTTTCTTCCCATGGTAAAAAAGATGGGGGCCAAGCTCGTCGCGATGACGGGGAATGTCAGGTCCACGCTTGCGGAATTCGCGGATTATACAATAGACGTGTCCGTAAAGAGGGAGGCATGCCCGCTGGGGCTGGCGCCGACGACTTCGACGACAGCGATGTTGGCGATGGGTGACGCGCTGGCCGTAGCGCTTTTGGACAGGAAAAAATTCAAGGAAAAAGACTTCGCGTTCTATCATCCGGGCGGGATCCTCGGCAAGCGCCTGATATTGAAAGTCGCTGATATTATGCGTAAAGGGCACGCCAACCCGATCGTAAAAGAAAATACCAAAGTAAAGAAAGTATTGCTGGCTATCACAAACGCGCGCGCCGGATCGGCCAGCGTCGTTGATTCGAAGGGAAGGTTTGTGGGGATATTTACCGATGGAGACCTGAGGCGGCATCTTGAAACGATGCCGGATCTGGTAGAGAGAATTGTAAAAGACGTCATGACAAAAAATCCCACAGTGATAAATAAAGACAGGCTTGCCGCGGAGGCCTTCGAAATATTACGCTCGAAAAAGATAGACGAGCTTCCGGTGATAGATGAGGCTCGCCGCCCGATCGGCCTGCTCGATGTTCAGGACCTTTTGAAGGCGGGCCTTGTATGATGACTCAGGATATTTTGGGCCGCGCAAAGGGCGTAAAACTTGTCATACTCGATATAGACGGCGTCATGACGGATGGCCGAATCGTATATAGCATATACGGCGATGAACTCAAGTTTTTCGACGTCCAGGACGGCTTCGGGATAACGCTTTTGAACAGGGCCGGAATCAAGACTGTCATAATAACCGCGAAGAAATCCCGAATCGTGAAGCTTCGGGCCCGCGACATGAAGGTTGCGGGGGTCTATCAGGGAAATATAGATAAACTCATCGCCTTCAATAAAATCCTGAAGCGTTTCAGGGTAAAGCCCGAAGAGATATGTTTCATAGGGGATGACATTATAGATATATCCGTTTTAAAAAGGGTGGGTTTTGCCGTCGCCGTGCCTAACGCGGTGGGCGAAGTAAAGGCCGCCTCGCATTACACCACTTCCAAAATGGGCGGCAGGGGCGCGGTGCGGGAGATCTGCGACCTCATCCTGAAGTCCCAGGATAAATGGGACCTTGCCGCATCCAAATACCTGAAATAGTTAAACATTATGAAGTTCAAAGCGAGAAGATACTTGCTGTATTATCTTGGGAGGGCGTGCGCGTTCTTATTTTGCCTTGCGCCTCTTCGCGCGGGCCTTGCTATTGGCGGTTTTTTGGGAGGGTGCGCGTACTACCTTCTTCCGAAATATAGAAATATAACGATCGATAACCTGGATCTGGCGCTTGGCAAAGAAAAATCGCCGGGCGAAATCAGGAAAATAGCGAAAGGCGTATTCAGGAATTTAGGTAAGTCCGCGGCCGAGCTTGTAAATTTCCCGAAAATAAACGAAAAGAATATAGGCGATTTTGTCACGTTAAAAAACAGGCAAATTCTGGACGAGGCCTTTCGTAAAGGCAGAGGCATTATTATAATAACGGCTCATATCGGCAACTGGGAGCTGATGGCCGCGGCCTTGAGGCTCTATAATTATCCGGGCGTGACGGTCGGGAGAAAGATCTATTTCGATAAATACGATAAATATCTTAATTATCTGCGGAAGACCCACGATGTTAATGTCATATACAGGGACGAAACGCCCCGGAAGATATTGAAAGTTTTGAAGGAGAACAGGATCGTCGGGATCGTTGCCGACCAGGACGTTGACTCGGTTGAAGGTGTTTTTGTCAATTTCTTCGGGCTCCCCGCCTATACGCCGGCAGGGCCGGCCGCAATCGCGAGGGCAAGCGGCGCCGCTCTCATACCCGTATTCATACTAAGGAAGAACGGCAGGCACGAGCTTGTGATAGAGGAGCCGATAAAACTGGCGGATACCGGCGACAAACCGGCCGATTTAATTAAGAATACTCAGGAATGGTCCGATGTGGTAGAATCATATATAAGAAGGTATCCGGAACAGTGGGTCTGGATGCACAGGCGGTGGAAGACGAAACCGGTATGATCAGGGCGTTAACAGTATTGTTATTTACCTTTGTTCTTATCGCCGGCTGCGATAAGAAAGAGATGCCGAAATCGGGCGCTGTGGAAAAGAACGAGCCTGCCGATAAAATGGCGGATCAGGTGAAGCACAAGGTCATGTCATTCGATCTCGAGGGGCTCGCCGATAACGGCAAGAAGAAGTGGGACGTGAAGGGCCAATCCGCCGAGTCGATCTCTGAAAATGAGGTGAAGATAGACAGCATCGTCGCCAGCGCGTACGGGGATGATGCCCAGGCAACAATTACCGCCGACAAGGGCATTTACGACAAGACAAAAAATAATGTGCGCCTGGCAGAGAACGTTAAAGCCACGATAGAAAACAGGCCCGACAAGAATAGCGATGTCATGGATTTCTCCGGTGTCCTGGGCGGCGGCACGGGTAAGCCGAAGCAGGTGAAAGATTTGCCTCAAAAGACAAAGACGCTCGTCACGTGTGACGGCGAGGTCCTGTTCGATTACGAGAAGAATCAGGCCTATTTCAACAGGAATGTCCTGGTCACGAATGACGATGGAAATATCGACGCGGATAAGATAACGATCGACCTCGATCCGTCCACAAAGAAGGTAGGCCGGATCGTCTGCGAAGGCAATGTCAAGATTACGAGAGGGGAGAATATCACTTACAGCGATAAGGCCACATATATAGAAGCGGAGAAGAAGATTGTTTTAACGGGACAGCCAAAACTCGTGATATATCAGGAAGGCGATCTCGAGGACAATATGTTCGGAAAGAAATAATATGCACTTATTAGAGACGACAGGCCTTATTAAACAATACGGGCAAAGGCGCGTAGTAAATTCGGTGGATATCAACGTCATGAGGGGAGAGATCGTCGGCCTTTTGGGCCCGAACGGCGCCGGCAAGACGACCACTTTCTACATGATAACGGGAATCGTCAAGCCGGATTTCGGAAGGATAGTCTTTGATAAACAGGATATAACCGATATGCCGCTCCATATGCGCGCCAGGTACGGTATAGGGTATCTCTCACAGGACCCCTCGATATTCAGGAAGCTGACGGTCAAGGAGAATATAATGGCGGTCCTGGAGACGCTCGGATTTTCACCGAGAGAGAGGGCCAGGCGCTGCGATGAACTGCTGAACGAGCTGAAGATTACCCACCTCGCAAGGTCGAAGGCCTATACGCTGTCGGGCGGAGAGAAAAGGCGCGTCGAGATAACGCGCGCGCTCGTCACTAACCCGATGTTCATTCTTCTGGATGAGCCTTTCAGCGGCATCGATCCGATAGCAGTCGCCGAATGCCAGGAGATAATCAAAGAGCTTAAAGAGAAAGGGTTGGGGATACTTCTCACCGACCATAACGTAAGAGAGACGCTGGCGATAACAGACCGGTCATACCTCATGGCGGACGGCAAGATCCTTATATCCGGCACAAAGGAAGACCTTATCTCGAATCCCCAGGCAAGAGAGCTCTACCTCGGCGAAAAGTTCAGTATGTGAGAGGATGAAAGTTTTGCTCGGTAAAATCGCTCGCTCTTTTTGGCATTGCCAATACAACCTGCGAGGTTAACGGGTAGATAGCTGCCATCAAACCTCGCAGGTTGTATTGGCTCGCTTATGTGAACATAATGGGGCATGGGGCATGGGGCATGTAGGAGATTGCGAAATCAAAGTATATATGTTATAATATTTTTCCTTAATAACAGTAAAGGTCCCAATGAAATCAAAAAGAAGTAATGTCGAAGAGTGCGCGGCGCTATTTGACATACAGGTCCCGAAAGAGGATATAGTAAGAGCGTTCGACGAAGTCTACGCCGAGATAATGAAGGTCGCTAATATCCCCGGATTCAGGGCAGGGAAAGCGCCGAAGGAGCTGGTGGCCAAGCATTATTCCAAGACCGCCAAGGAAGAGGTATTAAAGAAACTGATTCCGGATGCGTACAGGATGGCGCTCGAGGAGCATGGCATTAACCCCATAGGCCTTCCGGAGATAAGTGAAGTGAATTTCGATGAGGAAAAGGAGCTTTTCTTCAAGGCCAGGGTCGATACGCGTCCCAAATTTAAAATAAAAGATTATAAGGGGATAAAACTAAATAAGAAGAAGATATCCGTTACGGCCGAAGAGATCGATAAAACCCTCGAGTCCTTGCGCGATGTCAGCGCGACATATATTGCGGTAGAAGACAGGCCCGTCCGGATGGGCGATTATGTGGTGAGCGACATGGAGTGCTTTGTCGGGGATAAGCCCGTCCATAAGAAGAGAGAGAACCTTTGGCTATTCGTCGACAAAGACTCGCTCGTTCCGGGCCTATCCGACCACATGGTTGGAATGAATAAGGGCGAGGAAAAGGATATAGAGCTTACGATGCCGGAAAAGTATCCGGATAAATTTATTGCCGGTAAAAAGGCGCGCTACCATATAGTCGCAAAAGATATAAAGACGCGCAAGCTTCCCGAACTCAATGACGAATTCGCTAAATCCCTGGGCAAGGACAATCTCGAGGAGTTGAAGAAAGAAGTTTCGAAGGAACTCGAATACCGCGCTAAAGTTAACGCCCAGATCGAGGCCGAGAACGAACTCTTAAACAGACTGGCGGAAGACAATGTTTTCGAGGTGCCTTCCGGTTTCGTCAAGAGACAGCTTGAATACATGATCGAAGATGTCAAGAAACGCCTTGCAGAGAAGGGTTTTAAAAAGGAGGATCTTGACAAGAAAGACGATGAGCTGAAGGGGAAATTTAAGTCCGATGCCGCCAGGCGCGTCAGGCTCCTGTTTATACTGGATGAGATAGCTAAAGCCGAGAAGATCGAAGTCTCCGATGACGACGTAGCGGCCGCGTACAAATCGATATCTGCCCAGACGGGGAAGGGCGAGGCGGAGGTTAAGGGATATTACGAGAAGGAAGAGCTCGTCGATAGCCTGAAGGACAAGATACGCGAGACGAATACGATAAAGTTTCTATTAGATAACGCGCAGATGGTGGAAATTTAATAAGGTTGCGTTTTACGGTTGCGGTTGCGCAACTCGTAACGTTTAACGTTATACGTATTACGTAACGAGCGGCGCAACCGATTGACGATAGACGAAAAACAGGGAGGTCGCGATGAGTATTCTGGTTCCTATGGTAATCGAATCTGACGGCAGGGCGGAGAGGGCATACGATATCTATTCGAGGCTTTTAAAGGACAGGATAATATTTATCGGAACGGTCATAGACGACAACGTCTCCAATATCATCATCGCGCAGCTGTTATTCCTGCAGATGCAGGACGCAAATAAGGATATAAACATTTACATCAATACGCCGGGCGGGTCCGTTACAAGCGGGCTTGCCATATACGACACGATCCAGTTTGTGAAACCCGATGTTAACACGTATTGTGTAGGGCAGGCGTCGAGCATGGGCGCGGTGCTGTTGGCGGCAGGAACTCACGGCAAGCGTTACGCGCTTCCGCATGCGAGGATAATGATACACCAGCCGTGGGGCGGAGTGCAGGGTGCCGCCTCCGATATAAGCATACAGGCCCAGGAGATATTGAGGTTACGCGCCAGGATCGAAGAAATACTCGCGCATCATACAAAACAATCACTCGACAAGATCAAGAAAGATACCGACAGAGACTTTTTCATGTCCGCCGAGGAAGCGAAGAGCTACGGGATAGTCGATGAGGTGATCACTAATATTACGAAGAAGAAATGAATTTTTAAAGGAGTTTACATGAAGAAATACCTGATGACGCCGGGACCCACGCCGGTTCCCGAAGAAATACGAAATGAGATGTCCAAGCCCATAATCCACCACAGGACGAAGGAATATCAGGCTATCTTTAAAGACGTTACCGAAGGTTTAAAGAAGATATTCAAGACATCCGGCGATCTCTTCACATTTACCTCGAGCGGCACAGGCGCGATGGAAGCGTCGATAGTGAACGTATTGTCGCCGGGCGATAAGATAATCGTTGTGCGCGGCGGAAAATTCGGAGAGAGGTTCGGCGATATTGCTAAGGCATGCGGCGTAGAGGTGGTGCCTATCGATGTTGAATGGGGCATGGCCCCAAAACCGGAAATAATCGCCGAGGCGCTAAAGAAAAGCCCGGATATAAAAGGCGTTTATACTACGCTCTGCGAAACTTCGACCGCGACGGCCTACGACATTAAAGCGATCGGCGATATTGTCAGAAAAACGAACGCGCTATTCGTCGTCGATACGATAAGCGGGCTCGGCGCCGATGACTTCGAAAATGACGCGTGGGGAGTCGATATAGCCGTGTGCGGCTCACAGAAGGGGCTCATGATACCGCCGGGGCTCGCGTTCTGTTCGGTTAGCGTTAAGGCATGGAAGGCAGCCGAAGTATCGAAACTGCCGAAGTTCTATTTTAATTTCAAAAAATATAAGAAGGCATATATCGATACGGATACGCCTTATACGTCCGCGATAACGCTTGTTATCGGATTGAAGAAGGCCCTGGAGACTATAAATAAAATCGGCATAGACAGCGTGATAGCCGAACACGCCAACCAGGCCAGGGCTTTCAGGGAAGCTATGAAGGCCATCGGCCTGGAGATATTCTCGAAATCTCCGTCCAACGCGGTTACGGGAGTGGTTGCCCCGGAAGGCATAGACGCGGACAGCGTTATCAAGCTCTTAAAGACAGATTTCGGCGTGACGTTTGCCGGCGGCCAGGAGCATCTGAAGGGAAAGATTTTCAGGGTAGCCCATATGGGCGGTATCGATAAGGAGCATACGATCGAATCGATCAAAGCGTTGGAGCAGGCGCTTTTAAAGCTCGGATATAAGTTTAGCGAGGGAAGCGCGATAGACGCGGCGGAGAAGATATTAAATCAAGGTAAAAAGTAAAAAGGAAAAAAACAAAAGTACAATTCAAAAGTCAAAATTTTTACTTAAAGTGTTCATGGAGGTAATTAAAGATGGCATTCAGGGTTCTTATCAGCGATTCGCTTTCGAAAGAGGCGGTGGATATATTAGAAAAAGAGAAGGAGTTCAAGGTAGACGTCAATACAAAACTTACGCCGGATGAACTGAAAAAGGCTATCAGGGATTACGACGCGCTCCTTGTCCGAAGCGCGACCAAGGTCACGAAGGATGTGATAAGCGCCGCGGATAAGCTGAAGATAATCGGCCGGGCGGGCGTGGGGCTTGACAATGTCGACGTCGAGGCGGCTTCGAAGAAAGGCATTATCGTCGTCAATACGCCCGGCGGTAATACCATGTCGACCGCCGAACACACATTTTCCATGATGCTCGCGCTTTCGAGGAATATCCCGCAGGCGGATCTATCGATGAAAAAAGGCGAGTGGGAGCGGAAAAAATTCATGGGGGTGGAGCTTTACGGGAAGACACTCGGTATAGTGGGCTTAGGCAGGATCGGCACCGAGGTCGCGAAACGGGCGATCAGCTTTGACATGAAGGTCATCGCGTATGACCCTTACCTGTCGGCGGAGAAGGCCAAGGAGCTCGGGATCGAGCCGGTTGACCTTAACAGGATATTCAAAGAGTCCGATTACATAACTGTCCATACGCCCCTCACGGATGAAACGAAGCACATGATATCCGAAAAAGAGTTCGGCCTGATGAAGAAGGGCGTAAGGCTTTTGAATTGCGCAAGGGGAGGCATAATAGACGAAGAGGCGCTTGTTAAAGCGATCGAGTCGGGCAAGGTCGCGGGCGCCGCCTTCGACGTATACGAGGAAGAGCCGCCTAAAAACTCGAAATTTCTGAAGCTCGACAAGGTGGTGCTTACGCCGCATCTCGGAGCATCTACAGAAGAGGCCCAGGTCAATGTGGCTATAGACGTGGCGAATACGGTAAGGGACGCTCTTCTGGGCCGCGGCATAAGGAATGCGGTCAATGTGCCTTGCGTCGACGCCGAAATATATAAGGTAATAGAGCCGTATTTGAAACTTGCCGAGAAGATAGGTTCCATACAGGCGCAGCTTGCGGAAGGCCGCGTAAAACGCGTCAAGATCAGATACGTCGGAGATCTTATAAAGTACGATCTGGCGCCATTTACCGTATCTATAATAAAAGGCATTCTTACCCCGATACTTCAGGAGACGGTAAACTACGTCAATTCTCTCGTGATCGCAAAAGAGCGCGGGATAAACATCGTTGAATCGAAAACAGCCGAAATACAGGATTTCGCGAGCCTTATAATAGTGGAAATCGAGACCGACAGGTCGAAAGGCGTCATATGCGGCACTTTATTTACGAAGGTCGATCCGAGAATAGTAAAGATAAACGAATTTTACGTCGACTGCGTTCCCGAAGGCAACATGCTCGTCGTATTCAATAAAGACGTTCCCGGAATCATAGGCCAGCTGGGCACTGTATTCGGCAGGAATGGCATCAATATCGCGAGCGTGTCGTTCGGTCGCGAAGAGAAGGGCGGACGGGCCGTCAGCGTATGGAATGTCGATAGCGACGTGCCGAAAAAAGTTTTGGATGAGCTTAGGGGCGCGAAGAACGTCGAAGGCGTGAAGCTGGTAAAGCTATAAGATAGGTTGCGTTTTACGGTTATCGGTTGCGCGGCTCGTAACGTATAACGTTATACGTAAAACGTAACGAGCAGCGCAACCGATTGACGATAGACGAAAAAACGGAGCGTTCAATCATGAAGAAACAGAACAAGATATACATAGTCGATGTTACGAATAGAGACGGCGTCCAAACCTCGAGGCTCGGATTGGCGAAACTGCAGAAGACGATGATCAATATTTACCTGAACGACATGGGTGTCGCGCAGTCGGAATTCGGATTTCCCGTAACACGCCACGAGACGAATTATCTCAACGCGAACACCGAACTTGCCAGGATCGGCGTTCTAAAGCCGATAATGCTTAGCGGCTGGATCAGGGCGATAAAAGAGGACGTCGAAAAGGCGCGGAAGATGACAAGCGTCGAGAACCTCAACCTTTCCATCTCTACGTCGGACCAGATGATAAGCGGCAAGTTTATGGGCCGCGTCACGAAGAACGATGTTATCAAGATGATGGTCGATGCCGTGCATGCCGCGCGGAAGCTCAATTTTAAATATGTCGCGGTTAACGCGGAGGACGCCTCCAGGACGCATCTCGACTATCTAATAAAGTTCTCAAAGGCCGCGCGGAAGGCGGGAGCCCAAAGAATAAGATACTGCGATACGCTCGGTTACGACGACCCGTTTACGATTTATGATAGAGTCAAGGCCCTGGCCCAGGCAGTTAAGCTGCCGGTAGAACTGCACTGCCACAACGATCTCGGCATGGTCGTGGCCTCGTCCGTCGCGGGGGCAAAAGCCGCCCTTGACGCCGGCGTTGACGCGTATATCAATACGACGGTGAACGGAATGGGCGAGCGGGCCGGTAACGCGGATCTAGTGAGCGTTATTTTAGCATTAAAATATTCAAGCGGGTTCCGGGGTAAGTATATCCTTGACGAACGCATCAAGCTTTCGCACGCATGGAAGATAGCCAAATACGCCTCCTACGCGTTCGGCGTGCCGATACCGATAAATCAGCCCGGGGTCGGCACCAATGCCTTTGCGCATGAATCCGGCATTCACGCCGACGGCGCTTTGAAAGACAGGAGGAACTACGAACTGTATGATTTCGAGGAACTGGGCCGCGGCGAGCCGGAGATAATCGACACGGGGCGTCAGATCACAGCAGGCGAATACAGCGGCATAAAAGGCTTCAGGAACGTTTACGATAAACTGGAAGTGAGATTCAATGACGAAAAAGAGGCTACGAAAATCCTCGAGCTCGTCAGGTACGCCAACGTGCACACCCAGAGGCCTCTCACCGAGGACGAACTGCGTTTCATAGCGAAATACCCGGAGATTGCGCGAAAGATATTCACGATGTCGCCGTAGTAAAGAAAGGTTTAATAATGCTTAAAAAAGTCATTGCGGCAGCGGCTATTTTTACATTTCTCCTCTTGTCGTCTCTTTCTTTTGCGGAAGAGAAAGAAGGGGTAACCGTTCCTAAAGAAGTTACAAAAGAGGAACTCCTTTCTCACATGAAAGGCTTGCTTGACCACGAAGAAGGCGCGCTCAACTTTATTCCGGAACTGAAAAAAGTGAAAATCGGCGAGGATAACTTTTATACATATCAAGGCGTGAAATTGGAAGATATCGATAAGGAAAAGCTGATGAAGATATTTTCAAGAATACAGGGTGAAATCGGCAGGATAAGGACAGAGAGGCTTAATAAACAACTGGAATCTATAAATCAGGCCGCGCGGGCAAGCATGGCGGCCCAGCAGGCCGCGAGGGGTTCGCGGGTTGCAATACCACCCAAGCCGCCGACGGTTATTCAGCCACCACGGGTTCCGCAACCGCCGCCTGCGCAGCCACAAATTCCGAAACCGCCGCCGGCGCCTCCGCGTAGATAGAGAGACCATATGCCGAATATCGTAATTCTGGGAGCGCAATGGGGTGACGAGGGCAAGGGCAAGGTAATCGATATCTATGCCCCTAAAGTGGACTATATCGTAAGATATCAGGGCGGAAATAACGCAGGCCACACAGTTGTGATCGGAGAAGACGAGTTCATACTCCACCTGATCCCGTCCGGAATACTTCATCCAGAAAAAACCTGCGTGATCGGAAACGGCGTCGTCGTCGACCCCAAGGCCCTCCTGGATGAGATAGCGACCCTCAAGAAAAAAGGTATTAATGTCGACGGCAGGCTCTTTATCAGCGAAGACGCGCACGTCATATTTCCGTATCACAGGAAGCTGGATGAGCTGAAGGAAGAGAAGAAGAAAAAGATCGGCACGACCAAGAAGGGTATCGGTCCGTGCTACGCCGACAAGGTCGCCAGGTCCGGCATAAGGATCGCGGATCTCCTGGACGAAAGGCTGTTTAAAGAAAAGCTCCGGGCCAATCTTGAAGAAAAAAACGAGATCTTTTCAAAAATTTATAACGTCGAGCCCTTCTCCTTCGATTCGATATATAACGAATATCTGGGCTATGCCAAAGCGATCAAAAATTACGTATCGAATACGACGGTGATGCTGAATGACGCCGTTAAAAAGAGAAAGTCTTTGATGTTCGAGGGCGCTCAGGGAACGCTCTTGGATGTGGACCACGGCACCTACCCTTTTGTCACATCGTCGAACGCGACAGCGGGCGGAGCCTCTACCGGCACAGGCGTCGGGCCCACAAAGATAGATAAGGTCATAGGGGTAGTCAAGGCCTACACCACGAGGGTCGGGGAGGGGCCGTTTCCCACCGAATTTTCGAAAGACCTGATGGATAGGATAAGGAAGAAAGGCAGGGAGTTCGGGGCAACTACCGGAAGGCCCCGCAGATGCGGCTGGTTCGACAGCGTGGTTGTAAAACATTCCATAACTGTTAACGGAATCGACGAGATAGTCGTGACCAAGCTCGATGTCCTGGACGATCTTGATTCCATCAAGATCTGCACCGCTTACAGATTCGAAGGCAAGCTTTATTGCAATCTCCCTTCCAATATACGGGTTTTGTCGGGGTGTGAGCCGTTATATGAGGAATTGCCCGGCTGGAAGGCGGATACGACAAGGATTACTTCTTACGTCAAGCTTCCCGGGAAAGCGAAAAATTACCTGAAGAGGATCCAGAATCTATTGAAGACAAAAATAGTGCTTGTGTCGGTTGGCTCTGAAAGAAAGCAGACGTTCTCTAAAGAGGCCCGGAGTTAGGAAGTGAATGTTAGGAAGTGAATGTTCTTGACTTTGAAAACCGCGGATGATAATATTAAGAAAAATAGGGAGGGGAAACATGAAGAGAATTTGGACTGTTATTTTGATATCGGTTTTCATCGCCACATTAAACGGATGCGCGGTCAATTTCTACAAGGGTAAACCGGAACAGGCAGCCAAAATACGAGAGCTTTCCGCTCAAGTCGAGGATCTTGAGCAGGCCAAGCGGCTTCTCGAAGACAGGCTGTTCCAGGAGATAGCCGATAAACAGGTTCTCCTCGAAAAAACGTCGAGGGGCCTTATAATTACGATGGCCAATGACATCCTTTTTGATTCCGGCAAGGCCAAGCTGAAAAGCAATGCGTATTCAATGCTGAAAAAGATCGCCACGGTTCTTAACGAGAATGTCGCCGATAGGGACGTCGGAGTAGAAGGGCACACCGACAACGTTCCGATAAAGCATTCCGGATGGAAATCCAACTGGGAGCTGTCAACGGCGCGCGCGACAAGCGTCTTGCACTATCTTATAGATGAGTGCAGTGTCGCCCCCCAGAGATTATCCGCCATAGGGTACGGTGAATTCAGGCCGGTGGATACGAACGAGACCAGGGCGGGCAAGGCGAGAAACCGCAGGGTTGAGATCATCATACTTCCGAAGGAGATAACGAAGAAGTCATACGAAGAGACGACGACGAGAGTTTCCGAAGAGGCGAAGACGGCCGAAGAATCGAAAAGTCTTGAGGAGTCGGTCAAATAGTTGCTGTGAGATAAGTGATAAGAAAGATCTAGCGATGGGGGATGAAAATCCCCCATTGTTGTTTAAAATAGTAATTAGTAATCAGTAATTCGTAATGAGTAAGTTGTGTCCTTCGGACCTGAATATCCAAGGCCGCCGAAGGCGGCACATTTTACTAATTACTCATTACGCATTACTGATTACTGGAATCTAAATGAATAACCCAAAAAAAATACCTCAACACGTAGCCATAATAATGGACGGAAACGGCAGGTGGGCAAAATCCCGCGGCCTTCCGAAAATCGCAGGCCACCGCGCCGGCGTAAAATCGGCGCAAAGCGCGGTGGAGGCGGCCGATGAGCTGGGTATAAAGGTCCTTACGCTATACACGTTCTCGACCGAAAATTGGAAGAGGCCCAGGATGGAAATCGACGCGCTCTTCGGCCTTTTGAAGGATTATCTTGACAGGGAGGAGGACAAATTAAATAAGAACAACATCAGGTTTTCCGTTATCGGAAATATCGAAGGCCTTCCCGAATCCCTCCGGAAAAAATTGAAGAAGGTCATCGAGTCGACGAAAAACAATACAGGGCTTACGCTCAATCTTGCGCTGAATTACGGTTCCAGGGACGAGATCGTTAATGCCGCGCGGAATATCGCCAGAGATGTTTTGGCGGGCTCGCTCTCCGCCGAAAAGATTGACGACAATCTTTTTTCAAGTTATCTCTATACGAAAGGCCTGCCCGATCCGGACCTCTTGATAAGGACATCGGGCGAGTGCAGGGTGTCGAATTTTCTGTTGTGGCAGGTGTCCTACGCCGAGCTTTATATCACAAAAAAATTATGGCCGGATTTTAAGAAACAAGACCTCGAAAAAGCCGTTGCTGTTTATCAAAGAAGGGAGAGAAGGTTTGGCGGTTAATACGTCGCTTACAAGAAGGATCATAACGAGCGTTCTCATGATAACGCTCGCGGGTGAGGTCACTTTCTTTTTTCCGAACTGGGCCTTTTCTCTATTGGCTTCGGCGATGTGCGGTGTCGCGCTCCTGGAATTCTTTAACCTCGTCGAGAAGAAGGGCATATTCGTATACAAATATTTCGGGGTGATCACCGGAATGCTCGTTCCGATAATCATCTATTTCCAGATGGGCGGCGAGGGGTATTTCACGCTCGAGCCGTTCTTTATAGTGATAGCGTGCATGTTCATTTTTGTCCTGCAGTTCACAAGGCGCGACAGCTCTCAGGCGTTAGCAAGCATCGCGGTGACTCTCTTCGGGCTTTTGTACATAGCGTGGTTCTTTTCGTTCTTTATCAAACTAAAGTTCCTGCCGAACGGAGCGTGGCTCGTGGCATTCCTGATACTTGTCACGAAGATGGGCGACGTAGGGGCATATCTGATAGGAAGCTCTGTCGGAAAACATAACCTCATACCCCGCATAAGCCCTCACAAGACGGTCGAGGGTACGATCGGAGGCCTTATATTCAGTTTATTGACGGCCGTTGCAAGCAAAGGTTATCTAACCGGTTTTTCATACGGCCATCTTATTACGTTAGGGATACTGCTGGGGATACTCGCCCAGGTCGGCGATCTGGCCGAATCTCTTTTAAAGAGGGATATCGGCGTCAAGGATTCGGGGCACAACCTCTCGGGATTCGGCGGAATGTTCGATCTCATCGACAGCCTTCTATTCACCGCGCCGATATTCTATTTCTACATCGTGGTATTGATGAAATGATCCCCGCCCTTTCTATGAATAGAGAAGGGCCGGGGAGAAAGTGCGGGACGATGACCAGAATCGCGATCCTCGGTTCGACAGGCTCTATCGGCGTAAATACCTTAAGCGTTGTTTCCGGGATGAAGGACCGTTTCAAGGTAATAGCGTTATCGGCCGATAAAAACATAGGGCTGCTTTCAAAACAAGCCGCCATCTTTAAGCCGCGAATAGCCTGCCTCGGAACCGATTTGCTTTCCCGGAGGGCAAGAGAGGCGGTATTCACAAAAGCGGGAATTGTTTTCGGCGTAGAAGGCCTGAAAGAGATCGTGTCGCGCCCTGACGTTGACCTTATCGTATTTGCCATAAGCGGCTCGGCGTGCCTTATTCCTCTAGTCGAGGCGATAAAAAGAAGAAAGAGGATAGCGCTCGCTAATAAGGAGTCGCTCGTGAGCGCGGGTGAAATCATCATGAAGCTCGCCAAAAAGAACAATGTCCGGATCATACCGGTCGACAGCGAGCACAGCGCGATATTCCAGTGTATTGACGGTAAAGACAGGGCCGTATCAAAAATTTATCTGACCGGCTCCGGGGGGCCGCTTTTAAACGTGGATAGGCGTAGATTCGACCGCCTTACAAAAGATTTTATACTTAATCACCCTAAATGGAAGATGGGCCGTAAAATATCGGTAGATTCGGCGACGATGATGAATAAGGGCCTTGAGGTTATCGAGGCAGGGGCCCTTTTCGGCCTGCCGCAGGACCGCATCGAGGTTTTGATACATCCGGAAGCTATAGTGCATTCTATGGTGGAATTCTCCGACAGCGCCATACTGGCCCAGCTCGGCATCCCTGATATGCGGCTTCCCATCCAATACGCGCTGACCTATCCCGATAGATCGCCAGGCCCGGTGAAAAGGATCGATTTCTCTAAAATAAAAAACCTCTCTTTCGATAAACCCGATACGGAAAAATTCCCTTCTTTAAGGCTTGCCAGGCAGGCGGCCCGGGACGGCGGGACCCGTACAGCTGTATTATGCGCCGCTGACGAAGAAGCCGTAGGAAATTTTCTGGACGGGGCGATAAAATTCTCCGCCATCCCGAAAGTTATAGAAAAAGTTTTATCGAGGCATAATAATATAAACAAGAAAAAACTTTCCCTTCCCGATGTGTTGGCCGCTCAGGCCTGGGCCAGGGAGGAAGCGAGGTCGCTTTGTTATCACTAATCTACTTTCTGATAGTTCTGGGGGTTTTGGTGCTCGTCCACGAATTCGGACATTTTATCACTGCCAAGCGGCTTGGCGTCCGCGTAGAGAGATTTTCCATAGGATTCGGCCCAAAATTATTCTCGGTCAAAAAGGATGAGACAGAATATCTCGTATGCGCCATCCCGCTCGGAGGATATGTCAAGATGGGAGGGGATGAGCCAGGCGAAAATATCAAAGGTGAAAAGTGGGAGTTCCTTTCGAGGAGCATATCCGACCGGTTCAAAATAATATTTGCAGGCCCCGTTACAAATTACATCCTGGCCTTCCTTATATTTTCTGTCATATTTATGTTCGGCAGCCCGACCATGACGACGGAGGTCGGATCTTTATTGAAGGGTTACCCGGCGGAATCGCAAGGCATTCTGGCAGGAGACAAGATTCTGTCTGTGGATGGCGCAAAAGTCAGGTATTGGGAGGATATGACCGAGCTCATACATAAACATCACGGCGGGGTTATGAAGGTCCTGATTGAGAGAGACGGCAGGATATTTGAAAAAAATATCACTCCCGTTGTCCGCGAGACGAAGGATATATTCGGTAAGCATACCAGGATAGCCTTAATGGGCATCGCGCCTTCCCAGAAGATAGAGAAGGTAAGATACGGATTTTTCGCGTCTTTCTCGATGGGGTTCAAGAAATTGACCGAGCTTACGTTCATAACGTATAAAGCCCTCTGGTCGATGCTGACAGGGCAACTCTCGTTGAAGGAGTCAATGACCGGGCCTATAGGCATTTTCGTCATAACCGGACAAGCCGCGAAACTCGGTTTTATACATATCCTGCATCTTATGGCGATCCTTAGCGCGTCACTCGCGATATTCAACATGCTGCCGTTTCCCGTCCTTGACGGCGGCCACATAATATTTCTGACCATAGAGAAACTGCGCGGCAGGCCCCTTTCGATAAAGACGCAAGGCACTGTAACGAATGTCGGGGTAAGCCTTTTGATACTGCTCACGGTATTTATCTTTTATAATGATATAATGAAATTCGGAATCGCGGAAAAGGCGATGGGGTTATTTAAGAAATAATGACCGATATGACCGCGGTGATATGACCGCGTAGGTCTCTTGGTAGATTGACTCGATATGACCTACGCGGTCATATCGGTGCGGTCGGTTGCGGTAAACGGTATGATAAATAGGCGAAAGACTCGGCAGGTCAGGGTAGGCGGCGTGAAGATCGGCGGCGGCGCGCCTATCTCGATCCAGTCGATGGCGAAGGTCGAGACAGCTGATGTCAAGGCTTGCGTATTTCAGATAAAGAAGCTCGAGGCTGCCGGCTGTGAAATCGTCCGGGTAGCTGTCAAAAGCGCAGAAGACGCTGAAGCAATAAAAGGTATTAAAAGGAAGGTAAAGATACCGCTCGTTGCCGATATTCATTTCAATTACCGCTTGGCGCTCTCGGCAATAAAAAGCGGCGCCGATAAGATCCGTCTCAATCCGGGCAATATACGAATAAAGGGAGAGATAGGCGAAGTCGTAAACGCTGCGAAGAGAGCGAAGATTCCGATAAGGATCGGTGTAAACTCGGGGTCTATTTATACGAAAGACGGACGACGAAAGACGAACGACGCATTAGTTAATTCAGCCATACAATATATCAAGCTCTTTGAAGATATGGACTTTCGTGATATAATTATCTCATTGAAGGCGTCCGATGTTGTCACGACCGTTGAAGCGTATAGAAAGATATCGGGAGTTTGCGATTATCCGCTGCATCTGGGCGTGACAGCCGCAGGTCCTTACGATTACGGGATAGTTAAGTCTTCTATCGGTATCGGCGCGTTGTTGGCAGGCGGAATAGGTGATACGATAAGGGTTTCACTGACGGCCGATCCGGTCGAGGAAGTTATAGCCGCGAAGAGGATCATGAGTTCCCTGGGGTTAAGGCATTTCGGCCCGGAGATCATCTCATGCCCTACCTGCGGCCGCTGCCAGGTCGACTTAGTTAAGATTGTCGCAGAACTGGAGAATATACTATACGCTAAACGCTGTCCGCTAAACGCTAAAACTCCACTTTCCATTGCCATTATGGGCTGCGAGGTGAACGGTCCCGGAGAGGCGAAAGGGGCGGATATCGGCATCGCATTCGGGAAAAAATCTGGAATTTTATTTAAAAAAGGAAAAGTGCTAAAAAAAGTGGCTGTTAAAAAAGCTGTGGAAGAATTGCTAAGAAATTTTTAGTTACTCATTACGCATTACCGATTACGGATTACTAAACTATGAAATGGACTGAAGCGTTAATTCCTACACTTAAAGAAGACCCGCAGGATGCCGAGGTCATAAGCCACAAACTTATGACCCGTGGAGGCTATATCAGAAAACTCTTCTCCGGGGCGTATTCATATCTTCCTTTGGGCGTAAAAGTATTGGAGAAGATTGAGTCGATAATCAGGGAAGAGCTTGATTCGCAAGGCGCCCAGGAAGTGCTCTTGCCCGCGATTCATCCTCCGGAGATATGGAAGAGAACCGGCCGATACGATGTGCTGGGCGAGGTCCTGATCAAATTTAAGGACAGACACGGAAGAGAATGTGTTCTGGGCCCGACCCACGAGGAGATCGTCACGGATCTTGTCGCGCATAACGTAAGGTCATACAAAGAGCTTCCCCTTATATTATACCAGATACAGACCAAATTCAGGGATGAACCCAGGCCGCGTTTCGGTATCATGAGGACGTCGGAGTTCATAATGAAGGACGCTTACAGCTTTGATTGTGACGTCGATGGCCTGGAAAAGAGCTACAAAAAGATGTACGACGCTTATTGCAGAATATTCGAACATTGCGGGCTGCCGTACATGGCGGTCGAGGCCGATCCCGGTATAATGGGAGGGAGCATCTCGCACGAATTTATGGTTCCTTCTGAAGCAGGCGAGGATAGGATCGTGTCTTGCGGAAAGTGTATTTACGCGGCGAGCACCCACGTCGCGAAATGTGCGCCGAAAACCGTAAACCGTAAACCGAAAACCGAGAAGAAGCTTCCGATAGCCGAAGTCGAGACGCCTGGTATCACGACGATCGAAAAGGTATCCGAGCTGCTCAAGGCCGAACCAGCCAGACTCGTGAAAACTCTCATCTATAATGCCGATGACAAGATAGTCGCGCTTCTTATCCGCGGCGACATTGACGCGAATGAAGCAAAGCTTATGAATTATCTGAAGTGCGGACATCTTGAGCTTGCCGATCCCAAGACGATAGAGGATGCCACCGGGGCGCCGGCAGGTTTCTCAGGCCCGGTCGGATTAAAAAATGTACGCATAGTCGCCGACTACAGCGTTAAGGACATGGCGAATTTTATTACAGGCGCAAATAAGAAAGATGCGCACCTTGTCAATGTCAACTTTGACCGCGACTGCGAGACGAAGGAGTTCGGAGACTTCCGCGTTATTAAGAATGACGATCCGTGCCCGGCATGCGGCAAGGTTGCATTAGAGATGAAACAGGCGATAGAGGTCGGCCACACATTCAAGCTCGGCACGAAGTATTCCGACGTGCTTGGCGCGAAATTCCTCGATAAGGACGGAAAAATTAATGCGGCGATTATGGGATGTTACGGTATCGGTGTTAACAGGATTATGGCCGCCGCGATAGAGGCTTCGAACGATAAGGACGGCATAATCTGGCCTCTCTCGATAGCGCCGTATCAGATTATCATTCTTGCCCTGAATATCGAGAGTCCGCCGGTGAAAGAGCTTGCGGACGAAGCGTATAAAAAATTATCTAAACACGGTTATGATGTGCTGTATGACGATAGACCCGAAACGGCGGGCGTGAAATTCAAAGACGCCGACCTGATAGGTATTCCCATAAAAGTCATAATAGGCGAGAAGAACGCGAAGAAGGGTATCCTTGAAGTAAAAGACAGAAAGACCGGCAAGATCGAACAAATTCCATCCAAAGACCTTGAGTCCCATCTGAAGATCCTGATTAAATAATTCTTCTTGACATAAGCGGCATATTATAGTATAAAATATATACTCTATTAGAAAGGGAGGGAAAGGTGGGTTTAGTATTTAAACCCACTTTTTTATTCGCTGGCTATAGCTCGTAGGTGAATAATCCGCCGAAGCACCTGCTCTATCTCTTATTGATTGCGAAGGCGGATAAATTAGGAGTCTTATGGAAGTCGTAGAGCGAGTTAACGAGTTGATAGCCAGCTACTTAGAAGAAAACAACATAGAACTGGTCGATAGCACATATAAACGCGAGTCGGGCGGAATGACCCTGAGGCTTTTGGTCGATACGCCGGAAGGCATTACCATAGCCGAATGCGAAGCCTTGAATAACTATTTGAGCGATGTTCTGGATAAGGAGAATGTAATCGAAGAGCATTACCTGCTGGACGTGTCGAGTCCGGGGCTCGATAGGCCCATAGCTACAGATAAGGATTTCGCGCGTTCTATGGGCAGGGCGCTCGAGGTAACGACTTATGAGCCGATAGATGGAAAAAGAGCCCACGCGGGCAAGCTCATAGGGATGGATAAAGACAATATCGTAATCGAGGCCGGTGAAGTGAGCACGGTAATTCCAAAAGCTAAGATAGCGAAGGCTAAGCTTAAAATTGATTTTTCGTAAAGCGTAATTCGTAACGCGTAAAGAGTAATTTTAAAATTACTTACGCTTTACGCGTTACTAATTACGAACGATGGGTTAGAGAGGTGTTAAAATGAACAGCGAAGAATTACTCACGGTGCTGGAGCATATAGAGCGCGAGAAGGGGATCGATAAGGAATTTCTCTTCAAGGCGATAGAGTCCGCCCTGACGAGCGCCGCGCGGAAGATCGTGGGAAATAAAGAGGCGGATGCCGCGGCGACCATAGACCGGGTGACAGGTAAGATCAAGATCGTCAGTGAAGGAAAAGAGATAAATTCAGAGGAGTTTGGAAGGATCGCGGCGCAGACGGCGAAGCAAGTCATAATCCAGAAGATCCGCGAAGCGGAACGCGACATCGTGTTCGAAGAATACCAGAAAAGGGTCGGGACGATCACGAGCGGCTCTGTGCACAGATTCGAAAAAGGCGATATTGTCCTTGACCTTG
Organism: Candidatus Omnitrophota bacterium; assembly: GCA_043798375.1. Classification (GTDB taxonomy): domain Bacteria; phylum Omnitrophota; class Gorgyraeia; order 2-01-FULL-45-10; family 2-01-FULL-45-10; genus JAPLMI01. Next base: position 17,850 of record JAZDOS010000005.1, on the reverse strand, counting down.
GGAAGACCGAGGGGATACTGCCAAAATCCCAGCAGTGCTCGAAAGACCGTTATAAGCAGGGTGACAGGGTAAGGCTCCTTATACTCGAGGTCACAAAGACGTCTCACGGGCCGCAGATAATCCTTTCCAGGTCCGACGCGATGTTCGTTAAGAAATTATTCGAGATAGAGGTGCCAGAGATAACGGAAGGCATCGTTGAGATAAAATCGATATCGCGCGAAGCCGGGGAAAGGACGAAGATCGCGGTGTGGTCGAAAGACGAAAAGGTCGACGCGGTCGGCGCGTGTGTCGGGATGAGGGGCTCGCGGGTGAAGGATATAGTAAGGGAGCTTCAGGGCGAACGTGTTGATATCGTCAGGTGGACCGATGATTTGAGGGAATATGTCAAGGCGTCACTTGGCCCCACCGAGATCGCGGAGATAAGGATAGATAAGGCGAATAAGAAGATCGAGGTTATCGTGCCGGACGACCAGCTTTCGATCGGTATAGGCAAGCACGGACAGAATATCAGGCTCGCGTCCAGGCTCATAGGATGGGAGATGGATATAAGGGGAAAAGAGGAAAAGGTGAAGGCCGCATTGGAAGCTAAAACTGAAGAAGCTGAAAGCTCAAAGCTCAAAGCTCAAAGTGAAATAAAAGAAACCGGAGAAAGTAAAAAAGAATTAGGGCTAATGGATCTTGACGGCGTAGGACCGAAGGTGGCGAAAGCGCTTGCAGGGGCAGGTTACGATACGGTAGAGAAGATAAAAAATTTGACGGTTGAGGAGTTGACGAAGATAGACGGGATCGGGAAGAAGACGGCGGAGAAGATATTAACGTCAGCGAAGGAAATTAAATGATAAAAAAAGGCAAGGCCAAAGAGGTAAAGACGAAACCGAAGGCCGCAAAGGCAAAAGGCCCGGCTTCTAAAACGAAGGTTAAAAAGGCCGCCGTAAAGACTGTTTCAGCGAAAGCGAAAGCAATTCCGAAGAAAGAGCCGCTTAAGAAAGAGAAGGCTGACGTAAAAGAAAAAGTAGAAGGGGGTATAGGGGAAAAGAAGGGAATAGAAGGGAAAGAGAAGGCGATAGGCGCCAAAAAAGAGCCGCCGAAAAAACCCGAAGTCAAGCCCGCTATAAAAATAGAAAAACCTGAAGTCGAAATAAAACCTCAGGTTACCGCGAAAGAAGAACCTAATGTCGATATCCCTGTTGCCGCGGCGAAAATCGAGCCGCAGAAAGAAGCTCCCGTCGCTGCGGAAACCGCCCCCGCCAAGGTTGAGACGATAGAAGAACCCAGGACGAGGACGCTCGAACTCGATGTCCCAATCACACTGAAAGACCTTGCCCAGAAGATCGGCGTAAAGCCCAACGAAATCATATTGAAGCTTATGTCAAAGAACGTTTTCGCGACGATAAATCAGGGTTTGAGCGAGGATCTCGTAACAGATATATTGAAAGGATACGGGATAGAATTCAAGAGACCGCCGAAACTTGAAGATCAGGTCGTGAGAGAGCACAGGGAACTCGAGGAGAATCAGGATGCGCTGCACCTCGTTCCAAGGCCTCCGGTCGTTACGTTTATGGGACACGTTGACCACGGAAAGACGAGCCTCCTGGACTTTATCAGAAAAACACGCGTCGTGGACAAGGAGAAGGGCGGGATAACACAGCACATAGGCGCTTACGAAGTCAAATTCAAGAAGGGATCAGTTACATTTTTGGATACGCCCGGCCATGAGGCATTTACCGCGATGAGGGCCAGAGGCGCGAACGCGACCGATATAGTCGTGCTGGTTGTGGCCGCGGATGACGGTGTTATGCCGCAGACGAAGGAAGCGCTTGACCACGCGAGGGCGGCCGGCGTTCAGATAGTTGTGGCCCTGAATAAGTGCGACCTGCCGGGCGCGAACATCGATAAGGTGAAGGGACAGCTGTCTCAGCTCGGACTTATGTCCGAAGACTGGGGCGGAAAGACGATAGTTGTCCCGGTATCGGCGAAGACCGGAGAAGGCGTGGAGCATCTTTTGGAGATGCTTCTTCTGGAGGCGGAGTTGTTAGAATTGAAGGCGAATTCTCACTTAAGGGCCAGAGGCGTTGTTATCGAGGGAAAACTTTCGAGCGGGCAGGGGCCTGTTGCGACGATGCTGGTCAAAAACGGGACGCTGCGCGTCGGCGACATGATATTGACAGGGATGCATTACGGACGCATAAAGGCGATGATGGACCATGCGGGTAACCGTATCAACGAGGCGCCGCCGTCCAAGCCCGTCAGCATACTGGGCCTCTCCGGCGTACCGATGGCCGGCAATGAATTCTTCGTTGTTAAAGACGAGAAAAAGGCAAGGACGCTTTCGGTGTTAAAACAGGACGAGGCGCGCGCCAGGAAGCTGAAATCCTCGCATAGAATAACGCTCGAGGACTTTTACAAACAGATGAAGGACGGCATCGCCAAGGAACTTGCGATACTTTTGAAAGGCGACGTCCAGGGGTCTGTCGAGGCGATTAAGAAGTCGCTCTTGGAATTGAATACCAAGGATGTGAAGATCGACATAATACACGCCGATGTGGGGAATATAAACGAATCGGATGTGATGCTCGCGGTCGTCTCTAACGCCGTTGTCATGGGTTTCAACGTGAAGGTCGATGAGGGCGCCGGGGCGCTTGCGGCGAAAGAAGGGATCGAGATAAAGATCTACGGAATAATATATGAGGCAATCCAGGATGTCGTCGCGGCGATGGAGGGGCTCCTGGAGCCGTTTTCAAAAGAGGTATTTGTAGGAAGGGCATCCGTTAAACAGGTCTTCAAGGTTACGAAAGCGGGCACTATCGCCGGTTCGATAGTCGTGAGGGGTAAAATCGTACGAACGGGCGTAGCCAAACTGATAAGAGACAAAAATATTGTTTACGAAGGTAAAATCGCGTCGCTCAAGCGATTCAAGGACGACGTGCGCGACGTGGCCGAAGGCGTTGAGTGCGGTATAGGGCTCGACAGGCACGACGATATAAAGGTCGGAGACCTTGTTGAAGTGTATAGTATCGAGAAGGTGGCGAGGAGGCTGGATTCCAAAAAAGGTTCGTAATGAGTAATTCGTAAAGTGTAATAAGTAATTTTAAAAATTACTCTTTACGCATTACGAATTACGCTTTACGAAACGTTACCTATGACTAAGCGGATATTAAGCGGAATGCGCCCGACAGGGAAACTGCACCTCGGGCATCTGGTCGGAGCGCTGAATAACTGGGTGAAGCTCCAGGACGACTACCAGTGTTTTTACATGATAGCCGACTGGCATGCGCTCATGAGCGAATATGGAAACCCTGAAGGAATGCGGGAGTGGTCATACGATATGGTGAGGGATTTTGTCGCGGCAGGGCTTGATCCCGAGAAATCGGTCATCTTCATCCAGTCGCAGGTCCCCGAGCATTTGGAACTTGCCATGGTATTTTCAGACATAACGCCGCTTGCCTGGGTGGAAAGAGTTCCCACATATAAAGAGCAGCTGCGCGAAGTGAAGGGCAGGGACCTTACCACTTACGGATTTTTAGGGTATCCGGTCCTTCAGGCCGCCGATATCGCTGTTTATAAGGCAAGCGCCGTTCCGGTAGGCGCGGATCAGATACCGCACCTGGAGCTGACGCGCGAGATAATACGCAGGTTCAATTCAATTTATAAAAAGAACGTTTTCCCGGAACCGGAGGCCCTGCTGACGAAGACGTCGAAACTTCTGGGGCTCGATAACAGAAAGATGTCGAAGAGCTATGACAATTTCATAGCTCTTTCGGATACACCCGAAACGATAAAGAAGAAGGTAGCGTCTATGATAACGGATCCGGAGAGGATCAGGCTTCATGATAAGGGCCATCCGGACATCTGCAGCGTCTTCAGTTACTTTTCAACGTTCACGCGTGCTGATTTGAGGGCCAATGTGAAAGATTGGTGCGAGGGCGCCAAAAAGGGCTGCACCGAGTGCAAGAAGAATCTGGCCGAGGTGCTGATAGAATATCTGCAGCCTTTAAAGTCCAGGCGTAATTCGTTAACGGATTCGGATATCGAAGATATTATAAGAAACGGCGCGAAACGCGCCAGGGCCGCAGCCGGTGAAACGATGAGTGAAGTCAGGCCCCTTATCAATTTTGTGTAACGTGTAAAGAGTAACATTACACATATGAGTTACAAGGTAAAACTGGATGTTTTCGAAGGGCCGCTCGACCTCCTACTGTATCTTATACAGAAAGAGGAAGTCGACATATACGATATTCCGATATCCAAGATCACGGACCAGTATCTGGAATATCTTGAGCTGATGAAGCTTTTGGATCTGAACATAGCCGGTGAATTCATTGTGATGGCGGCGACGCTGATGCACATTAAGTCTAAGATGCTCTTGCCGCCGGACCAGGCGGACGAGGAGAAACAGGAAGAAGATCCGCGCGCGGAGCTGGTACGGAGACTCATCGAATACAAAAAGTTCAAGGAAGCGGCAAGCCAGCTTTCCCAGATGGAGTCGCACCAAAAACACTTTTTCGCCAGGGTCGGCCCGGGCGTAAAGACGGATGATATCCCGCGGGAAGAGGAATATTTTGAGGCGAGCCTTTTCGACCTGATAACGGCGTTTACAAAAGTTTTAAAAGACATACCGAAAGACGTCTTCTATAAAGTAGTAAAGGACGAATTTACCGTTTCCGAGAAGATACACGATATACTGCATCTTCTGGTGGACAAAAAGTCTATTTTTTTCGGTGAACTTTTCAAGGCGACGAAGAATAAATCTGAGATCATCACCATATTCCTGGCGCTTTTGGAATTGATAAAGATAAGGGAGGTTATAGTGGCCCAGTCGGCGCCGTTTGCCGAGATAGAAGTTATCAGAAACACGGGAACTATTAACCCGGCCCTTCCTAACGAAGTCCAGGACAATGATAAAGAAGGGCGGGGTTAAGCCGGAAGAGGGAAAGAATGGATAGCAGCGGGAGAAAATTGATTATTGAGGCGCTTCTTTTCGTGAGCGATAAGCCGGTTTCGATCGACGCGCTGAAAGACGTTATTAAGGATATCGATCCGACCGATATAAGAGCGGTTATCGAAGAACTGAACGCGGAATACGCCTCAAACGGAAGAAGTTTCAGCATTAAAGAGATAGCGGGCGGTTTCCAGATGCTCACCGATCCGGTCTATTCCAAATGGATCGCGGCTCTTTACAAGAGGCCGCCGGATAGATTAACGGGGCCGTCGCTTGAGACACTGGCGATAATAGCGTATAAACAGCCGCTTACAAGAAGCGATATCGAGGCGATCAGGGGCGTGAACGTAGACGGCGTCCTGGGCACGCTCGAAGAACGGGGCCTCATAAGGACGAGGGGCCGCCTTGAGGCGCCCGGCCGTCCGATACTCTACGGAACTACAACGGAATTTTTGCAGCACTTCGGATTGAAATCGATAGAAGAGCTTCCTAAATTAAAGGAATTCAAAGAGAGTGATTTGGATTTTATAAAAGATAAAGAAAAGCACGAGATACTGAACACGGATACGGGGAAATTACAGAACGAGAGTCCCTCGCCGCAGACTGAGATGGTAGCGGCTCGGGATGATTTGTCAGACTTAAGCCAAAACAAATCAAAAGGAGCGGATAATAATGAAGGCCTTGCGCAAGGCGGTTGATTCGATAGATTCCCAGATCCTGAGCCTTTTAAATAAAAGAGCGGAAGTTATTCTCAGGATCGGCAAAGTCAAGGCAAAGAAGAACGAATCCGTATATGCCCCGGACAGAGAGAAAGATGTTTATAAAAAGTTGGCTTCAAAGAATAAAGGGCCGATCCAGACGGACTCGGTCAAGGCCATATTCAGAGAGATAATGTCAAGCGCATTGCAGCTGGAAAGGCCTCTTACGATAGCGTATCTGGGGCCGGAATTCACTTTCACTCACCTGGCCAGCATGAAGAAGTTCGGCTCGAGCGTCAACTACGCGCCTTGCGGCACCATAACGGACGTATTCAGCGAAGTCGAAAAGGCGAGGGCCGATTACGGAGTTGTGCCCATAGAGAATTCTACCGAGGGCGCGGTCAATCACACGCTTGATATGTTCGCGGATTCGCGCCTTTTGATATGTTCGGAAATCTACCTTGAGATATGCCACAACCTGTTATCGGGGGAATCCGCGAAGAGCAGGATAAGAAAGGTATATTCAAAGGCCGAGGTTTTCGGACAGTGCAGGCTTTGGCTTGAGTCGAACCTGCCGAAAGTCGAACTTATCGATGTCTCTAGCACAGCCAGGGCCGCCGAAATAGCTTCACGCCAGAAAGGCGCCGCGTGCATAGCAAGCGACCCGGCCGCCAAAATTTACGGCCTCAAAGTGCTGTATAAGTCGATAGAGGACAGCGCGCATAACGTAACCCGCTTCCTTGTTATAGGGAAAGATGAGGTCCATTCCACGGGGCAGGACAAGACGTCGATAATGTTCTCGGTCAAGGACAGGGCCGGCGCGCTTCACGATATGCTAGTTCCGTTCAAAAAAAACGGTATCAATTTAACAAAGATAGAGTCGAGGCCCTCCAGGATGAGGGCGTGGGAGTATTACTTCTTTGTCGATCTTGAGGGGCATTTCAAGGATGCGAAAGTCGCGAAAGCGCTTTCGGAACTCGAAAAGTCATCCTCTTACATGAAGATACTCGGCTCGTATCCGGCAGGGGATGGTGTGTAAGGATGAGAAACCTGGTGCGACCCAACATACTGAACGTGAAGAACTATGTTCCCGGGAAGCCTATCGAGGAAGTCCGGCGCGAACTAGGGCTTAATGACATTATAAAATTGGCGTCCAACGAGAATTGTCTCGGGCCTTCGCCGAAGGCTGTCGCGGCGATAAAGAGAAACCTGAAGAATGTAAACCGGTATCCGGATTCCTCAAGTTTTTATCTGAGGAAGAGGATGGCCAAGCTTCTCGGCGTGGAAGGGAATAACCTCATATTCGGAAACGGCTCGGACGAAATCATAGGGCTTGCCGTCAGGACTTTCGTGAAAGATGGCGATGAGATCGTGATAGCCAAGCCCACCTTTCTGATATATGAGATAGTGTCCCAGATACAGAACGCTAAGATAAAACTTGTGCCGCTTACAAAAGATTTCAGGCACGATCTTAAGGCGATGAAGGAAGCGATCACCGAAAATACCAAAATGGTTTTCATAGCCAATCCGGATAATCCTACCGGAACCTATGTTACAAAATCGGAATTGAACGGATTCTTTAAAGGCTTACCGGAGGATCTTGTAGTTTTTCTGGACGAAGCGTATTTTGAATTTGCCAGGTCGGCCTGCAAGGACTACCCGGATGGGTTGGGCTATCTCGAAAAGCGGGCCGGCCTGATAGTCGCAAGGTCCTTATCTAAGGCGTACGGGCTTGCGGGATTGAGGATAGGTTACGGTATATCCAATGCCGAAGTCATAAGCTGCATGGAAAAGGTGAGGGAACCGTTTAACGTAAATCTGTTGGCGCAGGCCGCGGCGCTGGCAGCCATTGACGACAAGGCATTCCTGAAGAAATCATTGTCTCATGTCGAACTTGAGAAAGAATTCATTTGCGGGAAGCTTTGCAAGCTCAATCTTGTTTATGTCAAGAGCGCTACCAATTTCATCATGGTCGATATAAAGAAGGACTGTAAGCTTGTCTACGGCAAGTTATTAAAGAAAGGCGTTATCGTGCGCGACATGAAGGCGTGGGGGTGGAATTCGTTCATACGCGTGACGGTAGGCACACGGGATGAGAACAAGAGGTTCATAGCAGCGTTAAAGAAAGTAATCAGTAATCCGTAAAGCGTAATTTAAAAAATTACTTTTTACGCTTTACTCATTACGCCTTACGAAAATAGGAGTTTACGATGATTATAGTGCTACGGCCCGATGCAACCGGGAAACAGGTTAATCATTTAGTAGATAAGATCAAATCGCTCGGCCTCAAGCCCTGGGTCTCCAAGGGCGTCGAGCGCACCATAATCGGCGTGATAGGCGAAGAGGACATCATACGCGTCCAACCGCTCGAAGTATTTCCAGGCGTAGAGAGGGTTTTGCAGATACTGAAGCCGTATAAGCTTGCTTCCAGGGATTTCAAAAAAGAGGACAGCGTAATAGACGCAGGGGGAGGCGTTAAAATAGGCGCGAAGAAGCTTGTGGTGATGGCCGGCCCCTGTTCCGTGGAGAGCGAGAAGCTCCTCGTAGACATAGCCAGGAAAGTCAAAAAAGCGGGGGCGACGGTTTTAAGAGGAGGGGCATTTAAGCCCAGGACGAGCCCCTACGCGTTCCAGGGGCTCGGTGTTCAGGGCCTGAAATATCTTGCCCATGCGAAGAAAGAGACGGGCTTAAAGATAATAACGGAGCTCATGGATATCCGCGACCTGGATACCGTATTGAAATATACCGACATCATACAGATCGGCGCGAGGAATATGCAGAACTTCAACCTTCTGAAAGAGGTCGGAAAGACGAAGAAACCCGTTCTATTGAAACGCGGAATGGCGAATACAGTCAAAGAATTACTCATGTCCGCCGAATATATTTTATCCGAAGGCAATTTCAGCGTGATCCTGTGCGAACGCGGAATAAGGACTTTCGAAGACGCGACGCGTTTCACTTTGGATATAGCCGCGGTTCCTGTGATAAAGAATTTAAGCCACCTTCCGGTCATAGTCGACCCTTCGCATGCGATGGGTAAGTGGGGCCTGGTGGGCGCGTGCGCGAAAGCGGGTATTGCCGCCGGCGCGGACGGGCTTATCGTAGAGGTTCACCCGAAACCGGAAGAGGCGATGTCGGACGGAGAGCAATCGCTCCTGCCGTCGAATTTCGAGAAGCTCATGAAGGAAATAGAGAAGATAGCGGAAGCCATCGGTAGAACGCTTTATTGACTATGAAACAATTTAATAAGATCGCGATTATCGGCGTGGGTTTGATCGGCGGCTCGATAGGGCTTGCCGTTAAGAAGAGGAAGCTGGCGGGCGAAGTCGTCGGTGCCTTCAGGCGAAGATCAACACTTAAAAAAGCCCTGAGGTATAAAGCCGTAGACAGGGGAACGATGTCCGTCAGGGAAGGCGTATTCGATGCCGACCTTATCATAATCGCGACTCCGGTACGATCTATCTTGAGCATGGCAAAAGAAGCCATTAAATACGGCAAGGACGGCGCGATAATAACGGATGTCGGCAGCACGAAGGCCCTGATCGTCGATAGAATAGATAATATGCTCTCAAAGAGACGATCGATATGTTTTGTCGGTTCACACCCGATGGCCGGTTCGGAAAAGAATAGCGTCCAATTTGCAAAGGGCGATTTGCTGCGAAACGCGCCGTGTATCGTTACAAAGACCGGAAAGACGGACGCTCGTGCCTTAAAAAGGATCGTGCGTTTCTGGAATTCCCTCGGAACAAAGACGAGCGTTATGAGCCCTTCCGAGCACGACAGAGGCGTTTCGCTCGTAAGCCATCTCCCTCATATCGTGGCCTTCGCCCTGGCGGGCGCGGTCCCGCTAAAGGACCTTCCGCTTGCCGCCGAAGGTTTTAAGGACACGACGAGGGTTGCTTCGAGCGATCCCGAGTTGTGGTCGGATATATTTGTTACCAATAAAAAAGAGATAGCTAAGGCGACGAGGGCCTTCGAGAGGTATTACAGGAATATATCCGGGGCTGTTGCGAGAGGCGATTACGGGACATTGGTGAAATTGCTTAAAATTGCCAAGTCGAAACGCGACAAGTTTGCGTATGCGAAGTAAGGGGAGGGCCTTTGTCATAGCCATCGACGGGCCGGCCGGAAGCGGTAAAAGCACCGTTTCCAAACTTATAGCAAAGAGGCTCGGGCTTCTCTATATCGATACAGGCGCGATGTACAGGGCGCTTACCCTCAAGGCAATGAGAAGCGGTTTGGATCTCAATGACGAAAGCTCTTTGACTAAGCTTGCAGGTTCCGCGAATATAGACCTTAAAGAAGCGGAAGGCTCACTGAGCGTCTTCCTGGACGGGGAAGATGTTTCAGGATCGATAAGGACGCCTGAGCTGACAAATAACGTTAAGTATATAGCCCGCGTGCCCGGGGTGCGCAAAGAGATGGTGGGATTACAGCGCGCGATCGGCGAGCGGTCGAGCGCCATTCTCGAGGGAAGAGACATCGGCACCGTCGTCTTTCCCGGCGCAGACTATAAGTTCTATCTTGACGCGAGCATCGTCGAAAGGGCCCGGCGCAGGCATAAAGAGCTTGTCCAGTCCGGAGAGGCCGTCGAGCTGGAGGCAATAAAAAGCGATGTGGCCGCAAGGGATGAATCCGACATGAAGAGGCCGGTCGGCGCGCTAAAAGCGGCGGATGACGCTGTCGTCATAGATACGACAAATCTATCGATCGATGAAGTTGCGGAAAAGATATTATCCTATATTAAATAATAACGGGGTATGTACCCCGTTAGAAAATTTGCCCCGTTAGAAATATGATTTCTAACGGAGTTTACAGATTTCTAAATCATAATTCAAACAATGAATTCAGATATATGGTTAAATCAAATAAGGCAGAATTAGGAAAATTTTCTAACGGGGTGAAGATAAAACTGGCTAAAAAGACAGGGTTCTGTTTCGGCGTCAAACGCGCCGTAACGATGGCCGAAGAGGCGCTCAAGGCTAAAGGCAGGATCTATAGCCTCGGCTCGATCATACATAATAAAGAGGTTGTCCGCGCTCTTTCAAGAAAAGGCCTTAAAGTCATAAAGGATATCGCGAAGGTCAGGCGCGGGCACACGATAATAATATCTTCGCATGGTCTGAGCCCTAAAGTCGCGGAGAGGATATCGAAAAGAGGCCTCGAGGTAATCGATACGACGTGCCCATTCGTGCGCAAGGCTCAGGATATCGCAAGAAGGCTCTGGAAGGAAGGGTATGCGGTAATAGTGGTAGGCGATGCCGGCCATCCGGAAATAAAGGCGCTTGTGGATTTTGTTCCAAAAAATATATTTGTTGTTAAGGATAGAGGCGATATAGATAAACTCGGTTTAAAAAAGACGGACAGGGTAAGCGTGATATCGCAAACCACGCAATCCATCGAGAATTTTACAGATGTGATAAAAGCGCTTACCGCCAGGAACTTCAAAGAGCTCGAAGTTTACAATACTATATGCAAGGACGCTCAAGACCGGCAGGGATATGCCAAATCGCTTGCCGGGGAAGCGGACCTCATGCTCATAATCGGCGGAAAAGACAGCGCTAACACGAACAGGCTTTTTGAGGTCTGCCGGAATTTATCTAAAGAGTCGCGCTTGATCGAGACGGAGAGGGAGCTGAAGAATGCATGGCTTAAATCGGCCGGGGTTATAGGCATAACCAGCGGCGCGTCAACGCCCGACTGGGTAATCGAAAAAGTACTGAAAAGAATAAAGAGTTTAAAAAAAATCCAAAGAAAGGGGCTGCGTAATTAATGGTTGAAGAAAAGGATGATATTCAGGACCAGGAGCAAGATAGCGCTGAAAGCGGGGGGCTTTCGGAGTTCGCAAGGCTTTATCAGGAGTCCGTATCTGCCAATGTCAAAGTCGGGCAGATAGTGAAGGGCAGGATCCTCGCGGTAAATCCTAAGGATATCCTGGTGGATATAGGGTATAAATCCGAGGGGGCGATACCGCTGTCCGAGTTTGCGGACCCGGAGGCCTTGAAGATCGGTGACGAGATAGACGTATATCTCGAATCGAAAGAGGATGAGTCGGGTATGGTAGTGCTTTCAAGGCAGAAGGCCGAACGCGCTGTCGGCTGGGACATGGTCATATCCAGGTATGGAGAGGGCGATGTGGTCGACGGCAAGGTATCGAAAAAGGTGAAGGGCGGGTTCATGGTCAACATCGGCGTTGAGGCGTTCCTGCCGGCGAGCCTTGCGGCTCTGCGCGGGTTCGGAAACCTGAACCAGATGATAGGCCAGGCCTTCCCGTTCAAAATAGTAAAAATAAATAAGGCGAGAAAAAATATAGTTGTCTCCCGCAAGGACGTATTGCTGCAGCAGAAGGATGAGGATAAGAAGAAAGTCCTCGATAACCTTCAGAAAGGCGCTATAGCAGGCGGCGTTGTCCGCAATATAACGGACTTCGGCGCCTTCGTCGATCTGGGCGCCGGCATGGTGGGCCTCCTGCACATAACGGATATGAGCTGGGGCCGCGTTTCGCACCCGAGCGAAGTGCTTGCTATCGGCGATACCATAGAAGTCATGGTGCTCGATTTCGATAAAGAGAATGGCAGGGTATCCCTGGGCTTGAAACAGAAGACGCAGAACCCGTGGGAGGCCGTGGATACGAAGTACCCGCCGGCGAGCAAAGTCAAGGGCACCGTGGTGAACCTGATGCCTTACGGAGCCTTCGTTGAACTCGAGAAAGGCGTGGAAGGATTGCTGCACATATCGGAGCTGTCGTGGACGAAAAAATACAGTAATCCGAACGAACTGTTGGCGATAGGCGACAGGATCGAGGTGCAGGTCCTCGAGGTCGACAAGGCCAATAAGAAGATATCGCTCGGCACTAAACAGCTGGAGTCGAACCCGTGGGTTGGCGTTGAAACAAAGTATCCCGTTGGGGCTAAGGTCAAAGGCAAGATCAGAAACCTCACCGATTACGGCGCGTTCGTTGAGCTTGAAGACGGTATTGACGGGCTTATCCACGTTTCCGATATTTCCTGGACGAAGAGGATCGCTCATCCGAAGGATGTCTTCAAAAAAGGCGAGAAGGTGGAGGCGGTTGTCCTGGCTTCCGACGCCAACAACAGGCGCATATCTCTGGGCATAAAACAGCTTGTTCCGGATCCATGGGATGACATCGCGTCGAAATATATTCAGGATGCCGTGCTGCCCGGCAAGGTCACGAAGGTCGCGACATTCGGCTTATTCGTAGAATTGGATAAGGACCTTGAGGGATTAGCGCACATCTCGGAGATACCTCTCGGAGAAGGCGAAAAGCTCGAGGAGAAGTATAAGGTCGGAGATGAAGTTAAGGCGAAGGTCCTGAAGGTAGATTCGATCCAGCATAAGATCGCGCTTAGTTTGAAATAATCTTACACGCGATATCATTAACGAACTCAGGGATGTAAACCTTGAGTTCGTTATGTTTTGCGGATACGTTTTCACGCTTAAATATTTTTCCCTCAAACGTATCCCACCATTCTATCGTATATGCGCCGTCTTTCGTATCTTTTATTTTAAATGACGCTTCCTTTATGGGCTCCGGCTGGATGCCGTTCTTTACATCTCTAAAATTATATCCCTTATTCTGCGCCCACAATAGCATCTCATCCCCGACTTTAAGGCCGGCTATGCGGGTATTGGCGAATTCACAGCTCCTGAAGTTTGGAAGGGTAACAGATTTTATCTTTATCCAGTCAAGCCCGGTGTTCGATAATTTGATTACGTGTTCTCCGCGCGGCACATCTACGGGCAGTTTCATGTCGTAGACGCACTGGTAAATATTATAATCTTTTCTGTACAGGCTTCTTTTCCACGGCCCTTCTCCGGGGCCGGCCGGAAGTTCTTTTGTCAAAACAATCTTATCATCCATGTTGATAACAAGATTTGCTCCCTGCGATACCATATCTATGTTCAAAATAAACTTTCCGTCACACGGATAGTTTATGTGGAACAAGGGCTCGAGCCTCATATCGCTTTTTGATTTGCCGTGCAGGTAGCTGTTTACACTGCCTCCCGATATAGCGCCGGAACGGTCAATGTAAAATTCCCCGTAAGGAGCCGGGCCCCAGCAGTCCTCTGTTTTTATGATAACGTCTGAAGGTTTCAAGCGGGCTCCTGCGCCGCCGCCGGCAACCTCGCTTGTATTAAGGATCGAAACTTCTTCCGAATCCCACTTTACGTCTTTTACAAAATTGGATAACGCCTTATAGTGGCCGTAAAGATTTTTACCTTTTATGTACTCCTGCCACCACCAGTTCATGGCGCCGGCAAAAGACCGCGACATAGCCGCCGCCCATAAGCTATTATGAAGCTCGATCCCGATTCCCGAAGGGTCTAGCGAGGCGTCGTTTTTACCGGAGTCAATTCCGAACTCTCCGACAAGCACAGGCTTCTTGTAGGTAGAGGAGAGCTGCCTATTGACCGAGAGCAGATTTTCGATAGAATCGCCGGCGGCATTGCCGTAAATATGGCGCTCTATGAAATCTACCTCATTCAATTTCCATATCGAAGACTCATTAAGATTATTTCGCCATGGATAACCCATGCTTGTGGTTATCAGCTGTCCGTGCGGATTTATAGATCTGATATAAGACGACATCTCTTTTACCCATTCCGCCGGCGCGTCAAATTCGTTCCAAAGCTCGAACGCCATGATATTCGGAGAATATCCCCACCGCGCGATAATATATTTTAAGCGGTTCCTGTAATACGTCTTTGCCTCTTCGTTTGAGAAGAAATCCCCAGGTTTTTCGCAGGGCCCGCCGTTGAGTTTGTTATACGGATTGAGCGTCCAGGACTGCTCGTTCCATGGGCCCGGCTCGTCCATGAGCGAGCCGTAGGTGTCCAATACCAGAACAATATATATATGATACTTTTCGGCGAGCTTTATCAGCTCATCCAGTTTCTCCGAATGCCTCTTATTGTACGAGCCCAGCGTTTTCCACTCTATGTGAACCGCATGAGGCGTGTTTATCCATACCCTTGTCAGATTACAGCCGTTTTCCTCGAGCAAGGCAAAATATTTTTCATATTCTGAGATATTATTATTTGCTACCCACGCTATATTATGCCCTATCCCGAAAAACAGTTTGCCGGAATCGAAGACAGGGTAATATGGATTGTTCGGCCCTTTCCTTAAGAAGCCGTCTTCAGTACCGGCCGCGACATCGAAACAGCCGGATTTAAGCTGAGTTATTCCGGATCGTTGTTTCAGGATAAACTGATATGAAAACCTTCCTTTCTTTGCAGGTGTATATCGAACTTTCCATATCGATCCTTGCCCGGAATAAAAGGCCGGGACGATTATGATGCTGCCGTCAGGCGCCGTTATCTTAGCCGTTAAGTCGACTTCTTTGTAGTCATAAGGGTTTTGGTACGGCACGCCGAGGGATACCTCGGATTCGAATAACTCATATTGTTTTACGCAGAGGGCTTCGGCGTAGCCCGGCATTAGGGCAGCGCCGATCAGCATGGTAAGGCATGGGAAGAGGCAATATTTATACACGTAAAGCATATTACTATAGAAACCTCGGTATTTCCATAATTATATTGATAAATTTACCAATTTGTTATATTCTAGACACGAAAGGATGCGACAGTGAGAAATCTTATACCAACTGTTTTTTTATGCATATGGACCGCCTCATCATGTTTTGCCGAAGGGCTCGATACACTTATAGCTGTTGCGAGGAGCCAGGGTGAGATCCAAAAGGAGTATTCCGAGGAGACCAGGGGTTTTGAACGTGCCAGGGAAAACATAGATAACGGAACGATAAAAAAAGGCCAGTCCAAAGACGAAGTAAGGCGCCGCTTGGGCGAACCCGTGGTGATCCTGCAGGATTCATTTACAGATAGAGAGAAATGGGTGTATAAACCGGCAAAATCGGACTTTTTCAAAGGCATAAAGCTCTACCTTTTTTTCGATAAGGACGGTTTGCTTGATGAGACAGTTACGGTTGGCCGGGAGGCTTTAAAAAGAGGAAGGTAAGAAGCAGGCTATGGAGAAGAATTTAGATAAACAACTTGAACTCATTAAACGCGGGACCGTAGAGATAATACAGGTTAGCGAGCTTAAGGATAAGCTCGAGCGCGCGATAAAAGAGAATAGGCCCCTTGTCATAAAAGCGGGTTTCGACCCCACCGCGCCTGATATTCATTTAGGACACACCGTGTTATTAAGGAAGATGAGGCATTTTCAGGACCTCGGGCACAAAGTCATATTTTTGATCGGTGACCACACGGCAATGATAGGTGACCCCTCCGGCGTATCGAAAACCCGGCCGCAGCTCACGATGAAAGAGGCCGAGGATAATGCCATGACCTACGAGCGGCAGATTTCGCGGGTCCTTGACGCAAAGTCGCTCGAGATCCGGTTCAACAGCGAATGGCTCGGGAAGATGGATATTATAAAGATAGGCGAGCTCATGGGCCGTTATTCGGTCCAAAGGCTTTTGGAGCGCGACGACTTCTCGAACCGCTATAAACAGCAAAAGAATATAACGATGCTCGAGTTTTTATATCCCCTGATGCAGGGGTACGATTCCGTCGCCTTGAAAGCCGATGTTGAACTCGGAGGCAGTGACCAGAAATTCAATCTGCTGGTCGGCCGCGATATCCAGGGCGCATACGGGCAGGAGGCGCAGGTTGTTATTACGATGCCGCTCCTCGAAGGCCTCGACGGCGTCAATAAGATGTCGAAATCGTCCGGTAATTACGTAGGCATAAATGAAAACGCCAAAGACATGTTCGGCAAGCTTATGTCGGTGTCGGATGAACTGATGTGGAAGTATTATGAGCTATTGACCGACGAAGATGTCGCTAATATTAAGTCGGGTGTTGCGGCGGGTTCGGTCCATCCAAAGGCCGCGAAGGTTAATCTCGCGAAGATAATAACCGCGCAATACCATGGCAGGTCCGAAGCCGACCGCGAGGCCGAGGAGTTTGACCGCGCGTTTAAAGACAGGGGTTTTCCGCAGAATATCCCGCTAAGCAGTCTAAAATTTTCTAAAGACCAAACAGATTTGCTTACCATTCTAACTATGCTGACAGGTGAAAGTAAGGGGGAAATGAAAAGAAAGGTGCTTGAGGGCGCTGTACGAATAGCTGGAAAGCCAAACAGAGATCCATGGCATATTTTACACAGCAAAACCGAATATCAAATTAGAATTGGTAAGCGTTTCTTTAAAGTCATTTTTACAGTATAAAAATAGATATTAAATGGCCTGGCGGACATTTATGGAGCAGGGCCGAATTTTTTTCAAAAAACTGTTGACAAAGTTTTGGAAAATGATATACTTAACATCCACCGAAAGGAGAAGTGTATTTGAGAACTTCACCTTGACAATTTTGGAATAAAATAGCTAGCTAGAGGATGTAATAGATGACGTCTCTGGACGTCATTTTTATTATCTGAAATCCGTCCCCTGGGCGGATTTTTTTTATCTGTTCTTTCGCACGAGTTTAATTCTACTTCGCCCTTCTACGATTAAACCATAAGAGGGCTTCGAAGAATCCTACGAAGCACCTTATAGTCTACTGGTAGAATGCGAAGTAGGACCGACCAAAATTCCCCCGCGAATTTTAAATATTTGCGGAAATAGGCCAAGATCGAACTTGAAATTTTTACAATTGGAGAGTTTGATCCTGGCTCAGAGTGAACGCTGGCGGCGTGGATTAGGCATGCAAGTCGAACGATGGTGAGAGAAATCGAACCATAGTGGCAAAAGGGTGAGTAACAGGTGAGCAATCTACCCTCGAATGGGGAACAACCTTGGGAAACCGAGGCTAAAACCGCATAAGACCACGGCCGGGCATCCGGCTGTGATAAAAAGTGGGGACCGCAAGGCCCATTGTTTGAGGATGAGCTCGCTTCCTATCAGTTAGTTGGCGGGGTAACGGCCCACCAAGACTTTTGACGGGTAGCTGGTCTGAGAGGATGGTCAGCCACATTGGGACTGAGACACTGCCCAGACTCCTACGGGAGGCTGCAGTCGAGGATATTTAGCAATGCCGGAAACGGTGACTATGCGACGCCGCGTGTGCGATGAAGGTCTTCGGATTGTAAAGCACTGTCAGCCGGGAGGAATCTCTGGAGGCTTAATAAGCTTGCAGGGTGACAGTACCGGCAGAGGAAGCCACGGCTAACTCCGTGCCAGCAGCCGCGGTAATACGGAGGTGGCAGGCGTTACTCGGATTGATTGG
>JAZDOS010000003.1:0-2179 GCA_043798375.1 Candidatus Omnitrophota bacterium | reverse complement strand
AATTCATGCCGCCGCGTCCCGGTGACGTCAAGCATACCCTCGCGGACGTAACGAAGATGAAGAAACTTTTGAAGTTTGATCCCAAGGTCGATTTTGTATTGGGCTTGAGAAAGACCGTCGAGTACTTCCGGTCCGTAGGCGAAAAAGGCTAAAGATGAAGGTCCCCTTAGTAGATTTGCTGAGGCAGTATAAAAAACTGCAAAATGAAATAGACTCCGCGATAAAAGCCGTGCTCGAGAAGGGCGCTTTCATCCTCGGAGAGAACGTCGCTAAATTTGAGGAAGAGGCCGCGGCTTATTGCGGGACAAAATACGCCGTCGGCGTCGCGAACGGCACCGATGCCCTGGAGCTTGCCATAAAAGCGCTGGGCGTAGGAGACGGCGATGAAGTCATCACCACGCCCTTTACCTTTATTGCCACGACCGAGGCGATCTGCCTTAACGGCGCGAGGCCGGTCCTAGCCGATATAGAGCCGGATACGTTCAATATCGACGCGGGCCGCATAGAAAAGGCGATAACTTCAAGGACCAAGGCGATAATCCCGGTCCATCTCTTCGGCCAGGCGTGCGATATGGACGCAGTCATGGATATCGCCAAGAAACGCAACGTGAGGGTTATCGAGGATTGCGCGCAGGCGATAGGCGCCGAGTTTAAGTCCAAAAAGGCAGGCGCCTTCGGAGATATCGGATGCTTCAGCTTCTTCCCGAGCAAGAACCTCGGCTGTTTTGGCGACGGAGGAATGGTCACGACTAACGACAAGGCGCTTGCCGACAGGATAAAAATGCTGCGCGTCCACGGGCAGGCTGACAGGTACCGCCATGAGATCGAAGGGCGCAATAGCAGGCTCGACGAGCTCCAGGCCGCGATATTAAGGGTCAAATTGCGTTACCTTGACGGATGGAACGACTCCCGCAGGAAGAACGCGGCGTTATACGACAGGCTATTTGAGGATCTTAACAAAAGCGGTAAATTGGCCGTGCCTGTAGAGAAGAATGGACGCAGGCATGTCTATAATATCTATAGCATAAGGGCGAAGGGCAAGGTCCTTAGCGAAGCTAAGGGCAGGGACAAATTAAGAGAATCACTGACCGCTAAAGGTATCGCTACCGCGGTATATTACCCGATTCCGCTTCATCTGCAGCCTGTCTATAGCCGGCTCGGATGGAAGAAAGGCGATTTTCCGGTAAGCGAAAAGGCGTGCGAGGAGGTGCTCGCACTTCCCGTCTTCCCGGAATTGAGAGAAGAGGAGATCGGCTTCGTCGCACAGGGCGTGATAGATTTTCTGGAGGGTAAAAGTTGAAAATACTTATAACCGGCGGCGCCGGATTCATAGGTTCGCATCTCTGTGATTTCCTTATAGGCAAGGGGCATAAGGTGATCTGCATGGATAACCTTATAACGGGCAAGAAGGAGAATATCGCACATCTCCTGCGTAATAAAAATTTCAAATTCATAAATCACAATGTATCCGAACACATACACCTGAATGAATCCATAGGTTATGTCCTTCATTTTGCGTCTCCCGCGAGTCCTGTCGATTATCATAAATATCCTATTCAAACCTTAAAGGTGGGAAGCCTTGGGACGCATAACGCCCTTGGCCTTGCCAAGGCAAAAAAGGCCAAATTCCTCTTGGCCTCTACAAGCGAGGTCTATGGCGACCCATTAGTGAACCCCCAGCCTGAAGAGTATTGGGGCAATGTAAATCCTGTAGGCGTGAGGGGATGCTTCTCCGAGGATACTGAAATTTTGACAAAGAATGGTTGGAAATTTTTTCCACAACTCAAGATGGGCCAAGAAGTCGCAACTTTGAATAAAGAAGGGTATATTGAATATCATAAACCAACAGATTTTATTAAGGAAAGATATGTAGGAGAACTTATCCGTTTCTCTAACTATAAAATAGATTTGTTAGTTACTCCGAATCATAAAATGTATGTAAGAAGACGAAGTAGCGATGGCTTCCATCTTGTAGAAGCGTTTGAATGCATACGGTGGGACAGAACAGAAATGCTAAAGTCTGCGAAATGGAATGGCGGGAAAGAAGAGTGGTTTCATCTTCCTTTGGTTCGAAACGCTAAATCGAAACAACAGGAAAAAATAAGAATGGACCTATGGCTTGAATTTTTTGGGTACTTTATTACAGAAGGATCTACGTATTTAAGACACAGAAAACAAC
>JAZDOS010000058.1:0-46016 GCA_043798375.1 Candidatus Omnitrophota bacterium | reverse complement strand
CGAGTGCAAACAGGCCGTAGCATCGCTTATCATTATAGACTCGGCGTTTCTGCTTTCAAAGAACAAAGATATAGCTGCTTCACTTTACAAGATTAAGTCAAATCGATTTAAGGAACGGCTCAAAAATTAACAAAGTCCTGTAACCAGGTTAGATCTGCCAGATTACCACAAGGTCTAACCTGGTTAGAGGATTTTCTCAAAACGGAACTTCTTCGTCCTTTTTGACAGGGTTGGATTTCTCGTTATTCTTTTCAACCGACGGCCCTTCGACTTCGCTTGCGGCCTGTCCTGAGCTTTTGCCGAAGGACGGCCCTTGCGGCTCGGCTTCATCGTTAAGATTGATCGTCTCCACTTCTTCGGGCGGCGGGGACTGTGTGCCCGCCCTGTCGGCAGCGGCGCCGGATTTCGCGCCCATCCTTAAAAATTGGATGTTGTCGGCCACAACCTCGACGGTATTGCGTTTCTGCCCGTCCTGCGTCTCCCAATCCCGCGACTGGATCCTGCCTTCGACGAAAACGGGTGAGCCCTTCGACAGGTACTCGCCGCATACCTCGGCCCTGCGGCCCCACACGACGATCCTGATAAACGAGGTCTGCTCTTTCTTCTCGCCTGTCTGAGATTTAAAGACCCTGTTGACGGCCACCGTAAATGTCGCGACCGCCGAGCCGCTCGGTATATACCTCAGCTCCGGGTCCCTTGTCAGATTTCCTATCAGAAAAACCTTATTTAAGCTCGCCATCGGTCACCTTCTGGTTATCATCGTTCTTAAGATATCCTGGTTCAGTTTATAGGACGCTTCCAATTTCGTTATCGCGTCTGCCGGGGCTGTAAAATCGAGCTTATAATAATACCCCTCTTTGAATTTCTTCACAGGATATACGAGCTGTTTCTTCCCCCAGTTTTCCTCTTTAGTTATGGCGCCGCCGTTCTTGGTCACGCCATCCGCCAGGATCTTGAATAAATTCTTAATATCTTCTTCCTTTAAATCAGGCTTAATTATAAATAACCCGTCGTAATTATTCATTCTTTTATCTTCTCCTTGATATTATACGATATTACCATAATGACTTTAATATTGCAAAGGTTTTATGATGTGCCGATCTTCTTTTTATTGAACCTGGTCATCGCCTTGTCAATACCCTCTTCTATCATACAGGTAACGGCATCTCCGGCAAGCGTTATAACGTGGGCAACGTTGCGCTTTTCTTTTCTTTTGAAAGGGGCAAGCACATAACCGGTGATATCGCCCTTGTGGACATCCGTGGCTATACCGACCCGGAGGCGCGCGAAATCATTCTTACCCAAAGTATGTATTATCGATTCCAGGCCCTTGTGGCCGCCGGACGAGCCTTCTTTCTTTAACCTGACCCTGCCAAGTTCTATATTGATGTCGTCGCAAACTACAAGAAGGTCCGCTACGCCTCCGGCTCCGGCGCCGCCAAAAAGTTCTCCGACAGCCTTTCCGGAAAGGTTCATGTAGGTTTGCGGAAGGGCCAGTATAACATCTTCCCCCGCGATTTTACCTTTTCCCAGAAGGGAAAAGTGGACCGTCTTATTTATCCTGATCTTATTGGATTTCGCCAGGGCCGTTACAACCTCGAAGCCGATATTATGTTTCGTGGCCTTATATTCCGGGCCGGGATTGCCGAGGCCGACTATTATCTTCATCGTTACTCTTTCCTGGCTTCTTTACCGGAGGCCGGTTTTTCCGCTTCTTTCGGCTTGGCCGCGCCTTCAGCCTCTTCGCCTTCCGGAGCTTCTTCTTTCTTCTTCCTTATCAGCTCCGGTTCTTCAGCTCCTTCGGCAACCTCTTCTTTAGGCGCTTCTATCTTGGGCGGCTTAACGATCATCGCTATAAGTTCCGGATCGTTCAAAACTTTGACACCCTCGGGGATCTTTACATCCTTGATATGGATCGCGTCGCCTATCTTAAGGTTGGAGACATCGATTTCGATCTTCTCCGGAATAGCCGTAGGAAGACATTCGACCTGAAGTTCGCGGATGACGTGCTCAAGTATGCCTCCGTCAATCTTTACGCCGACAGGTTCGCCGCGAGCCGCAAGAGGGACGTCGACCTTCAAAACCTCGGTGAGCGATATCTCGTTGAAATCGACATGAAGGATCGCGTCTTTTACCGGCTCACGCTGTATCTCCTTTATGAGGACGGTTTTATCTTTAGGGCTCCCCTCACCTGAAATCTTCAGCGTTATAATGACGTTCTCTCCGGCCTTCGTATGTAAAACTTCCTGGAGGCCGTCCAGCGAAACCTGAAGGCTTAACGCGCCTTTCCCGCCCTTGTAGACGTTCGCAGGGATAAGCCCCTTGATCCTCAAGTCCTTCGCCGCCTTTTTACCTGTAGCCGATCTTACCTCGGCTTTCAATATCATCTTTTCCATTTTGAAATCGCTCCTTTTTTGCGCCGCAACATGGCTTTAAGAAAACAACACGCTGATCGACGCCTCTTCGTGGATCCTCCTGATCGCCTCGCCGAGAAGCGACGCCACCGAAAGGACTTTTACCTTGCCGGCCATCTTATCCCCGGGGATGGGGATCGTATCCGTAACCATAAGCTCCTTAATGTGTGATTTTCTGATCCTTTCGATCGCCGGACCGCAGAGAACGGCATGAGTAACCGTCGCGTACACGTCTTTGGCGCCGTTCTTCTTGATAGCGTCAACCGCTTCGACCAGTGAGCCGGCGGTCGCTACCATATCGTCAACGATAACGGCGTGCTTGCCTTTCACGTCGCCCATTATATGCATGACCTCGGCCTTCTCATCATTCACGCGCCTCTTGTCGACGATGGCAAGGTGGCATTTGAGCCTCTTCGCGTATGCCCTCGCCGTCTTTATGCCTCCCACATCGGGTGATACTATGACAAGGTTCTTGTTCAGCTTCAATTTCTTTATGTACTCCGTAAATATCGTAAACGCGAATAGGTGGTCGAGGGGGATATCGAAAAATCCCTGGATCTGGCCGGCATGCAGGTCTATGGTCAAAACCCTGTCGGCGCCCGCCACCGTAAGAAGATTCGCCACAAGCTTGGCGGTTATCGGGACGCGGGGCTGGTCTTTCCTGTCCTGCCTTGCGTATCCGAAATAGGGAAGAACCGCCGTAATCCTCCGGGCAGATGCCCTCTTCAGGGCGTCTATCATGATCAGGAGTTCCATCAGGTTGTCGTTGGCGGGACGCGGCGTCGACTGCACAACAAATACGTCATGGCCCCGCACGTTCTCGTTTATCTTTACGCGTATTTCTCCGTCGGAGAATGTATCGATCGACGCTGTCCCGAGCTTTATCTTAAGGAACCTGCAGATATCGCCGGCCAACTTCTTATTCGAATTACCGCTGAAGACTAACAGGTGGTTCTTCATGGTTTATCCCCTTCTTTATTTTTTCAATATTTTAGCCGGCACGCCCACAACGGTGGCGCCCGCCGGAACATCATGGCCCTTTGGAACGACGCATCCCGCGCCTACCGTGGCGCGCCTGCCGATCTTCACGGGAGCGACAAGCCTTGCGCCGATGCCGATGGAGGCTCCGTCCCCGATCACAGTCCTGTTCTTTCGTTTACCGTCAAAGTTCGCCGTTATCGTCCCGGCTCCGACGTTCACACATCTACCGGCTATCGTATCTCCGAGATATGTGTGATGCTTGACCTTCGTCTTTTCGCCGATTTTAGTCCTTACGAGCTCCACAAAATTACCTATTTCCGCGCCGCCGCCTATCACTACGCCCCGCCTTATCCGCGCGAACGGCCCTATACGGCAACCCGCGCCGATTTCGACATCCGACTCTATCAGCGTGTTCGGATGGATGACCGTATCGCGGCCTATAAATACGCCCGGATAGATTATCGTAGTAGCCGGGTCTTCTATTGTAACGCCTGACGACATGATCTCTCTTAATATCCTGTTCTTTAATGCATTTATCGCTTCCGCCAGATCGTTTCTATCGTTAATACCTGTCGCCTCAAACGCGTCTTCGGTTAAAACTGATTCTATATGTTTACCTTTATCGCGCAGGATTCTTATTACGTCTGTTAAAAAAACCTCTTTCTTCTTATTGTCCGGCTTTACCCGAACGAGGGCGTCGAACAAATCCGTTGCCTTAAAGCAATATGTGCCGGAATTGATCTCGCCGATGACCGCTTCATAGAGGCTCGCCTCAAGGTCCTCGGTTATCTTCAATATTTTTTTGTTGTCATCCCTGACAATCCTGCCGTAACCTCTCGGGTCTTTCATTTTAGCCGTAAGGATGGTCGCCGCCGCGCCGGAGGTTTTGTGCTTTTCTATTAAACTTTTTATTGTTTCGGCCCTGATAAGCGGCGTATCCCCGCAAATAACAAGGATGTCGCCGTTATATTTTCCGAGGCCTTTTTTCGCCTGAATTACCGCGTCTCCGCTCCCCAGAAGCTTCTTCTGTATCACGAACTTTGTGCCGCCAACGGCTTTCCTTACGCTCTCATGGCCGCAGCCGACAACCGTTATTATGTTTCCGGCGCCTGCGTCTTTCAAAGAGCCTATCACGTGCGAGAGCATGGGCTTCCCAAGGATTTCATGCAATACCTTGGGGGTGCCGGACTTCATCCTCGTCCCGCGTCCCGCCGCAAGAATGATCGCAGTTATATTTTTCATAGTAAATGTCTTTTTAATCTAGAGCGTCCAGAATCGGCCTTAACGATCCTTAATGAATCCTGCCAGCTCTTTTAACCATCCGCAAAAAAAATTACGGATATTCGAAAAATCAACCTTTTCGACAAGCAGTAACATGTCAACAGCCTTCTGATTGTAACTGCGTATGCGTTCCAGCGCAACGCCCAGCCAATAAATGTCGAATCCCGGATCCTTTTTGGCGGCCAAATCCATCAATCGATTCTTTGGAAACCCGCCCCTTTCGACTAAAAAATATACGTCAATAAAATCCCGCAGCATCGCGCGGCCAAACAACGCTAACAGCTTATTGGCCGCAATGTCTTCCAGATTATCGACATTCAGGCCGGGATACCCCTCGACAGCCTTTGTGGCTTGGAATCGGAAAGCGGCATCCTGCGCCAAATGGATAATAACATTTTCCCGGTCTTTCGTGATCTCCAGTTCAACAAAAGAGGCTGTGCCGCGGCGACGGTTAACCTCATACCCCCTTTCGCGAAGATGTTTCTCAAGATTAAAACTAAAGGGCGCTATAATCTCGGGCAGCCCCGTAAAAAAATCTAGATCTTCGCTTCGGCGATGCTTCAGATAAAATTCGGCTAACGCCGTTCCGCCGGTTAAATAAAACTGTCCGCCATCCGGCACATGAGAGATTTCCCGCAATAACTTCCGCTGAATATTAGTGAGAATGTCCAAAAAAGTCCTCCCAGAACAGACGGACGTCAAAAGGAAGAAATCTCTTCAATCGTAAAAAAATTTGTCCTGTCTTTTGATCTCCCAGGCTTTTTAATAGCGCTCGCACATCTTCAATGCGACCTTTGGTCATAACCTGTTGGACATATAATTCCACGTCCGCCTGATTTGACATATTCAATTTGACCTTGGGCTTGAGAAACCAGAATAATCGTCTCATAATTAACTACTTCTCACAACAGCTATATTAACACAGCCGCTCACTTACGCTGATCCCCTTCATTCTAACCTGGTTAGAATGACTATTTCTTAAACAAATTTGGGCGATTAGCCCGCCGTCACTTTCCTTCGGGCGGCCGAAGCCAAAAAGCAAAACATATCTTTTTGGCGAAGGCCAAATTTGCATTGGTTGCCCAGCATGGATTCGAACCATGACCCTCAGCTCCAAAGGCTGGTGTGCTACCATTACACCACCGGGCAGTGGGCCTACAACTCTATATCGTTATCCTCTTCGACCACCGCGGGTTTTCTCAAAGGCGTTGCTAAAGGCGCCGCTGTTTGGCTGCTCGGTGTATACGAACCGGCCGGAGCTGAAGGGCTTTTCTTTTCCTTTTCGTAGGCATCAAGGACTTTCTTCTGGATATAGTCCCTGCATTCCGTCGTGATCGGATGAGCGATATCCTTGTGCTCGGAAAGTCTTGCCATATCCTCGCCCGGCTGGATCGGCCTCGGCTCTGCCTGGGGCAGCGCCGTACCGCACTGGTTGCAGAATTTCATCCTTACCGAGTTCCTGAAACCGCACTTCGGGCAAGGGTCTTTTATCTTTCGCGAAGGCATGGCAACGAACAATCCCTTGTTGCCTTCTATCACCTTCACGTTCCTCACAACAAAACAGTTGTCGAATGTCAGCGTCGCGTAAGCCTTTAACTTCTTGTCCTGCCCTTCTTTCAAAAAAACTTTTACCTCTGTGATCTCCATGGTGTAATTACTCCTTTAATTTAACTCCCGGTTTTCGCGATAAACACCTGCCAGCCCATTCTGTTCCGGGCCGGGATACTGCCTAAAAACTTCCTCTTTGCCTCAATCGCCTCCTTTCTCGAAACGCACAGACAAAATACGCTCGGCCCACTTCCCGCCACGATGGATCTTCTTGCCGCTGAAGAGGCCAAGCGTTCTAAAATCGTGCCTATAACCGGTTTTTTGGATATTACAATCTCTTCTAAGTTGTTATAAAGCATAGATTCTGCCGCGTTGAAATCCATGGACCGCTTTAAAACCGGATTTATTTTATCATCGTCAAAATCCGTTGTCAAGCACTTCGTACCTCGACTAACGCTCGGTACGAATCCTGAGCTTGTCGAAGGATTCGTCGAGGCGTCAAATGCCTCATATATCCGGCGGGTGGACGACTTGGGGCCGGGAGAAACTATGATGTGCCACAGGCGGGCCTTTGTGGCCAGTTTTTCAAGCTTATCGCCTGTAGACTTTCCGATGGCAAAAGGCGTCTTTAGAATAAAGAACGGGACATCCGCGCCCAGTTTTTTACCAAGCTTCATAAGGTTGCTCGTTTCCAGCTGTATGTTATATAACTTATTTATACCTATAAGGACGCTGGCGGCATCGGAACTGCCCCCGCCTAATCCTGCCGCGACGGGGATGCTTTTCTTAACTCTTATAGCTACCCCTTTTAACCCCTTCTCTTTCCCCTTTAGCCCCTTATCCACCTTTATATACCTAAGGATCAGTTCGGCGGCCTTATAAACCAGGTTATCCTTCGGATTAGCGGTAATAAATTTATCGGAGGAGACAACAATACCTGAAGGGATTTTCGAAATCTTGATTTCATCGGCAAGCGAGACCCTTTCAAACAGGGTAAGGATATTGTGATAGCCGTCTGGACGCCTATCGAGGACTTTCAGGAAGAGATTTACTTTCGCAGGAGCGGCCAGTGTGATGGAATTCATAGAAACCTTGTTCAACCGGTATTTACTTCTTCATCTTCAGAACGTCTTTGGCTGCCTTGACGATGTCGGCGGCGGTGAGGCCGAAATGCCTGAAGAGCTCGTCGGGTTCGCCCGACTGGCCGAATTTATCCTGCACGCCAACCATCTTCATGGGGACGGGGCAGTTCTGGATCACAACTTCCGCGATGGCGCTCCCGAGGCCGCCCATCACCGTATGCTCTTCACACGTCACTATAGCGCCTGTTTCTTTCGCGGCTTTTATAACGGCATCCTTGTCTATGGGTTTTGGCGTGTGTAGGTTTATAACGCGCGCTTTTAAACCTTCTTTATTCAATGCTTCATGCGCCGATAGCGCCTCGGAAACCATCTGGCCGCACGCGAATATCGTGAGGTCAAGGCCGTCTTTTAATGTGTTCGCCTTTCCGATCTTGAAATTATCTTCTTTTCTCGTGATGACCGGCACGCCGCTTCTGCCGAGCCTTAAGTAGACCGGCCCTTTCAGCGACGCGGCCTCTATCGTCGCCCTTTTAGCCTCTAAAGCATCGCACGGCACCACGACCGTCATGTTGGGAATGATCCTCATAAGCGCTATCTCTTCCAGCGCCTGGTGGGTCGCGCCGTCAGGGCCTACGGAGATCCCCCCGTGCGTCCCGGCGATCTTTACGTTAAGGTTCATGTACGCTATAGAGACCCTTATCTGGTCCCACGCCCTGCCCGAAGCGAAAACGCCGAACGTACACGCGAACGGGATCTTCCCCATGAGTGCGAACCCGGCGGCTGTGCCGAACATGTCCTGTTCCGCCACCCCCAGGCCGAAGAACCTTTCCGGAAACTGCTTCTTGAACCAGGCCGCCCTGGTGGAATCGGTCAGGTCCGCGGATAGCACGACGATATTTTTATCGGTTCTTCCCAATTCCACAAGGGCCTGGCCGAAACCGTCTCTGGTCGGTATCATCAGCTTCTTATCTTTACTCATTCTGGCTCTCCGTCAAAATATCTTCAAAAATCATCTTCTTCTTCCTGAATTCTTCAAGGCTGTCTTTCGAAACTTTTAAAACCGAACCGTCGGACTGGTTCAAGATCTCGATATGATCGAAATCTTCGAAACGATAGCCGTGAAGCACGTGCGAGGCCGTTTTTATGGTTTCTTCAAATACCCTGCCCGAGACCTCTTCTCCTCCGGCTTCCTTGAGCCATTTCGGCTCCGCCGTAATCTCAAACCTGAAATATTTCTTTTCGGGTTTCGCGTTATAATAACCTTTCGCGGATTTTATGAAAAAGAGATCGTCGAGTAATTTAACCTCCCTGAAGGCCATCCTGACGCGGTTCGCGGTCTGTTCGGCCAGGAATTCGGGAAGGCCGACGTCCTTTACGTAGAATCGGCCGTTCCAATAAC
Organism: Candidatus Omnitrophota bacterium; assembly: GCA_043798375.1. Classification (GTDB taxonomy): domain Bacteria; phylum Omnitrophota; class Gorgyraeia; order 2-01-FULL-45-10; family 2-01-FULL-45-10; genus JAPLMI01. The sequence goes on along the minus strand of JAZDOS010000058.1, from coordinate 37,311 downwards.
CTATGTCGCCCAGGATGGTCGGCTCGGCCCTGAAGAAGTCGTTTAAGACATCTTCCTGCCAATGTCTATCGAGCGACATCTTCTGAAAGACTTCCTTTATCGCCTTCTCCTTCTGCGCCTGCGGATTCAGCCTTATATCGACGAGCATCCTCTTCGAATATTCGCCCCTCGAGATGTCGTTCAGCATAAAGCGCTTGACGTCATCGACACTCTTTATGATGACTATCTGTATCTCCGGGATTTTCACGTCGTGCGCTATAACGCAGTAGAAGTCGAATTCGGCGTCCGACGACAGGGCGACCCTCGAAACGCTCAGGATCACGTTGTTTATCTCTTCGCTCGCCTTTTTCGTGATCCCGAAATTAAAATCCAGAAGGCCCCCGAGCGGAACATATATCACTATCGTCTTGCCGATCGTGTCGGCTTTTACGTCGAGCGAATACTCTTTCTTGCAGACCTTGAGTATCGATTCTTTAAACCGCTCTTTCGGGTACGTCGGCGCGCATCCGGATATAGTAAAGAGTAATGAGTAAAGGGTAATGAGTAAAAAAAGTAAAAATGAAAAAGTAAAAAGTGCGGGTAAAAAGGTAAAATTTTTACTTTTGACTTGTGGTTTTGCCTTTTTACTTTTACCTTTTACCTTTACTCTCATGCCGTCTTCGTGCTGAACTTGCCGAACTCTTTGAATACCGTGTCTATCTCGTCGTAATCGAGCTCTTCTTTTTCCAGGAGCTCTTTCACGAACCTCTCCAGAAGCGGCTGTTCTTTTTTAAGAAGCTCTTCCACGTCCTTCAGGCATTTCTTCAATATCTTGTCGGTCTCGTTATTCAGCTGTTCCTTTAATTTTTCGGATATTTGGGACTCCGGAATAGTTGTATAGTCGCCTAATAACCCCACTTCGCCCATGCCGTATTTCCATACCATGTTGTGGGCGATGGCCATCGCCTGCTTAAAGTCTTCGGCGACACCCGAGCTCGTAACGCCGTATTTTATCTTTTCGGCCACGTATCCGGCAAGGTCCGCCTTTACATCGGCCAGGAGCCTGTCCCTGTCAAAGGTGTACAGTTCCTCCCTCGGCTGGTGATGAACTACACCCAGCGAACCGCGCCTGGGTATTATAGACGCCTTAAAGACGTCGTCCGTCGGATGCAGTATATAAAGCGCTATGAGATGGCCGGCCTCGTGGTATGCCGTCTGCTCTTTCTCGTGCGGCGAAACGTTCAATTTGTGTTTCAAGCCGAGCTCCACCCTCTCAAGAGCCTCGGAGAGGTCTTCGAATTTAATAACGTCTCTTCCGCTTCTCGTCGCTATCAGCGCCGCCTCTTTGACTATGTTTTCTATATCGGCGGGTGATTTATACACGGCTTTTCTCGCAAGACGCCCCACGTCTATAGACGGATCGCGCTGGATCTTTCCGAGATAATAGGCGAATAACTTCTCCCTGTCGTCGAGATTCGGCCTGTCAATATAAAGCTTCCTGTCGAATCTCCCGGGCCGGAGCAGGGCCCTGTCGAGAGTGTCTTCGCCCGCGTTCGTCGCGCCGATTATAATGATATTCTGTTCGGTAGACGGTTCGCCCTTTTTATCCTTTATCTCCGCAAGCCCGTCCATCTCGGCAAGGAGCTGGTTTTGCGTTGAGTTCGTCTCTTCCGTACCGCCGAAAGCGGAGAAGACCCTTTTCCTGGCTATCGCGTCCAGTTCGTCTATGAATACGATGCAGCCGCCGTAACCGTAAGCCATTTCTCTCGCCTTCTTGAATAACCGCCTAACCCTCGACGCGCCCACCCCTACGAATATCTCGACGAATTCGCTGCCTGACATCGCCAGGAACGGCAGCTTCGTCTCGGTGGCGATCGCCTTCGCGAGATACGTCTTTCCGCATCCCGGGGGGCCTATCATCAGAATGCCGCGCAGGATCTTCCCGCCGATCTTCTTGACCCTGGCCCTGTCCTTGATAAGCTCGACGACTTCTCTCGCCTCCATCTTGACATTCTCCATCCCGATGACGTCGGACCATTTGACGTCGACAAGCTCTCCTTTTATTTTCGATTTCGATACCCTGGCAAGCCCGCCCTGCATGAATGTCATGTACATGAATACGAATATCGTCGCGTTCAGCGCTACCATGATGAGGTTTATCGGCATGGTGGCGAGCGTAATATTCCTGTAGAAAGACTCAAGCGACATCAATCCCCATACCGCAAGGCACAATACAAAAATTACCGCTGTGACAATGGCGAGCTTTACCCAATGCATCTTTATATACATCTTCAGTTTACGCGGCAGCATGTTTTCTCCTCTATATTTTTTTCAACGCTTCGTCCAGCTCTTTAATCGCCCGTTCGTACTCTTCTTTCTTCGGCGCGATGCCGTGCCATTCCACTTTATTTTCGATAAACGAAACGCCTTTGCCTTTTATTGTGTGAGCGGCAATTACGGTCGGACGCCCTTTTAACTTTTCAGCCTCATCGAGCGCGCCCATAAGTTTTTCGATGTCATGGCCGTCGGCTTCAAGGGCATTCCACCCGAAATCTTTCCATTTGTGTAAGTAAGGGCTCATGTCTTTTATCTCACAGCAGAACCCGTCGATCTGAAGCTTGTTGAAATCTATGATAGCGCATACATTGTCGAGTTTATAATGCGCGGCGGTCATAACGGCTTCCCACACCTGGCCTTCGTTCGTTTCACCGTCGCCCATCACGCAATATACCCTGATATTTACCCTGTCAAGCCGTGAGGCCAGGGCAATGCCATTGGCGATCGATAACCCCTGCCCTAAAGAGCCGCTCGATATCTCCACGCCCGGCAAGCCTGTTTGTGGATGGCCCTGCAGCTGGCTGCCGAACTTCCTTAAGCTCATGAGTTTCTCTTTCGGGAAATAACCTCTCCCGGCCAGCACCGCGTAAAGCGCGGGGCAACCGTGTCCTTTCGATAATAAGAGCCTGTCGCGCTCTTTCCAATCCGGGTTCGCGGGGTCATGCTTTAATTTGTAATAGTATAACGCTATCAGTATCTCGACCAGAGACAGGCTTCCGCCCGTGTGCCCCGAGCCGGCTTCGGTAAGCATCTTCAGTATGTCTTTTCGTATCTCAACCGCTTTCTTTTTCAATTCCAGGATATCCGGCTGTTTCATTTTTTCAGCTTCTTTCTGACATCATCAAGATGCTTCTTTATCTCCGGCTCATTCGGTTCTAATTTAACGGCTCTTTCCAATTCTACAAGAGCCTTCTCGTACATACCCTTCTTGAAGTAAACCCATCCCAAAGAATCGACATACGCGCCGTTGTCCGGCTCGGCCCGAAGAGCCTTTTTTATAAGCGCTTCCGCCTCGTCCAGATTTAACCCGTCCTCGGCAAACATGTAGCCCAGGTAATTATACGCGTCGGAAAAGGAGGCGTCGAGCTTAATCGTTTCCCTGAATTCTTTTACCGCAAGCCTCTTCTCTTTTTTCTTTTCATACAATACGCCGAGATAAAAATGCAGCCTCGCGTCGAGCGGCTCTATCGCCAGCGCTTTTTCGAAATTCCGGGCAGCGCCCGCGTAATCCTTCTTCATCTCGCAAAGAACGCCGAGGCCTATGTAGGCTTCGATATAATCCGGTTTTAGCCTGATGGCCTCTTTCAGCTTATCTACCGCCGGGTCAAGCCTGCCTATTCTGGAATAGATAACGGCGAGATTGAAGCGGAGTAGAGGCTCGTTCTTTTCTTTCTCAATGAGCTTTTCGTAAATGGACGCCGCTTCGGCCATCTTCTTCTCTAGAACGAGCACGTCTGCTAAAGAGCTCAATGCCCAGATGGACTCCGGATCAAGCCTTGTAACCTCTTCGTATTTCTTACGGGCTTCTTCAAACTTGCCTAAGGAGGTATAGATAAGCGCCGTCAGAAATTTGGGCTTCGCGTCCTGTGGATCGAGTTTTTCCGCGAGGGTCAGTTCCTCGAAGGCGCTCGCTTCTTTTTTTGTAAGAAGGTAGTCGACGCCAAGCCTTGTCCGAATGTAGCTTACGTCCGGCCCGAGCCGCAGGGCTTCGTTGTATTCGCGGATAGCGTCTTCCGGCCTATTTTCATTGTCATAAATAATGCCCATCGTATAATGGGCAAGCGACTTTGAATACGCACTTGCGCCGGTTCCGCGGGATACAAGGCAACCCTTTCGCGAGAGGTCTCGGCCTCTCGCGGAGGTATCCGGGCTGGCGCCGGCAAAATCAGGTCCGCCTAATATAATAATACCGCAAATGGCGACAAAATTTATTACTTTTCCGGGGCTTCGCACTCTCTTATTTCTTCTTATGGCGATCTCTTCTCATTCTTTTTTTTCTTTTATGCTTCGCCATTTTCGCCCTTTTTCTTTTTCTCCCGCAAGGCATCTCTTCCTCACCCCCTAGTATATAACTTTATTTAACGGGTACTCGATAATCCCTTGAGCGCCCGCGCGCTTCAGCTGCGGAATCAGATATTTGACTGTTTTTTCATCTATGATCGTATCTACATCGAGCCAGTCCGGGTCGGAGAGGTTAGAGATCGTCGGTTTCTTCATCGCGGGCAATAGCGACAAGACCGCCTTAAGGTCCTTCTTCAGGACGTTCATCTTCAGCCCCACCTTCTCCTCGGCGAGTATCGCGCCTTTCAGAAGAAGGGCGAGGTTCTCGATCTTACTCCTTTTCCATGGGATCATCCAGCTCTTGCGGTTTGCGACGAGCTGAGTCGTAGATTCGCAAACCGTGGCTATCTCTCTCAATTTGTTCGCCCGAAGGCTGGACCCGGTCTCGGTCACTTCCACTATCGCGTCAACGCCGACAGCGGCCTTGACTTCCGTCGCGCCCCAGCTGAACTCGACATTGGCTTTTACCTTATTCTTCCTGAAATAATCCTTTGTGACGCTTACAAGTTCCGTCGCGACGCTCTTGCCGTTCAAATCCTTTATCTTCTTTACCCTGGATTCCTGCGGAACGGCGAGCACCCATCGAACGGGGCGCATGCTCTGTTTGGCGTAGATCAGTTCCGCTACCCTTACCACGTTGGACTTGTTTTCGAGTATCCAGTCATTGCCGGTTATGCCGACATCGAGAATTCCGTCCTCGACGTACCGCGACATCTCCTGGGCCCTGAAGAGGATACACTCGATCTCGCCGTCATCTATCGAAGGAAAATAGGACCGTTCGCTTATGCCTATGTAGAAACCGGCCTTTTTGAACATCCTCACCGTGGCTTCCTGAAGGCTTCCTTTCGGCAGCCCCAGCTTAAGCTTCGATCTTGTCTTCCCGGTCTTCATAAACTCTTATCGTCTCTTTCTTTATCTTCGGCCTTTTGTAAATACGGCGAGATTCCTTTATCCTTGTCCTCGGATTCCTCGTCCAGCTTTTCCTCGCCTTTATGAGCCGTTTGCCGCGTTTCTTCACGCTTATTAATTTTACATAATATAACGGTAAAAGTCAATGAATAATAGCGGACGAAAAATTTACCTTGAATATAGATGCGGCATGAAATATAATTGATAACGTCGCAGTCAAAATTTTTAGAGGTGTTATATGCTGAAACTGATGCGGAATAAGAAGGTAACGAAGTTTGTGCTGTGGGGCACGCTCATCCTGATATTGCCCGCTTTTGTGATATGGGGTGCGGGATCGATCGGAAAGTCCAAAGAGAAGGGCCCGACATACGCAGGCTTGATCGACGGCAAAAAAATCTCTTTCGATGACTTTGCCGGATCGCTCGGCGCGGTAAGGTGCCAGATATTCCTGAATTATTTCTCCCAACCGCAGGTCCTCGACGCGATCATGAAAAACAAAGAGTTTTCGGGAAAACTCGCATGGGATATGCTCGTGATGTCGCGCGAGGCGAAGAAAAGGAAGATAAAGGTATCCGACGCCGAGGTCATAACCTTTATACAGGGCCACCCCCTCTTTTCACGGGGCGGAAAGTTCGACGACAGGATCTACGAATACATATTGAGGAATAACCTGTCCGTATATCCGAGGAGCTTCGAAGAGATCGTAAGGAATAACCTCGCCGTCCAGAAGATGAATAATACCCTTACCAAAGATATAAAAGTAACCGATGAGGAAATCCTGGACCGGTACAAAATTGATAATAAGGATTTTGACGAAGAGAAGTTTAAGAAGGAAAAGGATGAATACTCCAGGAAGGCGCTCGACGCGAAGAAAAATAAATACCTGGAGGACTGGCTGCGCGGGCTGGAGTCAAATACGAAACTCTTGATAGACCTTAAGGATTACGAGAAATATTACAGGTAAGTAAATGGGTGTGATCCTTTTATTTAAACATTCCCCAGATAGACGTGCTTCAATTTTTCCTTCGCGATCCTTTCCGCGGTTTTAAGCGTCTCCACCGGAGTAGGCGGCAAGCTCATCTTATAACACGGGAAGTATTTTGAGAAATGAAGCGGCGTATCCGGCCCCAGGTTATCATAGATCCAATTGACGAGATTCCTGACTTCAGCCTCGGAATCGTTCAGCGTCGGAATGAGCAACATCGTAAGCTCTACGTGGCATGACCCGGCCGATCTCTTTATTACGTCAAGAACAGGTTTCAGCCTGCCCTTACAGACCTTTCTGTAAAAATCCTCGTTGAAAGATTTCAGGTCTATGTTCATCGCGTCTATAAAGGGAAGCATCCCCTCGAGAGGCTCCATATTGACGTAGCCGTTGGTAACGAGGACGTTTTCAAGCCCGTTCTGCCTGGCAAGTTTCGCCGTATCCAGCACAAATTCATACCATATGAACGGTTCATTATAGGTATAGGCGATCCCGAAAGAGCCCCGGCTTTTCGCTTTTTCCACGGCCTCGGCGGATGTAATGCTTTTCGTAGGCGCGCCGAGCTCCTGCGAAATGCGCCAATTTTGGCAGAAGTCGCAGTGAAAATTACAGCCTTTGGTTCCAAGCGAAAGTATATATTTGCCGGGGTGGTAATGGTAGAGCGGCTTTTTCTCTATAGGATCGAGGGCGATTCCTGTGGTCTTGCCGTAGACTTCGGTGTAGAGTATGCCGTCTTTGTTAACGCGTACGCGGCAGGCGCCATGGCCTCCTTCGGGAATTACGCATTCATGCGGGCACAGACGGCAGCGGACTCTTTTATTACCCATTTTTTCGTAGTAAAGAGCCTCTTTCACTTCAGGACCTTCTTCAACTCCTTCATGAACTGGCCGACATCCCTGAACTGCCTGTAAACAGAGGCGAACCTCACATAAGCTATTTCATCCAGCCCGTGCAGGCCCTTCATGACCAGTTCGCCGACCTCCCTGGAAGCGACCTCGCGCTCGTGGTTTTTTTCGAGGCGCCGCTCTATGTCTTCGACGAGTTTTTCGATGCGTTTTATGCTGACCGGCCTCTTTTCGCAGGCGACCATGATGCCCTTCATCAGCTTCTCCCTGTCGAATGGCTCGCGGCGCGAGTCCTTCTTTATCACCATGAGGGGAATACGTTCGACGTGTTCGTAGGTGGTGAAACGCTTTTTGCACTTCAAGCATTTTCTGCGGCGGCGGACACTCGTGCCCTTCCTCGCGGTCCTCGAGTCAATCACGCTGTCATTTCTATTTCCGCAGTACGGGCATCGCATAGCTTGTTCCTCAACACCGATACAACCTTTGAGGTTGCCGAAAGGCACCCTCAAAGGTTAATACGGCTGTCTCAAAATTTATTGTTGATTCGGGCGACGCCGGCGTCTTCCATGGTAGCGCTGGTGCTCTGATTTATGACAAGCTCGCCGTCTTTTATCGGAATATCGGCGCATCCCGCAAGAAGCGCGCAAGACGATATTATAAGAATAAATATTTTAATCACTTTGCGGCCCTGACCCTGATCTTCGCCTCGCGTAAAATATTTTTCGACATCGTGTCCGGATAGTCGCCTTTTATGACAATCTCCTTAAGCCCTGAGTTTATTATCATTTTGGCGCAGATTATGCAGGGTTGCGTAGTGGAATAAAGAGTCGCCCCTTTCAGGCTCGTCCCGTGCAGCGCCGCCTGCAGAAAGGCGTTCTGCTCCCCATGCAGGCCGCGGCATAATTCGTGACGCTCGCCGGATGGGACCTTCAGCTTCTCGCGGATACAGCCGACTTCATCGCAGTGCCGGATTCTCGACGGCGCGCCGTTATAACCGGTCGCGAGTATCCGCTTATCTTTCACGAGAACGGCGCCGACTCTTCTTCTTAAACATGTCGAGCGCTTCGACACCAGTTCCGCGATGCCGAGGAAATATTCGTCCCATGTCGGCCTTCGCGCATTGTGTTTGATTTTTTTCACTCTTTCTCCAGCCTCCTTATTAAATTCTTATACAAGGGGAATTTCTTAACAAGTCTGTCTACTTCTTTTCGCACAAGCTGTAAGCCCCTCTCGTCTTGCGGATCGGATAATACCTGACCCACAAGGCGCGCGATCCGGCGCATCTGGGCCTCTTTCATGCCGCGCGTCGTCACGGCCGGCGTGCCGATGCGGATACCGCTTGTGATAAGAGGCGGCTTTGTGTCAAAAGGTATCAGGTTTTTATTTACGGTGATGCCCGCCCTGTCCAGGGCGGCCGCGGCGTCCCGGCCGATTATATTCTTATTTGTAAGGTCGATAAGGAACAGGTGCGTATCCGTCCCGCCGGATGTTACCCTGTATCCGAGCCCGGCCATCTCTCCGGAAAAGGCTAAAGCGTTTTTCACTATCTGTTTCTGGTAGGTTTTGAATTCGGGTTTCAGAGCTTCCCTGAAACATACCGCCTTCGCCGCTATTATGTGCATCAATGGGCCGCCTTGAGCCCCCGGGAAGACTTCCATGTCGATCAATTTTGCGAATTCTTTTTTGCACATTATAAATCCGCCCCGCGGCCCGCGCAGAGTCTTGTGGGTAGTCGAAGTCACAAATTCCGCGTAAGGGACCGGATTCTGGTGGAGCCCTGCGGCCACGAGCCCGGCTATGTGCGCGATATCTACGAAAAGATACGCGCCGACCGAATCGGCGATCGACCTGAACCTTTTAAAGTCTATCGCCCTCGGATAGGCGGAAGCGCCGGCCACTATCATCCGGGGCCGGTGGAGTTTCGCGAGGCTTGCGATCTCGTCGTAATCCAGCATCTCGGTCTTACGGTTTACGCCGTAAGAAACCATTTTATAAAACTTGCCCGAGAAGTTATGCGGATTGCCATGCGAGAGATGGCCTCCGCAGGCGAGGTCCATCGCGAGCACCGTGTCACCCGGATTAAGCATCGCGAAATATACCGCCATGTTGGCCGGAGTCCCCGCGTGCGACTGGACATTCACGTGCTCGGCGCCGAAAAGTTTCTTCGCCCGGGCGACGGCGATCTCCTCGACGACATCTACGTTGCGGCATCCGTTATACCAGCGCGCGCCGGGATACCCTTCGGCATACTTGTTGGTAAGAATAGACCCCTGCGCCTCCAGGACCTCTTCGCTTACGAAATTTTCGCTTGCTATCAATTCCAGGTTGTTGTTTTCGCGCTTTGCTTCATCCAGAATCGTTTTAAAAATTTCCGGGTCATTTTTCCTTAAGTTAGCCACCTGCGCCCTTCCTTTCCCCCGCCTCTTCTGTAAAGAAGGGCGGGGCCATATTCATCTTTCCTTCAATTTTGATACCTCGACAGGCTCGATATTAACCCTGAGCCTGTCGAAGGGTCGATTCTATTTCCCGGATCTGTTTAACGCGGCGCGCGTGCCGTTCGCCTGCATGGTCCGTCGTAAGCCACACCTTCAGGATCTCTTTCGCATGCCTGAAGTCCGTGTAATTCGCCGCCAATACTATGATATTGCAGTCGTTGTGTTCCCTGGATGATTTTGCGATATCGGCATCGTAACAGGCGGCCGCCCTTACGCCGTGAAGCTTGTTCGCTATTATTGTCATGCCGACGCCGGTTTTGCAGATGAGTATGCCGCGGTCCGCCGTACCTTGCGAAACGGCTCTCGCAACCTCGAAACCGATCATGGGGTAGTCGCAGGATTCTTTCGAATGAGCCCCGAGGTCCTGCGCGGCGTAGTTTTCTTCCTTCAAAAATCCCATTATCTTATTTTTTAATTCATAACCGCCGTGGTCGCTTCCTATCGCTATTTTCGCTATTTTCATAATAACTCCGCTATCCTTTCCGTCTCTTTTTTTATAAGGCTCAAAACATATTTATAAACCTCTATCGTCTGGCCTATCGGGTCCAGAACGCCGATTCCTTCTTCATGATTTTTGTTATCGATTATACCGAATTCCTTCAATAGAAATGTTTTACCGGAGGCCTCCGGCGCTTTTTTTAATATTTCATCCTTATGCAGATCCTCCATCACCAGTATCAGGTCCGCATTCTTTATCATTTCGGCGGTGACGCTTCTGGACTTGAAACCGTTCATGGTTACGCCTTCGGCATTCAAAACATCTATTGTCTTTTTGGTCGGCGGCATCCCTTCCAGGTTTATTACTCCGGCGGAAGTTACCTCTATATCGGGCTTACCCAGTTCTTTAAGATATTTTTTCAAAAGCCCCTCCGCCATTACCGAGCGGCAGGAATTGCCGGTGCATACGAATAGGACCGATTTAATATTACCCATAAACTACTCTTTAATTTCGAAATCTCAATTCGGATTTCGGATTTAATTCTTTGAATATCTCGTCCTTTTTTATCGCTCCCTCGCGCAGGATCTTCGCCGGCCTCACGGTGAGATCCACAACGGTGGATTCCACACCGACATCCGCCGGCCCGCCGTCTATTACAATGTCAATCTTTCCGTCAAGCTCTTTAAGGACATCTTCGGCAGTCACCGGAGGACGGGTCCCGCTCAAATTAGCGCTCGGCACATAAACAGGGACCCCCGCCTCGCGTATCAATGAAAGCGCGATCTTGTGTTTCGGCATCCTGAAGCCGATTTTTTCGCCTTTTCCGGATTTCAATATGATCGTCAGCGCGCCCGGCCAGAATTTACCGGCCAGGGCCGAGGCTTCCTCGGTCAATTCGCATCCCCAGACGCCTTTTATGGCGCTTATATCGGAAATCTGCGCGGCGAAAGGCTTCGTCCGCGGCCTTTTCTTTACTTTATATAATCTGGCTACCGCTAAGTCGTCCTCGGCATTCGCGCCGAGGCCATATACGGTTTCGGTCGGGAACGCCACGAGCCCGCCCTTTTTAATTACCTCCGCCGCTTTAGATATAGCCCTCTTACCCGGGCCATCCAGGCCCCCGGGGCCTATTTTAAATACCAATGTCTTTTTTAAAGAGCTTTTCAATTTTATTTGTTCTTTTTTCTGACAGCTTCGGCAAGCTCTTTTTTGAACGCGGCTAACTTTCGCTCTATCGATTTATCTTCGAGGCTCAGGATCTCGCATGCCAGTATCGCGGCATTTTTTGCGCCGGCCTTGCCGATCGACATCGCGGCAACCGGGACGCCCGACGGCATCTGGACCGTCGAAAATAACGAGTCGATACCTTTTAGCTCTCTGGTCTCCATGGGAACGCCTATTACGGGAAGCGTGGTGTGGCTCGCCACAACACCTGCAAGGTGCGCGGCGCCGCCGGCTCCGGCGATGATAACCTTGATGCCTTTTCGCCGGGCGTTCTTCGCGTACCCCGCCGTGTCGTCGGGCGAACGGTGCGCCGATAATATCTTCACCTCAAACGGAATCTTATAACCTTCCAAAACTTTCACGGCTTCGTTCATCACCGGCAGATCCGAATCGCTTCCCATTATTACGGCAACTTTTCCCTTTTTAGCCATGCCTCACCTCTTCGGTAATTTTCAGAGCGCGTTTTGCTATATCTCTACGGTAATACATCCGGTCGAATTTTATCAAATCAACGGCCCTGTAACAATTATTTACCGCTTCCCGAAAATCTGCCCCCAATGCCGTCACGTTCAATACTCGCCCGCCGTTAGTTATCATAAGGCCGGGCGGGTCTATTTTACGGCGGCCGGCTTTTGTTCCCGCATGAAAAACGATCGTATTGTTCAATTTTTTGGCTTCATCAAGGCCCTTTATCTCCTCGCCCTTCCCGTAATCTCCGGGATACCCGCCCGACGCCATAACTACCGATACGCAAGGCCTCGGATCCCATTCCAATTTACAGCCTTCCAGCTTTCCGTCAATAGCCCGCTCCATCACCTCGACGATATCGCTCTTGAGCCTGGGAAGGATCGCCTGTGTCTCCGGATCGCCGAACCTCGCGTTGAACTCCAGGGCATAGGGCCCGTCTTTCGTAACCATTATGCCGGCGTAAAGGACGCCCTTGTATGGTTTGCCGCTCTTTGCCAGGCCTTTTATGATCGGTGTTATAATAGTGCCGAGGATCTCTCCCGATAGATCGCCGGTGATCACCGGCGCGGGCGAATACGCGCCCATCCCGCCGGTATTCGGCCCGCGATCGCCGTCGAATACCCTCTTGTGATCCTGGCTCGAGGCGAGCGGAACAAAATTTTTGCCGTCCGATATCACGATTATCGACGCTTCTTCTCCGGCAAGGCAGTCTTCTATTATAACTTTGTCGCCGGCCGCGCCGAAGTGTCTATCGACCATCATATTCTTAAGCGCGCCCTTTGCCTCGTCGACGGTTTTACAAACAACAACGCCTTTCCCTGCGGCCAGGCCGTCCGCCTTTACGACGATGGGCGCAATTTTACCATCAATATATTCGCAGGCTTTATTATAATCGTCAAATATCCTGAAATCCGCCGTCGTTACGCCGCATCGCTTCATAAGCTCTTTGGCGAAGACCTTACTGCCTTCGATTGCGGCAAGTTCTTTAGCCGGGCCGAAAGCTTTAAGCCCTTCCTTCTGGAAAATATCCACTATGCCTTTGACGAGAGGCGCTTCAGGCCCGACAACCGTCAGGTCTATCCTGTTGTCCTTCGCGAATTTCAAAAGACCCGTTATGTCATCGGCGCTTATATCCACAAGCTCTGCGACTTCTCCGATGCCGCCGTTACCCGGCGCGCAGTAGAGTTTTGAGCATTTCGCGGACTGGGCTATCTTCCAGCAAAGCGCGTGTTCCCGCCCGCCGGAACCTACAACCAATATCCTCACCCTTATCTTTTCCTTCCTTTTCCTTCCTTTTCCTTCCTTTTCCTTCCTTTTCCTTTTCCTTTTCCTTCCTTTTCTTTCCTTTTCCTTCTTAACCCCTATTATCCCTTATTCATTTTCTAACCAGGTTAGATCTGCCAGTTTACTGCAATGTCTAACCTGGTTAGAAAACCGTTACTTCTCTATTCCCTTTTACAACTTTTCCGATGACGTAAGATTTAAGGCTGAGCTTCGACAATACATTGACGGCCCTGTCGACATCCTGCTTCGCCAGCACAACCACCATGCCAATTCCCATATTGAGCGTCCTGTACATTTCCTTATCGTCGATGCCGCCTTTCTTTTTGATCGTTTTGAATATCCGCGGCACCGGCCACGAATCCTTGTATATCTCTATCGCCATACCGCCGGGGATTATCCTTGGGATCTTGTCATAGAAAGCGCCGCCGGTGATATTCGCTATTCCTTTAATCTTCAACTTCTTTTTTAGCGCGAGAACGGGCCCGGCGTACAGGCGGGTCGGCATAAGCAGTTCCTTCGAATATGCCCTCAACTCCTTTTCGCTAAACACCTTTCTGACCAATGAATATCCGTTTGAATGCAGCCCGCTCGATTCAAGGCCCAGGACGACATCGCCTTTTCCGATATCTTTTCCGTCGATGATTTCGGTCCTGTCGATTATCCCCACGCCGAAACCCGCAAGATCATATTCGCCTTCATTGTAAAGGCCCGGCATTTCAGCCGTCTCGCCGCCGACAAGCGCGTAACCGGCCTCGCGGCAGCCGCGGGCGACGCCTTTGACGATATCTTTCAGGACGCGGGATTTGATCTTACCGGTAGAGATATAATCCAGGAAAAAGAGCCCTTCGGCGCCCGAGCAGAGTATGTCATTCGCGCTCATCGCGACGAGGTCTATCCCCACCGTGTCATGCTTATCGACGAGGAATGCTATCTTCAATTTTGTCCCGACGCCATCGGTTGAGGAGACGAGAATCGGGTCTTTGAATTTCCTGAAGCCGGGGCGAAAGAGCGCGCCGAAACTTCCGACATCGCTTATGACGCCTTTTGTTTTTGTGGATGCGGCAAAATGCTTATAGTCCTTTACAAGCTTATTGGCCCTGTCGATATCGACGCCTGCGGATTTGTAGGTAATTTTTTTCATTTATTCCATGACTCTTCGCAATACCTCCTGATACGCCTCCTCGACGTTGCCGAGGTCGCGGCGGAACCGGTCCTTATCGAGCTTCTCTTTCGTCGTCTTGTCCCAAAGCCGGCATGTGTCAGGAGAAACCTCGTCGGCAAGTATAATCTTATTTTTGCATCGTCCGAATTCGAGCTTGAAATCGACCAGGATAAGCCCCTTGGAATCGAAGAAGCTCTTCAGCGCCTCATTGACCATGAAGGAATATTTCTTGATCGTGTCGAGCTCTTTATCGGTAGCGATATCAAGCGCCTTTATGTGGTAGTCGTTTATCAGCGGGTCGTGGAGCTTGTCCTCTTTGTAATGATATTCGAGGACGGGTTCCTTCAGGACGATCCCTTCTTCCAGGTCCAGAAGTTTCGCCATGCCGCCGGCCACGATATTTCGTATCGTTACCTCAACAGGGACGATCTGGACTTTTTTGACGAGCATATCGCGGTCATTCAGGCGTTTTACGAAGTGCGTCGGGATCCCTTTTTTCGTAAGAAGCGTAAAAATCTTCTCGGATAATTTATTATTTATGACTCCCTTGTTCAGGATAGTGCCGCGCTTCGTCGCGTCAAATGCCGTCGCGTCGTCTTTGAACTCCTGGATCAATAGATCCGGGCTTTCCGTTTCGTACAGCTTCTTCGCCTTGCCTTCGTAGATTTGCTTCAGTTTATTCATTACGCATTTTCTCCTATTTCGGTTTTAGGTTATAGGTTTTCGGTCGGCGTTTTTGCGAAAACCGTAAACCGAAAACCGCTAACCGACTAGATCCCCACTTTCCTGTATATCCTGTCCGTGTTCTTCAGATGATACTTGAAATCAAATACATCCTCTATCTCCCGCTCGTTAAGGATCGACCGGATGCCGTCGTCCGAGACAAGCGCGTCTCTAAACCCGATATTTTCTTTTTTGGCGGTAAAGGCGACCTTCTGGACCTTATCATACGCTTCATTGCGCGAAAGGCCTTTATTAATAAGCTCCAATAACAGCCTTCCGGAGAATATCGCGCCTCCGGATTTATCCAGATTCTCCTTCATCCTCTCTTCGTTCACAACCAGATGGCCCACGAGATCCATGAATTTGTTCAACATGTAATCCAATAGTATCGTCGAATCCGGCAGTATCACCCTCTCGACGGATGAATGTGAAATGTCGCGCTCATGCCACAACACGATATCTTCCATCGCGGCAATGGAGTTCGCCCGTAATATTCGCGCAAGCCCCGCTATGCGCTCGCACATAATGGGATTTTTCTTGTGCGGCATAGCGCTCGAGCCCTTCTGCGTAGACGAAAAATATTCCTCGACCTCTCCGATCTCGGTATGCTGGAGGTTCCTGAATTCCGTCGCGAACTTTTCGAGAGAGGTGCCGGTTATGGCAATGGCGGTCAGAAATTCCGCGTGACGGTCGCGCTGCAGGATCTGCGTAGAGATGCGCGCGGCCTTCAATCCGAGCTTTTTGCAGGTATAGGCCTCGACGAATGGATCGATATTCGCGTATGTCCCGACCGCGCCGGAAATTTTGCCGACCGAGATGATTTCGCGCGCCCTCTTTAATCTTTCGAGGTTGCGCCTCGTCTCGTCGTAATATAACGCCATCTTGAGGCCGAACGTCATCGGCTCCGCGTGGACTGAGTGCGTGCGGCCGATCATCAATGTCTTCTTGTGGCGGCGGGCCTTGCGCGCGAGTATCCTCAAAAGCTTCTTCATATCATCTATAAGGATGTCGCAGGCGCCCTGCATCTGGGCGGAGAGCGCGGTGTCGAGGACGTCGCTCGAGGTGAGCCCCATGTGGACAAATTTAGCGTCCTCGCCGATATTTTCGGAAATGTTTTTGATGAACGCGATTACGTCGTGGTTGGTCTCGCGCTCTATTTCTTTGATCCTGCCGCAATCGAACCGGGCGCGCTTTTGGATCTGAAATAAGGAGGGTTTGGGAATTTTACCGAGCTTGGCCAGGGCCTCGCATGCGAAGATCTCGACATCAAGCATTTTTCTAAAGCGGTTTTCTTCGCTCCAGATCGCGGTCATCCTTGGAAGTGAATATCTCTCTATCATATTATCTCCTGATAAATAGCAAGATATTCTAACATTATAATAAGGGTGGAGTCAAAGAAAAATTCCTAGCGTGTTCTGGGCCTGCCGCCGCCTTTATCGATCTTTGCGTCAGGCGTGGCTTTTAAGACTGTCTCGGAAAATACGTTCTTAGCGACCCAATCTTTGGCGTTTGAATCCCGGGAGGAGATTTGGACCTGCGTGTGGGTAGGATCAATACTTTTAAAAAATACGCCGACAGGCGTAGTGTTGGGGTCTATATAATAGAATGCGATTCCTCCTTTGTTCTGGGCATAAACCGATACCTTGGGCATGGCCTTTACGATCGCCTCGGTCTTCTTATAACACATATCATAGTTATAATCGAAGACTTTAACAGCCGCGTCAGTTCTGCCTTCCTCCAGCTCTTTAGTGGATATGCCCAAAAACCCTTTCAGGAGCTCTGTCGATGCCGCGCAGCCGCTTAAGAGGATACATACCGATAATGTTATCAGGATTTTTCTCATATCATTACCTTAGCTAACCTCAAAGGTTGCCTTTAGGCAACCTTTGAGGTTAAAGTCAGATTAAATTATACCACAAATACCGCTATTGCTGAAGAAAAACATTCGCCATGCCTTCCGCGATGCCGGAGACGCTCGGCCTTGCTTTGTATTTCGGATCTTTTAGTGTGCCGGACACCTCTATTAGAGTGCCTTTTCCTATCGCTGTCGCGATATTTTTTCTGAAGCCCGGATACATCGCGTCTTCGGCGAGTTCCGGCCTCAATAAGGCGCTGACCGACCTGTCGAAGCCGAGCGCGCCCGTTCCGTAAAGATCCAAGAGATCGCTCTTTAAGCTGATGTTGTTTGTGTAAAACACTTTATCTTTTATCTTGAAATCGCACGATCCTTCGGCGAAAACAACGTCGCTGAAATCGCTGGTGAAGATGAGCATTCCCAGCCCCCCGAACAGGTCGAGCTGCCATAACTTTCCTTTGGCAATGGATATCTTGCCCAATCCGGTAAGCGTGGAGGCATCTTTAAAAGACCCGGAAAGGTGCGCGTATAATTTGATATCGCCGGCGAGGTCCTTACTCTTCATCTCCGTGTCTTTCTTATATTTTTCCAGTTTTGCGCCTTTTATGTTAAGGATAAAAGAATAAGGAAGTTCTTTCGAGGCCCAGTTGATCCTGCCCGTTGTCGACATCGAGCCGCCGTAGAACGAAGAGTTCGAGGACTTTATATATCCGGCGCCCTCGCTTTGCGCGTAATCAGATGTTAACCCGGTAAGTTCCATTCCGTAAAGCGATACGCGGCCGCTCTTGGCCCTGGCGGCGATATCGCATCTCTTCAAATCTTTCATATCGCCCTTGAGAGCGAATTCGAGCTCGAGCCTGCCGGCCGGTTTGGCTTTTTGTAAATCGGGCGAGGATTTGAATGCTTCCAAAAGATCGTTAAGCTCGAGATCGATCCGGCCGTTGATATCCGCTTTTACGCTGTCCGGGCCGTCGAGGCCGAGCCGGCCCGCGGCCGAAAATTCCGAATCGTAATACCTGCCGTCGAGCCGGGTGAGTTTTATCAATTTGTCATCGACGGCAAAAATGGATTTGAACGATATCTCTTCCGACGCGACATCAAGCTGAACATCCGGAGACTCGAAATTCGTCAGGGCCCCCGATGCCTTATAGGTTCTGCCGCGGTACATGAGGCCCAGGCCCGACCACGTCAGGCTATTCGCGGTAAACTGCGCCTCTCCGTTGATATGTTCTATCGGGAAATTAGAGCTGCCCAGGCTTATCACGGCATCACTCATCTGTATATAACCGTTCAATTTCGGCGGATTACCTGGTTCTATCTGGACGGCAAGGTCAATATTGCTCTTACCGGCGATATCCGTCGGCAATTTGATATTGAAATTGTCCGCCAATATTTTCCGCAAAACGCTTAAATGCGTTTCCGAAGCGGCATATATGTCAAAAACGGGATTATCGAAATTGACCAGGTTTATTCTCGCCTTCCACGGTATACCAAAAGCGTTGGCGGTGATATTGTCCGAGGAGACGCGCGAATTATTAAATTCCACTTTCGCCTTTATGTTCTCCAGTTTCCCGACCGTATCGATGCCGGCGATATCCATATAATCGATATAAATATCGCCCGCATATTTAAGATGCTTAAAGACGGCGTCATATTGCAGGATCGCCTTTACGTTTGAATCGAGCGTTGCTCTTACATTGTCCCTGGAGACAACAAGCTTTTTTGTCGAAGCATTTACGCCGGCATCGATAATGCCTTCCTTGATGCGTAAATCCATGCCGGCATCCAGAAGGCCCCCGGGAAAAGATAATCCCGCCGTCCTGTAATAATCGACGAATTCTTTCGGAGAAAAATTCTTGACCGTTATCCGCGCGGACGATTCTTTTTTCGGGATTTTATATTCACCGGACGCTTTTATTTTCGCCGGCGCATCGGAGGGGATTATACAATCGATGTTGAGGGTTATCCTGTCCGGAAGCGCCAGGCGGATATCGATATCGGCATTTTCTATTCTTTTGACAAACGGCGGTGAGAGCGTTTTATCGGTAAAATTTATTACGCCGTCCCTGATGACGATGCTGTAAATGGCTACGGGGACGCCGCTTTTCGACACATAGTCCCTCGGGATAAGCTCTGGGACATTAAAGGAATTGTCGGCGCGGCGTTCAACCAGGATGAAGGGGGATTTTATCAATATCTTCGGGATTATGACTTTTTTTCTGAAGACGGGCGGTATCAGGAATCCGCTCGTCGCTTCCTTCGCCCTTATTATGACGGAGGCGTTGTCGTACAGGACAAGGCCGTCGAGCACAAGCCCTTTAAGAATTTCGAACCGCATCGACCGGATAAGGGTTGATTTACCGGTCGCATTTTCTATTTCGGCCGTGATTAACGTCTTCGCCCTCGCGGGCAATGTTATCGCGCACAGATACGCTATGGCTGTAAACAGGGTTATGAGGAGGGCCGCGAAGATATAAAAAAAATCCCACCGGAACCTTTTCATGGCAATTCGATGGTTATTCCGTCGGCGGCGGCAATCGTTTCAGGAAATATCGCTCTTGCCGCGTCCTGCGCGGCCTTCCGATGGCCCATAGATGGATATTTCCCGGGATCAAAATGGCACAGGGCTAATCGATTTACTCCGGTTTCTTTCGCGGCGAGGGCCGCCGTTTCGGGAGTTATATGAAAAAGATTCGGCGATTTATCGCCGGGGCTCATCGAGCATTCGGCGATAAGAAGATCCGCCGACCTTGCGAGGCGTTTTAAATTATTGCAGATACCTGTATCTGTGCAATAAACGACCGCGGCGCCTTCCAGTTCAAATCTGAAACCGTCGCACGGAACGGAATGGCGCAGGCGCGCATATTCAAATCCGAAAGGAAGCTTCTTTTTTTTGGTGTAATCGTTAAACCGGATCTTTGTCGCGAGTAAGACCGGCGGCGTGGAGAAGGGCCTTCTTAACAGGGCGCCGAGCGCCTTTTCGCCGCCGCGCGATGTGTAAATATCTATCCCCTGGGAGAGTTTAAATATAGGAAGTGTATGCAGGCCTATGATATGGTCGAGATGGAAGTGGGTTATGAATAGATAGACGGGCTTTCCCGGGCAAATAATCCCTTTTGCCTTATAAAACCCGAAACCGGCGTCCAGGATGATATATTCGGCCTTTGTTTCGATAATGACCGAGGGCGTATTTCCGGTTTGGGTATCATACCAACCGTTCGTCCCGAGAAAAGTGATCTTCACCCCGATCTTCCCTCTAACTCCCCGCGCCCTTCTTTAAGGACGAGGTTCATTTTTCAAACCATACCTTATACGCAATGCCGCGCTCGGTCTGGCATTTTTCGATCTTCCTCTGTATCTCATCGTATTCGGCATCGATGCCGTACCGATACGCGCCTTGCTCCTTCTCCAGCGTGACGACCTCGCCTTCCATCGTATCGATCAATTCCTGCAGTTCGGGCTTGCCCATCTTTTTAAAATCGGCTTCTCTGGATGTTTCGGCAATCGTCTTCGCTATCCCGATCCTGATCGTTTGCTTCTCGTGCAGATCTTCATTTTCGACGGTTATCTCAACGGCATCCCTGCCGCCGACTATCTTATCCTCGAGGTCTTTATCCAGGTTGAAGACACGCGCTTCTCCGGTTATCTCGCCGTGCGCCTGCAGAACCAAAAGGCCCAGCCCCGCGGCCATGCCGGCCTTGGCGATCCCCTTTTCAAGGGAGCTTCCGCCGACGTCGATCTGAGTGCCGAGAATGGCAAATAAGACAGCCGCCGGGATGCGGAAGAACGACTCCTTCTTGACATAGAATTTATCGCTCTTATCCGGCCTTATCCTTTCGGCGTCTATGTAAAGCCTTATGTCGGCGACGTTCCACTTCCTGAATTCGGCGCCCCTGCCTGTTGCGATCGCGGAAACGCCTATCTCCATGCCGTTATCTGTCTTGCGGTAGAGCATACCTGCATCGCAGGAGACGTTTTCCAGCTTAAATTTTTTATACTGGGCTTCTTCCTGCGAAAAGGCGGGCCGGATAAAGACAGGGATAAATATTAAGGTAAGCACTAAAAACGCGGCAAACCCGTTCTTCTTCATCAGGTAATATATTTAACCGCTTGTATCCGGCTTATTTCTTTACCGGAGCCTTTACCGGCGCAGGCGCAACAGACGCTGGCGCTTGAACCTGCAGCTTTAAAACGGTGTTGCTCAAATCCGTCTTAACGGACTCCAGCTCTTTCTTCAAAATATTCAGCTCCTGGTGTTTGGAATCCCTGTCGACGATAAGCTTCTCTATCGCCATATCCTTCTCTTTGATAAGATCGTTTAATATAACTATCTGCTTCGCCGAATTTTTTACTTCCAGGCCGGCCAGATAGTTATTGATTGCCAGGCCGCCCACCACAAGGATCAATATCCCCGCTAAAATGCCTTTCATATTTTTCTTCACCTTTTCCCCCTTTCGTTTGGATAATAGTATATCACATTTTTGGCGGAAATAAAAGGGCTGCCATTTATCCATTTTATTTTTTCATTTTCTTGACACAAAACGTTATATTGATTAAAATGTAGGACATATGGAATTTAAAAATAAAATCCTTATAATCGGATACGGGTCCGTTTCGCGGTGCACGCTGCCGATACTTTTCAAACACATAAAAGTCCCGCATAAATTCGTAACGATACTTGACTTCGAGGACTACCGCAAGATTCTGAAACCCTGGACCGACAAGGGCGTAAAATTCTATTCCGAGAAGATCACGCCCATGAACCTGGCAAAAGAGCTTTCCAGGCACGTTTCGCCGGGCGGCCTTATAATAGACCTCGCCTGGAACATAGGCTGTATCGATATCCTCACATGGTGCCATGACAATAAAGTCCTCTATGTCAACACATCCGTCGAGGAATGGGACCCTTACGCGAACATCCACAACAAATCTCCCTTCGAGAAATCGCTATACTACAGGCAGATGGATCTTCGCAGAGCGGCGGCCAAATGGAAACATTCGACCACAGCGGTCGTCGACCACGGCGCGAATCCGGGCCTCATATCCCATTTCACGAAACGCGGCCTGGTCGATATCGCCGAAAAATTCGTGCGGGATAAAGACGTTTCGCGGAAGAACGTTAAGACGGTTGAAAAGGCTATACATGAAAGGGGCTTCGCGCGCCTTGCGATGGCGCTCGGCGTGAAAGTGATCCATTGCAGCGAGCGCGACACTCAAATTACAAACCGGCCCAAAGAGGTCGACGAATTCGTCGGCACCTGGTCGATCGAGGGGCTAAGGGAAGAAGGCATCTCGCCCGCCGAGATGGGTTGGGGCACACACGAGAAAGAGCTTCCTCTTTTAGCGCATGTGCCGCCGTATGGGCCGAAGAACCAGATATTCTTATCGCAGATGGGCATAAACACGTGGGTGAGATCGTGGATCCCGCATCAGGAGATCGTCGGTATGGTCATAAGGCACGGTGAGGCGTTCAGTATATCGGATAAGCTCACCGTCCGGGAGAAAGGTAAGCCCGTCTACCGCCCGACGGTCCACTACGCTTACATGACTTGTCACGAAACCCTCTCAAGCCTGCACGAGCTGCGTTGCAGGAATTACGAGCTTCAGCCGAAGCTGCGAATTATGAACGATGAGATCACTAAGGGCGAAGATATATTGGGCGCGCTCATCATGGGCCACAAATATAATTCGTGGTGGACGGGAAGCATCCTTTCGATCGAGGAATCGCGCCGCCTCGTCCCGCATCAGAACGCCACGACCATGCAGGTCGCGATAGGCGTGGTGGCCGCGGTAATGTGGATGATCGAAAATCCCAATAAAGGGGTATGCGTCCCCGACGACCTCCCTTATGACCGTATCCTTAATATCGCGAAACCGTACCTGGGGAAACTGGCCTCGGTCCAATCCGACTGGACTCCTTTTTCCAATTATCAGGTATTTTTCAAAGAGAATCCGAGCGCGTATCTGGATAAAAAGAATATGTGGTGCTTTAAGAACTTTCTTTTCAAAGATTAAACAACGGGAGCGGGAATGAAACAATTGATGATCGAAAAAACTTCGCTTGATAACATAAAAGAGATCGCTGAAAAAAACGGCACGCCGGTCTTCATCCTGGACCACGAAAAGATAAGGCAGAATTACAGAGACTTCAAGGAAGCGCTTCCGAGGGTCCAGGCCTATTTCGCCGTAAAGGCGAATTCCAATCCCGAAATAGTGCGGACATTGTACAATATCGGCGCGAGCTTCGACGTCGCTTCGATGCCGGAATTCATGATCGTACACGAGTATATCAAGAATCTTCCGCCGAAAGAGCGCCAGGACTTCATCTGGGACAAGATCATCTACGCCAACACGATAAAACAGATCGAGACCCTGCGCGAGTTGGACCAATACAAACCTCTCGTGACATTCGATAATATCGACGAGTTGAAAAAAATAAAGGAACACGCCCCGCACGCCGGGCTGGTATTAAGGATACGTGTCCCTAACACCGGCTCCATGGTCGAGCTCTCCTCGAAATTCGGAGCGCATCCGGGCGAGGCGGTCGACCTGATAATAGAGGCATTCAAAACGGGCCTGGTGGTCGAGGGTATCAGCTTCCACGTCGGGAGCCAGTGCAATAATTTCGAGAATTACATGCAGGCATTGCAGCTTTCCGCATCAATCATGAAAGAGTCGGAGTCGCGTGGACATAAGATAAAGATACTTGATATCGGCGGCGGATTCCCTGTAAAGTATAACAGTAAAGTTAAATCATTCAAGACGCTCGCGCGTAAACTTAATACCGAATTTGATCGTCTCTTCCCGAAAGATATCGAAATCCTAGCCGAGCCCGGCCGCTTCATGGTCGCCAATGCCGCGACGCTTGTTACTAAAATCATCGGTAAGGCTGTCCGCGATGGAAAGACTTGCTACTATCTCGATGACGGCGTCTACCACACGTTTTCAGGGATAGTATTTGACCATTGCACATATCCATTGAAGGCATTTAAGGAAGGTGAACTGAAAGTCTCGGCGGTATTTGGGCCTACCTGTGATGCGTTCGATACGATCTCGGTCGCCGAGGAGCTTCCCGAGCTCGAGATCGGCGATCTTCTATATGCGGAGAACATCGGGGCTTACTCGATAGCTTCCTCTACTTACTTCAACGGCTTCCCCCCAGCCAAGGTAGTGCATATCAATAAATAGAAAAACTATATATTTTGGAAGGAATACATTAAAGGGAAACCTTTTTTAAAAAGGTTTCCCTTTGGATGAGGCAAAATTTGGTAGCGGGGGTCCGATTCGAACGGACGACCTTTGGGTTATGAGCCCAACGAGCTACCAGGCTGCTCCACCCCGCAATGTAATTATTATGATATCAGAAGAGGGTACTGTTGTAAAGAGAAAAGTCTGGATATGTCGGGAATATGTCTGGATAAAAATCCGGGGCTATTTCTTCCTGGCGGGGACTTCTTTGATAACTATCTCGCCTTTGCGGACGACGCCGATCTTTTCACGCGCGCGTTTTTCGATGTAGGTGATATCCGTCTCCAGCTTCTTCTTCTCTTCCGTAAGCCGCTTCGTTTCTTCATCGAGGGCTACCATGCGCTCTTCCAGCTTCTTGTTCTTATAACGCAGTTCCTGGTATTTGGCGAAGGGGGGCAGGAAGATCACGACGAGGACGCCGGCTATAATCCAGAGTTTCATTGACCCTATTCGCTTCATAGATAAATTCTAACCTGGTTAGATTTGCCAGGTTACCTGAGCTTCGGCCGGGTGGCAGGGCCGTAGACGGCCTTCTTACCGAGTTCTTCCTCGATGCGTAAGAGTTCGTTATACTTGCAGATCCTCTCTGACCTACAGATCGAGCCTGTCTTTATCTGGCCCGTATTCATCGCGACGACAAGATGAGCGATGGTCGTATCCTCAGTCTCGCCCGAGCGGTGAGAGACAACGGCGGTGTAGCCGTTTCTTCTGGCAAGATCGATCGTGTCGAGCGTCTCCGTAAGAGTGCCTATCTGGTTTAACTTGATGAGGACCGAATTCGCCGCCTTTTTCTCTATGCCCATTCGCAGGCGTTTCACATTGGTAACGAAAAGGTCGTCGCCGACAAGCTGGATCGATTTACCCAGATTTTGCGTCAGGGCAATCCAACCGTCCCAATCATCTTCCGCCAGCCCGTCCTCGATCGATACAATAGGGTATTTCCCGGCCCAGCGGCTGTAAAATTCCACCATGTCGCCGGATGAATTTTCTTTTTTTGGTTCCGCCTCCAGGATATATTCGCCATTCTCATAAAAAGAGCTCGCGGCGGGATCGAGGGCAATGGCTATGTCTTTACCTGCCTTATAACCTGCCTTGTCGATCGCGGCAAGAATCACTTCAACCGCTTCCTCGTTGGATTTCAGGTCCGGCGCGAATCCGCCTTCATCACCGACAGCGGTAGACAATTTTTTGCCGCGCAGGATCTTTTTAAGGTTGTGAAATACTTCGGCGCCCCACCTCAGGGCTTCTTTGAACGAATCCGCGCCTATCGGCATCACCATAAACTCCTGGAGATCGACGTTATTGTCGGCGTGAGAACCGCCGTTTAAAATATTCATCATCGGGATCGGAAGCGTTTTTGCCTTATCGCCCCCTATGTATCTGTATAACGGCATGCCTTTGGACACGGCCGCGGCCTTTGCCGCCGCAAGAGAGACGCCGAGTATCGCGTTCGCGCCGAGTCTTCCCTTATTCGGCGTGCCGTCAAGGTCTATCAATGACTGGTCGAGCTCGCCCTGCTTGAGCGCATCCTTACCTAAAATCCTCTTCTTTATTTCGCCGTTAACGTTCGCGACAGCCTTCAGGACCCCCTTGCCGCCGTATCGCGACTTGTCTCCGTCACGAAGCTCCACCGCCTCGTGTTCGCCGGTGGACGCGCCGCTCGGGACTGCGGCCCTGCCGAACGAACCATCTTCCAGAATCATATCGACTTCAACCGTCGGATTTCCTCTTGAATCGAGTATTTCGCGCGCCTTCACATCTTTAATACCGGTCTTCATGTTGCCGTTACTCTCCTTCCCTGTATTTTTAATTTTCCCTCGACGAACAATTTGATCGCCTCAGGGTATATTTTGTGCTCCTCTTTGTGGACACGTCCCAACAAACTCTCTTCCGTATCATCGTCCTTAACTTCGACGGCCCTCTGTAATATTATCGGTCCGTGGTCGAGCTCTTCATCTACAAAATGGACTGTCGGGCCGGTAACCTTCACGCCGTATTCCAGCGCGTCGGAAACCCCGCGCATTCCCTTAAATGAAGGTAAGAGCGCCGGGTGGATGTTCATGATTCTGTTTTTGTATTCCTTTATAAAATACCGGCTCAACAACCTCATGAAGCCGGCCAGGATGACAAGCTCGACATTCCTTTTCTTCAGATTCTTCGCGATCTCTTTGTCGAAATCGTCGCGTGTCTTAAAATTTTTCTTATTAAGGACGAGCGTTTCGATACCGGCTTTTTTCGCCCTCTCCAGGGCAAGCGCGCCTTCATTGTCGCTCATAACGAGCGCTATTTTAGCCGGGATATAGCCCGACTTAACACTGTCGATTATCGCCTGAAGATTCGTCCCCCTTCCCGAGCAGAGTATCGCTATATTCATTCTTACCTTTCAACCTCGTAGGTTACCTTCAAGGTTAACTGGTAGGTAACCTACGAGGTTGTATCGGTTAAAACAGCGTATAAATAAACGGCGCGACGGCGCTTGATTCGGTAAATATTATGAGAAGCCCCAGAAGCATAAGCATAATGATAATAGGAAGAAGCCACCATTTCTTCCTTGTCTTCATGAAACCCCATAATTCCTTAAGAAATCCGACGTTACCCATCGTCATCTCCTCTAGTATTGATTTTGATAGCTCTCTTTTGTCTTTGTAGTTGTTTCCCTTTTCTTCCAATAAGAAGGAGCCGATTTATCGATCCTCTGGTCCAATACGTCTTTTCCTAAAATCCGCATGATTATCCCGATAGGCGTGATAACCGTGTAAAATAGTATCGAAAGAATGAGCCGGTTCATAAAAAAACCTACTATCACGGCAATCGTCATCCATGCGACTTGCGGGAATCTCAATGCCGCAGGCATTATAATTCCCGCCGCTATGAAGGCGATGCCGAAACTTAAGAAATACGGATATACAGGTTTCCCGCGCCATGCGGCGATACCGCCTAAGATAACAAGAATTATCCCGATGGTCAAGCCAAACTCGCGCAGTTCCTTCTTCCCGCTTTTTATGTTTTTTATTTCATCCCACATTTTATTACCTTTGTCAACCTCGTAGATTCAACCTGCGAGGTTACGGTGGTTAGTCAAGCTCGTATTCTTTCAGCCAGTCGATATCTTTGTCGAGCGGTTTCTGCGAAGTCTTTTCGAGAAGGGCGTTACCCATGATAAGGTAGTCCATATTCGTCCGCATGAAGCACGTGTAAGCGTCCTTCGGGCTTTCGACGATCGGCTCGCCCCTCACATTGAAGGAGGTATTAATTATAACAGACGAGCCGTGTAATGCATCAAATTTCTTTATCACATCGTAGAATAGCGGGTTCGTTTTGCGATCCACGGTCTGGACCCGCGCGGAGTAATCGACGTGCGTCACCGCCGGGATATCGCTGCGCGCGACGTTCAGCTTATCGATCCCGAACAGGTTCTCTTCGTCCTCGCTCATCCGCCGCCTTCTGGACTCTTTGACCGGCCCCACGAGAAGCATATAAGGGCTCTTCGCGCTTAAATCAAAGTAATCGCCCGTCTTTTCCTCCAATACCGACGGCGCGAACGGCCTGAAACTCTCCCTGAATTTTATCTTCAGGTTCATCGTTTCCTGCATTTTAGGCGATCGCGCGTCTCCGATTATCGAGCGGGCGCCGAGCGCGCGCGGCCCGAACTCCATCCGGCCCTCAAACCATCCTATAACTTTTTCCGCGGCGATGAGATCCGCTATTTTCGCGGGAATTTCATCATCCTTCAGTATTACGCAGGGGGCGTTCCTGGCTTTCAGGAATTCCAAAATCTCGTCATTGCTGTATTCCGGGCCGATGAGAGATCCTTTCTGAAAATCGTTAATATTATCGGCGTTCCGCTTGTTGCCCAAATACTGGTACCATGTAAATAACGCCGCGCCCAGGGCCGCGCCGGCATCTCCTGCCGCCGGCTGGATCCATATATCCTTAAATCCGGCCTCCCGCAGGATCCTTCCGTTCCCGACGCAATTTAACGCGACGCCGCCCGCCATGACAAGGTAATCCTTGCCTGTAATTTTTCTGGCATGTTTCGCTATCGCGAGCATCGCCTCTTCCGTAACTTCCTGGATAGATGAGGCGATATCCATATCCCGCCGGGCCAGTTTCGACTCCGGCTTTCGCGGCGGCCCGCCGAAAAGCCTGTGGAACCTCGAGTTCGTCATCGTTAGGCCCGCGCAGTAATTGAAATACTTCATATTAAGCTTAAAAGAACCGTCGGCTTTTAAATCTATCAGCTCGCGCAGGATAAGGTCTTTGAAAACCGGTTTGCCGTATGGCGCCAGCCCCATTACTTTATATTCGCCCGAATTCACTTTGAATCCGGTATAGTAGGTAAACGCGGAATAGAGAAGGCCCAGCGAATGCGGAAACCTTATCTCGGATTTTATGGATACGATATTATCTTTACCCGCGCCGAGCGATGCCGTCGCCCATTCGCCCACGCCGTCCATCGTAATTATCGCCGCTTCCTTATACGGCGACGGGAAGAAGGCGCTAGCCGCGTGAGATTCGTGGTGTTCGGGAAATATCATTAAACCATCGTACCCCAATTCCTTTCTTATCAACTCCTTCATCCACAATTTTTTCTTTATCCATAATGGCACCGCCTTGATGAAGGACCTTATCCCGAAAGGGGCATAGGCGATATAGGTTTCGAGGATCCTTTCGAATTTTATAAAAGGCTTGTCGTAGAAGGCTGCGCAATCGATATCTTTTATGGAGATGCCGCCTTCGCGAAGGCAGTAATTTATGGCGTTGGAGGGAAATGAGTGATCGTGCTTCTTTCGAGTAAAGCGTTCTTCCTGCGCGGCGGCAATAATATCACCGTCCTTCACGAGCGCCGCGGACGAGTCGTGGTAAAAACAGGAGATGCCCAGGATGTTCATAGAAAACCGGTTATCTTCGTGACGAGGGCTTCTTTTGAATTAACGCCTACCATGCGCGAAACTTCTTCGCCGCCTTTGAATAAGACGAGGACGGGAATATTGAATATCGAAAGCCGGGTCGCTATCTCGGGAGATTCGTCGACGTTCAGCTTCAGGACCTTCAGCCTTCCGCGAAGCTCCTTCGCGAGCTCCTCAACGGCAGGCGCGATGATCTTGCACGGCATACACCAGGGCGCCCAGAAATCGACGAGCACCGGCTTGTCCGATTTCAGCACCTCGGTCTCAAAATTCGTTTCGGTTAACTCTACCATAATCGATTCTCCCATATATCTAACCAGGTTAGTCCTACCAGATTTTCCAGAATATCTAACCTGGTTAGAACGATCAAGCACATATACTATATAACTAAAAAGAAATTTCCTCAACAAAAAAATATTGTTAAGTGCCGCGCGGTATGTTAGTATAACGACATGAGAAACGCTTTCTTCTACATATTCTCCATAGCCGTGACGGTATTAGCGGCGTCTTCTTTAGGGTTGTCCGCCGAGCAGCTGGCTTCCGTGGGGGGATTTTCGTCCATCTTCTTCGGCGCCATCTTTTTCTGGCAGTATCGCCTCGCATTCGCCTTTCTGGGCGTCGCGTTCCTTCTGTCCGCAGGGCTTCTCGACGTTCCCCACATAGTAGAATTTGCCGGCCTCGATATAGTGCTATTTCTTATCGGGATGATGATAGTGGTGGGATTTCTTGAGGAGAATAAGTTCTTCGAACACCTTATGAATAAGCTTATAGTGCTTGTCGGCATGCATGGCAGGAGGCTTCTTGTGCTGATACTCGTCGCCTCTGCCGTTTCAGCGGCCCTTGTGGACGAGGTCACATCCATCCTCTTTATGGCCGCGGCAATGCTCAATATCACCTCAAAATATAAATTAAATCCGGTGCCTTTTGTCATAATGGTGGTTTTTGCCACCAATATCGGATCGAGCGCAACCGTTGTGGGCAACCCTGTGGGTGTTATAATCGCCTTGAGAAGCGGCCTCGGATTTATGGACTTTATCAGGTGGGCCGCGCCGATATCGATTGTAGTTTTGACAGCGACAATTATCATGCTCTTCATATATTACAGGAAGGATATAGATAAGCTTCATCAGGCGATGAATAAACATAAAAAAGATATCGATACCGGAATACTCTCGCCCGAAAAAACCGCCGTGCCTAAAAGCGTTCTTGTATCCGGGGTAATATTCGCGCTCGTCGTCTTCGGGCTGATATTCCATGCCCGGATAGAGCATCTATTCGGCCTTACAAAAAACACGATGCTTTTAGGGATGGCGCTTACGGGGGCCGCCGCCGTTTTATTGATAGCAAAAAACGAGGCGCGTAATATCGTCGAGAAACGGGTTGACTGGTGGACGCTCTCATTCTTCCTGTTCCTTTTCGCGTCGGTGGGCACGCTGAAATACCAGGGCATCACCGGAGTCTTTGCCGAAAGGATAATAGAGCTGGCGGGAAACAACATTCCGAGGCTGATGGGTATCTGCATCTGGACCAGCGGCGCTCTGACATCGGTCATGGATAACGTGCTTGCCGTGGCTACGTTCGTCCCTATAATAAAAGATATAGGCGCTATGGATATCAATGTCTTCCCGTTATGGTGGTCCATCTTATTCGGCTCGACCATACTCGGGAACCTGACGATAATAGGAAGCACTGCAAATATAGTGGCGGT
The DNA here is from genome assembly GCA_043798375.1 of Candidatus Omnitrophota bacterium. Classification (GTDB taxonomy): domain Bacteria; phylum Omnitrophota; class Gorgyraeia; order 2-01-FULL-45-10; family 2-01-FULL-45-10; genus JAPLMI01. The sequence continues at coordinate 6,679 of JAZDOS010000058.1, read as the reverse complement.
CGGATTGATGGAAAAACGAAAACTTGGGCTTGTAACTTTCTTCGAATGGTTTAAGGTCGGCGTCGCGATAGCGATACCGGGCCTTCTATTGGCGCATATTCTTCTCGTCGCGCAGCTTGGATGGATGCCGAGATAAATAAACTTTTACCGCGATTCCGGCCGCTTCTATAACGGCGCCGGATGAAATGGTCGCTCCCGTGATCGCGTCGACGCCTTTTCGCGCGATAACCTCGTCGGCGGTCTTTCCCTCGAACTGATTTAAAAAATCCTGCTCGCAGACCCGCGCGCCTATGCCTTCGGTTTCGTTATGCCCCAGGATCCTGATTTTTGCGATCTTATCTTCGGAATCGATCGTTATCAGCATATTTATCGGGCCCCGATAACCGTCGGCGCATGCCTTAATTTCACGGTCCGCGCCGTATACAGGCGTAAACGCGGCTATCGCCGCATATACCGCCGGAACAATAATCGCGTATCTCAAAAAACTTTTCATGTCCGCGCCTTTTGGCTGTTCAATGCCGCTATCAGCGCCAGCCCCAGAATGCCGCTTATAAAATTCAGCGCCATATCCTTCGGGTCGCAGACTCTGCTCGGAAGCAGCTTTTGAATAAACTCGTCGCCGCAGCCGATCGCGGCGACAATAAGCGCCGTATATAAATACTGCGCCCAACGCCGCGAATGCAGGGGGCTTGCAACCTTAAGCACAAAATAGCCCAAAAATCCATATTCGAGAAGATGCAGTTTTTCGGCGGGGAATTCGGTCCACCTGAAAATCAAGAAGGTATACAGGGAGAATATCGCGGCGACTTTTAAGTAAAAACTTAACGGCCTGGCCTTGACCTTGCCGTAAAAAAGCCCTGTCATTGTTATTATGACTGATATGATAAAAATATCCACGGCAAGGCCGAAATTTTTCCCTAAAATTCCTGAAAACAAGTTGGAAAAATTGGGTGTCATGGAAAGCGTGCTGTAGATAAGCGCGACATATGCCGCAAGTATAACCCAGTCCCTGGGCCTTACTTTATGATTTGCCATACCGTTTCCTTTTTAATTCATTTTTGTTGACAACACAACAGGGATGTTGTATCTTAAGAATCGAAAGGTGATAAATATGAACCAGAGTAAGATTAACTGCTGCGAAACTTGCCACGTATATTGGACCTGCGAGACGAAATGGTACAGGGGCGAGAAGGGCGAGGAGAATATCTGCTGCCCTGTCTGCAATTATTTCAAGATCTGCCTGGAAAAGGCCAAGAAAGAGCCCAAGCTTAAGTAGTCTTTTCCTTTTCCGATACGGCCCCTACCAAACCGCATAAACCGAATATCGTCCCTGCCGCGATAAGTATCCAGAACCTGTCAATGAATTTTGCCGCATAGGCCGCGACGAACATAAAAACGAGAAACGCAAGGTGTATCACCGCCTCCAGAGAGCTGAAAATCCTTCCTCTTATTTCTTCAGGAATAGTTTCATGAGTCAATGTGTTGGTGGAAATCATTATCGGGCTTATAGCCATGCCCAGGAGCGCCGTAATAGCCCCCGCCAGAAGCAGGTTCGGATAACGGCTTACAAATAACGCGAAAAGAATGATAAAAATCCCTGTCGTAATAAAACTGATGTGTATGGCCCTGCGCCTTTCGATATTCTGGCCGAGTTTGCCGTACAATACAGACCCGACCAGAAGCCCGCCGACGAGAAACATCCCCAGGAATCCGAGATCCCTCGTGGAAGTCCCGAATGCGCGCTGGATAAAGACTATTATGACGCAGGATATCGTGCCAAGCCCCGCCATGAGGAGAAAAAAGACGTATATGACAAAACGCATATTGCTGTATTTGGCGATATAGCTGAAACCCTCTTTTATTTCGCCCGCTATGGACCGTCTCAGCGAATTCCCGATCGCCAACTTGGTCGTTTCGAGATCTTTCCTCACACCGCTCACAAATTCATGCTGGGCCATCAGCGCTATGAACGCGGCCGATATAAAGAACGTAAGGCTGTCTATATAAAACCCGCCGATCGCGCCGATGCAGGCGATATTGACTATGATACCGGCTGCTACCAGCCCGACGACATTTCCGATCATGTGCGTAGCGTCGTTCAGCGTATTGGCGATGAGAAGCTTTTCTTTCGAGACAATCTCCGGTATTATCGCCATCTTCGATGGGATGAAAAACCGTGAGATCGAAAACAATATGAATATCACGAGATAAACCGGCAGTATCTGGTTAAATTTAATGAATAGCGGTATCGATAGGACGAGCATGCCGCGCAATATGTCGGAGATTATCATGATATTGCGGCGGTTCAGCCTGTCGACCCAGGCGCCGGCGATAGGGCCGATGATGAAGACGGGAATGATCGTAAATGAGATGAGTTTCGCAAGCGCTATTTCGGAGCCGGGATTACGCTGGTACACAAGCGCAACGAGCGCCATCTGGTTCAGGCGGTCACCGAAGTTCGATATGACCTGCCCGAACCAGAGGAAGAGGAAATTCTTGTTATTCAGCACATCGCGAAATCGTGTCATATCCTAGCCATTCTATCAGGCTTGTCCCATTTTTGACAGATTTAAAACTATTTTATCTCCTGGACCGTCCTTGCTTTTCCGCCCGCTATCGAAACAGATACCTTCCTGCCCTTAAGCTGGTTCAGGGTAATAGCGTTAAAACCGGCGTCAAGCGCCTTTACCGTATTATCGAGAGGAATTATCTTCGTCTTGCCGTTATCTTCGGCCATGACAAGCGAGTTTTTCTCCTTCCCGCCGCCGAGGCTTCTTTCGATAATATTCGTTATTTTACCGATAATAACTCCGCAGGTCTCCGTTATGGCGCCAAGCGGTTCGGTAGCCTTTGGCGCGGGTTCATCCGCCGCACAGCAGAACGAAGCAGCGATTACAATCGCCGTAATAGCTTGTATTAAAATTCTCTTCATTCAAATCACCCCTCTTTCGCGCAGATTTTCGCAAGAAATCTACTTGCACAGGGGAAAACAATCTTTTCCCCTGTAACCCCTTTTTTGGTTCAAATATGGAGCTGGCGAATGGATTCGAACCATCGACCTGCGGTTTACGAAACCGCTGCTCTACCAACTGAGCTACGCCAGCATTAATGCACTAACTGTAATTCTTTCAACGAGTTAGGCGATTTGCCTATCTCGCTTGTATTTGCCTCTTTAGGCGTTTGTGCTATATTTGTGATAAGTCTACTTCCCAAGATGTCCACGGCCCGCTTTTTGTGATCCGGCGATAGATGAGAATACCGAAGCGTCATCTCGATCGACTTGTGGCCCATCAACTCCTGCACCGTCTTCAAATCGATCCCGAACATCACCAGCTGCGACGCGAAAGTATGCCGAAGATCATGGAATTTGAAGTCAATTATATCACATTTCTTTAATGTTGCATCAAAAGATTTTCGCACGTTCGTGTATGGACGTCCGTCATCGTTATAGAATATATACGGGCTATTGGGGTGCTTGGGAATACTTATCAGGGTCTTCTTAACTATGCCGCTCATCGGCACTTGTTGTCTCTCTCCGCTTTTTGTTTGCGGGATGTATATTATACCTTGTTCAAGGTGTTAAGAAGGTATGGGCTTAAAATCCCGCCCCGCATATTAGAAAATCCCCAAGATATCCAGGAAAATGTAGTGGTACGCCTGTCCTGATTTTACGTAACCCATTGATACTATTGATAATTCACATTAGCAATTGACAAAGTTGCGAAATAAAGGCTTTGTTTGTAATAAGACCTCACGCAATTGAGCCACTGACTGAGTCGGAGTTGTTTTTGCTCCCAAACTCATTCCTCGCACGGAGGATACTGTAACGGCGCCTTTCCGATGCTCTCCAATATTACCGGCTTTAAATCCCGTTTTTCTGCCTGCTTGATTTCCTTCACTTCCACCACAAACCGCCATTCATCGCCATAGTCAAATAGGAATAGCATTTTTTGACCAGTGCTCTTAAATGCTTGTCCGATCTTTATTTTCTTCACGCCTTTGCTTGCGGATGACAAGGGTTCCTCGCCGACATCTACAAACAATTCGTATGCCATTGATGAATGGCCGTATCTTTGAAAATTATCATAAAATCCGAAACAATGATCGAAGTAAAACCCAAACGCTTGCGTTATGATCTTAGCGAAATTATAAAGACTTTTTGTGCCGGCGATCTGAATCTTGCGGACAATCTTCTTTTCATCCGTGCCTTTTTCGTCTCCATAAAGCCAGACATCGAAGATATAAAGACCGGACATAGCTGCTTTAGTCTTATTCTTTGGAGCAGGAGCCAGATCATCGATGACCCGGGCTACCTTATGGCCGCAGGTACCGCAGAAGCCCTGCAGGACCACTACACCCTTTAACTCCGCATGATAATCGACGATGGTCACTGCCTTCCGGCATTCACCGCACCAGACATTGCTCAAAAGCATGCGTCTTGTATCCGCCGGTAGTCCCTGCCATAACTCCAATGCTTCTTTTGCCATAATTTCTTATATCCCGCTTGCGTCCCCTTTGGCACGGGTTTTATTTTTCCGTAGCGACTTCTTAAATTCCTTATCGAGCCTCTGTATTTCCGCTAACATGTATTTTTTTAATACAGTCTATTCATACTCGTTAACTTTTTTACCGCTATGTTTACTGTAATATTTTTTATTTAGAGTTTTAGGCGCATCCTCGATTTTTATTAACCTGCCTTTCCAAAACACCAGACCATACACATTGCCATTATGAAGCTCTAAGGGCACCTGCCAACCGGCATAATACGGCGTCTCATCATAAGGCGAAAGATTATTGAGCTTTTCTAACTCTTCCTTGCCCATTTTGTTTAATGGCTTGCCCGAATCATTGTATCTGAGAAAAAATGTTGTAGTTCCCATAACTCACTCTTTCCTCCCATTCACCACTTCCCAATGCCCGCCTTTATCGGGGCCGATGCGCTTTATCAGATCTAAAATTTTCAGGTTAGTTTTCTGGATACTTTTCTAGCCACCTTTTTCAGTGACCCGTTCTCCGAACTTTACTCCGAACTTTTCTCCGAACCTTACAGGAGTAATCTTTACCGCCATGATCGCCGACTCACGATTGGGCCCTTGAGTGGGCCATTTTGAGCCCATTGCGATAAAAAGCAAGTAAAAATGCCATAACTCTATGTAAATTAGCTTGTTAAGTTTTACTTGCTTTGGCCAAGAACAAGTACCTACTTTATTTCTTGCCTTGCTTCTTTAAATATTCGGCGCCTTTTTTAGTCAAACGATATTTTTGTAAACGACTATTGAGTTTATCCGGAATTGTATGAACTATAAACTGATGATCTAGAAGCCGTTGAAGTCCTTTTTTAAAATTTCCTGTCCTCTTCCGATACCCAACAACCAGCAACAATTCTTTCCCTGATTTTTCGACGGTAGAACATGCGGACAGGATGTCTTTTTGCCACTTAAGCAATTCGACTTGGGCCTCGACTTGGGCCTCTTGGGCCTCGACTTGGGCTGGTGCTATTTGCCGTGTTGCCTTTTTTCTACGGATCGTCAGCACAAACTGTCCGCCACGCTGTTCAAATTGGGGTTCCGGGATACCTGCCTTGCGGCATAACGCGATCATATCAAGAGTCCCTGTTCCCGCGCGCTCGATGTAACGCGCCCAGAAAAGCGGCTCACTGATAAGCGGGTTATGGGGTACCGACGAATGCTCTGTCCGCAATGATTTCATCGTCATCCCGGACGGTAACGCCCCGGGGTTCCATACTTCAAGCCGGTCAACAAACAACATTACTTGAACACCGGCGTTTGATGTGTAATCCCTGTGCGCGATGGCGTTGACGATCGCCTCGCGAATAACCAATCTTGGAATTTCATAGGCAACATCACTGGCATTGCCTGTTTTGCCGGGGGTTACCGAACGATCTATTTTTCCCAATACAAAATCAACCGCTTCATCTACCTGTTCAAACAAGGTGCCTTTATAAATCTGATATGACGGTATTGGCTTACGTACTTCGGTTGTGTGAAAATGCATACACTTCACTTCCGCGCATATGAGCGTACGAAACTTTTGTGGCTTTCGGCAAAACAATAATACCGCAGCATTAGAAATTTTATCATCCGTAAGTAAATTAAGGTGTGTGAACAACTTTTTTGCCGACGAATTTTTCGGTAGCGGAAACTTGCGTTCCGTACGAGCCGTCTCCAAAAAATTCTCCACATACGTTTCATCAATATCGCTGAAGGCGGCATCGCGGCAAACAGCGGCGTCAAAGGGCACAGTTTGCAATATGCCTTCGTCTTCTAAATATTGCACGAACGCGGCATATACTTGAGTTACCAACTCCGTAACGTTTGAAAAGCGCCTGCGGATCATCTCTCCGCCGATCTCCTTTATCAGTTCTACCGTCTTTCGATGACGATCCTGATCGTTCCCGGTCTTAATAAAAAGCAATCTTGTTTTGCCCTGTTTTGTAGCCTCTCGAAATTCGCGTTCCGTGGAAGAAACGCCTTGTGCATCTTGAGTTCCATACTCATTACCCAATAAACACACATACACATCACAATTTTTGACTTCTTCCAGATATACAGAATCCGGATCGCGATCACGAGCGGGAATATCTTCAAAAAGAAAAACATCAAAATAGCGACGGCATAAAGGATCGCGTGTAATAAAATCCCTCAATGCGATACGCTCT